>JADIYW010000009.1 GCA_016705125.1 Bacteroidota bacterium
ATATTCACCTATAATCTTTTTCCAACCTATAGAAAAATTCAATTCGCTCATTAAAAAAAATGTGGAAAACTCTATTTAAAATTTAACATACTTTCCTGCAAAAAAACGCCTATCACCTATTACCTTAGCCTTCCTTTTCATCTCAAAATAAATCAGACCATGCTTACAGATTTTCAAAGATCATTACAAAAATTATTGGATAAATATCCTCAATATAAAGCTGAAAAATCATTGTATGATGCCTTAAGTGAACTATTAGGTAAAGCCAGAAAAGAAGACGAAGATTACGAATGTAAGACAGAAAGCATAGGTAGTATTGTAGCTAATAATATTCCAAACTTATTTGAAGAAAAAGAAAATACGCAAGCCATACTAACTGGTTTTAAGGAATTTGATAGCAGGTTTGGTGGTTTATCAAAAGGAGAATTTACAATAATTGCAGGTCGGCCAGCTATGGGCAAATCTCTGTTGATGGTGAATCTTGCTTTAAATATGTTGCAATTGGATTATAGTGTTGCCTACTTCTCATTCGATTTGAATAAAACACATTTGCTAACGAGGTTTCTGGCATGTAAATCAGATGTTGAATCTAGCAAAATATTGCAAAACAAACTCTCTAATATAGAAAAAGAACTGGTAGAAAATGCTGCAGTTGAATTAAGTTCCAAAAAACTCTTTATCTGCGATACGGTGGTTTATAAGATAGAAGCAATGGAAGAAGAATGCCGCCGTCTGGTAAAGGAACAGAAAGTTGCTGTTATTTTTATAGATTATCTACAAATGATAGATAACTTGATTAACATTGGTAGTTATTACAACCGAGATAGAGAAATAGGAAGAATCAGCAGAAAGTTCAAGAAATTAGCTATGGAATTGAACATTGCCATTATCTGTTCCAGTCAGTTAAACCGCTCTGTGGAATCAAGAGGAGGCGAGAAAAAACCTTATTTACATGATTTAAGAGACAGTGGCAATATAGAACAAGATGCAGATAAGGTGATTTTTATGTATCGTCCTGATTACTATGGATTAACCCACGATTATGAAGGAAATGACACCAAAAACTTGGTAGAACTTATTATTGCCAAAAATAGAAATGGTTGTATAGGCAGCATAAACCTATTGAGAACAGATAAATTTACTAAATTTGTTGATTATGAATACTATTTAGACGAAAGAACAATAGAAATAACAAAAGATAGATTGAGTGATTTCGATTTTTTTTAATATAAACATGGAGAACCGTTGCCTAAAAATTATGAGTCAAAAGAATAATGACTTTGTGGTTGTGTACCTGCAACCCACTACCAAATGGTAGGTATAGGTGTTATACCATCGTTACACTACGTTTCACGATGGTATAACACGGGAAATAGATAATGCGCAACGGTTCTCTCTAATTTTTACAACATGAACAACAGAAAAGAGATGGCAAGGCGATGGAGAAAAAAGTATGTTTCTGCTGATACAAATCGCTTTAAATTTAATAAAAAAGCACGCCAAAAACATACGTTTAATGCCTTGCATTTGCTGAGCCTTGAAAATGAAAATCAGCTATGCCGAATGTTGGATATACAGCTTGGTTCTTTATCCAATGTTATCAACAATCCAGCATATCAATCTTTTGAAATTCCAAAGAAAAAAGGAGGAAAACGCAACATCGATGCACCCGATGATGAATTGAAAAATATACAACAAAAACTAAATTTCTTTTTAAATGCATATTATTTGATGATAAAACCGAATGCTGTTTTCGGTTTTGTAATACGACCTTCTGAATATGGCAAAATATGTGCAATTGCCCAAAATGCCAAACAGCATGTAGGCAAATATCAAGTGTTGAATGTCGATATCAAAGATTTTTTTCCTTCAATAAATGCTGCACAAGTTAGAGCATTATTTCAATCAGAAATATTTCAGTACGACGAACACTTGGCTACATTGCTAGCGCTGCTCACTACCTACAAAGGGAAATTACCCATTGGAGCGCCTTCTTCGCCAGCAATATCAAATTTTATATGCCAACAATTAGATGATGAGCTGCAACTATTATGCAATGCAAAAGAAATTGCATACACAAGATATGCAGATGATTTAACTTTTTCATCGTCTGTAAAAATAGACACAGACTTCATTTTGGATATTGTTTCAATTATAAATAAACACCACTTTCGCATTAATGAAAAGAAATTTAGAATACAATCGGAAAATCGGAAACAAACCGTAACTGGCCTTGTGGTGAACCAAAAAGTAAATATAGACAGGAAATATATTCGCAACTTGAGGGCTATACTCCACGACATAAGGTTGAATGGCGTAGAAGAAGCAGCAAAAAACCATTTTAAATTAAAACAAAGACCTAACGACACAACCATAAACTATTTTATAAACCGATTAGGTGGATTGATTAATTTTGTAGGACAAGTGAGAGGTAACCAGGATTTTATATATTATCGCTTTAAAGGAACTTTTGATGAATTGTTCGCATCGCGTTTGAAACAACCAAAATATTTTTAGCGCGTACAACAAAATAATAGCACTAAAAAATTAAAAATAGATTAAACCCAAATTAAGCAATCATAAAACAGTTGAAGTAATACCAAATTCAAAAAGTATGATAAATCGTACTTTTTCCCTATCGGTTGGTGTCCTCACCAACCGAAATACCGAAATGTTTCAAAATACCAAACTCATCAATACCATTTTCATAAAACGAAGCACTGCTCCATCTGTAATCTTCTGGTAATTCCCTATCGGTTGGTGTCCTCACCAACCGAAATACCGAATTGTTTCAAAATACCAAACTCATCAATACCATTTTCATAAAACGAAGCACTGCTCCATCTGTAATCTTCTGGTAATTTTGCCAACTGCCATTTTTCGGTTGTTGGATTTAAGTGTATATAATCTAACTTTTGATAAAAGATCTTTTCAGAATCTATTGGAATTGCCAAAGGGTCACGTTTCCAGAACTGAAATGACCTGTCCTTTTTATCAGATTTAAATTGTTGTAGCAAGTCCACATTAGTTTCATTCAAGTATTTTTTAAATTGATGTCCGGTATATTTTGTGAAACTTCCTGCAGGGCTTTCTTTGCCATTTGGTTGTAAAATATTCCAAAGTAAATGAATGTGATTTGGCATAATTACATAACCATATATTTCAATCAGTTTATTTTCTGTAAGATATTGCCAAGAACTAATTAAAGTTAGTTTTAATTTATCATCATATAATAAATTTTTAAATCCATAAATAGTATCTGTATAAAAATAACATTGTGCTATTTCCATTTGTCCTTGCCGTTTATGAAATATATTCATTGTGCAAAAATAATAATTTTTCGGTTGGTGAAGACACCTACCGATAGTAGGAACAACATTTTGCCAACTGCCATTTTTCAGTTGTTGGATTTAAGTGTATATAATCTAACTTTCTAACTTTGTTTTTTCGGTCGGTGAAGACACCAACCGATAGTGGTAATGTTTTTTCGGTCGGTGGGGACACCGACCGATGGTGGTAATGTTTTTCAAGAAAAGAATTCAATCAGAATATGTCCTAAAAAAAATCCCTCAATCCCTTAAAATAAACATAATTCCAACCATCTACAATATCTTGATATGCCTCATCGGGGATATTAGTATGCCTCAATTCGACAGATGTTCCCTCTTCGTCTTTGTGTAGTTTGATGGTAACGATGGATGGATTATCAGGATTTTCATCTCCAAAATACCACTCTTGCACAATCATTTTATTTTCAATAAATTCCAAATTCCTGCCAACCAAACTCCCATCTAATAAAGAAAATTCGCTGTTCGGTTCTGTACTCATTTCAGCCTTTTCGCCTGTCCAAAGTTCGATGGTAAATGGATTCGTAAGCGCTAAATATACTTCTTCACTAGAAGCATTTATGATATAGTATTTCTTAAAATCTTTCATTTAGTCGCAAAAGTATAAAAAAAAATAAGGTTTTGATTAAACATTACTAAAGTGAAGAAAATTGCTCTCTAAATTTCCATTCCTTCCAAAACCATATTCCAGGCTTTATCAAAATAATTGTAAACCAATTCCCAATCATCTCCTTCTGGCCAACCTATATGCGACAATTTAATTTTTGTCTGATTTTCGGCAATCGGTAAAAACTGCACCACCACCCAGGTTTTGTCTCCTGAATTTCGGATGCTCTCAAAATGTGGCGGGGCATTCCACGAAAATGAAAGCATTTCCCGTGGAAGAAACGACAATATTTTACATGTTTCACTTCCCCTTAATCCAACTGGATTATCCATCAAAAAATAGATTTCGAAGTTACCACCAATCTCTAGTTCAATTTTATTGTCTCGACCAAAAAAAGTTTTTAAGCCTTCATGTGTAGTCCATTTACTCCATGATTCTGTGAGTGAAAATGGCACAATTCGTTCTTTCTGTATTAGCTTATTTGTCATTGTAGGATGAGATTTTAGATTCAAGACGTGAGATGTGAGAAAATATTAAACACTTAACATTAAACATTAAACATTAGTGTTACTTCGGTTCAAAAATAATTTTTATTTTATTAAAATCTGCCGCTGAATTAATTACCTTCCTAAACGTATCAATATCCTTTTTTGGAAGTGTAACTATATCATAAAACTCTTTACAAACAATTTTAATTTCATTATTTTCGATTGTATAATTACTTACAAATCCGTAAGCATCTTCGTCTTTTTCATTTTTAAAAACGTTATTTATCAAAATACCCTCTAATCCATTGGCTTTAAAACCTTCTGGAATTGTGATATTAATAATCCTTAAATATTGGTGAGGAAAATCCATATCAATATCTGATTGACGCTCCTTTTCTTGATACATTTCTACTTGTTCACCAATTATATCGCCTACATTAAAAATATATTTTTTACCCGCCTTTTCGAGCAATGAGCCTATTTCCATTTTTCCTTCAACGGTAAACGGCTTGTTAGTATAAATATCATCAATAGTTGTATTACTTACTTTACTACTTGATATTTCTCCATCAGCACCTGAATTTTTCAATAAATTTTCGGTAAATTCCTTTTTGTCAGCTTCGTCCATCAAATTCCAATAAGGCTGAATACCTGTAGAAGTATAACCGCCCATGCTTCTTTTCACCTCTAAAAATGCAAAATCCATTTCCTTAGGGAAACTTACATTTACATACATATCGTCACTATGCTCTTTTATATCTACTCCAGGAATTTGCTTAATTCTATAGCCAGTATATGGACTTTTAAAATCTCCATTAAAAGTTAGAAATAAGCCATTATTGTACAAATCCTCGATAGGAATGGTGCCGAATCGCATGGCAAAATTACTTGGATCTAAATATTTTTTAAGCGTTGAAAAGTAAAACAAATAATTTTGAAGGCTATTATACGTTGGAAAATCAGGATCTAGAAGAATTTTAGACCTATCCGCAGTAACCACCAACTGATGATTCACTTCTGCAACGGTAAATAATAAAGCGAATAAATTTTTAAATCCTTCTTCACTGGCAAACTTAGATTTAAATATTTCTCCAGGAATCTCAAACTGATCTCCATTTGCATCTTGCAATTGAATTTTTTCCTTAACCGCTTTTTCTATCGCTTTTATTTTTTCTGTTTCTGTTTTTTCTTTTAATCCAAGTGGTTTCAAAAATGCCTTTGCTAAACTCTTTTCTTTAGAAGTAAACTTATATGTTCTTTCCGAAATTAGGTCTGCCGCATCTTGCCAAGTAAAAACTTTACCTTTGCCTATTACTTCATCAAATTTGTACTCAACTCGAGTAAGATAAGCATTATAATAAGCATATTGTTCTTCATATAATGGCGGCAAATCTTTAAAATCAATTGTTGCTATCCGTTGATCGCTCGAATTATCCTCCTCAATTTCAGGGCAATTATTATACCCCTTAACTTGAAATTTGAATAAATCAGGATAAACTAACTTAAACTGTCCTGACCTTAATGGTATATCCGTTTGAAAAGTTTCTTTACCAAAATACTCCACATCTTCTTGGGCAATATAAATATATTCGATAATACTACCATTTACTACTCCTTCTAAAGCAACAATTTTGTAAGCACCTTTATCCTCCACATTAGGTAATTCTTTTATGTTTTCTTTGTCAATTACCTTTATCGTTTTATCAGGCAACATAGTCCTTGCTTTGAATTTAACCAATTTAATAGTATTGTATGATGGGATATAAATTTTATTATACTCGTCAACGGCCTTTTCTTGATTTACAAAAATTACCTTATGCACTAAAGTGTTAAATTTAAGCAAGCCATTTTCATCTTTAAAGTACTCCCTAATTCTATTGTCTTTCAGTATAATGGCGTCCAATTTTTTATCCTCATCGCTAATATAAAAACTATCTACACTTCCCCAATTGTAAGTACGATTTGCAAAATCTTGACCTTTAACATTAATAGTTAAAAGAAAAATAACGCTTAATAGAATTAATCTCATTTCTTATTGTTTTAAATTTTTTTATTGTTTTTTAAGCACTACCACTTCCTTGTAGGCACTATTTAATTGTTTAATCATCGAATTCCATTTTTCAAAAGCCCCAGTAGGAATTAAAAGGGTATTCATCCAAGTTTTCTTTTCGAGTAATAATTTATTACCATTTGTTGTATAATGAATCGAGAATCCAAAATCATTGTTTTCAAATTTCTTATCTTCAGGTAAATAATCTACCTTAAATCCAGCAGGTATTTCTAATTCTACTTGGTCTACATTTTCAAAAAGAAAATCCATCTCCACGGAAAGTTTTCGCTGTTCTGGATTTATCTGAGATTCTTTCCAAAATTTATCCAAATTTAAATTTATGTAGTATTCATCTTCAGATTTTTTGATGTAATCGGGAATTTTAAATTCATAGTTAAACAGTAAAGTGTCAGACCTTTCTGGGATTCCTCTTATTTTGTAGTCTAAAATTTGAAACTTATTATTTCCTGCTTGCAAATGGTCTTTCATTACCTCTCCCCATTTGTTTTCGGGCATGGCTCTAAGTTGATACACTTTAGTAAATTTTTGATAACCAGTAAACCCCATTGAACCTGTACCCAAAATCGTTTCATCATTTAATTTTACCTTCATTTTGGTATGTACCAAATTCTTTTCTTTAGGAACAATGGGTACAAATGCAGTTTCAAATTTGTTTTTTCCTAAGCCAATAATTGCTTGTTTTCCTTGAATCATTTCTGTTGGAAATCCATAGGTTAGATAAGTACTCGTACCGTCCAAAAACACCCATTTTCCATTGTCTTTTACCGCCGCAATCATGTGGTTGTCGCAGATTGGAGAAGGCACCTCATCATAAGTATACGCGATATCACGACTACCGATCCAAACCAAACTACTTTCTATTCCTGCATATTTACACATTGTTGTAATAATGCTTGCCATTCCCTTGCAATCACCATATTTGCTATTGTAAACCGTAGCAGATTCGGCCGGAACAAATCCTTCCAAACCTGCTTCAAAGGCAATATATTTTATATTGTTTTGTACCCAATAAAAAATTGCACTTGCTTTCTCCTGAATACTATTTTTATTGGCAACCAATTCCAACGACAATTTCTTTAGTTCCTCATCGGTTTTTGAATTCACTTTTTCGGTTAAAGAATAATACCAATCATATAAATTATTTACGTCTTTGAGGTAAGTAATTTTTTTTCCATTAATTACTGCTTCTTGGATAAAGAAAATCACGTGTGGATAAATTTCACTTCTAGGTGGCGCTTGTCCTTCGTATTCCATTTTGGCATTATTATCCAAACTAAAAGTATATGTAGTAATCCCTTTAGAAACCGTCTCCACAAATTTTATCTTATCGGTGTTCTTTCCCATTAATTTATACGATACTACTACGTCTTTGGGAAATGAAATGGAATAAGAGGATTGGAGAACAGGCAAATAAGAACCAAAAAAATAGGGCGGGACAAAACGAGGCTCTTTTAGTTTTTCATAATAATCAAGCCTTGCAATAGCACCTTTGGTGAGTGAAGGAAAAATAAACTTTTTATAGCGTACATCATCATAAAAAACACTACCACTTAGACTAGCAATATCTTTTATCTCATCTACTTTTATTTCTTTAAATTTATCTCCATTCGGAACAAGCGTTTTTGGATTTAAATTTAGTAATTCATGAAAAGAGGAGTATCCAATTTGTTTTTCGGCATAAGGTGCTGTATTTTCCTTTATCATTAGCATATCGCTAAAACTTTGGTTATAAATAACCAAGGAATCACCTTCAATCTTTATTTCTGAAATTTCTCTTTTGGACAAATATACGGCGTCTTCATCAGCAAATTTTTGAGCAACCGTAAGCATTTCAGTTGCCTTTTGTCCAAAAGCCAAAAGATTCAGAAAAGGTAAAATTATAACCAAGAGGCCTTTCATATCAAGTATTTAACAAGTAACTATAAAAACTATACCAATATTTTCTAAAGATAAAAAAAGGAAGAGTAAAATTGTTATTAAGCAAAAAAAATAAACAATTTTAAGATTTATCCTACTCCCAAACCCAAATATCAATTCGCTTCTATTATTTTTTTAAACTCCGGATTTACAGTAGCTCCTAGTCGAATGGCCGTTTGCAAATCTGATTTTGCCTTCTCCAATTCTTTCAACATATAATATGCCTGACAGCGATTGAGAAAAGTATTTCCTTCATTTGGATTAATTTCTATAGCCTTGTTAAAATCTAGTAATGCGTCTGATGGCTTATTGACTTGCAAATAAGTATATCCACGTGAAATATATAATTTTTCATTAGTTGGGTCTTCTTTAATTACTCTTGAAAAATCTGCAATTGCTTTTTCAAACTGACCCGAGCTTGCCAAAGCGATAGCTCGATTTTGTATTGCTTCAAAATAGGTCGGTTTTAGTCCAATTGCATTATCAAAATCCTTAATTGCCAAATCGAATTGTTTGCCTATGCTATACACTATGCCTCTATTGTTATGGGCAATTTCATAATTAGGATCAGCCTTTATCGCATTTGTAAGATCTACCATAGCTTCATCGTATTTTTGCAAATTTTCTCCATAGTATTTTCCTCTATTATTTAGAGCAGTTGCCACATTTGGAAATTGTTCCAATACATCATCCCATAAGGTAAGGCTATTTTGCCATACATCACACCGTTTGTAGGTAGTAGAAAACAACAATAAACTATAAATTCCAGCAATCGCATAAATGACTACAGCAGATATTTTATATTTTTCCTTGAAATAAAAAAGACCGTAAGCCAATAAAAAAGAAAAAATAAATCCGGGTACAAGCGTATACCGCTCACTAAACATGGTAGGACCAACAGGTAGTATTTGTAAAACCAAAAGAATAGTGGAGACAAAAAATCCACTTGTAAACAAAAACAGTTTGGTTTTTTTTGTGGAAAAAATAATAAGTACAACCAATAAAAGTACAATTAATCCACAGGCATAAAAAATTGGAGGAATGCCAATTTCATCCGATTTTGGTGGATAAGGATAAAAAGCAGATAAATTTAATGGAGCAAGCAGTTTGATTGGATAAACGACCAAATTGCGACAGGCAATAAATATTTTATCGGAAAAAGAAAAAAGATCCGATTTGTCAATTGTACCTGTTTCGTCAGTAGCTGCCACCTGCTTTAAGCCCACAGCGATTGAAAGAAGCACAAAAGGAATTTTTTCTAACACCAATTTAAACGATAATTTTCTGCCCAAATAATAATCCAACATAATCATTGGGCCAATAAAAGCTGCAGCCATTACCTTTGAGAAAATACTGAGTCCGAAAAACAGAAAAGTGAAGAAAAGGTATTTATATTTTTCATCCTTTTGGATATATTGCACGTAAGTAATTAAGGCTGCAACAAAAAAGATAAGATACAATAAGTCTTTACGTTCGGCTGCCCAAGCCACTGATTCCACGCGCATGGCATTTAATCCATAAAATGCAGTAGTGAATAGTGCAATGATTTTATTTTTGCTTAGTAAATGGATAAAAACATAAATAAGTGTGCATGCAATTAAAAACATAATCAAACTGGTAGCATGGTATCCTGTAGGGTTTAATTGATAAAAATGATACTCTATTGCGTAAGAAAGAAGGTGTAAGGGCTGATAATTTCCGAAATAATTTTCTGTAAAAATCCGTTTTATATTTTCAAAATCCAATGATTTAATAAGCGGATTATTATTTATATAAGTTGGGTCATCCCAATTGGTAAGTTCATTATCAAGTATTGGAGAATAGGCAATAAAAATAATAATAAGCAATGCAATTAATGGAAAAATGGATTTCCAAAAAGGAGTATTTTCCACCTTTTTATTTGGTTGAATCTCCTTTGATATTGGCTTATTGGTGGGTTTTATATTCTTATCTAATCGTTTTCTCATTACAAATGAATAAATTAATTCAATGGTAAATATAGTGACAAAATGGAAAAATTAGATGTAAACGATAGAACAAAAGAAAAAAGATAGCCGAATTGAATAAAACCAACTCAAAAAAAAATAAAGTGGAGTCGGAGGGATTCGAACCCTCGTCCAGACAAAGCGAAAAATTGCTTTCTACGCGCTTAGAAAAACCTTGATTTTCGAGACATAAGAGGTGGTCTTTCTAACCAATTCATATCCTTAGTTTCTAATTTTCGCCCTGCAAACGAAACAAATTGCAAGACTATCCCAATCTACACGATGCCCAACTCCTTTCCGATTAGAAAAAAAACGGGTGGACAATGGCTATGCTAATTCCTTGAACTAGGCTGCCATGGCAAACTCTTGGTCGCCAAATAAAATTGTTTTATGCTTTAGGTTTTACGGGCCAAATTGCACAATGCCCGGCGTGCTTACAAAGAATCTACTCAACTGTCAATTCCTGTCGACCCCATAAATCAAAGAACGTTTTTAATTAAAATGCAAAACTAATACAAATAGTTCCAATTTCGAAACATTTAACAATTATTCTTTTAATCGCTTAATATCGCAACCCACAATATTACTTTCCTTAATTGTAGGTTTTTTATTTTTACCCAAATTTTCTATCGCATTTTTTAGATATGCTATTTTTACTAATTTCTCGTCTTTCATGTTATCATCAATGGCTCCTTTGTATTCCAACACCTGGAACTTATCAAACAAAAAGACTTCAGGTGTAAATTGAGCACCCAATGCATCTGCCATTTTAGAGTTTTTATCCTCGGCATAAATAAATTTATATTGTTTGTCCTTTGCTCGTTTTTGCATTTCAAAAAAAGAATCGTTTCCCTTTCGCTTATCTTCATTTGAATTAAGTACCACAAAGCCAATCTTGTTTTTAACGCATAGGTCATGTATTTGGTTAAATCTCCCTTCCCATGAAATAACGAATGGACAAGTATTACTAGAAAAAAGCACGCATAATCCATTTTCCTTATACATATCCTTTAAAACATAATGCGTATTATTCACAGCTCTAATTCTTGTAAATTGACGTGGCATTTTTTGACCAATTTTTAGAGGCAAGAGGTTCAAATTTGCATTATTAAAACTAGCCAAGATGACAATAAGCACTAGAAGTTTAGACGCAAAAAAGATTTTTTTCATAATGATATGAATTTTGAAAATGGAACAATGAATAATAGCAATAACAATTGTGCCAATTTATCAATAAAATAAATATCTTCTTAGTTTTTTCAACAATTATTTAAAAAAAATTAAGAAATTAAGGCTCAAATAACAAAATTTTTCTATTTTCGGAGAAATAATTTATTATCATGAATATAAGGGCAACCTTAATACTTGGAATTTTCTTGCTTTGGAGTGGTGGTAGTTGGTGGTATTACACCTGTAAAATAAAAAAAACTTGTTATGATAATCAGCAAATTATAGAAACACAGCTGGTAGAAGAAGCCATAACTGGAATAAAATTTAAACCCTATTCGGCTGAACCAATCACCGGGGAAGACTTACCTATTTTTAAACAAAATTTGCTTGCCGCAAAAATGGATGAATCAAAATTTCAAATTACTGGTAAATACTATAATTGGGAGGCTGATTCCTTTCCTGGGGTAGATTTGGGAATGGAGCGTGCAAAGAAAGTAAAAGCACTATTCGCTGGTGATTTATTAGAAACTGATTTCGAGTTAAAATCTCAATTGGTAAATGATGGCACTATACCTGGAAATCAAAATTTGGATATTTGCGAATTAGGTTGGATTCAATATCAAATTCCAATCGATTCGATATTAGAGGCTGCTAATACAGTAGAAGTGGAAAAGGAAGAGATTTTTATTGTAGAAAATAAAAATGGAATTACGATCTATTTCCCATCCAAATCAACACAAGAAATTGGAACTGCACAAGTAAATGCTGCGCTTTCTAAATTGGCGAAAAAGATGAAAATTGAAGGGCAGCCAGCATCAATTGTTGGTCATACTGATAACGTTGGAGATGAAAAAACAAATTATGATCTTGCACTTTCTCGAGCCAATACAATTATGAAAATGTTGATTAAGAATGGTATTCCAGCAAGACAAGTAGCAGCATATTCAATAGGAGAAAATCAACCTGCGGCAACGAATGAAACCGAAGAAGGCAGACAAAAAAACCGAAGAGTAGAAATCGTATTTTAAACTAAAATATAAACAGAATGTTCGAACAAAACATAGCATTGAGTCCTGGTACTGAAAACTTTACAAGCCATACTTTAGAAATCGTAATTATGCTCCTTGGAGCTTTTATTTTAGGGTTTCTTTTGAGACATCTTTTAAATTGGGGCAAACAAAATATAGACAATTACAAATTGGAAATCAATAATTGGAAGTCGAAATACAATGGTGTATCCAGTGATTTTGCTGGCTCAATTTCTAAAATTGAAGTATTGGAAAATGAGATATTGAGTTTGCGAAATAGAACAGAAGAAGGTCCAGCCTTAAGAGTTAAAATTGGCGAATTGGAAAGAGAAATCTCTAGATTAAGCATTGGAACGCCCAATCCAGAGCCAACAAATGAATTAAAGCAAAAGTTAGACGAATGTAATGCACTCAATGCCTCATTACATAATAAAATTAAATCATTACAAGCCAATATTGAAACAGAAAGTGAGGAAATAAAAACAGAAGAAAACGAAATAGAAATAACAAATTTGGAAACCAATATTCCTACGCCGCAGATAGTTGCTGAAAAACATGAAATAGAAATACCAGAAGAGATAAAAATTGTGCAATCAGAAATTATTGTTGAACCTATCATTGAAAATCAAAACATTAGAAAAGACGACTTAAGAAAAATAGAAGGCATTGGTCCAAAAATTGCTTCCATTTTAAATGATAAAGGCATTTATACATTTGCACATTTAGCGCTTAGTTCGGAGGAAAAACTAAAAGCCATTTTGTGTGAACAAGGCGACCATTATAAAATTCATGAGCCAGGCACTTGGCCCGAACAAGCGGCACTTGCCCTAAAAGGAGAATGGGAGCAACTTTTTGCATGGCAAAAAGAATTAAAAGGCGGAAAGAAGAAATAGTTTTTAAGATTCGAGATGTTTAGAAACGAGAATCAGGACCTAATTAAAGGTTGAATTTTGAATGCTGAATGCTTAATTAGACTTTTTTACGGTGAACCGTGAACTGTCCTCTGTGAACTTTCCATACTTCTAAACGCGGTCTAAACATAACTTAATAACTAATAACTTATCTGCGGACTTTGGTCTTTCCTCGTACTGCCGACTCCTAAAAAATTAACCCATTTTCTGAATCGATTTAGCGTGGTGTTGTATGTGGTAGATGGTAAAAAACAACATTTCCCTAACCGATATTTTGCCAATAATTGGATGGGGCATTACATTTTTATCTAAGTCCGTTTCAGACCAATTATTCAAATTCTCCACCATTCTTTTCTGCTCCTTCTTCATTTCACTTAATAATTTTGGCAAATCATTTATTTCCTTTTCATTTGGAATGTAACCTCCAGTTGCTTTTGCTCCATCAGCAAGTTTATTCGTATATTTCTCAACAACTTCCAAGTAAGAATATGGATTGCGTTTAATTTTTCCTGTTATAAAAGGAAATAAAAATTTAGGCACCATTAAGCCTCTATTCACTGCTCTTGTAGATCTTATTAAATGATCCAATTGCATCATCGGCGACCACTTTTCGGCAGAACCTAATACTAAAATCTCATCCGATGTATTATCTAATATTTCAAATAAAAAATCAAATTGTTTGTTCAATTCGTTTAAAATAAACTGTTTGTTTTCCATTTCTATTATTTTAAAAGTTTAGCAATTGTTCCAAAAATATCCATCATAAAAGCGATTCCAATATGTACAATGGCACCTCCATAAATTGACCTCGTTTCATAAGCTATCAACCCCAAAATCAAACCACCAAAAAAAGAACTTATTGTCTCCCCAACTGGTTTTCCAAAATGAATAAATACATACCAGCAGGTCATAGGCAAAATAGCCGCCTTACCTACAATTCTGGCAAACGCCAAAATCAGAAACCCTCTGAAAAAAAATTCGTTAGAAAAAAAATCAAACGCATAAAAAAACTCATACACTATAATTTGTATTTTCCCTAGCAAAGTATTCGATTGTATATTTGGTATATGGCTTACAAGTGGGTAAAAATTGGTAAATGAATCTTGTGTAGCCGCCAATCCAATTATGGGAATCATAAGCATTAAAATAAGAAAATAGGGTTTTAAATCTACTCCCTTATGTCTAAATCCAAACAATTGCTGGTGTTTTTTTTCCATAAAAAACCAAATAAAAAAAGTAGGAACAAATAACAAAAGCCCCTGTCCTATTTGTTTTATTAAGTACAAACAATAAAGCTGAAATTGAGGACTTGGATATTTATATGCCAAGGATTCATAAACATGAAAGTAGCATCTGAATGAATAAACCAACAATGCTAAAAGCGATAGAATCCAAAATCGTTGTGATAAAAAGATATCCATTTTGTTGTAAAAAAGGCCATATAACAAATAGGCTAAAAAAAATGGAAATCCATAAAACAACATATATAATGGTATCTGAACTATTTTTCCATCATGGATTGAAATATAGGATTGCTCAATATGGAACTTGTATTCCACAAATACACATAAGCCCATTACAGTCATTAAAACCAATAAATAAATTGGCTTCATTGTTTTTAAAAAATCTAAAAGATAATTTATAATCTTTTTCATTATTTAATTTTAACCCTCACGCCAGGTATCTGATCTAATTCATTAATTAAAGGTTTACAAATATCTAAAAGAACACTTCTGCTATTAAAATTAATCGTTTCCTTTTCTCCAAAATAAGTCAACTCAAGCGTACACAATTTCTTCCCAGGATAACTTTTAAGTGTTTTTTCAAGGGCGATTACCAATTCCAAATCCAAATCTTCGAAATTTAATCCAACCTCCAATGATTTTGTTTTTTTATCCAACAAATCACCCAGATGCAATATTTCATTAACCCTAAAATCATATCTATCCTCATTCCATTTGGAATTATTATAAATACCATGAAGCATTAAAAGTGCGCCTTGTTTGAGGTAATTACCAAATTTTATGTAATCTTCACTAAAAAAACGCACTTCCATACTACCTTCCAAGTCCTCCACATTTACAATGGCGAAAGTTCTATTTTTTGCATCCATACGAGTAGAAACAGATGAAATAAGAACGGGAATTTTTAAGCTTTTCCCTTTTAATTCTGTTAGCTCATTAATACTTCCAAAGCCAAATTTATTTATTTCAAATGCATAATCATCCAATGGATGACCCGACACATAAATACCGGTATATTCCTTTTCGAGTTGTAATTGTTTAAAAATATCCCATTCATCGCAAACAGGTAAATCTGGTTCTTGAATGTTTTCATCGGCACTTCCTCCAAACAAATTTGCCAGTGAATTCATTGCCTTTTCCTTAAAATAATTACCATATTTGATGCCCTTTTCTACCAAATTTCCTTCTTTTCCTTCATGAAAAAACTGAGCGCGGTGCACATTAGGGAATCCATCAAAAGCACCAGCATAAGCCATTGCTTCAAGGTTTCGCTTATTGATAGATCTTAAATTTACCCTTTTAGTAAAATCAAAAAAGGTATTAAATATTCCATTTTTTTCTCTTTCTAACACTATTTCATCAATGGCTGCACCACCCACACCTTTTATACCAGCAAGTCCAAACCTGATATCACCATTTTTATTTACGGTAAACAAACTCTTCGATTCATTGATATCGGGCACGAGTGTTTTAATGCCCATTCGCTTGGTTTCGCTTAAAAAGAAGTTTACATCTTTTATATTGTCTTTATTCAACGAAAGTACGGTGGCCATAAATTCAGAGGGGTAATTTGCTTTCAAATAAGCGGTATGAAATGCCAAATAAGCATAACAAGTGGCATGCGATTTATTAAAAGCATATTCCGCAAAAGCCTCCCAATCGACCCATATTTTTTCTACAATTTTTTCGTCGTGTCCATTTGCTGCGCAACCTTCGATAAAACGAGGTTTCATTTTATCCAAAACTTCCTTTTGTTTTTTACCCATTGCCTTCCGCAAAGTATCGGCTTCGCCTTTTGTAAAATTGGCTAAAAGTTGCGACAAAAGCATTACTTGTTCCTGATAGACCGTTATACCATACGTTTCTTCCAAATATTGCGACATTATCGGCAAATCATAGGCAATCGCTTCTTTTCCATGTTTTCGTTTTATAAAACTTTCAATATAAGCCATTGGTCCCGGTCGATAAAGCGCATTCATGGCAATTAAATCCTCAAATTTATTTGGTTTTAAGGCAATTAAATGTTTTTGCATACCAGGAGATTCAAACTGAAAAACACCGCTGGTTGCACCTTTTTGAAACAATTCATACGTTTTTGGATCATCCAAAGGAATTTCATCGGGTATAATTTCTACACCATGATTTTCTTTTATCATCTGACAGGCATTTTTTATGATCGTCAGCGTTTTCAAACCCAAGAAATCCATCTTTAATAGACCCGATTTCTCCATCGCATTATTGTCAAATTGGGTAACCAAAAAATCAGAATCTTTACCTAGCGTGACTGGCAAATATTTATTCAATTCCTCCGGCGTTATAATTACTCCACAAGCATGAATACCTGTATTACGAACGGAACCTTCCAATTTATATGCCATTCGAATCATCTTACCAATGACGTCATCATTTTTCGATAATTTAATAAAATTTTCAGCCTGTTGCATTTGCTCGGGCTTCATTTCCTTTTTTAACTTCTCATCTATTCCTTTTGGATTTAGAATTTTTCGTAAAGAAGCAGCTGCATTGTCAGGGAAAGCCTTGGTTACTTTTTCAACTTCTGGCAATGGAATATCCATTACTCGGCCCACATCTTTCAATGATGATTTGGCAGCCATAGAGCCATAGGTTATAATTTGAGCTACATGGTCTTTTCCGTATTTTTTTACCACATAATCAATCACCTTATCTCGACCAACATCATCAAAATCGATATCGATATCGGGCATCGACACCCGTTCAGGATTCAAAAACCGCTCGAATAGTAAATTGTATTTTATCGGATCGATATTGGTTATTCCCAAACAGTAAGCCACAGCCGAACCAGCAGCTGAGCCTCTTCCTGGACCTACCGAAACGCCCAAATTTCGGGCTACAGCCGTAAAATCTTGTACAATTAAAAAATAACCCATGTATCCAGAATTCAAAATCGTTTGCAGTTCAAACTGAATTCTTTCTTCTATTTCGAGGGTCAAAATTCCATATCTTTTTTTGGCGCCTTCGTAGGTAAGATGGGTTAGGTAAGCGCCCTGATCTTTAAATTCAGTTGGTAAAATGAAATTTGGCAATAAAATATCACGAGTCATTATTGGAGGCGTAATCATTTCGGTTATCAACTGTGTATTTTCAATGGCCTGTGGAACATCCTTGAAAAGTTCCTTCATCTGCTGCTGCGATTTAAAAAAGAACTGATTGTTGGCAAATCCAAATCTAAAACCCTTTCCATCGCCTTTAGGTGTACTCAATTTTTCGCCGGTATTTACACAAAGTAAAATATCGTGCGCCGCCCAATCTTCCTCTTCCACATAATGCGAATCATTGGTGGCTATTACTTTTACATCGTATTTCTTTGCCCATTTAAGCAAAATTTGATTTACGTCTTCCTGCGAAATCCCTGTATTGTCTATATTCTGAAGATTATGCCTTTGAATTTCGATAAAATAATTCTCGCCAAAAATATCCAACCATTCCAAAAAAATCTTTTCGGCTTCTTCCTCGCCTTTATGCAAAATTGCTTGTGGAACTTCTGCACCAATACAGCAAGATGTTGCAATTAATCCTTCTTTATATTGTTTTAAAATCGACTTATCAATACGTGGATATTTACCATACAAACCCTCCACAAAACCTAAAGAACATAGTTTGGAAATATTCTCATACCCTTTCTGATTTTTAGCCAGTAGCAACTGATGGAATCTTTGGTCTTTCTCCGATCTTGAAAACGATTTTATTGACCTATCCTCCACTAGGTAAAACTCACAACCCACAATTGGTTTTATTCCTTTTTTGTTTGCTTCGGCCACAAACTGAAATGCGCCATACATATTGCCATGGTCAGTAATAGCTACTGCATTCATGCCATCGGCTTTAGCTTTTTCCATCATTAAAGGGATAGAAGCAGCGCCATCTAACAAGCTGAATTGAGAATGACAATGTAAATGAGTAAAATCGCACATGATATTTTATTTGGACAATAAAAATAAGTCAACTTAATTTGGTAATGAAAGAAACGGCTATTTATATTTTTCCACAATCAATATTAATTAAGAAAAAAAACATGCTCAACTTTTTAAACTTAAACTTACCTTTGAAGAAAAAAGCTTGGAAAACAATAAAACAATTGGAATCCTTGGCGGCGGTCAATTGGGAAGAATGCTTATTCAACAAGGCATAAACTATGGCTTAATCACCTATGTGCTTGATAAAGACCCAAATGCATCATGTAAAGACATTTGCAATAAATTTGTAGTTGGCGATTTATTAGATTTTGAAACCGTTTATCAGTTTGGAAAAATGGTAGATAAATTAACCATTGAAATTGAACATGTGAATGTCGATGCGCTTTTAAAACTCAAATCGGAGGGTTTGCAAATTATACCAGACCCCGAAGCTTTAAAAATAATACAAGATAAAGGGCTTCAAAAGGCATTTTATAAAGAAAATCAGATTCCTACTGCAGATTTTATTTTATTAAACAACAAAAGCGACCTTGAGAAGAATAGTGCTTTTTTACCTGCTTTTCAGAAAATGAGAAAATTGGGATATGATGGAAAGGGTGTCACTAGAATAGAAAATCTAGACAACTTAACCCAAGCCTTTGATTGCGAGAGTATTTTAGAAAAATATTTCGATTTTGAAAAAGAAATTTCGGTAATTGTGGTGTCGGATGGAAAAGGCAATTTAGCCTGCTACGACCCTGTAGAACTCGTATTCGACCCGAAATACAATTTGGTAGATTATCTAATTTCTCCTGCCAACATAAAACCGAGTATCGAAAATGAAGCAAAAGCAATAGCTAAAAAGGTAGTGGAAGAATTAAATTCCCCAGGTATTTTCGCTGTAGAATTATTTTTGGGCAAAAACAATGAATTGCTGGTAAATGAAACTGCTCCAAGAGCACATAATAGTGGACACCAAACCATTGAGGGCAACTATTCCTCTCAATATGATCAACAAATCAGATTATTATTAGGATTGCCTATAGGAAGCGTTCAAGCGCATTCTCATTCATTGATGATGAACTTAATTGGCGAGCCAAAATATAGCGGAAAAGCAAAGTACGAAGGCATTGAAACTGTAATGGCTATGGAAGGGATTTATGTACATTTGTATGGTAAATTGGATACTCGGCCCGGCAGAAAAATGGGTCACATAACAATAATTGGCGACGATACTGCAAACATGATAGAGCAGTCGAAAAAAATTAAACAAATTTTAAAAATAAAGGCATGAAACCAACAATTGGCATCATCATGGGCAGCCAGAGTGATTTAATAATAATGCAAGAGGCTGTAGAAGTATTGAATAGTTTGGACATTGAATATGAACTTACAGTGGTATCCGCACATCGCACACCCGAACGGATGGTTGAATATGCACGAACTGCTCGCAACCGAGGGTTGAAAGTAATTATTGCTGGGGCAGGCGGCGCGGCACACTTGCCCGGCATGGTGGCGTCGCTTACTACATTACCCGTAATTGGTGTCCCTATCAAATCATCAAACTCTATTGATGGTTGGGATTCTATTTTATCTATTTTGCAAATGCCAGGTGGCATTCCAGTGGCTACTGTAGCACTCAATGGCTCAAAAAATGCGGGAATACTTGCGGCAAATATTTTAGGTGCTTTTGACGAATCAATAGCTAAAAAACTAGAAGCTTATAAAGTAGAACTAGAGGAAAAAGTACTAGAAAGTGTATCGCAACTTAAAAACAAATATCCAAATTCATTTGATGAATAGGGAGAAATTGGAGGGTTGGAGGGATTTGAAATTAAGTTCAATTTTATAATAAAACTAGGATAAGAGTATAACTAATTTGGTATTAATTAAGTTTTTCAACTTATTAGTTAAAGATTCGTTAAAGATTTTTATTTTATTATTTACTGGTATACTTTTGGCATATTAATTGATTTATCACCAAAAAAAATAATGATTATGAAAAAATTACTTACTATTTGCTTAATGTTTATTGGCTTAGCAGGAATTAATGCACAAGAAGTGCCAACTACTCCAGTTCCACTTCCTGATGGATCTAAAATTGTATTTAAAGAAACAGAATACAATTTTAATTCTCGTCCGATGGGAACACCTGTATCTCACGAATTTGTTTTCAAAAATGAAGGCACTGCTCCTCTAACTTTAACTAATGTAAAAGCTAGTTGTGGTTGTACTACTCCATCTTGGACTAAAGAGCCTATTGCACCAGGTGAAACGGGTAAGGTAGCTGCTGAATACAATATGGCTAGAGCTGGTGGTTTCAACAAATCCATCACTGTAACGACTGCTGGTGGCGAAACTGTTGTTTTGTACATCAAAGGAGAGGCTTTATCTACTGAAAACCAAAATAGTGTGGACGAAACAAAACCGTCTATCATTTCGGAGCCTAAATAATACCTAGTATTTAAAATTATAAAAAATGCCTCAACAGCTCCTTGTTGAGGCATTTTTATTTATAGAAAATTTTATACCTTTGCTGGATGCCTAGTCTTTCGCAGAAAAGTAATCAATTGCCAAGTTCTCCCATCAGGAAATTGTCACCCTTTGCAGAAAAAGCAAAGAAAGAAGGAAAAAAAATCTACCATTTGAATATCGGCCAGCCTGATATTGAAACACCACCCATTTTTTGGGAAACGCTACGTAAAATAGACAAAAAAGTACTTGAATATAGTCCTTCAAATGGCTATGAGCAATTGAGAATAAAATACAGCCATTTTTTCAAGAATAAATACCAAATAAACTTAAATCCTTCAGAAATATTAATCACCTGTGGTGCTTCAGAGGCATTATTGTTTTCTTTTTTTTCAATTTTAGATGAAGGAGATGAAATAATTGCAACAGATCCAATTTATGCTAATTATATAGGTTTTGCAAATGCTGGCGGCATCAACCTGGTTTCGGTTACTACCAATATTGATAATGGTTTTGCGCTTCCCGACATGGAAACATTTGAAAAAGCCATTACCGACAAAACTAAAGCAATATTGATTTGCAATCCATCCAATCCAACGGGGTATTTTTATACAGCTACTGAATTGGAGCGACTAAAAGATATTGCACTCAAACACGATCTTTTTATAATTAGCGATGAGGTTTACCGCGATTTTGTTTATGATGGGCAATTCAAAAGCATGCTCGAATTTCCTGAACTAGAACAACATGTAATATTGGTTGATTCTTTATCCAAAAGATTTTCCATTACAGGAGGCAGAATTGGCATGGTAGCATCAAAAAACAAAGAAGTAATAGCAGCGATTTTAAAGTTTGCACAACAACGCTTAAGTCCTCCGGGCTTGGCTCAAGAAGCGGCAATTGGTTTGTTTGATTTAGAAGAAGATTATTTTTTGGCGGTAAAAGCAGAATATATAAAGCGCCGAGATACCCTTGTAGCTGGATTAAACGAAATACCTGGCGTAATTTGCCCAAATCCTGGTGGCGCATTTTATTGTATGGTTCAGTTTCCTGTTAAAGATACCGATCACTATTGTCAATGGCTTCTAGAATCTTTTGATTACAACGGCGAGACGGTTATGATGGCGCCTGGTGGTGGATTTTATGTAAACCCATTAAACGGTAAAAATCAAGTAAGGGTGGCTTATGTGCTGAATTGTGAAGACCTAAAAAAGGCGATTATGATTTTGGGTAAAAGTTTGGAAGTGTATAAAACACAATTTGGATAAGATATTTTTATTCTAAATCAGCACTTTTTCGCTAATTTTTCCTACGAAATAACCATTTTCATCTAATGATTCTAAAACTACTGGAACTGTAGTATTTACTAATTCGGACTGAAAAGGCACGTAAACTTTTAAATAATTAGGGGTAAAGCCACTCATTAAAATGCCATTTTTATCATCTTCAAATAGCACATCTAAGGTTTGTCCTACGAATTTCTGATAGAAAATTCTACGTTTTTTTTCTGATAAAATCCTTAATTGATTATTTCTTTCCTCTCTTATTTTTTGTGGTACAATACCCTCAAATGTTATCGCCTTGGTATTTTCTCTTTCGGAATAGGTAAAAACATGCAAATAAGCGATGTCCAATTCATTGAGAAACTGGTAGGTCTCCAAAAAATATTCATCGGTTTCGCCTGGAAAACCTACAATTATGTCCACACCAATACAGGCATTTGGCATTTCCCTTTTTATTTTCGCAACCCTTGATGCATATAATTCTCGCTTATACCGCCTACTCATTAAGGATAGTATTTTATTTGATCCTGATTGTAATGGAATATGAAAATGAGGCACAAATAAATTGCTTTGGGCTACAAATTCTATAATCTCATCGCTTAATAAATTGGGTTCAATAGATGAAATTCGGAAACGGTCAATACCATCAACCAAATCGAGCTGCTGAATTAGTTTATAAAAATTATAATCACCATCCAATCCTTTGCCATAATCTCCAGTATTTACGCCAGTCAACACAATTTCCTTTACTCCTGCAAGTGCCAGTTTATTTGCATTTTCAATTACATTATGTGGCGCATCACTCCTACTCGCACCTCTTGCTAAGGGAATAGTACAAAAAGTACACTTATAGTCGCAGCCATCCTGTATTTTCAAAAAAGACCTGGTTCTGTCGCCCACCGAATAGGCATCAAAAAAGGTATTCGCTTTTGATATTTCAGAAGCCACAACCATCCCGCAAGGATTTTTGGTTAAGTCATTCAATATTTTGGGCAATTGAAATTTTTCCGCTGCCCCCAAAACTAAATCAACGCCTTTGATACTAGCAATTTCTTTTGGTTTTAATTGTGCATAACAGCCAATTACGACAACAAATGCATCAGGCGATTTTCGCAGAGCCTGCCTTACGGTAAAACGACATTTTTTATCTGCATTTTCGGTTACCGAGCAAGTATTTATTACATAAATATCTGCTTTTTCCTCAAAGGGAATTACCTCATAACCTTCATCCGTCATTAATCGACCAATCGAAGAAGTTTCTGAAAAATTGAGTTTACAACCCAAAGTATAAAATCCTACCTTTTTTCCCTTGTTTATCATTGAGTGGCAAAATTACAAAACAATTCAATAATGTATAGAAAAAAGATATTTAGAAACGAGAACCAAGATTTAATAAATGTTGAATGATTAATTTTTAATGTTAAATCTGGAATTGAACCAAGAAACAAGAAATTCTGAATGAACGTGCTAAAAACGGTGGACTATCTACTGCGGACTGTTGACCTCCTTTCCTAGGTTTTTACCCAATATGTTAGTTAGTTTTGAAAACACCTCTTTTTTAAAATTCTATATTTACAAAAAAAACTTTTGATAAAAATAGGTGTAATTGGTGTTGGAAAATTAGGTAAGCTACATGCTACTATTTTAAAGGAATCTACTGATTTTGAATTAGTTGGATGTTTCGACAATGACCCGATTGCCCTCAAAAATGTTTGCGAATCTTTGGATATAATGCCATACACTAGTGCATTATCGCTGATAAAAGATTGTGATGCCATTGATATTGTTACCAATGCAAGCTCACATTATGAATATACTGTGGCTGCATTAAAAAATGGGAAACATGTTTTTATTGAAAAACCATTTACACAAACCCTGCAAGAGGCGCAGCATTTAGTACAATTGAGTCATGAAGCGGATGTAAAAATTCAAGTAGGCTATATTGAACGGTTCAACCCTGCATATAAAAATATAGAAAATATTAATCCCCAACCGCTATTCATTGAATCTCATCGCTTATCAACCTTTGACCCACGAGGAACAGATACTTCAGTAGTATTGGATTTGATGGTACACGATTTGGACATTATTTTGCAATTGGTAAAAGCCAATGTAAAAAACATACAAGCCAATGGTGTTTCGGTTATTTCGGATAATATAGATATTGCAAATGCTCGTATCGAATTTGATAATGGCTGTGTAGTAAATATAACGGCGAGTAGAATTTCGATGAAGAAAATGCGTAAAATGCGAATTTTTCAAAAAGATGCTTATATATCGATGGATTTTTTGGATAAAAAAACGGAGATAATTAAAATAGTAGATGATGAAATAGAGACAGGTTTGGCGTTGCATATAAATGGAAAAACAAAAAACATTGTTGTCAAACAGCCAAAAAATGCCCCATCAAATGCCCTTTTGGAAGAATTAGAAAGTTTTGGAAATAGTATTAAAAACAATAAAAAAACGGTTGTTAATGCTGAAGATGCGCTAAAATCGATGGAGTTGGCATTTGAAATTTTGAAAAAAATCAAAAGGAATAGCTTTGAAAATTAGGGTGTTTTAACCGCAAAGCACGCAAAAGTTTTTTGCAAAGTAAACAAAGTTTTTTTAAAAAATTCCATAACCAGAAGTACACAAAGTTTTTTATTTTAGTGCCGTTTTTATCTTTACTTAAAAATAAAATCCGCAAAGATTTTAAACTAAATTTCAATTCTACCTTTGCCTCCTTAGCGCATATTTTCTTTGTTTGCTTTGCGGTTAAGTATTCATTTTTTACTTTATAATTCACAAAGTTTGCAAAAAGAAACTTTCAAATCTGCAATAAAAAAACCAGAAACCTAAAAAATTACATATAAGTCCCTATTTTTGCAATAAATGAAAATAAACCAAAACAAAGGAGTTTTTAAATATTTAGTTGGCGATTTTATAGCGGCTCTTGTTTCATGGGTAGTGTTGTTTTTTGTCCGAAAAATATATTTAGAAAAACAAATTGATTTCACCTATGAAAAGGCATTTGCCGACAATAATTTCATTTATGGAACCTTATTAATTAGCCTATTTTGGATTTTATTATATATCATTGGCAACACCTATACTAATATTTACAAAAAATCAAGACTTACAGAAATCGGCAAAACCATTTGGCAAAGTATTGTTGGTTGTGTGATGCTGTTTTTTTTATTTCTTTTGGATGATTTAGTACAAAAATATCAAGATTATTACGTCTTGTTTTTCACCTTATTTGGTCTTCATTTCACCACTACTCTATTTTCCAGACTTACAATATTATATTTTGCCAAAAGAAAATTGAGGACAGGAAAAATTAGTTTTTCGACGCTAATTATTGGAGGCACAAAAAAATCAAATGAGATTTACAACGAAATAATGAAATCAAAAAACCCAACTGGTTTTAATTTCAAAGGATTCATAAGTTTAAATCCACTTGCCCACCCAAACCCAAAAAGTGCTTTGTCGTATTTAGGTACTATTAGTGATTTAAAAAAGATGATTGACACCCATAAGATTGAAGAGGTAATAATTGCTATGGACACCTCTGAACACCATCAGATTAACGAAATTTTTTCATTATTAGAAACCGAATATGTAAATATAAAAATCATTCCAGACTTATATGATATACTTTCGGGTTCGGTAAAAATGGAAAATGTGTTGGGTGCTGCGCTCATTGAAATTGACCAAACCCTGCTTAAACCTTGGCAGGTATTTTTGAAACGAGAAATAGATGTATTCACCTCTTTCATAGTGCTTATTTTGTGTATCCCACTCTTTATTTTTTTAATATTGGGCGTCTTATTTTCTTCAAAAGGGCCAATTATTTTTCGACAAGAAAGAGTAGGAAAAAATGGCAGATTATTTTATATCCTTAAGTTTAGGACAATGTATATGGATGCCGAAAAAGATGGGCCACAACTGAGCAAAACCGACGACCCTCGGATAACCAAAATAGGGAAAGTTTTGAGGAAATATAGATTGGATGAACTGCCGCAATTTCTGAATGTATTACTTGGCGATATGTCGCTAGTTGGGCCACGGCCAGAGCGAGCTTATTATATTGAAAAAATATTGGAGAAAGCTCCACATTATAAGCACTTACAAAAAGTAAAACCAGGCATTACCAGTTGGGGCATGGTAAAATATGGCTATGCTGCCAATGTAGAAGAAATGGTAAAAAGGATGAAATTCGACCTCCTGTACGTCGAAAATATATCGATTTCGTTAGATATAAAAATTTTGTTTTATACCCTTTTAACTTTGATTCAAGGGAAAGGGAAGTAGGGAATGAATAAAATTTGTCAAGCCTGAGTGCCTGTATAATTTTTATACAATGTTTTTTTATTTGTGTATTGGTGGCATTTAGTTTTTTAATTTTTTTTGCCACAGATGCACAGATGTTTTTAAAAACTATTTAGTGATAGTTACAAAATTCCTCTCCTTTGGAGGGGTTAGGGGGTGGTACTTGTTTCCTTCGCTTTGCGCTATCGCATGAAGGTAAATATATAAAGTTTTGATTTCTAGTGTGGATATTATTGTTTCCTTCGCTTTGCGCTATCGCATGAAGGTAAATCTTTATCACGAACCAGAGTAATTTCTTTCAATGTTTCCTTCGCTTTGCGCTATCGCATGAAGGTAAATTGGAACTACCATCACACATAATCCTTAAAAGATGTTTCCTTCGCTTTGCGCTATCGCATGAAGGTAAATGATATAGAGCGAAGAAAAAATGGTCATTGGTGTTTCCTTCGCTTTGCGCTATCGCATGAAGGTAAATACAAGAAATCAGAGAACTTGAGATTAATGGAGAAAAAAATAATGTTTCCTTCGCTTTGCGCTATCGCATGAAGGTAAATAACGCAAAAATTAACGTAGCAGGTGGTGTAACAACGTTTCCTTCGCTTTGCGCTATCGCATGAAGGTAAATTATATAAGACTAGTTCGTCTAAATGTGTCATATCTTTGTTTCCTTCGCTTTGCGCTATCGCATGAAGGTAAATAGAAACAAGGACTAGATCAGATAAAAAAATTGTTTCCTTCGCTTTGCGCTATCGCATGAAGGTAAATAAAAAGTGGATGAATTGTATTTGGACAAAAATGGTTTCCTTCGCTTTGCGCTATCGCATGAAGGTAAATGTTAAATTTCAGTTCTGGCGCAAGAATGGTAATTGTTTCCTTCGCTTTGCGCTATCGCATGAAGGTAAATTTGAAATTTAAATTTTATAAAAAATAAAAATTTGTTTCCTTCGCTTTGCGCTATCGCATGAAGGTAAATATACTTTACTTTAGTAGTAAATGAAGAAAATTGTTTCCTTCGCTTTGCGCTATCGCATGAAGGTAAATATTCTACAATTCTTAAATAACAAAAATATATTGTTTCCTTCGCTTTGCGCTATCGCATGAAGGTAAATAATAAAAATCGTCAAAATCATCGGCAAAGTTTTCGTTTCCTTCGCTTTGCGCTATCGCATGAAGGTAAATGAAGGACATTATCGTTCTAAAAATAAAATAATATGTTTCCTTCGCTTTGCGCTATCGCATGAAGGTAAATATTCAATTAATACCCTACAGTGAAGCAAAAATTGGTTTCCTTCGCTTTGCGCTATCGCATGAAGGTAAATATCAAATAAACAATTAAATAATAATAACATGAGTTTCCTTCGCTTTGCGCTATCGCATGAAGATAAATTACCAGAAGGAATTAATTAAGGAGATCTTAATTGTTTCCTTCGCTTTGCGCTATCGCATGAAGGTAAATATATATCTTATGAAATCAATTAAATTTATTTTCCGTTTCCTTCGCTTTGCGCTATCGCATGAAGGTAAATAAAAAAACAAGTGAACCAAAACAGAAAAAGTTTCCTTCGCTTTGCGCTATCGCATGAAGGTAAATTCTTTAAAAATTAAATATCATAAACATGCAGAACGTTTCCTTCGCTTTGCGCTATCGCATGAAGGTAAATATAAATAAAAACGAAAAAAATGAAAAAAATTGTTTCCTTCGCTTTGCGCTATCGCATGAAGGTAAATACCCTCATTTTCAATTACTTATCCGTTTTAATTTCCCATTTATCTGCCTTCCTTCTTTTGTCATCTTATTGTTTGTCAATGGCTTAGCCCAATTTTTTTTACTTTTTTCGCAAATATGCCCATTTTTCTACTAACCTATTTGCTTTTTTTACCCCCTATTTTAATTAATTTATTCATTTTCAATATTTTGCAAACATAAAAATCTTCGCAACAATATTTCTATTTATTTATCCTTTTTATTATTGCGAAAATTCTAATTTTTTTCGCTCATTACACTTTACCTAATTCCTTATTATTCAATACAATATGTCAAATAACTTTTGCTTTCAAATTCCATTTTTCGCAAATCGGTTGCACCTTTTCTAATTTGGCAATGGTTTGCGTTTATATTTTATAAAAATAGCTATTATTTTTCATTTTTGCCCCTTTTTTTGTTCGCAAGGTATATTTTATTTTTATACTACCTTTGTCAAGCTGTAATGATGCTTGGCACCTGGCTGTTTTATTATTTTGGTATAACAATTAAGGCATATTTCGTAATACACTATTTGATCGGTACGGATATCTATCTTTTTTGATATTTGAGTTTGCAATTTTTCAAACTGCTTTTGAGAAAGCAAACATTCAAACACGCTAAAATTAATCCTCGACCCATAGGTTTCTATCATTTTACTCACCTTGGTTCGTGTGCCATCATGTGCTATATCGTAAGCTACTATTACTAATTTCTTTTTTACCATTTGGCTATATATGGTTTATATATTTTCTCTTCTCCTCGTATATAGGCAGCCATTTTGCCTGCACATTTATATACTATTTCACTAAATCGGATTCGCTCTCCCCTAAATAATTCTATCCTATTCCACCGTTCAAAGATATTTTCGCTCAGTGCAATTCTTGTTTTTATGTCTAATAATCCATCTTTAAATATAAATGGTTCATCACGCTGTATCATGGCAATTATAACTCTATCAACCGCCTGGGATCTAAATTGCTCAATAAAATCATATACTAGCGTAGGCTTTCCATCTTGCGAAACATGCAAATAACTGATATAAGGATTGATGCCATGGCTTAATAATGCTATCCATATACGCGAGTAAATAATGGCATAACCATAGTTGAGTAGGCAATTCATCAAATCTTTTGCACCCTGCCTTACTCGCTTATCAAAGGAACGGTTTCATTTACCAATAATTTTACTGCATCCCAGTACATTATAGCCGCTTGCCCCTCAATACCCAATAATTGCTGTCGGTATTCTCCTATTTCTATGTGTGGCAATAATTGATCAAGAGCCATTTCAAGTTTCTCGAATCCTTTTTCCATTACTTGTAATTGGTCGCTTAGTCCTACTATTCTATCTTTATGGTATTTGTTAAAATATTTGATGAGATTGAATTGGTTGCTTATTTTACTTTCTACAATTTTTATTGCCAAATATTTTCCTTTTGCCGAGTGAACGCTTTCCAATTGTAGCTGCCACAAGTCAGCATTTGCTTTTTTGTGGTTAAAAATGGCCGATAAATGTTGTCCTTTTTCATCAAACAGATCAATTCCAATATCCTTTTGAGTGCAAAATTGAATAGCATCGGTAGAAATAGAAATACCTCGGCTAATGATGGTAATGTGTTTGAGTGCTGCCAATTCGCGCCCTTGAATGTATTTATTTCCTGTTCTTATCCTTAATCCAGTGGGAGATTTTCCTATAAATGTTCCAGGTGTGGTAATCATTAATTCCATTCCTTCGGCTTCCATTTTTGGTAGCTTCTCTTCTTTTCTATTAATTGGCTGGCTTCTAATTGGGGTGTTTTGTCCAAAAGATGTAGTTCGATGAGTATATTTTGCAATAATTGCTTTTTATCTATTATGTATTTTTGGGTAATGAATTGAATTCTTAGAAGTTTCTTTAACAATTCAATTGGTTTTTCGTTGCCTTTTTCTTTGCCAATTAAATTTTTAATATTGCCCAAAATGGCTTGGTCCAAAAAATGCAGGTTTTCTTCAGGAATTAATTGTCCATAAAAATTGGTGATGCCTTGTGTGGTTTGATTCAGACGCTGAAAATTATTTAAATGGCATTTTTCAAACGACTTATTTACTTTAAATAACAGCCTATCTTTTTTTATCGCTGATACCTAGTTCACTATCTGTCATCAAAATTCCTAAAAATTCAAATCCTTCGTGTATTGGCTTTATCAATACATTTTCATTAACCGAAAGAGATAACCTATTTTTAGCAGTTCTTTTATTTGGAATTGGTAGTGTTGCGCTTGTTTCTCCGATTTTGCCAAGATGATAAAATCATCAGCATATCTTATATAAGGTGTGCTTTGCTTAGCGGCCCACATATCTAGTTCGTGTAAATAAAGATTTGCCAAAAGTGGCGACAGAACGGCTCCTTGTGGCACTCCTTTTTTACTGTCAGTCCAAGCAAATTTGTTATCCACTTTACCTGTACAAATACAAAGTTTTATAAGATTTTGCAAGTTTTATGCCTTATAAGAAAATTTAATTTTTTGAACAATAAATCATGTGGTATATTGTCGAAAAATGCATCAATATCCATGCTTAATGACCAGTGGGCGACAGATTTTCTTTGTTCGTGCTTCAATCGATGTATGGCTTTTACTGCCCCTTTCCCTTCACGATATCCATAGCTATTATTCAAAAATGCTTTCAAAACTTGTTCTCCACCAATTGTTTATTGCTGTTTGAATTATTTTGTCTTGGATAGTTAAGCAAGCCCAATTCTCTCTTTTCAGTTTCATTTTTTGGAATGGCAATTTTTAAATAGGGTTCTGGCGAATAAGGTTTTGTCTTTAATTCACTGTTAATTTTCTAAAAATTCTGCTTCATTTTCCTCAAATCCTGAATGGTCATACAATCCATTCCGCCTGCGCTACCCTTTTTTTTCACCATTTGCCAAGCATTAAAAAGCGCATTATTTTGGGTCAATTGTGATATGTGGGCGTATTATCCATAGCATTTTATCCAGCCATTGCCATAATTGATGTGTTCGCCCAAGGCGGTGTATTGTGCCATTTGTAGTATTGGCCAATATTCGTTGAGGATCATCTTATAATCTTTATAGGCTATTTCGCCGATGTAACCTTCCAATGGAATATGCTGTTTACCCTTTCTTATGTTTTGTGAAATGTGCAGTTGAGAATAGTAATTAAGGTGCAAAAATTTGATGCGAACTTGCTCCAAATTATTCAATAGCTTATTATTGGTTTGCCCAAATTCGGTCAGTTCATTTTTATCATTTATTTGCCACCATTCGGCTTGGTGTATGTACAAAAATTGGAGCCGCAACATTCGCTTTACTGCCGATGTTACCATTTTCTCAAAAGTAAAACTATGGTGCTGAAAATCGATAAGCGTTGGCGACTGTAAGCTTATAACGCCTTCATGCAAGGGCGTTTGCGTTTCGAAATCGCTTATTTTTATTGGGTATCTTTCTGCCTCCTGTTGGTGGATACCCATTATAGGTGGTGCTTCAATATCTTGCAGGGCAAATGCGGCATTGGGTATTCCTAATCCATTTTGCGCCCATTGTTGCAAAATGCTTATCCAATCTGGTTCCTGCCAAATCAAATCAATTTTGCCATACATAATTAGTTTGAATTGCAACTGGCTTCGCGCTTCTAATAAGGGCGAGGTGGACAATTGCAGGTATTGCAAACACCAGCCTGCCGTTTCTTTATTCAAAAACTGGCCATACATTGGATGGTCGGCTGCGATTGTGTCGAAATATGGGTTTTCTATCGCTGGTTTATCTGTCTTTTGTACCAATACACCTGGTGTTTGCATCACTTTAAACAATATGGTATTGTCGCTAGCCTTATTTCTTTTTATATAGGTATCAATCGTTGTTTTAAGACTATCTCTGCAAAATGGCAAAAAATAGTGTGGCAATACAATTGTTTGTAAGGCTCTAAAAGTGATTATATATTGATTTACGTAAAATTTATCTAATTTAGCTATCATTTTTTGTAATTTGGTAATACTTTAGTTCATTCACTAATTGATTTTTTCCTGTTTGGCATACCAGCTTAAAAGACTGCTATACGATTGATAATCCGACTTTTCGATGGTATTTATTTTGATATTTTGCACTATATTTTTGGCAGTATTGGCATAATTATCGTCCCATATTATTGCACCTTTTGCTTCAATTACAGTTGTAGGAATAGTCCGTAAATGCATTACAATTATGTGGTGATTAATGACTTTAAATAATGGTTTTTCACTATTTGTTTGGGTAATATTTTGATTTAAATCTATTTCAATAATTTCACTTTGAGGAGTTTCAAAATAAAGGAAAAATTCAAGTCTGCCTCCACTCATTTGTCCGCCTATTTGTTGTGCCCATTGTCGCATATCATTCTCACCTGATAATTGGGCTTCAAAACATATCATTATTGGATAACTTTTTCCCTGTATTATATTATTATTTTTTATAAAATCTTTATGATTATTATCTAAGATTAAATCAATTCCATGTGCATCCTTAGTTTGATAATTGTAAATAAAAATTACTGTAATGCGCTTTTCACGGTTATGCTCCCAGTTTTTAAAAATATTATAGATAGCCAAAGCCAAAATAAAAGAGTAAGTGAAGTAACAAGTGGATCCCAAAAATTTGACCATAATATATTATCAATTTTTTCAGTTACTTTGAGAAAAAAAATAAGCGATGCAAAAGCAAATAAAAAAAGTAAAATGGCAATTTTTATATCAATGCTTTTAAAAAATCGTTTTATGGCATTTAATTTTTTAGGTGTTTGCATATCTACTATTTAATAATTTGTCTAAATTGTTCAAATTCAAATTGTATGGTTTTGGTGCCATCTGAATTAAGCACTGTATTTCGCTTGGATGTGGCTACAAAACAAGGAATTTGGTTTTGTAGGCCAAAAGAGATTAAGTAAAATACTAAAGATTGTTCGCCTGCAATGAGTAAATTGATTGTTTCATCAGTGTGTTGATATTGAATGAAAATATCGGCTATAATTTTACTAGCCATTTCCCTTACTTGGTCGGCAGTAAAAGCAGGATTTACCTCAGGCATGAAGAAATCTTCAACTTTGTCGAATTTTTCCAATGCAGTAATTAATTGCTTAGGCTTCCATAAGGCGTATGAATGGTTGGAAATATTGATGAGCATATTTATTTTTTAAGTTGTTGTAAATAACTTAGTAGGTAGTGGTAGCGGTTTTTTATTTGATCCATGTTGTTGGGGAGTGAGGTATTTTGTTATATTATTCCAATTTCCAAAATCAATATTTTTGTAATTAAGCATAGCTGCCAACTGTTTCATCCGCTCGAGCTGCCAAAAATCACTTATACTCGTTCCTTCCTTTTCTTTTAAATTTTCAAGTAAATAGGTGGTAAAATAACTAATAAAAGTATCTACACAACTTGTTTTATTTTGCTCTCCAGTATTTAAATTTCCATTATCATCAAATAATGTTTGGTAGCGACTTTGCCTATTTATTAGGATTAAATCTTTTATCTCTATTTTCATGCTGCCTAGTCCGTGCTGCTTCCCAAATCCCAACTTATGCCTAAGTTGTTGTGTTTCAGAATCTGCCCCTAATTTAAGAGCCAATAGCAAAAGACCTAATTCTTCTTTGCATAAATTGGTAAAATGGATGCGCTGTTGGAAAACATGATTTGGCCTTAGTGGCTTTATGAGCGATGCATCGCTGTCTTTTCTACCCTCATTACTCTTATATGCATCGTTTGTATTTTTGTGGTGGTATAATTTATGTCCACTTATGAGCGTACCGCCATTCCAATCTTTGGTCGTGGTACCTTCAGGTTCTAAATAAAATTTGTAATAGGTAGGTTTGGGTGATGCTGCAGATTGTAGGGTGTAAAAACTAGGATACCATTGAGGTTTTTCTTTTTCCTCTTTCTCTCCACCATTATATTGTAAAAAGTGTGCAGAACCAAAATTCAATCTAGTGCTAAATTTTCCCATCTCGCCAAATAAGGCTTGCGTCATATCGAGTGCTACTTCATTTTCGTATTTGATATGGTCAAGGGTGGATTTTAGATAAATTTGCTTTTTTCTATTCTGTTTATAATACAGCGTATCATTATTCACATTTGATATTTTGGAATATGCCATTATCTCCATCAAGTTTTTAATCATTCCTCTTATAGAAGACCCCATAATGATTGGGTTGCCATATTTGTCTTTAATTCCATGACATTGCTTTTTTTGTTTATCGTCTTCAAAATGAGTTGTATTTCCAATAAAAAAATCACTTAGGTTTTCGAGTGTTATATCCAAATAACCACTTAATAAATTGGCACGATGTTGTAACAAATGAGGTATTTGGCTTTCATCATTCCAAGGTGATGGAACTATTTTTTCATTTAAAGGGATAAAATTGTAGGGTGCAGTGGGTTTTTCATTTCTTCTATTTCCATTATTTTGGGGTCGATTATCTCTTGCACCATTATTATTTTGAGTTTGAGTTTGATTGGTATGTTGGCGATTTCGATTTGTATGATTACCATTATTAATGGGATTTATTTTTTGAATATCTTTTCCGTTTTTATCTTTAATTCCATTTATGTATTCTGTTTTGTATGGCTTATAAGTTTCATATAAAATATCTACATATTCATTAATATTTTCCTTTTTTATTGTTGGAAAAAGGTTTGTATCTAACTTAGTCCCCTTAATCATCCCACAGTTATTTACATCATCCCAAATCACTTTGCCTTTTATGTATTCCTTTTCCATCTTTTTATTTTTTAAATCCAATAATACATGAATCTACAACTTGAGGCATATTAAATGCATTATAGCTTATAAAGTGCCTTTCTTTAATTTTTATTTCTTTTTCGTTTGCCCAATCTTTAGGAAAAATTATTTCTGTTCCCCTTTCTTCTATTAATTTTGAATAATTGTTACCTAAATGCTCATTTTCTGTTCGCCAAATAAAACTTTCGGTATCATAATGCAAAAACTCCCCATTTAGATCAACTGTGCGCATTTGCCACTTTCCCATGCGGTAAAATACATGAGTTTCTTCAGTATCATTCCACACGCGCAATTCAATCAAGTATTGCTGCCAATTTTTCAAAATGCTATTGTCAAGACATTGAAAATTCCAATTTTCAATCTTACCAAATACCATGGCATGATGGAGTAACATATAAAAATTGGCATCACTTCTAAAATTTAAATCACATAAATTCAATTCTTGCACTTCGCAATTGTATTCAATACTGCCTTTAAATTTTGGATCTTCCATTGTTGTTTCTTCCTTAGTTTGTAGCATTTGTTTGGTTTTTAAATTTTTTTATAAATTGAGTTTGCAAAGTATTAATTCTGTTTAAATTACCATTTTGTAGTCCAAAATTGGGTTTATTTAATTCTAATTTTATAGTTTCTTTTTTATCAATAATATAGATGCTATTTCCCTTCATTCTGCCCTTCCAATGCCAGCATCGGCACCAATGGCAATGTCGCCTAATAATAAATCAATAACAGCACGCAGCAACCAAATAGGCTCATGTGCTTCATAATTAGTGATGCTAAATGAAAGTTTAATTTGTTCATCCTTATGTTGTATTACCTCTGCATCGTACTTAGCCCCATCTTTGGTGCCACCCGTAAAATGATCAATAGCTACTCGGTGGTGCACAAAGGTATTGGCATTTTCAATGATGGACTCATTGGCCGAAATCCGACCTTTTTGTTTTTTGTTATCATTTGGGTCTTCACTTACAAAACCAAATAGCTTATCAATCAAGCCATTTGTGGTTTTTTCATCACTTAGCATAGCATAACCTATTTGTTTCATCTTGGCTCTTATTGCGCCTTTCCAAGTTTCGCCACGGAGTAGCAATTCGCCCTTTTTATTTTTGTATGGCTGTTTATCGGTTTCTAATTTAAGGTCAATACCACCACCATTCAACAGGGTATCTTCTAAGGTTAAAATAGTCGAAATCGTAAAAGTATCTTTATTTATTAATTCAAATCCTTCGAAAGTTGAATTTTCTTTTAAAGAATCGGCTAAAGTGCCATCGTACAAATATCTAAACCAGGCTTTTTGGTGAGTTTCATAATTAAAATCAAATTTAAAACATTCAAATTTATTGAGTTTTTGCTTACCAAGTCCTGAGTTAGTTTTGGCACCAATTGTAACATTCTTTAAGTTATTTTCAATAAAATGAAGGCATTTTTGTAATATTTCCTCTTCTACATTTTCTCTAATATCGAGTTTGCATACAAATTTCATTATAGCACCAGCCTCCACCGTTTCAAAATCATATTTGTTGAGTACTTGTTTATTATTATCGAGCAAAATGCCATCCCTAAAATTTAAACTAGTATTACTCATAAATGAACCAAAATCGGCTTCAGGCACAAAATGGCTTTGCGGAATATCTTCCTTTTCTATTTTAGTTTTAAAATTTGGAGGCAAATAATTAGTGCTATCACCCCAAAAATAATGGAGAGCCAAAATATCTTCCTTTTTATTAATTTTAGAAAAATCGACAGCATCATAAAAATAATGTTTGAGCGCGCCCATCCAAGCAGTAAATGGTATATAGGGCATGCCATTGGGCAATTTAACCACTTCTATATCGTATTTATTGCTTTCGCCACTTCCAATACAAAATGTAGAAAGCATTTCTACTTCCATACTTATTATATAGGTTTTTATAATTTTATCTTTAATTACTTCCATTTTTAGTTTTTTTTTCGGCATTTTGATTTTTCTTATTTACATATTTAAAATAGGAAATCCAATATTGTTTTATATTTTCCCAATCATTTTTGTGCGCATCCGTAAATTTAATACCTTGAATTGAAATACTTATTGGTTTTAATTTATACTCTATTTTATCACCCACTTTATTGGTGGTTATTACAGATGGTGCATCACACAATTTTTTACCCAATATTTTCCTATTCTCACAAAATTCCAAAAATGCTTTTTCGTTTTTCATTTGTTCAAATGCCAATATTATAGTATTGCATTGCGTACCCGACAGGTTGCCTTCAAATTTATTGGCAGCTTGTTTGGCATTGAAGTCAATTTTTTTCCGTATAAAAATATTATTTGCATTGTTGATATAATCTTGTATAAAAGTTGTATCTATTGTAATTTTATCCTTATCAAAATCAGATAAACTAAAACTAGAAGGACTATACTCCTTCATACTGCATTGCCCAAAACCTAGATATTGCCACTCGCCAAGAGAAAAAGAATTGGGCAAGCAAGCAGGCAATTGGTCAAATGTGATCAAAAAAGCTGACCCAGCCTCAAAAGCAGCATACTCCATACCTCCTCCTTTCCATTGTTGATTAGCCACCATAGCCGAACTGAGTTGAAAAACGGCTTTTATATCGCTTATTGTTGCTCCTTCAAATTGCTTTATATATTCCTTAAAAGTGTCCAAATCGGGCGTAGCTTTTCCATATTGGTTAAATACAATCAATGGTGATTGGCACGTGATAATAAATTTTTTAGTTTCTGTTTCGATACAACTGTATTCTTCATCACCTTCTCCTTCTTGCAATACTTCAATACATTGTTGCTTTGCTACATCTTTTATATCAATACATTTCATTTCGCCATACTGTGTATTTGCCGAGCGGCCTACCTGTATGGTGCTTTCTGTTGGCATAAGGGTTGTTATATAATCAATTAGATATTCTGGCCCAGATAGTTCAAAAGCATATTGGGTTCCTGCTACTATTGATTCGTAATAAAACATTTCTCCTTCTAAATTTCTACCCGAAATGCGTTCTTTTTCACTATCCCGAGATATATGAAAATGGATATCTTTTGAAATAGAAAGTACCTTCTCTTCGTCATTCACAAAAGCTGGTGCAAATTTTAAATTTTTTTCTTCTGAACTAAAAATATCTTCTTTCTCATTTTTCTTTTTATTCTTTATATAATACCACTGCATGCTGAGGGGATAAAATACATTTCCCTTTGCATAAGGAAAACCAAATCCAAATTTTACATCTTCAGACAAAATTGCCTTGAAAAAAATGGGATTTAAGTGTGCATTTTTGCCACATGATTGATTAGCAATTATTTTGCTTGCTATCTTACCTCTAATCGTATTTCCTGAAATCACTACACCTGTTTCGATAGTATTTGGGTCGCCGCCCTTTTGGGGAAGTATTATATTATTTGTAGCTTCAAAAATCCATTGCTTAGAAATGAAACCATTTTTTGTTTGGTCTAAATTCGTTTCGGAAATATTTTCATTTTTAGATTCATTAGTACTGTTTACTTTTATCAAAGCAATGTATTGCTCAATTTCATTCCAGCCTATATTTTCTGTTTCAATTTTTATAAATCCATTTCCTCTATTGCGCCTAGTGCCAATATTGCGCAGTTCAATAAGGGCAAGTACTAGCAATGCATTTTCTACTGCTGTACAATTTTTCGTATCAAGAGACCAATCAAAAACGATATTGGGCTGTATAGCTCTAAATTTGCGCAGCGATTTTTCCTTTGCCGTTCCTTTATAATTATTATCTTTTTCATCAAAATGTGCAATGGTGGTTTGATTAATTATACTGGTGTATTTGCTTAGTATCTGTGCTTTTGAAATTTTTATCCCATTTTTTTCATCATTGTTATAAGCCAATATATGTGCTTTGTATTTGGAATCTGGCAATATTGCATTCGCAAATCTTAACTTGCCTTTTTGGGTAGCGGTTCCAAATATAGAAACCATCAAATCCATATTATTTCCACCCAATCGAATTAATACATTATAGGCTGCTTCTTTGAGCAATCCTTTTAATCTGCGTCCATTGATGTATGGAAAACCCATTTCGTCGTATAGTATATTTACATCGGCATCCGCATCTCCACCTCTACCCGCTGTGATGGTAAATGATTTGGTTTTAATTTTTATGTTCATATTATTCGGTTTAGGCATTTTCGATTATTTGGGTAGTTTCTTCGCTTAAGGCAAGGTATTTTGTAGGATAAAAATCGAGTAATTCAATCATGTCAAAGTATTCATCTTTTATATCTGGATAATCCCCCTTAATATCTAATGTCTTTTGTTCCAATTGTCGCAAACGGAGGCCCAATAAATCTTTGTCTATTTCATCGCCATTGAGTAGGGTTTGTTTTATTTTTTGAGTTTGATTTTTGGCAATTTTAGCTGTGTCGGTAAAATGTTTCATCCCATTTATTAGATTCCTATATTCAACTTCTAAAAGATAAGGCCCTTTGTACAATTTTTCATTCTTATAATTTGTATAATATTGTGTTCTAATATCGGCCAAAGAGCCACTTATGCCATTTGTCGCTATATGGTAGCTAATGGCCGACGGATAACCTGTTTGTACTTTTTCTTCTGCTTTTATTTTTGCTTTTTCCTTTGCTTCTTGGCAAAGTGCGTCGGCTAAATAGTATATTTTACTAAATGGATATTTAGTTTTGGCTATGGCTATTCCAGCACAGGCATTGTAATATTTTTCTTTAATTTTTACAGCAGAAAATATTTCAATGAATTTTTCTGCCAAATACACTCCCAATGTACCTTCGCAAACAAAAGTAATATCGTCGCCTCCAATTATAATTGGGCGAATGGGCAATATCGTTTTATCACCGTCTTTTTGTAAGTTTAAATTATAAGTATCAAGTTCATTTATCATTTCAGTTATCAATGTCTTAAATGTACTTTTGCACAAATCATTTACTGCCTGAGATAGTGTTTGGGAATCCTTTAGGCTTTCACAACTCAAAAATTCATCACCAATCCCATTGCCATCAATATGTACTACTGCGATATAGCTTTTTTCATCGGGTTGGGCTAATTTGGATAATTCATCTGTAAAGGTATAATTGTTTTTATTATCGCCTTCTATTAATTCGAGGTGCTTGTTTTTGGCACTATCTACATAAGTTAATCTTGCTTTGGCACTTGCCGATATTTTATCTCCTTGTTGGGTATCTACTGCAATATTGCCAGTAAAAACACAGTTATCGTGAAAAGGCGATTTGGCAAGTGGCATATTAAACCGATAGCTATTTCGGCATATAATAAGGCTTTTTATCAATATGCTAAAGTGCGTTTTGTAATTAGTGCCTATACAAAAATCATTTTTAATACCATATATAATTGGCAAACCAGGCAATGACAAATACACTTTTGTAAAAAATATTTTTAAAAAAGCATTTGCTTGTGTTTCATCGTTAAAAAACAATAAGGCATTTCCGCCACCTACAAAGCCAATAGTGCCAGTAGTGTTAATGGGCATTTTGCCATCCCACCAAGGGGTGGTTTTATCCAAACCTAAAAATTCGACACCATACAATACATGCTCTATAATGTAGGATGCGCCAAGGTTTTCTTTTAGCTTATTGCTTTGAAAAATGTATTTTTGTATCGATAGCACATCTATCAATACCGCAGTAGGTAATTGGGTTTCTCTCATTTTAAAATCTCTTTTAATTTAATTTTAATTTGGTTCTTACTTTGGTCATAATTTACAAAACAGATATTTTTGGAAATAGAGCCCGTTTCTACCTCTAGTTCGTCTTTTAGTTTGTCTTCGCCTATTGGATTTCCCTTTTCATCTTTCATATTTATTGTTGCAAAATTACAGCTTTGGCCTCTTCTCCCCCCAATTGTCTAGCTCGGTGCAACACTTCAAATCCTTTTCGTTTAATATCGCCTATTTCTTGTTGCCGAGTTACACTGATTACGTACAATCGGTAACCAAATAAAACCAATACATCAAGTTCAAAATTTGCATCTTTACTTTTTGGGTTAAAATTTGCATCTTTTGCAAACACCCAATTCATACCTATTGATGTGCAGCCGTTCAAATTATTAGGATTTTTCAAAGCCTCTACTAGTTTGTAACAATAATGTTCGAGGTCTTGATTAAGCATAAAATAATTTACCCAATCTAAAAAAAAATTAAATTTAGTTGGGTCATTAAAAGAGGTTAATTTTACTGTTCTACTCCCATTTTCACCTTCAAATATTTTGAGTTCATCATCAAGGAAATTGTTTATTTGAACTAAAACTGGAATACTATTATTTGAATTAAAATTCATTTGGTTTTTGAAAAACTCATTTAACAATTTTTGGTCTGGATAGGCATCGACAACTTTGTCAATTTCAGATTTTAAACAACATTCATTAATTTTATATTTATCCTCTTTCAATTTTTCTTTTAACGCTTCTTTTAATTTATTTTTGAAATCATTAAAATCAATTTGGACATTTTTATTCATATCATTTTTAGTAAAACTAATTTTTGATTTTACTTTAAAAAAATTATACAAACTTTTTTGCCAGTTAGGTATTTTTTCTCCATTCAAATAAAATTCCATGAAACTATTTAAAAGCCCATTGTATTCTGTTTTTTCATTTGCATAATTATATAAATGCAATTTTGCCAATTGCTCAAAAGTGAGCGTTACTTTAGTGGAAATGTCCTTTTTGGAAGTAGTGGTTATTGTGGGATTATTATCAAGGCTAAAAACTTCCATAATCAAACTGTCTTTGCGGGCATTGAGGTACGAAAATTTGGCACATGGATAATTTTTCCTAAACCAATTGTATATATGCACACTCATCGATTTGGTGCCGCCAGTATAGTTATACGTTATTTCTGTTGAGGTTGTTAAATGGGTTTTCAAATAATCTGTTAAATCACTTTCAATTGTTTTTCCATCCGATACGTCGGTAAGCGCTATAGGTTTTATACATTCGTCGCAATCGCCTAATAGTGCTTTTATTGCTTTTGCAAATTCTTCAGTAGAGGCCTGTCCTACATCATCATTTTTTTTTCGAATGCAAAAGTACAAATCTATTGTATTCCTTTTGATCAAGATAATACTTAGCACATACATATACAGGCAGCGGATTGGTGCCAACGGTAAGGACAAGGATTTTCATATTTTCAGTTGTTTAGTTTTTATAAATATAAAATAATTTTTTATTTTCAACAATTAAAACATTATTTTTTTTCTAAAACACCATATTTTTTTAAGATGGGTATTAACTGAATAAACAAATCTTTAGCGGCCATATTCTTTGAATTAATCGGTATCCGTCCATATTCCATTATTCCAATGGTATATTGTTGATTAGAAATAATAAAGGTACTGCTGATATTATCACTTCCCTGTTCACTTTCGGCAGTACCCGTTTTGGCAAAAATATTTGCAGTTTTGCAACTATCATATTCAAGTGCTTTTCCTACTTTGGCTGCAGTACCACTTAAAATTACATCATTCATTGCTGAAAAAAGAAGTGAACATTTTAAGGTGTCAATATTTAATTCTTTAAATGCCTTTTCTGTTCCATCTTCTGATATATTTAGCCTTCTTTTGGTAATCATTCTACCAAACATCTCCACCATTTCATGTAATGAATAAGGCTGTTGCCTACCAATAGCTAACCGATATAAAGGATTAAATTTATCCAAATTAATTTCAAATGCTTCTTCATTTGGCATCTCATCGAGCAATGCAGTATGATAATTGTCAGGTAAAATAGACATATCAAAAAATTGCAAAAGGTAATTTTCGAATTCTTTAGGATGATTTTTTAACAAATCACGCAGAAGCCATGCAGCATAATCCCCATTTGATTTTCGAATAAAGGTTTTAAAATCGCATCCATTCACCATTTTAAATTGGTAATCATCGTCTATTTGCAATGCAATAAAAGCAAGTAAAGGCTTTTTAACCGAGCCAACTGGAAAATTTTTATCCTTAATATTAAACAAATTAGATGCAGGAAAAGAGGCACAACTAATTATTTGACCTGAATTATTATCAACAATCAAAACAGCACCTTGATTATTTTTATTACCAATTTTTTGTAAATGGTTCTTGAGTTTTTGATTACAAACAGCATGCAAATCAGCATTAAATAAATTATTTTGAGCAAACAACATATTTTGATAAAAAGGATTAGAGAAATTTATTTCTTTCACTCTATTTACTTGTTGAAAATTAGCATATACTTTTCCAAAAGGAGCATCGAAACCACTCACCAAAATTGGTAAATTTTGAATAAAGTAATCAACATTACATTGATCCACAAATTTAAATCTGTTGGCTTCGAATTTATTTGATTGGCCTTCATAATTAGTCAATGAATTATTCGAAATACGTTACAGCATTCATTCAACCAGTATAATTTTACAGAATCTGAAAAAACCAAATTGTTTTCTTTGTTTCTTATTGGAAATGCTTGCTGTCTTAAAGTTGCTTCGGGTTTATTCCAAGAAATATAATTGTTTACTCTTGCCGCTTTAATAAAAAAAATTGAAAGCAATATAGTAGAACCCACTCCCAATAAAAACATCAAATGCTTATGTTTATTCTTTAAATCAGCAAAATTTAAAACTTCTTTGCCCTCTATAAATTGTGTAGGATTGCCAAAGAAATTTTCGATTAGCAATAAAATGATACAAAATAACAATACTTCAACCCACGAGGTACTCAAAAAAGGGATACTTTGCCCTGTAAGTGGCAATAAACCTATATTGGAAAAAATAGGAAATACAAAAGATACCATTGAGATAGACAAAAGAAAAGCTACTAATGCAGATTCTCTTAATGGTCTTACATCAAAAACCTCAATCTCGTTTATTTGAAAAGGAAATATAATGCACCTAATTAACATTAAAAAAATTGAAACTATAAGTACAACTGTTGTAAAAAACAACACTATAAAAAAATAAGAACCTACAGCTGCAGACCATAAAAAAACATAGTCAGTATGAAAAACATTTTTTACCCTCAGCGGTATAAAGCTTTTTTGAAATATGGGAGTTTCCATCTTCAAAATGCTCTTTAGATGTAAACGGTTAAAAGCTACAGTTTCTTTGTCCTCTTCAGGCGCATTGGTGGCATAATTACTTTCCATACTAATAAATGGAGCATATAACCTAAAAAATTTCTTGTCATTCATTTTGTTTTTGCCATCAATGTAAAAATAGCTAGCAAAAACAATAAGCAATAATACACATATATATTTAAACCATGGAAACGAAAAAAAGCCTATGATAAAACAAGCTATAAAAGCATAAATTAAAGTACCAAAATCATTAGTAAAAAAGGTTAAAGAACCTGCATAAAAAATAATAATTAAATACCTAATATCAATAGATCCAATTACAATTTTTGGAAATGAGAAAAACAAAAAAATCAATAGTATTTTAAAAACCAATAATATAGGAAACTGGAAAAAGGCTTCATTATTGTTAAAACCTAAAACCAAAATGGTAACAAAAAAAACCAGAAGGAAAGATAAAATTGAAAATTTTTGTTTGAAAAAAGAAAAATATTTATAGTGATTGGCCTTAATGAAAAAGGTGAAATTGACTAACCAAATAGCAATTAAAAACAACCACCTATTACTATGTAGCGGAATTGATAAAATCAAAATTGGAAAGGATAAAAGGGCAACATTATTTAATAAAATACGAAGTTGAATTAGCATAACCAATATGGGATTTTTTATTTCCTTTTGATTTTTAAAAAGTTTAATTTGAAAAACAATTATTAAAACAAAAGAAAAAAACAAAAGAAATATTTCCCATAATGAAAATCTTTTATTCAATGAAAAAACAAATTTATCAATACAAAAAAATCCGTTTTTTTGTTCTAATTTTGTGCTAATACCATTATTCAATTTTACAATTTTACAAGAAAAAAAACCAGGGTAAATTTGGAAACTATGTTGAAAAACTTTTGGTGCAATTTGTTCAAATAAAAAAACCTTAGATGTGGATTTTACTGAATTACAGTGTGCATTCAATTCATAATAATTTTGCATATTTGCTGCAATTGGAAAACTGACATTTAATGCTTCTGAATTGGAAATCAATATCATACCAAAATTCGTTTCTTTTATAGAGACATACACTCTATGCTAGGAATTACCACTAAGAATATTAAATCTAATTCCCTTTTTTAATGTGCTTTCATCAATAATTTCATTTGCTCCAAAATATCTTTTTTTAGATTTTTTGCTAAGTGATTTACAAACAGGATATTCAATGTTTGTGGCATCTATTTGGTTAGGAAATTTAATATTGATACTGTTTTTCCAAACATACTGTTTACTTGTTGAATCATATTTTAACGAACCCAAATTGTCTACCATTATATGCTTGGATTGAGGATAGGGAATATTTATTAAATTACCATCAAAAGCTGGTTTATTTGAAAAAGAATAGGTAAATGACTTATCCAATAATAAACCTTCACATTTGATATTATATGGAATTTGACAACCAATTACCATGGTGAATATAGCATAAAATGCATATATTATGCATAAAAATGAAAGGAACTTTAAAAAACTATTTTTCATTTTTATCCTTTTTGTTTTCTTGTAAAAGATTTAAAATACTTTCAAAAATTTCATCCGAAGTTCGGTCGTTTTTGGACATAGGAATCCCTATATTATTAATTAATTTATCCTTTTTGTATTTAAAAAGTTTGATTGGAATATCAACAAATGGGATATTTACATCAAAATTCCATTTGAGTCCATTTGCCTTTCTACTTTTTAAAAATTGTAAAATTTTATTCATAAGCTTTGTTTTATTTATTCCAATTATTAAATTTCATATCTAATTCATTTTCATCAATTACTCGGTACTTTTTATGAAAAATATCGAATGACCTATAAGCTATATCAATTAGTTGAATCCCTTTCCCTCGCTTAACACCAAGGCAAGCATGAACTACTTCCTTTCCATCATTATCCATGGCCACTTCAACAAAGTGTGATTCGATATTGATGTATTTCAAAAATGCCATTTGTAAAATTACAAACTCACCGCATACTGCTCGTTTTTCATTATACACTTGTCTTGCACTTCTATAAAATTCGGTAGAATGATTTTCATCATATTTGATATTATCTAATATCCATAAGTATAAATTATAAATAAAATTATCCTCATTTGAATTTTTTCTGATTCTTTCAATGGCTGATTGCATTGATTTTGTTAATTTAAAAAATTTTTTCATTTACAATATTTTTCATTTGAAATATTACTATTCAATATTTCGCTTATCTTTTAGCACTTTTTGGAAAATTAATTTTCAATTCATCTTCCAATTTTTGCTTTTTTAAATCAAATTTTAATTGGATTTCTACCTCTTCAAATTTGATTCTATTTTTTTCTTCTGCTGTTGCAATATCCAATTTGGTCTGCTCAATTTCCAACTCAACTTGCTTTTTATTTAAATAAATCTCATTTTTCTTCGTTAGTAAAATTTCATTATTGGATTTTAATTGTTCAATTTTTATATCTCGATAATGATTGTATTCAGCAACAGCTTTTTTCAATCCTAACTTAAATACGATGGGAATTAAATCAATCAATACTAAGGGTACGAACGTGATTATAATCATGAAAATCATTAATATATTTCCACCAAATGCCATGGCAAACATGGCTTCTAGTTTTGTAAAATAATCCGCCGACTTGATATTTTTAATATAATTTAATCTCTCTTCATATTTGGCATTTATAACCCCTTGGAGGCTGTCCACCTTTAATTTTTCATTATACCAATCAAGGGAATCTTTCATATATTTTTCCCTTTTAATAACATAATTTTCACCTTTTCCTGTCAACCCTTCATTTGAATAAGCCTCTAATCCATCATTCCTAACTTTCTCTTTTTTTAGAAGAATTTCAAAATTTTTGTTTGTGTCTTGCTTATAAATTGAGTCCAATACTAGCTTCTTATTTTCAATTTGCTCTTTTAAATAATTTTCTATTTTATTGTTTTGGAACATTATAGGTATTGGAAAAGAAACAATGCAACTAAAACTAAATGAAATGAAAAATCGAAAATACATTATGGTTTTCCCTCCTATTGAAGAAAGCCCAACAAAAAACATATCAATTAAAAAGTAGATGAAAGAGGTTAAAAACCCAAAGAAAATACAAAGAGGAATAGGTAATTCATACTGCAAGGCTATATCAAACCCTCCAATTAAAGCCAATAAACATGGTAAGAATATAGATAAACCCAAAAGCGTTATCAACCTCTGCAAATCTGAAGAAACCAAACTCACCACCTCAGGTGAATAACCAGCCAATTTTTGTAAAAATTTTTTCATAACAAATTGATTTAAAGTGAAAATAAATTTCCTCTCAGATTAAATCACGTTATGTTTTATTTTTCAAAAACAGCACTAGGCAACACAAATATAACTCTATTTGTTTATTTAAAGTTCATTTTTAATAAAAAAAAACAAAAATATAAACCAATAATTTCTAACTAATTTATTTCCAATTAATTAGGTGTAAAAAATTAACTTCCCAACTGATATACCAATAAGGAAGCGCAATATGCAAGTAAAGAAAATAGTACAAATTGAATGATTGGCCATCGCCAGCCGCCTGTTTCGCGTTTTACGATGGCAATGGTAGAAAAACACTGTAAAGCAAATGCATAAAATAACATCAGCGATAAAGCTACAATTGGTGTGTAAATTGGTCGCCCATCAGGCCATTTGTCCTTTTGCATTTTTTGTTTCAATGTAATGGTTTGATCTGCATCAGACAAACCATATATGGTGGACAATGTACCTACAAATACTTCACGAGCAACAAAAGAACTAATGATGGAAATGCCAATTTTCCAATCAAAACCAAGTGGTTTTATTATTGGCTCAAAGCCCTTGCCCAGATAACCTAAATAACTATACTCTAATTTTTCTGCATTTAATTGAGCCTCCGCATCTGCATCTCCCGCCTCCAATCTAACTGTATATTTTTCCTCTATAGCTTTAAATTTGTTTGGTGGGCCGAAAGTACCTAAAATCCAAAGCAAAACAGAAACTGCCAAAATGATTTTACCTGCATTCATTACAAAAGCCTTGGATTTTGAAATCATTGTTGCAAGCGCATTTTTCCAAACTGGCACCCTATACACTGGCATTTCCATTATAAAATAATTTTTCACATCATTTTTAACAAAAAATTGGACAATTCCTGCTACAATCAATGTTGCAATTACACCAAATAAATACATGCCTAATAGCATTAATCCTTGAAGACTAATGATTCCAAATATGTTTTTTTCAGGAACTATTAATGATATCAATAAGGTATAAACGGGCAATCGGGCGCTACAACTCATAAGTGGCGTAACAAAAATTGTGAGCAGTCTTTCCTTTTTATTTTCAATGGTACGTGCAGCCATTATTGAACCTACAGCGCATGCCATACCACCAACCAAAGGGACTACCGACTTGCCATTTAATCCAAACTTGCGCATAATTTTATCCATTATAAAACTTACACGCGACATATATCCAATATCCTCCAAAATGGTAAGCAATCCAAATAGAATGGCTATTTGTGGAACAAAGACTAATATGCCTGAAATACCTGGTATCAATCCTTGGACTATAAATTTATTGAATAATCCATCGGGAATTACATCACCCAATAGATTTGAAATCCACATAAAAATGCCTTCTATCCAATCCATTGGAAAGGCGGCTAAGTTAAATAATGCTTGAAAAACCAGAAAAAATACCGCTATAAATATTAAAAATCCCCAATATTTGTGGGTGACTATTTCATCTATTTTTAGACTTAGATCACTGCTCGATTTTTTCTTAGTGGTCGTTGTACAAAACAATAACAATTCATCGATTACCTTAAATCGGTGCAGTGTATCGTTTGTCTGAAAAGTTTCGTAATCCACTTTATTTTCAAGTCCGCTAAAATCTATCGGTTCCTTTTGAATAATATCTGGATGAAATGACAGTAGCAAATTCAGATAAACATTCGTTTTATTTGTAATTAATTGAATGGTATTAGAAATGCTATTTTCAAAAAAGTTGGATGGATAAAAAGTAAAAGTAGTTTTTTCAATTTTATCAACCAGTACTTCTATTAATTTGTCTATCCCTTTTCCTTTTCTCGCAGTAATTGGCACTACACTTATCCCCAAAACTTCAGACAATTTTGCAGTATCTATCTTTAGCCCTTTTGCCTCAGCCAAGTCTTGCATATTTAATACTAGAACAATAGGAAGCTTTAAATCCATCAACTGAGAGAAAAGCATGAGCGAACGCCTCAAATTGCTTGCATCAGCCACATAAACCACCACATCTACTTGTTCATAATACGCTAATCGCAACATTTCATCTGAGGCCACTTTTTCATCCTCTCCCTTAGGAAAAAGGGAATAAAAACCAGGTAAGTCTATTATATTTAGGCTTATTGAATCGTCTACAATCTTAGTACCTTGACATAAATCAACTGTCGTACCTGGATAGTTACTTATTTTTTGGTCAAGGCCTGTCAGGTTGTTAAATAGCGTTGATTTTCCCGAATTAGGATTCCCAGCCAATGCTATTCTAATTTCCCTCTTCAAACTATATCTTCTTAATTTCGATTACCCTAGCTTCTGCTATCCTTATACAAATGGTATATCCGCTAACCAAAATAGCAATTGGGTCGCCCATTGGAGCAATAAATTGTACTTGAATTTCTTCACCGGCGACGCACCCCATATCCAATAACTTTAAAAAAACATCCGCTCTAGAAATTTTCCCAATTATTCCTTTTTCTCCTTTCCGTAATTCAGATAAGTTCAATACCAATCTATTTTGGCACAATTTAGAATAATTTTAAATAAGAAAAAAACAGGCTTACTTAAAGTTTGATAAAATTTTATTTTTTACCAAAAAAAGGTTATTTAATACCTAATAATTAGTACAATTTTGAATAGTCCAAATTAAAACAGAATAAAATAATATTGGAATTACACTAAATTTGGATTAAAATCGTTAATTTGTTTTAGCTTTACCGACACTAACCATAAACAGTTAATTATGTATATCCTTATCTTTTTCCTTACACATTGGTTTTTGTCTATTTTTTGTCAAACCTTTTATTTACATAGGTATGCAAGCCATAAAATGTTCACTATGTCGAAGCCTGTAGAAAGGTTTTTTCATCTACTTACTTATTTAAGTCAAGGTGGTACATATCTTGTGCCCCGGGCTTATGCCATTATGCACCGGATGCATCATACCTATTCTGATACGGAGCAAGACCCTCATTCGCCATATTTTTTTAAAGATATCATACAAATGATGACACATACTAGAAAACTATTTGTCGATTTGTGTAATAATAAAGTAGACGTAAACCCCAAATTTTTAGGCAATTATCCTGAATGGGACTTTATTGATAAAATAGGTAATACCTGGACCTCCCGAATATTTTGGGATTTGGCTACCGTGGCTTTTTATATTCAATTTGCTACACATTGGTGGATGTATCTTTTATTGCCAATTCATTTTTTAATGGGTCCATTGCATGGAGCAATAGTAAATTGGTTTGGACACAAATATGGCTATTCAAACTACGACAATAAAGACCATTCAAAAAATACTTTGTTTTTTGATGTTTTTTTAGGTGGTGAATTGTTTCAAAACAATCACCATAAACACCCCAACAGCGCAAATTTTGCTGTAAGATGGTGGGAATTCGATCCAACATATCCAATCATTTTATTGCTGAACAAAATTGGAGTGATAAAATTAAGAAAGGCATAACTCCTTTTATTACCAAATTAAACAATTCTATATGTTTGTTGTTAAGGTATAATTGCAAACAACTACATATGAATTTAAGAAATCAAAATTGGATAAAAACCCTATTAAATACAGCTGGTATTTATCATATTATTTGGGGGTTAAGTGTTATATTATTTCCTACTTTCTACTTTGATCTAATACAAATTCCGCATCCAAACTATATCGAATTGTGGCAATGGATGGGTTTGTTTTCTTCTATTTTTGGAATTGGTTTTATTATTATTAGCAACAATCCAATGCACCATTGGCCTCTTATTTTTATAGGTTTTTCGTTAAAAATTTGTTCCATAATTGGATTTTTAATAGGTTATTTTAAAGGTCATTTGGTTGGATCCGTTTTTAATATGAATATTTTAAATGACCTAATTTGGGCAATTCCTTTTGGAATTATTTTGTACAAGGTTTATATGGAAAATTATGTTTTAGACGAAGAAATAATCGAACTCAATAAAGACTCCATTGAAGAAAATCTTTCCTTTTATGAGACGAATAAAGGAAATAACATTTACTCAGACTCATATGAACAGCCAATCCTTTTAGTTTTTTTGCGCCATTTTGGCTGTACTTTTTGTAGAGAAACTTTATTTGACCTTTCAGAAAAACAAAACAATATTTTAAAAAATGGAGCAAAAGTAGTACTTGTTCATATGGTAAATGAATCAGAGGCAAATGAAATAATTCAAAAATATGGCTTAAGCAATATTGAACATATTAGCGACAGAGAGCAATTACTATATAAATCTTTCCAATTGCGCCGAGGTACGTTTAATCAATTACTAGGTTTGAAGGTATTAATAAAAGGATTAAAAGTAAATTACCTCAAAAAAGTAGGTATTGGTACAGCTCAAGGTGATATTTACCAAATGCCTGGTTTGTTCTTGATTGAAAAAGGTAAAATCACCAAAAAACAAATTTCTAAATTAGCTTCCGATGTACCGGATTATGATTCAATATTACAATGTAAAACTGACTGCTAAAACAAATAAGCACCTTCGATTTGCTTATTTTCAAATTGTACAATTACATGTTCGTGAATAGTGGTAGCGAGTGGAAACCCAACAAAATCTGCTTTTATCGGAAATCGTTTGTGCATTCTATCTACAAGAATGGCAATTTGAATTGATTTAGGCAATTTTTGATGAAATAATTGCAATGCATAAAACAATGTCTTGCCAGAATTTCCCACATCATCCACAATTACAACAGCTTTATTCTCAAAATCAATTTTTTCATCAGATAATTTAATGGTTTCAATACTCGGATTTGGCTTATCTACAAAAATAGAACCTATAATTAATTCCTTATTACTTGCCCTTTTTATTCTAACCACCAATTCATCCACCATCAAATTCCCTCCTGGCTCGATGCCTAAAAGTACGATTTGATCGGCCAGGTAATTATTCTCCAATATTTGGAAAGCAATCCTATCCAATTTCTGTGCTGCTTTTTTGGCATCTAAAAATTTATGTGCTTTACTTAAATCCATTTAACCTAAAATTTTAGCCCAAATTAAGCATGATTTTAAAATTTTTCTTTAAAAAATGGTTGTGAAATTTTAAAAACCACGAATTCTAACCATAAATTGACAGAATTTAATCTTTTCATCAAATTAGTTGTTAATTATTTTAACAGAATAACGTATTTTCGTATCGTTCAAATTAAAATAAAAATGGGAATACTACAACAAATTATTTTTGCAATTTTGGCCATCGGTTCTTTTTACTTTGTATCTAAAAAGGTAAAAGAAATCTATCAAAACATTATGATGGGTCAGAAAGAAACAATCACCTCTGACAATGCTTTCAGATTAAAGAAGACATTACTTGTTGCCTTTGGTCAGCAAAAGATGTTTAAACGACCTATAGCTGCATTATTACATTTGGTCATTTATGTTTCATTTGTAATTACACAAATAGAGCTATTGGAAATCATAATTGATGGTTTTTTGGGCACGCATCGTATTCTTTATTTTTCATTATTGAAAGGTAATTTCCTTGGCGATTTATATACGTTTGTAGTTAGCTCAATAGAGATATTGTCATTGCTTACTTTCTTTGTAACCATTGCATTTTTATGGAGAAGAAACATGCTTAAATTACCAAGATTTACAAAGTCAGAATTATTGGGATGGCCCAGAAAAGACGCCAATTTGATCCTTATATTTGAAATTATGTTGATTTTCTTTATCTTTTGTATGAACACTGGAGACAAGGCATTACAACTGATTGACCCAGAAAAGCACCACGAAACAGGCAATTTTGTTTTAAGCACCCTTTTAGCACCTAGCTTAGCTACCTTACCCGAAATGTTTGTACACTTTATTGAGCGATTGGGCTGGTGGGGTCATATTATAATGGTATTTGTCTTTTTAAATTACCTTCCATATTCCAAACATTTGCATGTGGTATTGGCATTTCCAAATGTTTATTTCTCACGTCCTGAACCAGCTGGCCACATCACCAATATGGCACACATCCAAAAGGAAGTAGCTAGCATGTTCAACCCAGATGCAGTACAAGAGGAAACCAATGAAGAAACACCGATGATATTTGGTGCAAAAGATGTACATGAATTGAGTTGGAAAAGCTTATTAGAAGCCTATACTTGTACCGAATGTGGAAGATGTACAGCAATGTGTCCTGCCAATTTAACGGGCAAAAAACTTTCGCCTCGAAAAATAATGATGGATACGCGTGACAGAATGGAAGACCTTGCAAAAGGAAGACGTGAGCATGGTCCTGACTTTAAAGACAATAAATTATTGCTTGGCGATTATATTACAAAAGAAGAATTAAGGGCTTGCACTACCTGTAATGCTTGCGTGGAAGAATGTCCAGTAAACATTAGTCCTTTGGGCATAATAGTAGAACTAAGAAGAAACCTAATAATGGAACAAAGCGATTCGCCAAACGAGTGGAATAATATGTTTTCAAATTTGGAAAACAACCAAGCGCCTTGGCAGTTTTCACCACAAGACAGGTTGAACTGGGTGAGTGAGTTAAACGGTTAAAAAAAATTCAGCTAAATATAACATAACATGTCAGATTATAAAGTACCAGTAATGGCAGAATTAGCTGCCGAAGGCAAAGCACCAGAAGTATTATTTTGGGTAGGTTGTGCAGGCAGTTTCGACCAACGTGCACAAAGTGTAACAATGGCTTTTGTAAAAATATTAAATAATTTAAATATAGACTTTGCAGTTTTGGGCCCTGAAGAGGCTTGCTCGGGCGACCCAGCACGAAGAGCTGGAAATGAATTCGTATTCCAGATGTTGGCACAACAAAACATTGCTACCTTAAATATGTACAATGTAAAAAAGATAGTTACTGCCTGTCCACATTGTTTTAACACACTCAAAAATGAATATCCAGAGTTGGGTGGCAATTATGAGGTAGTGCATCACTCTACTTTTTTGCAACAATTGATAAATGATGGCAAACTAAAAGTAGAAGGTGGCGAATTTAAAGGCAAAAAAATTACTTTTCACGATTCTTGCTATTTGGGAAGAGCAAACGATATCTACGAAGCACCTCGTGCAATATTAGAAAAATTGGACGCCGAGCTCGTAGAAATGAAAAAATGCAAAACCAAAGGACTTTGCTGTGGAGCTGGCGGGGCACAAATGTTTAAAGAAGATGAGCCTGGTAATTTGAGGATAAATGAAGAAAGAACAAATCAGGCACTAGAGGTACAACCCGATTTTATAGCCGTTGCATGCCCATTTTGCAATACCATGATGACAGATGGCGTAAAGGGTAAAGACAAACAGGATTCTATTAAAGTATTTGACTTGGCAGAGTTTGTGGCAAAGGCAAATAAATATTAATCTTTAAAACATAAATATGCTTTATCCCATCCAACAAATGCCAGACGATTCAAAAGTATGGATTTATCAAGCAAATCGACAGTTGACACTAGAAGAAATTGGAGAAATGGAGCAGTTAATTGAAGGGTTTGTAGAGAAATGGGAAGCGCACAAACAATCCGTTAAAGGATTTGGTGGCATTTTCTATAAGCGATTTATAGTGTTGATGGCTGATGAATCGGTGGCAGAAGTGAGTGGATGTTCGATTGATGGATCAGTGAGATTAATTAAAGAAATAGAACAAGCGTTTGATTTAAATTTTTTCGATAGACTAAAGATTACTTATAAAATAACCAACCAATTAGTTGGTTCATTTGCGCTTTCGCAAATAAATGATTTATGGGAAAAGAGTTCGATTAATGAAGATACAATTGTTTTCAATAATTTAGTACAAACCAAAGGCGAGTTTGAAAAAAAATGGGAAATACCATTAAAAGATAGTTGGTTGTTTCAGAAGATCAGTATAAATCAAATTTAGTAGATAAAACGAATGCTATTTCAATAAATGTTTTTCAATGTCATTCATTATTTTGGTTGGTAATTTTCCTAAAACTGCCACAATTTTCTTTTGCTGCGTTGCATTCATTTTAGAAAAAATATCGAATAAATCATTTTGAAGATGTAGGTCAAAAGAAGCCTCAATTAATTTCAAAACTTTTCTTTCAGATAAATGTAAAATAACGGGTACAATTTTCTCTTTGTTTTCTACATAGGAAGTAATGCGACACAAATCTGCCTCGCTTTCAATATAATTTGCTATTTCGATAACCCTATTATCATCCGTTATTTCAACAAAACCTCCTATAACAGAAAAATGATGGTGTTTTACCAAATGAGCCACTACCTTTTTCATCAAATCCATCGGCAAACTATTGATTAAATTTTTAGCCTTCGAAGGAATTAAGAATTCAGCCGTATGAGACATAAAAGGAATTGAGAGGCTTTTCATAATTGAAATAGCGTCCTTTACTTCAATATAGGGCGTAATTCGGGCAGTTACCATTGGGCCAATTGCTGATTCGGCAATTTTTGCTGTTAAAAAATTAGGTATAAATTTCACCACTTTGGCTAGCCTTTCCAATTGTTGACCAAGTTCCTGTTCAAATAGATTTTCAATCGTTTCGCGCAATAATTCTAATTCATTTGCATTCAATTTTTTAAGAAAAGACAAATCGTCATCACCTTCAATTTTAAGGCTTGCAATTAATTTATTGTATTGTGTTTGATTTTTCATAAAAACAAATAACAAAACTTTATAATTTCTACTCTACTTTTATAAACCGAACGCCAGTTTGTTGGTTAGATAATAGGATATAATTCCCTGGTAATAGATCATTAATCGAAATTTCGATTATTTTAGAATATGGTGTGTTTTCTATAGACTTTACTAAACTCCCACGCATATCATAAATCATTATAGTACCATTAAAATAGGCTTCGTCAAGTGCTTCAATTAACAATTTATTGCGTGTTGGATTCGGATAAACCACCAATTCTTTTTGTCCCTTAATATTGTTTATTCCAGAGACAATTCCTGCTTGTTCATCAATTTTATAAATTTTATCTACCTCAATATTCTTTATTAGTTGAACAATTCCTGATGGCCAATATATTTTAAGTGAATCAATATTAGTATTAGCGCCCAATCCAAAATGTATTCGGGAAGAATTTTTACTATAACGATGGATTTCACTACCTAATAGTCTTACTTGTTTAACGCCATTTGTAAAACACTCAATATAAGCACCTACAGCATCTTTATTAGACAATTGACCAATTAAATCCATTTGCACCCAGTGATTTCCGTTTGTTTTATTTTTAAATAATTCCAATTCTCCCAAACTTAAAAAACCTTGCCCTTCGCCATTTTCGCACAATAAATCCAAAAATCCATCATTATTAAAATCCACTGCAGATACAGAACCACCATGCCCAACATCATCACCGCCTGCACCTGCTCCAGTGGCATCAACTACAAAGATGCCATTTCCCTGATTTTGAAAATAAGTATTAGGCAAATTTTGAACTGTGGTTGAAGCATTTAAATAGATATCTATATCCATATCATTATCAAAATCGCCAGACACCACTGAGAAAGCTGCAAAAGCATTAGTAGTATTTGATAAATTAATGCCATTATCGACAAATACACCAGTACTATTTTGAAGAAGTAGTGATACCTCTTCCAATTTTTTGGACTCATTAAATCCTTCTCTTTTAATATTTGTAATGGGTTTACTAGTTGTAATATATAAAGGCACTTCGCCTAATTTTGTTGCGCTTCCTGTAATTTTCCACCACTTTTTGATAGTATCATATCCAATATACAAACCTTCATCAAATATTGGGGTATGGTTTTTTGTACCGATATTTTTGAGTGAATCTTTACTCAATTCAAGCAAAAAACTAGTGGGGTGATAGCCCGTTTTTCCGATATAAATGATGTCGAATTTATTGGTTCCGGTGTATGGAATAAAATCAAAAAACATTTTCAAATCGCCATCAGTGGTAAGGAAAAAACTTACTTCTTCTGTTTTGAGTCTCAAACTAGCCTTTACGGTACTATCATTTACCTGAAAAACTTCCGTTGGTTCGGGTCCTTTTGAAACAAATAAATCCATTCGACCATCATTATTGAAATCATTTACAGTATAATCTCGCATTTGAGGTAAATTAAACTCTTGGTTTAATACAAATGGCAAATTTTCGATATTATAGGTAAATAAAGTAGTAGAAGCTGGAGCTATACCAATTAACTCATTCGTTTTCTTGAAACTATTTCTGTAAAGTGCGCCATTTGTCATGAATGGATCTTTGTATTGAATTAAACTTGTTTTATCTACAAATACACCGTTGCTTTCTTGCGAAAAAAGGGAGGAATTTCCTGAAGTGCCACTTTTTTTCTCATTAAAAGTGAGTAAGTCAAGGAAACCATTTTTGTCCCAATCGAGCCATAACACATTTCTTCCTCTATTTTTGCCATTTTCTAATACATAATCACCAATTTTATTCTTAAAATCAAAACTACCTGCATTATTTTTAAACAAAATATTTTTTACTGTCTCGTCTAGTTCATTGAAATCTTGACCTGTAATAATATATAAATCCTGAAAACCATCATTATCCATATCGCCAAACGAGCAACCATGCAAATCGTATTTAAGCAATGAATCGTAAGGACTTGCAACATCGAGTGTATCCACATAAAAATTCACATCTTCCTGATTAAAAGTCCCATTTTTATTATTCAAAAATAAATTAGGGCGACCATGGTTGGTGGTGAAAAAATCTGCGAAATTATCTCTATTTATATCCGACCAAGCATGTGAAAAAGTACTTCCAAAATAATTTATTCCTGATAGGCTTGTAGCATTTTCAAATTGTGGGTTTACTACTTGAGCTTTACCAATTAAAATTGAACACAAAAAGAAAAAGAGTGTAAATAATTTTTTCATTTAAAATTTATTATTGATTCAAATTTACGATTTTTTGATTAAAAAAACATACCTAAATCCAGAAAAAGAAATATTAAAACTTCAATCATTTTCAATTACTTTTTGTTTTGGAATTAGGAAATAAAAAAATTGATAAATGGATTTAGGTGGAATAATATTTTTGGAAAAAAAAAATGATGTAATTAAGGGTGAGCCAGCGCCCCTGCACCGATTTTTCGGTGGGAACGATATCCTTTTTTTTGTACATGGAATTGTGGTATGGCAAAAAAAGATATAAGAGTAAAGCAGGAAAAGGCGCCCAAACAAAATCAGTTCACTATTTATATAATTTAACAAGTAATTTATACTGTCAAATTGGCAGTATTGATTTATTTTTCTTACATTTGTAATCCAAAAAGAAATCGTTGGATTAAGTACAAGGAATGGAAACGAATGAATTATTAGAGGAAAGACAAGGAGAAGTATTTTCGGGTATTGCGCTCGATCAGCAGCCGTTTGGCAAACGATTTTATATAGAAAGTTATGGTTGTGCAATGAATTTTGCGGACAGTGAAATTGTGGCTTCGATACTTGAAAAAACGGGGTATTCGGTAAGTACCGATTATGAAACTGCTGATTTGATTTTGTTAAATACTTGTTCGATAAGGGAAAAAGCGGAGCAAACGGTACGTGCACGGCTTAAAAATTTTAATGCCATAAAAAGGGAAAAACCAGAAACACTTATTGGTATTTTGGGTTGTATGGCCGAGCGATTGAAGAAAAAACTGGTGGATGAGGAAAAATTGGTGGATATAGTTGTAGGTCCAGATGCTTATAGAAGTTTGCCTGCCCTAATTGAGGAGGCAGAAACGGGGCAAAAGGTGGTAAATGTGCTATTGAGTAGAGAGGAAACGTATGGCGATATTCAACCTGTCAGGTTGGATAAGCGAGGTATTTCGGGCTTTATTTCCATTATGCGTGGATGCGATAATATGTGTAGTTTCTGCGTGGTGCCTTTTACTCGTGGTAGGGAGCGCAGTCGAAATCCATTTTCGATAGTAGAAGAAGCTAAGGCATTGGACAAAATGGGCTATAAAGAGATAACCCTTTTGGGTCAGAATGTGGATTCATATAAATGGGAAGAAAAAATGGAGGGTCAGACAGCCACCACAAATTTTGCTCAATTATTAGAAATGGTGGCATTAGTAAATAAAAACATACGCATACGATTTTCCACTTCACATCCCAAAGACATAACTGATGAAGTGTTATTTACAATTGCCAAACATGAAAACATTTGCAATTATATACATCTACCTGTTCAATCGGGAAGTAATATTGTATTAGAAAGAATGAACAGAGGCTATACGAGAGAGTGGTATTTGGAAAAAGTAAAAAGAATAAGAGAAATAATTCCTGACTGTGGCATTTCAACGGATATCATTACTGGTTTTTGTGGTGAAACTGATGGGCAACACCAAGAAACTATCAGTTTGATGAATGAAGTACAATTTGATATGGCATATATGTACTATTATTCGGAAAGGCCAGGAACTTTGGCGGCAAGAAAATACTTAGATGATGTACCTGAGGAAATAAAGAAAAGCAGGCTGACCGAAATAATAGATGCAAAAGCAAAAAGCTCTACGGGGAATAATGAAAAAGACTTGGGCAAAACCTTCAAAGTTTTGATTGAAAGAGTTTCGAAAAAATCGGATGATGACCTTTGTGGAAGAAATGACCAGAATAAAATTGTAGTATTTCCAAAAGGCGATTCAAAACCAGGAGATTATGTAGATGTAGAAATTACCAAAATCACTCCGCAAACTTTGCTAGGAAAAATTGTAAAACAATATCCAAGCACAAATTAACAATATGGATATACAATCGATTAAATTAAGATTTAATATAATTGGCAATTCGCCAGCACTTAATTATGCATTAGAAGTAGCCTCACGGGTTGCGCCTACCAATTTGAGCGTATTAATTACTGGAGAAAGTGGCGTTGGAAAAGAAGTATTTTCACAGATAATCCATCAATTAAGTCCGAGAAAACATGAAAGTTTTATAGCAGTAAACTGTGGAGCGATACCTGAAGGCACTATAGATTCGGAACTTTTTGGGCATGAAAAAGGCTCATTTACTGGAGCTAATGAACAAAGAAAAGGATATTTTGAAACGGTAAATAAGGGTACTATTTTCTTGGATGAAATAGGTGAAATGCCTATTGGAACCCAAGCACGATTGTTGAGATTGCTGGAATCGGGTGAGTTTATAAAAGTAGGTTCTTCGAAAACACAAAAAACAGATGTGCGGGTATTGGCAGCTACGAATGTAAATTTACCCAAACTTATTAGTCAAGGAAAATTTAGAGAAGACCTTTACTACCGATTAAATACGGTGCCCATTCAAGTGCCATCCTTGCGAGAGCGAAAGGAAGATATTCCAGTATTATTTCGTAAGTTTTGTGTAGATTTTTCCGAACGTTACAAATCTGGTTTGGTAAAATTGGATGACGAAGCCACTTATTTATTAAGCAATTATAGTTTCCCTGGAAATATTAGAGAATTAAAAAATTTGGCAGAGCAGGTTTCGGTTTTGAGTTATGATAAATTAATAAACAAAACCGACCTTCTTCGATTTTTGCCAAAAGCAGAAATAAATAAATTGCCAGCTTTAAAGGATGGAAGCGAAAAGGAAGGATTTTCGGATAGAGAAATTTTATATAAAATGCTTTTCGACATCAAGGGTGATTTGAATGATTTGAAAAGATTTGTGCTGAATATGGCAAGTGGTGGAAATTTTGAAATAAATGAGGAAACACCCATTCCTACATTTAAAAGTGATAATTTTGTCTCATCGTCTATCGACTTTCAACAAAAACAATTAAATCAATCGGATAATAATATTGAACCACCTGCTTTAATAATTGACGACACAAGCAATTATGAAGACCATTCAGCCGAAAATAATTACTCGCTCATTGAAATGGAAAAGGAAATGATTATGAAGGCATTAGAAAAACACCATGGAAAAAGAAGAGATGCAGCACTTGATTTGGGCATTTCGGAGCGAACACTATATCGAAAAATAAAAGAATACGACATCGATGCTTAGTAAAATAGTTAAAATTGGTGCCTATTTATATATTCTGATTTGCATTCAGGGCTGTAAACTATATAAATTTACAGACGCAAGTGTAAATCCTAATTTAAAAACGATTGCAGTAAATAATATACCAAATCTTTCACCGATAGTCGTTCCATCGTTAAGCAATACTGTAACTGAGGGTTTGAAAGATAAATTTTTGAGAGAAACCAATTTAAAACTGTCAAATATTGGTGCCGATATTGAATTTAATGGCAGTATAATACAATACAATATAGATCCGGTATCTATTACAAATGTGGCAACAGTAGCACAAAACAGATTAACCATTTCGATAAAAATAGAATGTACAAACAGAGTGGAACCATTAAAAGGATTCAGTCAAACATTTACAGATGGAGAAAATTATGATGCAACCAAAGATTTGAACAGTATAGAGGACGACTTAATTACAACGATAACAGATAGAATTATTCAAAATATTTTCAATAAAGCATTTGTAAATTGGTAAAATTAAAGATGGATTATTTAGAAATAAATAAAATTATTCAGCAACCAAAACTATTACAAAATTTGGATACCGAAACCATACAAAAATGGGTTTCTGAATATCCACATTTAGCCATATTGAGGTATTTTTTGGCTATAAAAAACATACATACAGCGACAATTGATGAAAAAACAATAGTACAAAATGTTGCGTTTTATGTACCTGACAGGTTGAAATTATACCATCTACTTAATAATGGAAACAATAACAATTTTATTGTATTGGAAGCTGAAAAAGAAACGATTGAAAAAAGAGAAATAGAAGTATTTGAAACACCAAACTTGGCAGAAAATGAGGTAGAAATAATTGAAGAAAATACTATTGAAATTTCAGAAATTGAAACTATTGAAAATCTAACTGAATCAATAGAAATAGAGGAAATTGAAACACCTAATTTGGTGGAAAATGAGGTAGAAATAATTGAAGAAAATACTATTGAAATTTCAGAAATTGAAACTATTGAAAATCTAACTGAATCAATAGAAATAGAGGAAATTGAAACACCTAATTTGGTGGAAAATGAGGAAAAAATAATTGAAGAAAATACTATTGAAATTTCAGAAATTGAAGCAATTGAAAACTTAACTGAATCAATAGAAATAGAGAAATTGAAACACCTAATTTGGTGGAAAATGAGGAAAAAATAATTGAAGAAAATACTATTGAAATTTCAGAAATTGAAGCAATTGAAAACTTAACTGAATCAATAGAAATAGAGGAAATTGAAACACCTAATTTGGTGGAAAATGAGGTAGAAATAATTGAAGAAAATACTATTGAAATTTCAGAAATTGAAGCAGTTGAAAACTTAACTGAATCAATAGAAATAGAGGAAATTGAAACACCTAATTTGGTGGAAAATGAGGTAGAAATAATTGAAGAAAATACTATTGAAATTTCAGAAATTGAAACTATTGAAAATCTAACTGAATCAATAGAAATAGAGGAAATTGAAACACCTAATTTGGTAGAAAATGAGGTGGGAATTATTAAAGAAAATATTATTGATTGAAATTTCAGAAATTGAAGCAGTTGAAAATATTATTATTAACAAAAAAATGGATGCTGCTGAGGAAATGCTTGAAACCCTAAAAGCACTTCAATTGGCAAGAAAAAAATATTCACCAATTTGGTATAATACCGCAAATATAAATGATGATAAAATAAAAGAAACGGAGGAAGAGTTTAGAAAAATTGCAGCCAGCAATGATAAAATATTGGCTGCCCAAAATATAGAATTTATATCAGAAGAAATTCAATCTTCTGAAAAACAAAACTTACAAGAAATTAAACAAGATCAACAGGTTGATTTAATTAAGAATGAAACCTTAGAAATTATTGCCGAACAAATTGAAGACAGTTTTGAATTAGTTGAAAAGGAGGATTTGACACAAATTGAGGAGAATGAATATAAAGAAACAATTGAAATAAAAGAAAGCGAAAATTTGATTTCAGAAGAAATTATTTTAGATAAGGAAATTGAATTAAAAAAAGAAGAAACCAATATTGAAGCAAAAAACATTGAAGTCACTAAAGAAACAAAGATTGAAAAAATTGATATTGAGGAACCAAACACTTCCAAAATAAAAGAAATTATTATAGAGGCAAATGATAATACCCATTCATTTATGGAATGGCTTGAAATTTTAGACACCAATATTACTGTTTCAAGTGTAGAAAGAGAGCCAAACGAAAAACTAGAAAACATAGATGAAGAAATATTAAAAGTTGAATCAAAACCAATTGAAAACCTAGTTGAAAAACCAATTGAAACGAAAATTCCTGCCAAAAAACCTATAAAAAGAATTGCAAATCCAAAAGCTACCCCTCAAGTTGATAAAATAGAAATCGAAAAAGAGGTAATAGAGGAACCTATTTCTGAAAAATCGCCTGCTTCAACATCGAAAAATGTGATACCAAATTTGGATGAAAGAATTCTACCAACTAAGGGTCGAATAATTCGAGATAAGGAAGTAGATAAGCGTGCAATAGAGAGTATTTCCTTCAATTCGGCATTGGCATCCGAAACTTTGGCTCAACTTTATGAACGACAGGGCAAAAAAATAAAAGCAATTGAAATTTATAAGCTATTAATGGTGAAAAATCCAAAGAAAAAACGTTTCTTTGCATCGCAAATTAAAAAATTAGAATCAGAATAATATGTTTACTGTAACACTTATCTTTATTTTCATAGCGTGTTTTGCGCTTATTTTCTTTGTTTTAATACAAAGTCCGAAAGGAAATGCACTTGGTGGTGGCGGTTTCGCAAGCCAAGCTTCAAATATTATTGGCGTACAACGTACAGGAGATGTGCTTGAAAAAATAACATGGGGAACAATTGGGTTCATCATTGTTTTTTGTCTACTTTCTACTTTTTTAATGCCAAAGGGTAAAGAAACGGAAGAAATTAAATCAAGATCTGAAAATGTAATCAATAATGCACCGGTAGCAGCTCCAGCAAAGGCACCTGCCGCAGCTCCAGGAAATGCTCCTGCTAATAGTGGCACTAAACCAGCAACAGCGCCCGCTAGTAAGCCAGCTGAGAAACAACCTGCTGCAACTACTCCAGCGGCGCCAAAAGGACAATAATACAAATTAATAAAGCAATTATAACAAAGAGGCTGTCCTTAAAAAGGCAGCCTTTTTTATTCTATTTATAAAAATAGAATCAAGAGTTCCCATTTTTTTTAAATTAATTCCCATCAAATACAATTTTTTATTAATTTTACTTCCAAACCAATATTTTAAATATGGAATTAAAGCTTCCTAATCCTTATGATTTTTCACTCACGCGTATTTCTCGGAATAGAGAAAAATTAATGGAAGAAGTGATTGCAGAAACCATTAGTCAATTTAATAAGGAGAAACAAAAAGGTGGCTTAATTAGAGATGAATTAGCTAAAACGCTATACTTAGAACGGGCACGAATAAAAACAGAGCCTTGGAAAGTAGACCCTGAAGATGACTTTCAATTTTGGGGTCATGTGAAAAACAAATTAGCCAAAAGCGATCCAAATATCGAAGGAAAAGAAGTAGCTATCGATATTGAACAACAGTTGTTAAAAGACATTGTAACCCGATATGTACATGAAATAACTGGCAATTTCAACCCTCGTTTTTTCCTATTTGCACGTCAGATTTTACCTATGATTTTTTCAAGATTATTGAATGCTTCATTTGGAAAAATATCAGGGATCTTTAAGCCTAAAGTGCTTTTAAAAGACAGGCTTTTTGTAACTGGCCCACTTGAAAAATTGAGAAAATTGCGCGAAATAGGGACTTTAATTTTGGTTCCCACACATTTTAGCAACCTCGATTCGATAATGGTTGGCTACGGTATGGATATGGTTGGATTGGGTGCTTTTCAATATGGAGCTGGTTTAAACCTATTTAATAGCAAATTATTTAGCTTCTTTATGAGTAATTTGGGTCCTTACAAATTGGACAGGAGAAAGAAAAATTCGATTTACTTAGAAACCCTCAAAACCTATTCACGAACCACTATTTTGCATGGTGCTCCTACTCTATTTTTTCCGGGTGGCACACGGTCGAGGGCAGGAAATATTGAGAAATCATTAAAATTGGGCCTACTCGGCACAGTCATCGAAGCACAAAGAATACAGTTTGAAAAAAATCCCAATAATTTAGCTAAAAAATTATTTATCGTTCCTATTACCACAAGTTACCATTTTGTTTTGGAGGCATCTTCACTGATGGAAGAAAACCTTAAAAAAACGGGTAAAGAGCAATATATCGTAAATGAAAAACCAATCTCTGGATTTAAATTATTTACAACCTTTTTCTCTGCATTATTTGGCGAAAGCTCAGAAATAACCCTTTCTATGGGCGAACCAATGGACGTATTTGGAAATATTTGCAATGAAGAAGGAGAAAGTTTTGACAAATTTAACAGACCCATCGACATTTCTAAATATTTTGAATCAAAAGGAAAAATGAAGCCCGACGACCAGCGTGAATCGCAATATACAGCAATGTTAGGTGATACATTGGTCGAAAAATTCTACCAGAATAATGTTGTATATTCCTCACATACAGTGGCTTTTGTTGCCTTTGAACTACTGAAAAAGAAATTTAAAAAAGAAGACATTTATTCATTATTGCGTTTGCCAGAAGAGGATTTGCAGATACCTTACAACGAATTTCTGGCCTCCATGAGAAATATAACTACTGAATTATTTAATTTAAACAATAATAATAAACTTAAATTGGCATTTCACATGACCAAGGAGGTAGATGAAATTATTACCCATGGCATAAAAAATGTGGGTATGTATCATGCTAAAAAACCAATTTATAAAACGAAAGATGGATTCATTTCAAGTGAAGATTTAAAGCTATTATTGTATTATCACAACAGACTAGAAGGATATGGACTCTCAAAATTCATCTAAAAAACCGCCAATTGGTGTAATAGGTGCTGGTAGTTTTGGAACTGCCATAGCCAATTTATTGGCAGAAAATGGTGAAGTCATTCTATTTTCAAGAAGAAAGGAAGTGGTTGATCGCATTTTGAAGGAAAAAAGAAATGTGGGTCAAATAATGCACCCTCATGTTCATCCTACTGACGATATTGAAGAATTGTGTAAAAAGTGTTTTCTCATTTTTCCAAGCATACCATCGGATTCTTTTAGGCAAGTAATGAAAGTTGCTAGTCCATATTTAAGACCCGACCACATTCTTATTCATTGTACAAAGGGATTTGATATTAAATTAGAAGAAGGCGTTTCATTGATTGACAAAAAATTAAAACTTAAACCGGCTGATATTCGTACTATGAGTCAGGTAATACTAGAGGAAACCATCGTAAAACGTGTAGGCTGTCTTTCTGGCCCCAATCTTTCTAAAGAAATTGCTGACGGTCAGCCGGCTGCCACAGTTATTGGAAGTCATTTTGATGAAGTAATTCGTGAAGGCCAACAAGCCATACGAAGCAAGCGTTTTCAGGCTTATGGAAGCCACGATATGATAAGTGTAGAACTTGGTGGAGTATTAAAAAACTCGATGGCTGTAGCTGCAGGAATGGTTGGCGGTATGGGTTATGGTCAAAATTCGATGTCATTTTTAATATCAAGAGGATTGAGTGAAATAGTTAGACTTGGTAAAGCCTTGGGTGCTCAACCTGAAGCCTTTCTTGGCTTAGCAGGCATTGGCGATTTAATTGCTACCTGTACCAGTCCATTAAGTAGAAACTATACGGTGGGATATAGATTAGCCAAGGGTGAAAACTTACAGCAAATTATGGAAAGTTCTACCGAAATAGCAGAAGGTATAAGGACAGTCAATATTTGTAAAAAGTTATCAGAAACACTCGATATTCGATTGCCAATAATAGAAATTACCTATGAAATATTATATAATGAAATGCCAATTGCTGAAGGTTTAAAATTCCTTATGGAATACCGGAAAGGGCATGATATCGATTTTATGGGCTAAATTTATTTTTTATAAAAAAGAAATATGATCGTTGAACATACCATATCTGTAACAAAGCATGCGCGAATTTTTACGCACGGAAATTTAAATTCAAAAACGAAATACATATGGATTGCTTGCCATGGATATGGAATGCTTGCCAAATTTTTTATTGAAAAATTCGAAGACTTTGCCCCCGAAGAACATTTTGTAATTGCACCAGAGGCATTATCAAAAGGATATATCGATGGGTTGACAGGAAGAGTTGGAGCATCATGGATGACAAAAGAAGACAGAACAAATGAGATACAAGATTATATCAATTATTTGGAGTCGGTATATGAAAAATTTATTAAAAATCATTCAGCCAAAATAATTGGATTTGGATTTTCGCAAGGTGTGGCAACTATTACCAGATGGGCTAATGCAACAAAAAAACGAATCGACCATTTAGTGCTTTGGGCTGGCAATCCCGGAAATGAATTACTTGTTGAAAACCGAATTACAAATATCCCCATTCAGTTTATTCTGGGAGATAAAGACCATTTTATCACCGAAGAAGCTAAAATACATTTAAACGAAGAGTTTAAAAAAGCGGGATTTAATTTTATAAGCATCAATTTTGATGGAGGACACTCCGTCGATAAAGCAGTATTACAAAATTTAAAATTTGATTGATTTTACATTAAAAAAATTAAAATTGACAACTACACATAAAAACCTAACAGACGAATATTTACTACAGAAGTATAAAGAAACTGGAGATAATGGTTATATGGGCATCCTTTTTAAGCGATATGCACACTTAATTTGTGGTCTTTGTTATAAATACATTCCAGATGAAACCGAAGCTGAGGATAAGATGATGGATATTTTTGAATTGGCTTTAAAAAAAATAAATAATCAAGAGATTACATATTTTAAATCTTGGATATTTATTGTTTCCAAAAATTTTCTTTTACGAGAAATTGAACGAAAAAAAGGCACTGCAAGTATCATTAATTTCGATGAAGAAAAAAAAAGTTTGAATGAAAGTGTGGAATTTATGGACAATACGTATCTCAATGATATCGTAGATGGTGAAATTGAGATACGTGGTACAGTTTTTAAAGAAGAAGAAATAAGAAATGCAGTTGATACTTTAGTTGGTGATCAAAAAACATGCATTCAACTTTTCTACTACAATAAATTGTCGTACCAAGAGATTTCATCACAAACGGGCTTGGAATTGAATATGGTAAAGTCGCATATTCAGAATGGAAAAAAACGGCTTAAGAATATTTTGCAAATAAAGGAATAATTGATGGAAAACGAAGAAAAACGAAAAGCATTTATAAACAACACAACGGGCGAAGGATTTGATGAATTTGAACAAGAAGCATCAATTGGATGGAAAAACAAGAAAGATAATTTTGATGATATAATGAATCGAATAGATAATAGAATTGAAAGTACTTATCCACTAAAAGAAGAAAGTGATAATGTTCGATCATTTGCTTGGGTTAAATATGCAGCGGCGGCTGTTGTAATTGGTATAAGTTCTTTGTTTTCTGCATGGTATTTTAGTAGCCCAAACTTGGGTAAAGAGCTTTATGCAGCACATTTTGAAACATTTAAAAATAAGGAAAATACGATTAGAGGAAATTCGGATATGGGTGAGATATTAACTTGGGAGCAAAAGGCCAATTATGATTATCAAAAAGGAAATTACGCCTCAGCCGAGACCAATTATGAGAAAATACTTGAAACAGAACCAAACAATTCTAAAACGATGGTTTTTTTAGCCGTTTCATATCTTAATACAGACAAGCCAGAAAAGGCAATTGATTTATTGAGCAAATATGTGCCTGAAGGTTCAAGATATGACGAAGACATACAATGGTATTTGGCATTGGCTTATTTAAAAACAGAACAAAAAGGAACTGCTAAATTACTTTTAGAAGGATTAAGAGACAAAAAAGGGTTTTACAAAGATCAATCGGCGCTTATTTTATCGAAACTGTAGTTGGTTGTTGGGAAGTCGACAGTCCGCAGAAAGGTTATTAGTTATTTAGTTATTGGTTATTATAAGTCTGCAGTTAAAAGGGAGTTTTCAGTTCACGGTTCACCGCTGAGGAGTCCACGGGAGACAGTCAAAGGTCCTCAGTTTAGTTAATAATTTATTTGGTATTAGAGTTATTAGGTTATTTTTATTCATTCAACTTTAAAAATTAAGCATTTAACATTCACCATTTCTATATTCTTGCATCTAGGTTCTTGAGTCTATTAAACATTAAGCATTTAACATTCATAATTAATAAAGACTAGATTCTTGGCTCTATAATTTTTTATAACGCTTTCCTAAGTCTTACTAGTTTTTCCAATAATCCCTGCATTTTTTTTAGCGGTATTGAAGTGGTACCATCTGAAAGTGCTTTACTTGGTTTTGGGTGTGTCTCAATAAATAAACCATCTATACCTGCCGCAACTGCAGCTTTTGCCATTGTTTCGGCAAATTCTGGAGTTCCACCAGTAATCCCAGTGCTTTGATTTGGTTTTTGCAGTGAATGTGTTACATCAAAAATAACTGGTGCGCCAAATGATTTCATGATTGGAATTCCTCTGAAATCGACCACCAAATCCTCCATACCAAACATAGAACCTCTTTCGGTAACCATTACATTCATATTTCCAGTAGAACGAATTTTTTCGAGTGAAAACCCAATTGAATTGGCAGACATAAATTGTCCTTTCTTCACATTTACAAATTTACCCGTTTGCCCTGCGGCAATTAGCAATTCCGTTTGCCTGCACAAATAAGCAGGTATTTGTAAAATATCTACAGATTTAGCAGCTAAATTGACTTCCTGAACCTCATGAACATCTGTAATAATAGGCAATTGAAGTTCCTTTCCTATTTTTTTCAGAATATCTAAACCATGCTTATCTCCTAGTCCTTTAAAAGAATTTATACTGGTTCTATTCGCTTTTTTATAGGAGGCTTTAAACACAAAAGGAATTTCTAAATTATTACAAATATTCTGCATCGTTTCCCCAATTTCCAAACAGATATCCTCATTTTCAACCACACAAGGACCACAAATAAGAAGAAAATTTCCGGAATCAGTATTTTTTATTTTAGGAATTAGATTAAGCATCTTGCATTTTTTTTAAAAGTAAGGAACTCATTCAATTTTTTAACTAGTTTACTCATAATTATATTTTCCTTTCCACCATTTCATCAATTGCAATTTCATTTCTTGCTCCTTTTTATCGCTGCCGGGATTAAAAAATGTTTTTCCTATTAAAGATTCAGGCATAAATTCAAGATCTACAAAACTACCCTCAAATTGATGCGCATATTTGTAGTTTTTGCCATAATCTATATCCTTCATTAGTTTGGTTGGAGCATTTCTCAAATGCAATGGTACGGGCAAATGAGTCGTTTTTTGTGCCATTTCCAATGCCTCTTCAATTGCCATATAGGCCGAATTACTTTTTGGAGACATTGCCAAATATATAACCGTTTGAGAAAGTATAATACGACATTCGGGATATCCAATATTCTGAACTGATTGCATACAAGTATTGGCAAGTAAAAGGGCATTTGGATTTGCGTTTCCAATATCCTCAGCAGCCAAAATTAATAATCTACGTGCTATAAAAACAGGATCTTCTCCCCCAACAATCATTCTGGCTAGCCAATAAACTGCTGCATTTGGATCGCTGCCCCGTATCGATTTTATAAAAGCTGAAATAATATTATAATGCTGCTCACCACTTTTATCATACCTTGCTATGTTTTTTTGCAAAATGGTTTCAACAGTTTCATTATTTATTTTATCCGAAAAATCTGTTATTAACTCCAAAAGGTTTAATAATTTTCTTGCATCGCCTCCCGAATGCATAAACAAAGCTTCTGTTTCAATAATATCAATTTTTTTATTTTTTAAAACGACATCGATTTCTAATGCACGTTGCAAAAGCATTTTCAACTCATTTAAGCCTAAGTCTTCCAGAATATATAATTGGCAACGCGAAAGCAATGCACCTACTACTTCAAAGGATGGATTTTCAGTGGTGGCGCCTATCAAAACAATATTGCCCTTTTCAACTGCACCAAGTAAGGAATCTTGCTGCGATTTATTAAATCTATGAATTTCATCCAAAAACAAAACCACTTTTTCATTGCCTGCCAATTCTATTACCGATCGAATATCTTTCACACCTGCACTTATTGCACTTAATTGAACAAATGGCAATCCCACACTTTGTGCTAATATTCGGGCTAGTGTTGTTTTTCCCACTCCTGGTGGACCCCAAAATAAGATTGAAGGCAATTTCTTCGATTCAACCATTACCGACAAAGGTTTTCCATCACCAATAAGATGTTGTTGACCAATTACATCTTTCAGTGTTTTTGGTCTTAATCGTTCGGCTAAAGGTGGTAGCATCATTCAAATATAGATAAATAATGCGAATGTAATAATTAGCGAATGAAGAATGAATAAAATGGTGAATGTTAAATGCTTAATAGACTCAAGAACCTAGATGCAAGAATATAGAAATGTTTAATGATGAATGAAAAAGAGAAACAGGATTCAAAAAATATTAGAGAAGGAACAAAAAATTGAATGAACTAATAACACTTTTCTTTATAACTTAGATGTTCCAAATATCCTACCTCGAAAAAAGTCAATTTCTATAAAAAAACTGGTATCTTTAATCTATGCAATTGAGATTTTTGGAAAAAAAGACAGAAATATTAGGAGTAAAAATCATAAAATTTATTTTTCTTTTTATTCTATTTTTTTTTATTTCTAGCTGTAATACTGACAAAAAAAGTAAAAATAGTGTTATTTTAGGGAAGGTTATAAAAATTATAGATGGAGACACCTATGACATACTTATTAATAAAAAAAAACAAAGAGTGAGAATGAGTGGAATAGATGCACCAGAACGTGGAATGCCTTTTTATAATGTTTCAAAAAAACATCTTAGTTTATTATGTTTTGGAAAAACAGTAATCATTGAACCCATAAATAATGACAGACATGAAAGATTAGTGGCAAACTCATATTTTTTGGGTAAAAATTTAAGCCTTGAAATGGTTCGCGCTGGCATGGCTTGGCATTTTAAAAAATATTCTGATGATATAAAACTTTCTGAAGCTGAAGATTTTGCAAGAAAAAATAAACTTGGTTTGTGGATTGACCCAAATCCAAAACAACCATGGGAAGTAAGATCATTACACCGCAAAGGAATTTCTACAAAAGATAGCTTTTCAATCAGTACGAATAAGTAAATTAAGGCTTTATTTCAATTGGATCTCCATCTTTAACCACCTTAAATTTATTGATTGAATTTAGCTTAAATTCAGAAATACTACAATTATAACATATGTAATTTGTAGTAATATTATTATAAATCAGCACTCCTTTTACAATATTACCAGGTTTACTTATTGCTGATTTTAAATATACACTAATTTCAGGTTGCTTTTCGTTTGTTTTTTTAATGGGAATTTCATCCACTTTTTTTATTTGTTCTATTGTTTTAGTTGGCACTTGCTCATCTTTCTTTTTTTTGGGTATTTTCTTGTTTTCGGTTTGAACTTTATTTTTTTCTACAGGTAATGGTTTTAGGCTTTCAATTTTTTTTGGTTCAGTTTCAATGGGCTTAACCTTATTTTCAACTACAGTATTTATGCTTTTAAGTTCTTCAATTTGAAATTGTTTTTGTTTTTCGATGGTAGCAACCCATTCCTCTATTATTTCAAATTTAGTGCTTTTGGATACTTTATTTTCAAAAAATTCTTTTAATTTATTCGTTTGTAATTTAACTATCAAACCATTATTTATTTTATCAAACATTAAAATTGCATGACTAGAAGAATCTGAATTTTCTATATTTACTTTAAAATAATAATTTCCATCAACTTCCTTAGTAATTTAGAATTACTTAAAATGTTTTTTGCCGTGTCAAAGTCTTGACCCAACAAATGCTTAGTTCTTGACGTAAGGTTTAAATTTTGATTTGAAATAATTTCTGAAAATGACTCGTTTATTACAAACAAACTATCTAGTTCATTTTGAAGTAAAAAAGAAGATTTAGGGCTATTTAATTTTCCTACAAAATGAAAATATAATTTACCAATGCAAATAAATACAAAAGTAAATATAAGCACACCAATGAACCATTTTATTTTACTATTAGACACTAATTGAATTTATAAATAATTATTAAATATTTTATAATTTTTGCTTCAAGTTGCGAATTTTAAAACGAAAAATCTTATTGCTTTTTCAAGGTATAATTTCCAAATTGTATTTTATCTTGATTAAATATCAAACATATCTTTCGTCATTTTCGCCAAAATGAACTACCTGATCATTTAATATATTATACTCGAAAATGGAAAAAACTTTTATATATTCCCCTATTTCATTCCTTTTGGCTAATGCAATATTATATTTATCACTTGCAGTTTTTAATATTTTGATATAATAAATTTGGGAAGCTGAAAAATACATACCTTCATAACCTGTTGAATCTATCGGTTCATTTAATACATATCTAAAATTATTAAAAATTAAATCACCCTCAAAAGGAGCAACCACAAATTCAAAAATATCATTGTTTGTATTACTAACAAAACAATTTCCCAAACTTTTTAAAGTGCCTTTATTTACCAATTCTTTTTGTTCTGGTATGGCAAAGAAAATATCAAATAACTTAGAATTCTCAACATGCTCTCCAATAACTATCTTTCTTGGATGAGCAGCATCAGCAACCGTTGCTGTCCAAACTCCAACAATATTAGGGTTTAACATAGGGTCAATTTCAGCCGATTCATCTAACTCTTCAGAAGCTACATCTGGAACGCTAATTTTCTTTTCTACTATGTTTTTATATTCATCGAAATTTATAAATCGGATAACATCCGAAATCGCCTTATGGGAATATTTATTATAAACTACTTCAAATATTTTTATATTAAAATTGTCATCATATTCAGCTATAAGGGTTATTTCATTTTCCTTTTCATCATAAAAACGACAACCACCAATTTTGTTATTATCAACAAGTAAAAAATCATCTATCACTCTGCCTTCATCATTATCAATTTGAAACTGGTATCCATTTATTACAAAATGTATAATTCCTAATTGCTGGTCTGTCCCATATTTTTCAACTTTCCCCAAATACTCCACCTCAAACATAAAAGCTCCTTGACCAATAGCTGAAAAACTTATGCAATAAAAATCAAAAAAGTCATTGCGTATTTAAAAATCTTATCCCTTATCATATTATTTTTTTAAAATCTCATACACTAAATTAAACTAAAAAACACTATTTTATAAATCAAAATAAAAATCATTATTGTAAAATATAAAAATACTGTATATCATATATAAATCCTCCTGTTTACATTCTTTAATTTTTTATCTGCTTATTTTCCCTTTATATCTACTTGAAATTGTAATATATAAGCATCATACTTCTTATTATAATTATACGAATAATCCACTATAGGAAATTCCTCATTATAATCTTGTGTTTGCAATTCTACTGGAGCTTCTTGATCTGTAAAAGACACAAGCACTGCCACTCTTTTTCCAAAGTCTGATTTTACTACAAAAAGCAAGTCTTCATATTTAGAACTTTTATTATATGCTCTCTTATTAAAATGAACCCAATTAGAATAATTATTCTTATCATAAGCCTTTATTGTCCAAACCTGCCTTGAATTTCCCTTGCCAAAAAGTTTTTCTTGCGTTTCAATCGATAGATTTCCACAAATATTTTGTTTTATGTAATAATCCAATATCGCTCTTTTATAACGCGACTTTTCTATATAGGCACGGGTCACTTCATCTTCAAATGCGCTATCTAAAATCTTAAATTCCAATTCGCTTATTAGATATTTTGTATGTACAAATCCTCTTTTTCCATTATATTTAACATAAGTCCAATCTCCATTTTTGTTCAACATTTTAACTGCTTCACCATAATTTATGGCCGCTAATTTATTTCCATCATTATCTGCATTTGGCTCACTTCTAAATAGCAATTCATCTGTTATCGAATATAATTGTTGCCCTTTTACCAGTTTATCTATCCAATCTTTTATTACTACAAAATACAAAATAGCCAATACACCAGCAACAAGTATCATACTGCCATAGTACAAAAGTTTGTTGGGTGGTTCTGGATTTTCTTTTTCTTCTATAATTATTGGCTCTTCAACAATTATATCTTCTGGTACTTTTTCTCTAGGTTTAGTATCAGGCTCTTCGGATTGAATCAGTTTAGGGCCATCAGGTTCTTCCTTATCAGTATTGTCGTCCTCTTCTTCCCAAATAGCATTTTCCCAATCAAATTCTTTTTCCTTATTCCATTTAACTATATTGTACCTTTCTTCATACGTTAATTCATTAAATTCTTTGGGGTTAGAATTCCATTTTGCTTCGCTCAGTATTTCCTCTATTGTCAGCCATTTAACCGCATAACTTAATTCGACATTTTCAAACAAATCTTGACAACTAAATGTTTCATCCTCATTCGTAATTTTTTCTCGTATAACAACTTTTGCCTGAGTTACAATATTTATTAGTTCTCTTGAAGGATAAGCCCTATCATAAATAGGATTAACAAAAGTATAAATTGTAAGGTTTATATTTATTAACCTACCTTTAAATTCCTCCCATACATCGGCATGTTTTGTTGTATTAGGATGCAATAAAATCCAATCTCTAATATCATTTATAAGTACAGTAATAGGCATTATTGGGTAAATGTTACTTCAATTTTAGCATTTATTTTATAACCATCTTTCTCTTTAGAGAGTTTGCCTGGCTTTGAGGTGAAGTTTTTATTTTCCCTGCCCCTATTATTTTTAAGAATACAATCTTGGCTTATTAAATTAACATCTGTAAGTATTTTCGTTTTTATGTCTGTTTCTGTATTAATTTCATAGTTTAAATTATTACCATGTACTTTTATTTTGTAGAAGGAGTCATATCCTGATTTTTCTTTTAAATCGTCTATTACAAATTTGTTATTAACTGATTCATTTGCATAAAAAATCTGAATTCCATTTTTTGGTTTTTCGTTCTGCTTACTATCACTTTCTGTATTTGTAATATCTAATTCTATGGTTGTTGATTCATCCTCATTTATTTTGTGCTGTTCTTCAATTCTTATTTCTGGCAATTCCTCTTCTTTTTTCGATATCAATACTTCATTTTCAATAGGCTTAACTATTTCTTTTTGGGATGTGTATTTTCCATTAGTTTTAATACCTTTTTTGAAGCACCATAAGATTTTTAATATTTAAGGATACCTTGCGCCACAAAATATAATTGAAGCAAATAATTACCATTGTGGTAAAAATGGCTATAAATAAAATATCTGTAAATTTCACGTCTTTTTTATATTAATTCGGCTAATTCACCTAAAGCATTGTTAAAACATAAAATACTGGATCGGTTACTACTTTCATTATTTGCATCTTTATTATTAATGTTGAAACTAGTTTCAAATAATATCTCAAATTTAGCCAATTAAAATTTTAGCCTCATTTATTTCTATGGATTCCAAAAAGAAATTATGTCTTTATTCTCTTTAATTTGTTGAGTTACAGCCTTTGCCTCTTTAATATAATTTGATTTGTTTTCATCTAAATTATCATTTTTCCATAATCTTTTTGCCTAAATTTTCCTCAGGAATTTCAACATTAAGATCATTAATATTCAAAATCCCTTCTGCCGTAATTGTTTTTGGGTTTTTAATTTCATTAACACCTTTCCCAATAACCGAATTTACAGTATTACAATTAAATATTTTCTTAATAATATCCAAATATTCATTCTGTTTTTCAAATGGAATAAATAAGATATTTGTTTGCAGTTCCTGTTATTGAAACTAAACTTATAGGTTCACCCTCCTATTTTATCTTTTATATAATATAGTATAATTAAATTATGCAAAATAGGTATTAATCTAAAATTCATTTTTATCAAATATCTCTTTAAATCTACCTTCAAAAAATGTATCATTAAATATATAATCAATTTTATCTTGGTTTGTTATACCATTTATTTTGGCATTTATATAATTAAAAAATTTCTAACTTAATCTTGTCACTGAAAGTTTAACTTAGGACAATAGATATCTTTAAAGTAATTGTAAAAAGCACCAATCCTCCACACATCTCCGCCAGCAAATCGGATAGACAATGATTTATAACTAATAGAAGCCCCAACTTTATTAACATAAACTATATCGGTACTGCCACCTCCAATATCAATATTTAAAAAATGATAAGTATCAAAATCCCCTGCTATATAATAAGATGCTGGAGCAATAGATTCTGATTTATAAACAATTTTTAGTAATTCAGCTGTAAACTCACCCTCTTTTAAAGCCTTTTCCAATTCTAAATTTCCAAATGGATGAGTAAATATAATATTTGCCACATTATAATTATTCCTATTTGCATGTGCATTTACAAACAAAATCAATTCTTTTACATAATCAATTTTCAATGCCATATTATCACTTGTCGTTTTCCACTTTATGTCTGTTTCAAAGTCATTGGTATCGTCTATGTTTTTAATTGAAAATCCTATGATATGATTATAAAAAATATTATCCGTATTTTCTTTAGGATTTCGACCTTTGTTGATTGCAGTTCTAAAAGGTAAATTAACATTTTTATCAGGTATAAAATTAGATATAAAAGGATTTAAAAAATCCTTTTTTTGATTTAAATAGGCTACATCATCACTAATTGAACTTAAAGGATTGACTGATGCTTTATCATTAACTAATATTTTAAAAGCAATATGGGTATTGGATGTGCCAAAATCTATTGCATAGGTTGCTTCTTTTCTCTCACTATTTAGTATTTCTTTAAGGATAGGAACTACAATTGCATTTACATCTGTGGTATCATTTTCCTTTAACTTTAATGGAATAAAATCTGCACTTTCAAGTGTTATAAATTTTAAACTTTTAGATAAATTCTTAAGATAATCATTCTCTTTATCTACACCTTCAAATTTTAAGTGTGATTGTTTATCATTAATAAGTGCCAACTGATAATTATCAAATCCCTTCACTAATGGAAACAAGGCAATTGAACCACCTAATTCTTTTATATAATCACTATAATCTCTTTTTATCACAATATCTCCACCAACAAGATTTATTATAAGCGAAAAAACTTTGCCATCAAATTTTATTTTACTCTTAAGATTATTTAATTTAAATAACTCAAAATATTCCTTTTTTAGGGGGATTAAATATCTTACTCCACCATCAGCTACAATAAATTTAGTGCTATCAATATCCCAATCTACTTCTACCAAGTAGTTTTCAAAGAAATCATCTTCAGTATATATCTTGGCTTTCACATGCCTAAATCCCATTAAAAAATGACTTTTGGCTCGAGTATAATATTCCTTTTTCCAAGTTTCTGTTCCTATATAATTCCAATTTGTATTTGCATCTGGAAAAAGAAAAATTCCAGCATCATCATCATCATTTTTTAATGATGTTTTAGCAAATTTAAATTGTGAGGTATTTAATAAGTTCGTAAAATAATTTTCCTTCAATTGCAGCAAAGGATTTTGGTCCTTAGTATCAATATTCTCCGTCAAACCTTCATCAGTTTCATTTATATCTCCATACTTATTGGTTAAAGCTTCAAAATATGATTTAATAGAATCCGAATTTTTTAAAAAAGTAAATACATAATTAATAAAAATTTGTTTCCTATCATTAAGAGGGCAGTCCTTTTCACCAAAAAGAAAATAGTCTTTTTTAAGTCCTTTTATTTTTACATTTCCCAAATCGCGCCTCAGGTTGGGAGAGGTATATACAACAGTATATGGCGATGTTGCCCCCAAGAGTATTTTATTAGTTTCGTCAATTTCATAATATATTAAATGATAAGCAAACTCTAGCTTACCGGCTTTGGCCTGATTTATTGCATCATTTAAAGCAGTACATTCTGTATAACTATATTCAAATGGTATAAATTTTATATTATGCCTGTCAATAAAAATTAACTCTAATAAATCTAAGGTATCTGAAACTATTTTTTTATACGGCGTATTTGCATCTATCTTTTTTGCTGTTATTTTAAAAGCGGAATCAATCAAATGCATACGTGCAAATACCGATGGTATAGAACTGCCAATATAGGAATTGTCTTTGCTATCAGTTCCATCTATTAATTCATTCAATTCAGTAGTAGTTACTTTTTCTGTAATCAACCAACCAACATTCTCACCTCCTACGGCACCTCTATAATTCAAACGAAGTTTTTCTATTTTTTTATCAGTATGGGTATTCGGTGCTATACTTACCTTATTAAATCATCAACAAGCTTGATATAGTTTCATTGAAATTTTTATTTATATCGTTAGCTTGATTGACTCCATCATAAAAAGTGTTTAATTTCTTTGATATGTCGTATTTTAATAATTGCAAAAGATTAGGTTTTACAGCAATATTTAATTGATTTTTATCATCAATTCCATCAAAAAAATTACTCCAATCGTCATCATTAACCAAATTAAAGAATGAGGCTTTTGTATAATTCCTTATATCGCTCAATTCTGAATGCCATTTTTCAAAATTTAATAAAAAAGCATTAAAATTCTGAAATTCTTTATCAAAAAATATATTAAGACCTATATGAAAAGTAGTATTTTCTATTTTGCTTTTATTTTTAAATAACTTACATAAAATGGCTAATTTTACTAAAGGTTTGAGTTTAATATTAAGAAAATCAGTACTAAAATTATTAAGTCGTACAATTCTATCATCACCTAAGCCATGTATACTAATTTCTTTATATATTATTGGTTTATCATTAATATCTTTCTTAAAAGTTTTAATTGGGGCTTTTGCAAAATCAACTATAGCCGTAGCAGCAAGAAAATCAATAATGTGTGCCGGATTCTGTTGATGTTCTTTTCCCTCGTTGTTCTCTAATTTATTTGTATCATCCTTGTCCCAACTTGCATCACCAATATAATATAAGGCATTGAGCGAATTTATTGCCCCATCCGTTTCATAGTAACTAAGTGCGCTTTTTGTTTTTGAAACAAATTTTTTAGCATTAATTGTTTTATTTGCATCTGGCTTTACATTAAAATAGGGTTGCACCGAGATGCCTCCTTTTATTGCATTTACATAAGTATCTCTAATATTTCCTTCGGCATCTGTTCTAATTTTCTTTAATAAAGTTGGAAAACCTGAAGCCCCTGTGCCACCAAAAATAGAAGATATAAAAAATATTCTATCACCATCCGCTAAAGCTGGTAATTCATCAATATTAACAGTATTAAAAACCACGGCGCCAATATTCGGATTGCCTTTAAAGCCTTCTTTTAAGTTTAAATTCAATTCTGTTTCAGGGTTATTACTAGGTGAATCATTGTATAAGGTACGAATAAAGTCTTTCTTTATATTATTAAAGCTAATGTTATTTATGAAAGACGAAAAAGTTTTATCATATTCATTATCATTTAAATGATAACTTTTATCTCCTGCAAATTTTTTATTAAATAAGCTTACTTCATTGAAGTTAAGAATATTTTGTAAGCTGTTATATCGATTTATTAAATTCTTACAAATTGTAGTATCTCCATTTGTTTTGTCAGTATCAATAATACAAGGTACAATCTCTGTTATATCACCCAAATCAACACCACCTGCCAACATAAAAGTGAAAGCTCTCATCACCCTAGCACCAGTACCACCAATACCAATTAAAATTAACTTAGCCATTTTTTTTATTTTTAAAATTTACAAGAGATCGTTTTACATGATGTCCGATTGGTCTTTTATCATTTCTTATTAAATATGCAATAAATAATGAAAAAAGTAAATATAAAATACAAAATACAACTGGAAAAAGCACTAAAAATTTCAAATTTACGCCAACTTCTCCAAATAAGCTTATGAATTGTGCTTTAAAATAAAATACATTTGCAATAATGCCAATGATGGCAATAATTGCGAATCCAACTTTTCCAAGTGAAAAGAAAGAACCTAATATATAAAATAAAGATGTTGCAATTAATGCAGCAATAACTATTGGCAGGAGTATATCTGCTATACTTAATGGTAAAAAATCCATAATTAATTATTTTTTTAAGATTATATCAAATGATAAAGATTTTGAAGGCATATTATAAGCCTCATTGAGTCCTTTTACAAAATAAGAGAAAGCAAATGTTTTTCCTTCCATAGCCACTATTGTTGTATCTGCCATAGTTGAAATTTCATTTACCCATGCTTGGTCAAGTTTATTTAATCCTATATTTATTCTGGTATCTAAATTCATTTGTATAATATCTATTGCAACAAAATTAGTTGCCGATTCAAATTTTCCAAATGCGCTTTATTTAATATGTCTTTATCTGTTATATTGCTTTTACTACCTGGTGAAAGGCAACCATACAATTAGACCCATTGACTGTAAGCAGCCTATTGAACAATTGATATCCAAGTTGACATTCATTTTATTGAAATTAAAAGACATTAAAAAACGACAAGTGTCGTCCGCTCGGGGTTAATATTTTTCAAAACAAAGTGCCTTTTAAAGCAGAAGTTGGTAACCATTTCCCTTTTTTCTGTATGTTTGGATATATAAAAGTTTCCGTTTCATTTATACCCATTTTCTTCGAAAAAATAGCTGTGTTTTTAAGGTTATCCTTAAAAAACGAAAAGGAATACAACTTATCACTAAGTGTAGTTATATGATATTCCGATCCTATAATAGTAATATAATAAGGTCTATTTTTTCCGTCCAGTCGAATTGGTCTATTTTTAAAATCAAAATAATTGCCAGTAAATTTAGATGTAAACTGAAATATTTGGGTATCAAAATTTTTATTTACAATAGAGTCGTAAAAAATTTCATAGATGCTTTTTCTCAAAGTATTGTCCGCTTCTAAAACATTAAATTGCCTATTTATACTACCGTCTATTTGAGCCCTATTACCTGATAAAATCAAATCTGATATATAAACAATTACTGTTGTATCATTAATAAAACTTGACATTTTGTACAATGACTTATCAATTTGAGTACTTATTCCATCTGCAAAATTAATTAATAGCAAATCACTAGAGAATTTAGAGATTCGATTTTGATATTTAGTAATTGAATCATTATCTATAAAAAATATTTCAACAGGTACGGGGATTTCTTTATTTATTTTGGATGCAAAATCTGAAACAATCGATCTAAATTCAGCATCTGCTTTAAAATATCCAGCCATACTTGCTGATTTATCTATAAATATTTTAACACATCCTACCTTCTTTGAGCAACAATTTTCTTTTTTTTGTTTTTGCATCCTGTGGAGAAAAATAACAATAAGAATAGGAAAGGTAAGATTTTAAATAAACTAACGTGTTGAATTCTTTTCATTGGCATTTTTTATTTAAAAACAAAAATAATAAAAATAATTACAATATGAGAAAAACATTAAAAAAGATTAGGAATTTTTATTCCAACCATTTTTAAAAGTTTTGTTTAAAAAAACATTTACTTCAAACTCAATTTTAGATATATATTTATACTTCAAATATAAAATCAAGAACCTGAAAAATACTTAATTTTTAATAGACTCAAGAACCTAGAAACACGAATATAAAAATGATGAATGTTTAATGATGAATGAAAAATAACTCAATAACAAATAACTTAACAACCAATAACTAATTCGCCAATTACTTTTAACAATACAAATTTATCATTTACCTTTGCAGAAAAAAGTGTACAAATTAATTTTACGACCTATAGTATTTCTGTTAAAATCAGAACAAGCACATTATTTTACCATGTTTTGCTTAAAACTATTTTGCAAAATACCATGCTTTAAAGGAATTCTTTCACAGCTTTTTCAAATTAAAAACAAAAAATTAGAAACACATTTATTTGGCCTTAGCTTTCCCAATCCTGTAGGCTTAGCTGCAGGATTTGACAAAAACGGAAATTGGATAGACGAATTAAGTTGCCTAGGCTTTGGATTTATTGAGGTTGGCACGGTTACACCAAAAGCACAACCAGGCAACGAAGCACCCCGACTGTTTCGATTGGTAGAAGACGAGGCGCTTATTAACAGGATGGGATTTAACAATAATGGAATTGAGGCGCTTATTGAAAACCTAAAAAAACGCAATTCAAACATAATCATAGGCGGAAATATCGGAAAAAACAAAATAACTCCTAATGAATCAGCGGCATCTGATTATTTAATTTGTTTCGAATCCCTTTTTCCTTATGTCGATTATTTTGTGGTAAATGTAAGTTCACCGAATACACCAGGACTAAGAGCTTTACAGGAAAAAGAACCATTAATGGCACTTTTGGTCCAATTGCAAAATAAAAACAAAGAGAAGGAAAAGCCGAAACCCATTTTATTGAAGATTGCACCCGACTTAACAGACAGTCAGTTAGATGACATTGTAGAAATTGTAGAAACAACAAAAATAGCGGGCATTATTGCCACGAACACCACTATCGATAGGAGTGATTTAACTACCAATACAAAGGAACTTGAAGAAATTGGAATGGGTGGATTAAGCGGCAAACCGTTAGGCAAAAAAGCAACAGAAGTTATAAGATACCTTTCCAAAAAAAGCAATGCCAGTTTCCCAATTATTGGAGTAGGTGGTATCCACAACGCTGAAGATGCAATTGAAAAATTGGCTGCAGGTGCAAGTCTAATTCAAATTTATACAGGCTTAATTTATGAGGGACCCATTTTGGTAAAAAAAATAAATTTGGAGATTTTAAAGACAAAATAAAAGAATAAAGTCAATTGGATACGAAAATTAGTAATTGGTAATTTGTAAATAGTAATTGGTAATTGGTACAAAGTAGATTCAAAAAAAATATAAAGACGCTATTATTTATCCGATCTTATCTTACTCAAATACTCTTTTGTCATCCCTAAAAAAGAGGCGATATGTTGCAAAGAAACTCTATTTAAAATTGTCGGTCTCATTTCAATAAATTTAAAATATCTATCCTTTGCTGGAGTTGCTATTTCATCAATATACCTACCCATCAAAGCAGCAAAAGTACGTTGATTCAAAATTCTAAAAAACCGCTCAAATTTTGGTATTTTTTCAAACAAAATCTCCAAATTCTCTCTACTTATTATAAAGACCACCGTATCTTCCATCGCAACAATGTTGAGTTTGGATGGAGCTTCGCTTACAAAACTTGCAATATCAGCAAACCACCAATCTTCCGTATGAAAAACCAGATTTATTTCATGCTCCTTTTTGTCTAAAAAATAGGTTCGCAAAAAACCAGATAAGATGAATCCATGGAAATTGCAAACTTCACCAGGTTTTAGTACAAACTCCCCCTTATTATATGTTTTATTATCTAGCAAACTAAAAAAAATGTCCCATTCACTATCAGTAAGCTTTATGTGCTTTACAATATTTGCTTTAATACTATTTTCATTTAAACCAATTTCCTTATCTAAATTTAAATTAAATGATTTACTCATTAATCTGTTTTTTTTTAGGGTAATTAAAAACTAAACTTGTAAGTATGGGAATAAAAAAGACACAAACAGTAAGAATGGTAATACCCATATCTGTTTGATGGCTTGTCAAAAAGGCGGTAACTGGGCTATTTGGATAGAAATGTTCAAATAAAGAAAGGGTTAACTTTATGCCTAATATGGCAATAACGAGAAATGCAGCCGATTCAAGAAAACTATACTTTGTCATTAACTTAACGAACCATTGTGCAATGAATCTCATGGTTAAAATTCCAATAAAAACACCCAAACAAACCAAAACAATATTAGGGGTAAAAGCGACAGCTGCAAATACATTATCAATAGAAAATGCAATATCCATTAATTCAACCAAACAAACGGTAGCCCAAAAATTGCCAACATACCCAACAGTGGCTTTGTAAAACCAATTACTTTTTTTATCTACAATATCGTCCTCTTTTGTAGTCGTTTGTTTTCCCCTCCAATAATCATACGCCAAATAAAGCAAGTACAAACCGCCTAAAGGCTTAAGCCACCATATTTTTATTAAAAAAGCAGCAAAAATCATCGCCAAACCTCTAAAGAAATACGCACCCCAAATTCCGTATTTAAGCGCTTTATCCCTTTCCTTTTCAGGCAAATCCATAACCATAGTCGCCAAAACCGCAGCATTATCAACCGAAAGCAAACTTTCAATGATAATGAGGTTACCAATTATCATCAGCGAAGCAGCAGGATTATCTATTATCTGTTGAAAAAGCTCTGTCAAAATTTCAATTATTTGCTACAAAATTAACAAATCTAATAGCTAAAAAGTTCTTTCAAAAAAAAAAAATCTAAGAAAAAAGAAAAATCACCTTTAATAACTACTTAGTAAAGGCATATTGAACCAAATTTGAGCCCATTTTTAATGCATTTTGTCTTACTTCCTCAGCATCCTTATGTACTTTTTGGTCTTCCCAGCCATCCCCCAAATCGCATTGAAAATCGTAAAAACAAACCAATCTACCTTGATAAATAATTCCAAACCCTTTGGCAGATTTTCCATCATGCTCATGTATTTTGGGTAATCCATTCGGGAATGAAAATTTCTGATGATAAATTGGATGATTAAAAGGCAACTCAATAAAATCCAACTCAGGGAAAACTTTTTTCATCTCTCTTCTTATAAAAACATCCATCCCATAATTGTCCGAAACATGCAAAAAGCCACCAGAAATTAGATACTTCCTTAAGTTCTTGGCTTCAGCATTCGAAAATACAACATTCCCGTGCCCTGTCATGTGCACAAAAGGGAAATTGAATAATTCACCACTACCTGGTTCTACATTCTCAATTTCACGACTTATAAAAAGGCCGAGGGTTTTATTGCAAAAATCTGCCAAATTGGGCAGAGAAGTTGGATTTGCATACCAATCTCCTCCTCCAGAATACTTCAAAAGACCTATTTTTACCGTAGTTTGTTGAGCATACAAAACCAACGCAATCACACAAAAAACGATTAAAGAAATATACTTTTTCATATTTTAAAATTCAAAAAATTAATCTGTGCACAAGCTACAATTCCTGCCGTTTCAACCCTTAGCCTTGAGTCGCCGAGCACCACCGATTCAAACCCTTCTATTATAGCTTTATCAATTTCGTCATCCGTAAAATCACCTTCTGGCCCAACCAAAAATAATGCATTATGACCGCTTTTATAAGTTGAATTCAAACTTTTTCGCAGTTTATTTTCCACACAATGCCCCATTGCCTTAAAGGTAAAAGAAGCTAAATCAATTTCCTCAAAAAAATCCTTAAAAGATATTAAAGGGTGTAAAATTGGTAAAAAAAGATTCCCCGATTGCTTTGTAGCATTTAAAATAATCTTATCTAATCTTTCTATATTTATTGCTTTTCGTTCACTGCGCTTTGTCAAAATTGGATATATATTGCAAATTCCAATTTCTGTTGCCTTCTCCAAAAAATATTCAAATCTATCTATATTTTTTGTAGGGCAAATCGCAATAGAACAAAGTGGAGCGATGGATTCTTTTCTCAAGATATTCGTCAAACGAATTTGGGTTTTCTTTTTATTTAATTGTTGAACAATTCCTTCCCATTCCGTTCCCAGTCCATCAATAATTTTAACAATATCTCCTTCATTTAGCCTCAAAACCTGACTTAGGTGCTTTGATTCTGATTCATCCAAAAGGGCAATATCATTAATTATTTCTCGACAATAAAAAGTATGCATTGACACAAATATAGTAATACCAAACATAACTACAAAATAGTCCATTCTACTCGTTCTTTTTCACCAATTAATCTTCAAAAAAAACTTAGCTATCTAATTGATATACGTCGATTTTTTTGCTTCGCCAGTTCGAGCAAAGCTCTCTGGTCATATTGGCAAAAAATAAAGTCGCATCTAAGGACCATTTCATAAAAGCGTTTGGTAAAAAAGAAATTATATTGAAAAACAAATTTGGATTTATTATAATCTTTGACATTACAATGAAAAACTATATAAAAAAAGCTCAAAATTAATTTTGAGCCCTTTAAATAAGAAAAGTAAAATATCTTAATTTATCTTGCTATCACGATTGTTCTATTCTCTATTTTAGATTTTTTGTCAACCTGGATATTATACAAACCAATTGGCAATTCTTTTAAATTTATTAGATTGCTAATTTGATTGCACTCTTTAGTGAACACAATATTGCCCTTTACATCAGAAATGGACACAATGAATGGTTCGTTATCATTCATTAAAATATTCACAAAATCAGCTGTTGGATTTGGAAAAATCTGTGAAATAATTGGTCTGATAGATTTTTCTTCTTTTTCACTTTGGGAAATTTTATTTCCTTGTAAAGTCGAAATTGATTCTGAATAGGGACTTCCAGATAAAATCGAGTTTGAATCATAGCTTGAAACTGAATAGTAATATTCTTTATTTATATCTTCAGGAAAATCATTAAAGCTAGTTTCGGTAGTTGAACCAATATATTTCCAATAGCCAGAATCAGAAGTCGACCTATACACCCTATAGCCAGCTAAAGGATAGGTTCCAGAAGCGCTTGATGACCAATTGATTGTATTAAAATTACTTGAGGTTGTTATTGCTAGATTCTCTGGCACTGCAGGGCAGACAGTCAATTCATTAAAATGAGTAACTAATTCTGCAAATCCAAGTCCTTCCACGTTTTGATTTCCAATAGTACCTTTAATTTTAGTACTTCCTTCCCAAAACTTAAATAATAAAACATCTATTACTTGGTTTTGTATATCAGGTGTAACATAAAGATTAACTCCTTTTAAGGGGTCAATATATCGCCATCCTTGAGAATAACAAGATTTTGACACTGGGTCTTTCCAATAACCTGTCCTTTCGAGTATATATGTTGAGGATGTATCTTGTTTATTATCTGGAAATAAAGCAGTTACAAATTTAGTTCTTGGATCGTCCAATAGTTTATTATTTGTAAACAATTGTCCCAAATTAAACTCAGATGGTTGTTCAGGTTTTCCTAAAGTAATACCAGGGTTATCCATTTGAAAGCAAAACCATTCATATTGATTTTTTGGATTCAATCCCACAACAAATGGTCCCCATTGTCTATCAATCCAGCCAACGCCTGAAGTAATTGAATCTTTAATACCATCAAAAACGATATTTCCAGTTACCTTCATATTTGTATAAGAAAAATAGTAAGTTGCTTCTCCATTAGGTCCAATTTCTCCATAACCTGTGCCTCCCATTAATAAAGGTGGGCGTAATCCTTCTACTCTTATATCAAGCGTGTCCCTATTTTTAGGAGAAACTGCATGATATATATAACTATAGGGCTTTTGATCCTGTGAATAGGTAGAATATGAATAATCATCATAGACTTTTGGTTTATATTTTACATCCCAAACTCCCACTTTTTGTGATGATACAAGCTGTTCGAAATTTACGTCGGTATGAAATACTTTTGTATCAGGATTGGAAATATTAAAAATTCTTAGAGTGGCTGGCTTACGAAAATAGGTAAGCATAACATCATATTTTTTGTATTCTGGGGCCGCACCAACTAGGTGAAGATTAAGATACCACCATTCTGAAACAGTAGATAAATTATTATGCCTACCATCATCATAAGGAAATCTCACTTTTGCTCCTGCTGGTTTGTATGGATATTGAAAAGGGTCTTGGGCATTTAAATTAAAACATAAAATAATAGTTAGTAGAATTGCCAACGATTTAAAAACGCAAAATTTCATGAGTTAGATTTTTTTATTATTCTTCAAAGGAATAAAAAATAAGGGAGAAAAAAAATTAAAATTAACTTTTTTTCACAAATAATGATAATAATTTACCAATTCTTGGAATGAACAAAACTAAAAGGCATGGTCAATTTGAAAACAAAAAAATAAATCGTAAAAAAACAAAAGGTTGCTAAATAAAACTAGCAACCTTTTTGTGTATTCAAACAAAATTCTAATTTTTTATGAATTTAGCGTTGTATAAGAATTTATCTTCCGAACTTATTGTAATAATATAAAATCCATTAGTCAAATCAAATACGTCTTTATACAATGCATTTGCTCCTTCCACTCCTTCAAAATTTTCAGTAGAGATTAGCTTTCCAGATACATCGTAAATAGAAAGTAAAATTGGAGCTTCTGCATCCAAATCAAATTCAATTGTCAATCTATTTGTAGTAGGGTTTGGATATAATTTCAGTGGACTAAGTTTTATAGCTTCAACTACATTATCACTTTCTTCTAACCTAAGAGCAGTATTAGAAATAGTAGCTAAAAGATTATAACACAAAGCGCTATTAGAACCACTAACATTATAAACCTTGGCATAATAAGTTGCAACTTTATTTGTATTATAGGTTACTTGTTCGCTTGTTGTTCCAGTATTGGCAGAAGTTTTCAATAAAGAACCACTGCTATTATAAAGTTGTAAATTGTAATTTGCTGGCAAATTTGTGAGATTCAATTTAATATTTTTTTGTGCAGTAGTATTTGTAAATTTAAACCAATCCACATCTGTTGATGTACCTATTTTAGCTGTTATGCCAGTATTTACTGGAATTGTTTTCGCTGTAGTTCTTGTTTCGTTTGCTTCATAGTTATCAGTACAAGTAACAACTGGCAAAGTTGCAAATTGCACAGAAGAAGACCATGCTCCAAACAATAATCCACCGCAATTATTCTGAACTTGTACTTCATAAGCTGTTCCTGCTATAAGACCTGTTATAGCCAATGAATTAGTAGCTGAAGAAACAGTAATCCAAGTTGATCCTGAAGTTGGTTTATACCTTACATTATAGCCAATCGATCCAGAAATTGCTGTCCAACTTGTATTTGCGCTAGTTTGTGTAATACTAGTAACTTGCAAGCCGCTTGTAGCTGCACATGTAGGTATTGAACCAGCATAATCAAAGGTTCCTTTAATTCCATAATGGTCACTGATATCGAATTTTTTCCACATAGGGTCTACAATCGTTCTATAAGGCAATACTGAATTACTAGCATTCAAAGCCAAAAGATTTGATTTCATAGGCAATACATAATCCAAATATTCAGGGGCATCACTCGTACTTGACAAATATTTATTGGTAGCTGAATTCCACGAAGGATTTAAAGGATTGTCATAAGCAACTAATTGTGCATCAAAAAATGGAGTCCATAGGCTATCATATTCTCCCCATTTATTTGCAATTTTATCAATATTTAAATCACCACCAAACAAAACTGCTTGGTCGGCTGGAATAGACTTACTAGCAATAAAACTTTTAGCCTGTAGCAATTGTGATTTTCGTATATTTACATCTACTTGCTCATTAAAAGCATCCATATGAGTTCCAAATAAGTGATAAGGAACACCTAATTTATTGATCTTTGCATATTTAAAACCTTTATAAGCTAAGCAATCATCAGCATTACAGTTGTTTCCAAATAAGAATTGATCTTGAGCCTCAAGTGGCCATCTACTAACAATCAATATACCTCCATCTTGAACTGGGTCTAAAGCACTATGATTTGGTATATCAACCACAGTTGATTGATAAGGGTATTCAGTTGACAATTGAGAAAGCATGCTACTTCTTACATCATCATCAAACATTTCTTGGAAAATAATGGCATCATAATTATGCAACAAATCATCATAATAATCCTTTCTTACAGCTTGGTCATCAAAAAACAATTCTGATGGTCGCATATATGCATTTTGGGAAAGAATATTTACCTTTCTAGGGTTTGTTAAATCACTTGAATTAATTGGGAATGGGTTGTTTTCTTGAATAGTATATAAGATATCATCATAACCACCTGTAAAATAAAATGCGTATTTAATGGTCATAGACTTACCATTAAACGTAAAATCTTGACTATGAAAATTATTATCAGAAAACCAAGCATTACTAAATCCAGGACCAGCAGCTGAGCAAGAAATTGAACTTCCAATTAAACTACCTACTAATTTTAATTTTAACTGAACAGTTTCGCTTGCAGAAGTAAGATTTACAGTATGATAAAAGGTTATTCCACTATGTACACCAGCATCTCTATTCGTCCATAAAACATTTGTATTCCTACTCCAAGCTGAAAGACTCCCAGCCATGCCCCACCATTCTGATGTTTCCATCGTATGTGATCCAGTTTGAGCACAAGAAACGGTAAATGGTAAGGAGGTATTATTTTGGAAATAAACGTATGTTTTTTGGCTGTAACCTATAATAGAAACCAACAAAAACAGAATTGTAAAAATCTTTTTCATAAATATTTAATTATTTAAGCACAAAGATAATAAAAAAAGTCTAATGCCTAATATTACATATAAAAAAAATAAATAAATAGATTGCATTATATCAACTTCCTATCCCCTTTAATATATTAAGGAGCAAATATGATTTGCTCCTTAACTCATTTTCATAATAAAAAGTCTAAACTTTAATTCTTTGTCACTTTTACCTTACCACAATCAGGTGTTACACAAGGTATTACACAATTTGGTGCTACTCCACTTACCACCACATTATTGCAATTATTTACATCACTTACAGTAAAATTATAGCCCGTATTAACTGCTATTGGATTACTTGTAAATATATTGCCCGAAATAGAGCCTAAACCACCAGTCACGGTAAATGGTCCTGCTCCATTAATCTCAAAGCTAACCCAATAATTCAAACCACTCGTTGCACAAGTTGTCGATATATTACTTACACTAACTGGTGAATATAAAGTTGTAATCGTTGTAACTGTACTATCACAACCATCTACTGTTGTCAAGTTTTGAACTACTGTACCTGCTTGTGCTGGATCACATGTGGTTGCATTTAATGTAATATTATAACTTGGCAATAATGTCGTAATTGTTGTTACTGTACTATCACAACCATC
>JADIYW010000010.1 GCA_016705125.1 Bacteroidota bacterium
ATATCTTTCTTTGCCATTTCTGGTCTGTTTGGCTAATTCAAATGGAATACCACCAATAATAAAACAAGTATTGCTTAATGCACTTGGCACTTTTTGTGCTTGTGTTTTTACCTGACTAAGTGCTATACTTTCATCTAATTTTTCAAAAAATTTGCTGCCCGGTGCTTCTATTCCAGTAGTAACGCCATTTTGAATCCATGATATTTTTGTATTTCCCGACCCTATATCGGTAACAAATGCCTTGTTGGCATATTCACTTGGCAACACACATTTCAGAGCCAATTTGCCTTCTTGTTCAGGCGTTACTTCATTTACTACAAACCCTAGTGATTTTAAATTAGTAATTATTTTACCTGTAACTTCCGCTTTTTTAGCGCCCGAACTTATTACAAAATGGATGTTTTTACCACTTACACCAAAAGCCAACATATCTGCAATATAATTTTCAAACCTGTTCTAATATCGTCGTCGGTGTATATTTTCATAAACTAAACTTGCGCCATAATCTGCTTTTTCGAGCTTCCAATTTTTTTGTGCATCTATATTTACAATAAACGAGTTGAATCCTGTTGCACCTAATTCAACAACGCCTTTTAATTTTCCATTGACAGGCACTGTGGGTGTAAAATTAAATGGAGTGCTTGTGCCTTCAGATGCTTCTGATACATTTGTGGTTTCAGTTGCTTCCGAAACGTTATTATTATTGGTTGTAGCTTCATTATTATCATCTGAAATTTGTTCAGTTGGACTGCCAGCACCCATTTTAGGTGCTACAAATTTTCGATATCCCAAAAATGCCAATCCAAGGATTAAGGCTACTATTACAATTCGTGCAAATGGTGTTAAACGATTCATTTCTTAAAATTTTATAAGGTGAAGATAAGTGTTTTTTTTTAAATCAGAAACTCAAAAACTCAAAATAAATAAAGAAAATACAATTTCTGAATGGATTAAAATGGAGAAATATTTTCTTAATTATTTTGATTTAGATTCATTTTATCAAATAACCATCAAATAATAAACAATTGATTGTCAATGTTTTAAAATTTAAAACAATCATTCTATCAAATAACCATCAAATAAGAATCTAGGCCCAAAATGGCACATAGTTTCGATGTTTTCGTGATTTATTTTCAGGGTCATCTTCTTTTATCATACTTGCTTCAAAGGTGTCTTTAATTATTCGTGAGGCTATAGCAGCATTTTGATTTTCAATCTGAAATCTTTCTCTTAAACTTTGATTGGTCATTTTTTCATTTGACACCCACTTTAAGCAAGCGTGTTGATAACAAGCTCTTATTTTTTCTTTTTTATCTAAATCATTTATTTTTTTATAGCTATACAAAGTAACTCTAGTCCTATTTTCATCAGTTATTACATTTATTGGTGGAAGTTGAAATAATTCGTTGTAAAATATTACTTTATCTAACCCACTACCTTTTTCTTCACAGAATCCCATTCTCCTCATTAAATCAGCCATTTTTTCATTTCTTGAAATGTAGGAATCAATAAATCTATCGGGTGTTATAAGTGGATTTCCAGGATTTGAAATTTCAATCCTGTCACTAAATACTTCTATCATAGGAAAGCCTTTAACGGATAAATCTTGATGTATTAACGCATTAGCTACTAATTCTCTTATGGCTATTTCTGGATATATTCTCGATTCTTTTCTTAAAACTTTGCCAATTTCTTCATTTGCAGGCAATTGACTGTTAATCCAATCTATCAAACCCAAAAAACCAAGGGTATACCCTTTTGTCCCAATTTGATCACGTATAGTTTCTACTTTGTTTTTGCCTTTATAAATAATTACTCGTACTGATTTCCGTTGAACGGACTCAAATTCAGAAAGATTTTTAGCAAATAAAATTGCTCCAAGATTAGTAATAGCATATCCTTGCGATTTTATTAGTAGATTTTCATCCATAAATTTATCAACCACGCCCTTTTGATTTGATGGATATGGGATTTTCATTAAATCAAAATATGTTTCGGTACTTAATAAGCGGATTACATCAGAAGCAGTAAGATTATCTTTTGCAATTTCAAGCTCATAAGGTTTGGCTGTCTTACGCCAAATTTTGCGCTCTTTCTCTGGGAAATCAGATAATTTTCTTGTAATGCTACCTATACGAATATAGGCAGTATGAGAAAAATCGACTGGTTTGTTTTGCGCAGATGGGATTACAAATAAAGCAATATTCTTTTGTGAATCAAATGCAAATTCGTAAATTCTAAAATCAATTCGAGGGTTTAGCCTTTGAGCTAGCCAATGTTCTAACTCTTCATTCCCTTTTTTTTGACTTTTTGGCTTAAAAGTAGTACCTTCAATAATATGTGTTTCATCTTCAATACCAAATACCAAATAACCAAAATCTTGATTATGAATAGCTGCTCCATTTGCTAAAGCCGAAATTCGTTCTCCTATTTCTTGCTCAGAATGAAAATTCAATTTGAATTCCACCCATTCACTTTCCTTAGGTTGTTTAATCAAGTCCTTGATTAATTCTAAGAGTTGTTGTTCACTCATATTTATTTGATATTTCAATAATTTGTTTTGTAAAGATAGTGTTTTATTATATAAAGATTTTTAACTTTTAAACGGACTTGACTATTTCAAAGGTCAATTTCTCCATTATCATTTCCCACTTACTTTTTTGGGATTATCAGATATAAAAGCATTCCATGAATTGTATTTTTTGCCACTCGATGCCACGCTGTACTGACAAAAGTGATGACAAATGGCCACTGCCAAACCGTCGGTGGCATCTAATTGCTTGGGTAATGCATCGGTTTTTAAAATGTGCCCTAACATAGCCGCCACTTGCTCTTTAGCCGCATTTCCGTTGCCTGTTACCGATTGTTTTACCTTTTTTGGCGAATATTCAAATATATCAACGCCTTTATTGAGTGCCGCCGCAATTGCCATGCCTTGGGCTCTGCCTAGTTTTAACATGGATTGAACATTTTTGGCAAAAAATGGTGCTTCTATGGCCAAAGCAATGGGTTGGTAAGTATCAATCAGCGTGCTTACTTTTTTAAAAATAATTTCCATCCGTTGGAAACTATCTTCATATTTATCTAAATGCAAAGAACCTATATGTAGCAGCTCGAGGCTGGTTCGACTACTTAAAATTACGCCATATCCGGTGACATTGCTGCCTGGGTCGATTCCTAGAATTATATTTTTTTGTGTAGTAGCTTTAGAATTCATTATATTTGAACCGTTTATGAAATCAATCCAGAACAATAAATGGCTGAATTACGGAATAAAGGTAGCTATTTTTATAGCATTAGGAATGGTATTGTATCACCAAGTGTTTAAAAACAAGCTTTATGGTGAAATATTAGATACGCTTCATCTCAATCTTAGTCGACAAAATATATTAAGGATCGTTTTTGTTTTTATTTTAATGGGTCTAAATTGGTTTATTGAAATATTAAAATGGAAAATACTTGTTGGAAAAATAAGAAAAATATCGTGGTTGAAGGCAATAAAGGGTATTTTATTTGGCATTACTTTCTCCTTGTTTACACCCAATAGAATTGGAGAATTTGGTGGGCGTGTTTTGGCATTTAAAGCAAATCGCTTGCCTGCATTTGTGGCTACATTAGTAGGTAGTTTTAGTCAAATAGTGATGAACCTTTCGATGGGTTCAACGGCATTGGTATTGTATTTATTGTGTTTTTCAGAAATGGATTTTTTCATAAAAGCAGTATTTTTTTTCTTTTATATCTTATTGGTTTTCAGTATTTCCATTATTTATTACAATTTAGAATTGGTGAATGGAATATTGTTAAAAATTCCATTTTTGAATAAATTAAAATCTCATTTTGAAATCATAAAGTCATACGACGATACAACACTTTTTTATTTACAAATGCTGAGTGGCTTGCGATACTTAATATATAGTATTCAATATTTGATGCTCATACATTTTTTGGAGTAGAGATTGGAAATGCTGACGGTTTAATTCTGGTTTCCTGTATCTTTTTGTCCAAACGATTTTACCATCATTGGCGATTTTAGATATTGCATTTAGAACCGCCATCGCTATCTTTTTTCTCGAAAATTTCACCAATTCAGAATTAGGTGTTGGTATAGCTACATTCAGTTTGTGGGTAATCAATTTAATTATTCCTGGCATCTTTGGTGCCTTTGCAGCTTGGCAATTTAAATTTGTAGAGGAGGAATAAATACTTGCATTCAAAATAATTTATTTATATTTCGAAACCTAAAAAAAAAGTATGTCAGAAATAAATTCAAGTTTAGATGAAAATCTATTAAATTCTAAAGATGAAAATCTATTAAATTCAAAAGAGGAAACCTATTTTTCAGATGGAATAACGGGTCATCCCAAGCAATTATATTTATTGTTTTTTACCGAAATGTGGGAGCGATTTAGTTTTTATGGAATGCGCGCTTTGTTGATTTTATTTATGGTAGGGCAATTAAAATTTAATGACACCAAGGCGAATTTAATTTATGGAGCCTACAATGCATTGGTTTATTTAATGCCTCTTTTTGGAGGTATTTTGGCTGATAAAATATTAGGATATAAACGTGCTCTTTATTTAGGAGGTATTTTAATGGCAATTGGTCATTTGGTATTGGCAATTCCTACTGAAAACTCTTTTTATTGGGGAATGGCTTTTTTAATTTCAGGAAATGGTTTTTTTAAACCAAATATATCTACAATGGTAGGTAAATTATATCGACCTGGCGACCCAAGAAGAGATGGTGGTTTTTCGATTTTTTATATGGGTGTTAATTTAGGTGCAGCTATAGGTGGATTATTATGCGGATATGTAGGTCAACAAATTAATTGGCATTATGGGTTTGGACTTGCAGGTATATTTATGATTCTGGGTTTAATCGTTTTTGTGCTTGGTCAAAGTAAATTGGGCAATATTGGTTTACCACCAACTTCGAAATTTAATAACGGAAATAAAATTACACCTATACAAGGTATTGTAATTATTGGTTCATTTTTGCTTGTTCCTTTCTTTATTTTAATCCTTCGAAATTATGAATGGATGGGTTACATAATGATTCCTTTTTGTGTTATTGCAACCGTTGGTATTTTGGTTTTGGCGTTTATGCAAGACAAGATTTCAAGAGACAAGATGCTGACCGCAATTATTCTAATCGTTTTGTCTTCTTTCTTCTGGGCCTTTTATGAGCAAGGAGGAGGGTCGTTAAACCTTTATGCTGCTCGAAATGTAAATATGTTGGGCATGTCGAGTGCGGCATTAAATAATTTTATCAATCCATTTTATATCATATTATTAGGTTTTCCAATGGCTGCATTTTGGCTTTGGTTGAATAAAAATGGGAAAGAGCCTTCTACTCCTTTTAAATTTGCAATGGCATTCGTGCTTTTAGGAATTGGATTTTATGTATTTGTATTTGGAGGGATATTATCCAAAGCAACGGGAATGGTTTCCTTGTTTTGGTTTGCCCTAGGTTATTTAATTATAACACTCGGAGAACTCTGTTTGTCGCCAATTGGATTATCAATGATTACTAAATTATCGCCTTCAAAATTTGGAGGTTTAATGATGGGCTATTGGTTCCTGGCTTCTGCAATGGGACAGTTTTTGGCAGGTTGGATAGGTACACTAATGGCTTTACCTTCTGAAGGTGGCGAAAATACGCTCTCGGCTATAGAATCTTTGCCAATTTATTCTGGCGTTTTTACAAAAATCACTTTGGCTTCATTTGTGTTTGCGTTTATCCTTTTCGGAATAGGATCACAACTTAAAAAGTGGATGCACGAAAGCAAATAAAAATGAAATATTTCTGGGTTCTATTTCTATTAATTTTTTAATAAAATACCAATCCAAACTAAGTACTTACTTTTGTAAAAACAATAAACAATAATGGAATTAATTAATGACCAATACTCAATAGGTGGAATTTCGCTGATAGATTTGTGTAAAGAATTTGGAACGCCTATTTATGTATATGACAGTGCTAAAATTGCAGCCCAATATAATCGACTTAAAGATGCTTTTTCAGATACTAAAGTACAAATAAACTATGCCTGCAAGGCACTGAGCAATATCAATATTATGAAACTAATGGGCACTTTAGGTGCTCATATTGATACCGTTTCCATTCAAGAAGTACAATTGGCTTTGAAAGCGGGATTTGAACCCGAAAACATTCTTTATACTCCAAACTGTGTAAATATTGACGAAATAAAAAAGGCAGTAGGTTTTGGTGTTGGTATTAACATAGATAATTTGTCTATTTTAGAACAATTCGGTCATGAATACGGAAATACATATCCTGTTTGTATTCGATTGAACCCGCATATAATGGCAGGCGGAAATACCAAAATATCAACTGGTCATATCGATAGCAAATTTGGCATATCTATTTATCAATTGAGACATTTGCAAAGAGTAATTGCTACTTATAAAATAAAGGTTCATGGCCTACACATGCATACTGGAAGTGATATCTTAGATACCGACGTATTCTTGAGAGGTGCTGAAATTATGTTTGAAAATGCCATCCAATTCCCCGATTTAGATTTTATCGATTTCGGCAGTGGGTTTAAGGTAAAATATAGCCCCGACGACAATACAACTGATATTGAAGGTTTGGGTAAAGAATTGTCAAAAAGATTCAATGATTTTTGCAAGGCTTACGGAAAATCGCTTACGCTTGTTTTCGAGCCTGGCAAATATTTAGTTAGCGAATCTGGTTACTTATTGGTTCGGTCAAATGTAATTAAGCAAACTATGTCTACTGTTTTTGTAGGGGTTGATAGTGGTCAGAATCATTTAATTCGGCCAATGTTTTATGATGCTTACCACCATATTACCAATATTTCCAATCCTAATGGCATCACGCGCATTTATACGGTGGTGGGTTATATTTGCGAAACCGATACTTTTGGTTGGGATCGTAAATTAAACGAAGTTAGGGAAGGCGATATATTGGCATTACACAATGCAGGCGCTTATGGTTTTTCGATGTCAAGTAATTATAATTCGAGGTATCGTCCTGCCGAAATTTTAATACATGAAGGAAAAGCACATCTAATTAGAAGAAGAGAAACTCTTGAAGATTTATTAGCTACCACGGTGGAGATGGATTTTTAGAGTTTTTGGGATTGTTTTCTGATTAATGTATTCAATAATTATTTAATTTTTTCTCTGGTTTATTTTTCATTAAATCTCATTTCTAGCAAATTAATTTTGTCTTTTAATGTTTTAATCAATTCATCTTTTAGTTCCAATTCCTTTGAAAGATTGTTGTGATTTAGCGTACTATAATAGAAATTGCCTGATTGGTTACATTGATTAAATATTTGTTGTTCATCAAATGTTAATAGCCAAATAGGGTCAACTTCAAAAACAGCGGCAATATTTTCAATTCTTTTTATGTCAATTTTAACCTTATTTCCTTCCAATAAACTGTATTGCTTTTGTGATAAAAATAATTTATCAGCCATATAATCCTGAGAAAGTCCTTTTAATTCTCTAATTTTTCTTATTTTATTACCTAAATCAACCATTTTAGTATATTTTATGGCTAAAATAGTATAATTTACTATAAAAAGGTATAGATAAAATTTAAAATATTATTTAATTTTGTCATTAATAAAAACCAAAAACATGAAACCTAAAATTTTTATTTATTTTTTTATTTATTTTTTTGCAATTTCTGCTCAGGCTCAAGATGTAGAGTCAAATAAACAAGAACAAAACAAATTCAAAAATAATTTTAATATTAATTACGGATTATTAAGTAATCAGCAATTCTTGTTTTTGCTTTCTTCAGTATATCAATCTGCCTTTTCAAATATTAATGAAGATAATTATGATCAAAGAATAAAATCAATTGGTTCAATTGGATTAAAATATGACTATCAAATTAATAAAACTTTTTTAGTTGGGATGGATTATAATAATACCTATATTAAATCAACATTTAATTCTAAGAATCCTTTATACTCTTCCTTCGTAATAAAATCAAAAGTAAATTTTTTAGGAATAAACTCAAGTGCTAAATATTTTCATAAAAATCAGTTACACCTATATTCAGGCGTGGCACTTGGAGTTGGAATTTATTCAGGAAAAGAAATTAAAGACAGCCATATTGAAAAATATAGGGGAACTCGATTTGCTTGGCATGCTAATCTTTTTGGATTAAGATATGGTGATAGAGTTGGGGGTTTTGTAGAGTTAGGTGTTGGGTATAAAGGCATCATGAACGTTGGAGTTGTAGGCTCGTTTTAACAATTAATCAATAATTTTTATTTTTCTAATTGCTTGCATTTATGCATGTTGGGAAAGATATATAACCTTTTAAATCAAATTATTATGAAAAAATTAAGTTTATTACTTTGGATAGGCATGATATCTATTTTGACTAAAGGTCAGAATACCAATCCGTGGAGCATTGACATGAAAGCCATTCATGTTGTGGATAAAGAAGATAGATTTTTTGCAGGGAAAGACGAACCCTATATGTTACAAATCGGATTTAGAACCACCATTGGTAAAGATTGTAGCTCAAATACAACACAAGTTAGAATTATGAATCCAATTACTGGGGAGAATGCACTAAATATTGGTAGTGCAGGGGCTGGTGAAGATGTACTAGTGCCAGATTTTGCAGGTGATGTTCAGTTTTTTGATATTAAACCACCAAGTGCAACGATAAATGCAATAATGAATCACATAAATACGAATGGATTAACCATTTATGGTTCTTTTGTAATTGTTTTAGAAAGAGACAATACAAATCCAGCCACTATTGCAACATTGCAAAATAATTTAAAATCAGCAATTCAAATCTCCCTAGATAATTTGATAGGCACACAAAATTTTCCGCCCACAAACCTTACAGAAACAAGAGAAGAGGTATTAAATGTGCTTAAAAATTTAGATTTTAATGGATGGCAGTGGTTAAATTTAGTTGTAGGTTCAGTAATTGGAACCGATGATGATATTATTGGGGCAAATGCGTTTATTTTTGTCGATTTACCCCAATCAATGTTTACATTACTCGGCATAAATAGCAATCAAATTATGACTAATATTAACTTAGGATCTGCCTTAGAAAATGTTGTGGATATTGCTTTACAAAATGTACCAAGTGAATTTGTTCAAAAGATTACCCAGTGGAAACCAATAAGCAATTTAATTGATAATGTTACTACAAAAGCACAAGGAATAATATCGCTAGGCATTACATTTGGAGGAACTGGATATAGGCATTTTTATGATAATTCTGCTTTAGAATTTGTATTAAAAGACCAATCTTATCAGGCTATTTGTAGGTACAAAATTAGAGGGGATATTACACAACAACGACCCCCAATTGGAGAGGCTCCGGGGCTAAATAAGTCCATTTGTGTTCCTACTTGTTCGTCTACAACTTGGATTGCTGATTTCGGAAAAATATCGAATGGATTTCCAAATCAAAACACTACACCAAGATTTATTGGGGATGTAAATGGTGATGGAATTAATGATGTAATCGGAATAAAGGACAGAATTTGGGTCGCAAAAGGATTAGGCACTTCATATTTGGGTACGATACAGGGGAATGCGGATTTTGGTCAAAATGGAGGATGGTATAATATGAATGATTATCCAAGATATGTAGTTGACATTAATAATGATAACAAAGCAGATATTGTAGGTTTTGGTAATGATGGGGTTCGAGTTGGATTTGGAAATTCAACGGGTTCGTTTACCTCAATGCCTTCTTTTAATATGACTGGTTTTGGAAAAAGTACTGCGGCTGGAGGTTGGACAAATAATGATGTTCACCCTAGATTTTTAGCAGATGTGGATGGTGATAACGACTTAGATATAATTGGGTTTTCTCAAACAGGAGTTGTTGTAGCAAAAAACATGGGTGCGTCATTCGTGGTACAACCTGGGTTTTGGTCAAATCAATATTGTATTAATACTGGATGGTCAAATCAAAATAATTATCCTAGATTTATTAAGGATGTAAATGGAGATGGAAAAGCTGACATTATAGGTTTTAGCCAAACAGGCGTAAGTGTTTCGCTTTCAAATGGAACTTCGTTTCAACCCATTGCTACTACCTGGTGTGCTGATTATGGAGTAAGTCAAGGTTGGACAAATATGAATGAATATCCACGTCAATTTGTAGATATTAATGCAGATGGAAGAATCGATATCGTTGGGTTTGGAATAGATAAGGTTTTGGTTGCCTTAAATAACACTTTAAATGGTGTAAATTCATTTCAATTGCCAATAGTATATAGCACAGAATTTGGAAGAGCTGATGGTTTTTTTAATAACAATCAATTTCCTCGGATGTTTGGAAATATAGACAATGACATTTATCCTGATTTAATTGGGTTTAGGGGAAATGAAGCATTGATAGCAAAAAACACTAATGGCTTAAAATTTGAATCTACATCATTTGTTGATTTAGGTTTTGAGGAAGATGAAGGATTTTTAAATCAAGAGGAATATCCAAGATTTATTTCAGATGCTGATGGGGGTGGAAGAAATGAATTAATTGGATTTACTAATACAGGTGTTCTTGTTATGAATTGTCAATCAGGGAATTGGTGGAGACAGAATAATCCAAAAACAAAAAATGAATTTACAAATTATATAATCTATCCAAATCCAGCAAAAAATCAAGTAACTATTAAGATGGATAATGAATTTAATGGAACTGTTAGAATAGTTGATTTACAAGGGAGAACTGTTTTTGAAAATGAAATTCATGAAAAAGAAACAAATATATTGTTGCCCAATTTGAGTTCAGGGATTTACTTTATTTCAATTGCTGATATAAATGCAAAATTTAATCAAACTAAAAAGTTGATAATCAACTAGTTTAATGGTCTTTATAATGTTTATTTCCATTGGTGGGTAATAATTTTACCCACCAATTAGTTTTGCAATTCCAAAAGCCGCCGCTGCGGCAACAGTTCCTATCAAGATGGTTTTTAATGCCCCTTTTATTGGAGGTTGTCCAACTATTTTGGTTTTAAAATACCCAAATATACCCAGAGAAATAATGGTCATTATGGACGAAATTAATAAGCCCTTTTGAGTATTATTTGTAAAAAAATAAGCACTCAAAGGAATAAATCCCCCTAAAATATAGGAGGAGGCAATATATAAAGCACTTTTTTGTGCTCGTTTTGGGTCGGGTCGCTCAAGTCCCAATTCATAACGCATCATAAATTGAACCCATTTGTCCTTGTCTTTCGACAATTCTTCCACAATTGTATCTTGAGCTGACTCACTTAAACCATAGTCGGCAAATATTTCTTTTACTTCTTCTTTCTCTTTTTCTGGGAAGTGATCTACTTCAAAATATTCTCTTTTTAATTCTGCGTCAAAATGGTCTATTTCATTTTTACCAGCCAAGTATCCACCCAATCCCATGGCAATACTACCTGCAACAATTTCGGCCAAGCCAGCCGTTATAATTATGCTATTTGCATCGGCAGATAATGCACCCGAAAGTCCTGCAGCTAAAGCAAATGGAACCGTTAATCCATCTGCCATGCCTATAACGATATCTCTTACTATTTCCGAACTTTCAAAGTGTTCTTCTTTTTTTTCTAATGCAATCATTTTTTTTTAAATATGGGATAAAATTACCATTTATTTTTTTAACTTTACTTAACAATTAATTTGCTTTAAATAAACAATTGCGTAAACATGAGAAATATTTCCTTTTTTTTAGTTGCATATTTCCTTTTAGGAATAAATATGAGCTTTGCTCAAGCTGTACCATTTATTGGTGATTTTGTTAATTTAAGTAAAGATGCTGAGAAAAATGGCACCTTGGATCAAATCTCTGATTTTGCACTTAGGGTTCAAGTTCCCTTTATTATGCCAGATGGAATTAAATTAAATACGGATATTTATCTACCTATTTTACAAGATAGTCTTGCATTTGATGTTACCATTCCTGTTTTTAATTATAACTTGAAACTTACGGTTTTACGACCAGGCTATCAGTATTTAATTTATGATAGTATTAATGGAGAGCCAAATCCAAATCCTTTTCAATTGCCCTTGGTTATGAGTCGTACACCTTACAATAAAGGTGGTTCGGCCGATTTCTATGGCGCTTTACCACTTTTGGGTTATGCCGCTGCCATGCAGGATATGCGCGGAAGATATGCCTCTGAAGGTGTTTATTTGCCACTTTATTCTGATAGTTGGAAAAAATCAGATTATCATCAATATAAGCATATTTTGGATTTAACAGATTTATCAGACCCCAAAAACGGTAATTACCACGAGGATGGATGGAATACATGGGAATTTGTAAAAAATAGCCTAATGCGGACCTACGATTTTAACTATGATGGAATACCAGATGACACCGCTTTGTTGTACAATGGCGTTATGGGCAATTTTGGTGCCTCCGCTTTAGGATACAATCAATTACAAGCAGCAGCCGCACACCGAATCGACCCAACCCAACCGGGAGTTAAATGTCTGTTCCCAATAGTTGGGCCATTAGAATTTTATAAGAGTACAGGATTTCAAAATGGTGTTTTCAGAGATATGCTCGTAACTGGCTGGTTGCGCGGACAAATTAGAGACACCGACGACGATTTAATTCCAATTGATAATGACATTCAAAATACCCTGCATAGTTCTAATGATTATGGCACAGCCGATAAGTTTGAAGCATCAGACAAAGCAATTGACCATTTTGTGGCGGTAAAATATGAAGGTAGCCCTGCGGGATATTATCCAAACAGTATCGGAAGAGGAGATATGGATGCTAGCCGTGCTCCGGTGGATCAATTTGGCGAAAGTGATAAAAATGGAACCTACAGCAGGTATGAAAATATGGAAGTGCCAACAATGCACGTGTCAGGTTGGTACGATATTTTTGTTGATGGATCAATCGAAACATGGAATCTTCAACGCAAACATCAAAGTGCATTATTTGGCAATAAATTGTTGAATAAGATAATTGTAGGCCCTTGGGCACACCAAACTATATCGAGTCTTACCACTGGCGATATGACTTACAAATCCAACGTGACCGATTTAACCAAAATAGACATTTCTTCAATCGATGGAGAAAATATTGATGTGGCAGCAATTGCCAAATCTGAATTAATATCTTGGTTTCGCTACAATTTAAATTATAATAATAGTACCGCAAATGTAGGAGAACCAAAAGTAAGGATTCCGGAAAATAATATTTGGCAATATGTAATTCCTGGTGTGTCGGTTCGTTTTCCAGCAGAAACCTATACCATGAAATTTTTGGAATTATTGAATTTCCTTACTGGTGCAGGTGGATTAAATCAATTGCCTCTTGAAATCAAAACAGGACTAGGTAAATTTAAAATAAAACTCGACTTACCTGCCCTTGGTGAGCCTATTATTGAAGGCTTTGATAGTGAACCTATCGATGCACTTGGCAATACTGAATTTAAGGAAGTGGATCCCATTCGTTTTTACGTAATTGGACCAGTAAATGATGGTATTGCCGAAAATGAAAATATGGGGAATTACTGGTTTGGAGCTGATACTTTTCCAATAAAAGATAATATCCATTTCGAAAGTCTTTTTTTACACAAAAATGGTACATTAGATGCTAACCCACCTACCACCGACGAAGGATTGGCTATTTATGTACACGATCCGGATGACCCTATTCACACTATTGGCGGTGGTAATATGTTGGTAAAAACGCCACAAGGGGATAGAGATAATCAAGGACAAATGAATTGTGCAAGTCCTCTTTTTGCGCCATTTACGATGAATAGACCAGGTGTTTTGAAATTTGAAACCGCAGTAGTGGAGGATTCTTTATGTATGATTGGTTTTCCAAAATTCAAAATATATGCTAAGTCAAACCCAGGCACAGAAATTTCAGGACCAACAGATACCGATTTTAATGTCCGTATTTTAGATGTTTATCCCGATGGTCGAGAATTGTTTGTTCAGGAGGGCTGCGTAAATGCAAAAGCACGGGAATGGGCAGCTAAATTCGCCGACGGTGTCGAAGATGATAATGCAGATTATAGCAATATTGAAATTGGAAAATTATACGAATATTATTTCCAAGGACTGCCCATCGCTTATACTTTTGGCAAAGGACACAAAATTAAAATTTTGGTTTCTTCATCTAATTATCCAAGATATCAATCCAACCCAAATATTCCTATTGAAGAAGGCGAATTTTTTAGACGTAAACCTTCCGATGGTCTTACATATACTTTCCAAGGGCGAGAATATGCTCCACGAATCGCAGTTCAACGGATCGCATTTTCACCCGAAAGTCCTTCTCAAATTATCTTGCCAGTTTATGGAGAATCGAAAATTGTTGGTGTTAAAAACAATGTTTTAGCCAATAATCAAATAGATATAGATGTTTTTCCAAATCCGTCAAGCGATAAGGTAAATATTTTCGTGGGAATTAGTGGCCAGTTCGACATAAGAGTATTTGATGCAATAGGAAAATTGATAAGCATGGATGTATTTAGCGAATCTATTCAGCTAGACATAAAAAATTATCCAATGGGTCAATATTTTATTGAAATTCAGGATAAATCGAATCCAGCCATCAAAACAAGTAGGTCGTTTACCAAAATTTGAGATTATTTTAAACAATAACGAATTCCAAATGAATAGAAAATTAAATGTATTCGGAAGGTATAGCATTATAGCTTTATTAATGCTGTTACCATTTTTTGCTAAGGCCCAAAATATAACTATAAAGGGAAAAATAACAGACAAACAAAGCAAAGAACCACTAATCGGTTGCGGCGTTTCCCTGGCAGGTACTACCGAGGGGACAGTTTCTGATATTGATGGAAACTACGAAATTGCCTTCCAAAAAACTGGATCTGATACCTTGGTGTTTACTTATATTGGCTACGAAACCGCTACATTTGCTATTAATGGCGATTTTTCATTGCTCAATGTACAGTTGAATTCCGAAAGTATCATCGGTGAAGAGGTTGTTGTGTCAGGCTCTCGAATAAGTGAAAAAATTACGGCTTCTATTTCGTCTATTCAAAAAATAAATTCCAATCAAATACAATCTTCTGCTTCGGGAAATTTTTATCAAAGCTTGGGCAACCTAAAAGAAGTGGACATCACTACTTCAAGTCTTGGTTTCCAAATATTAAATACACGTGGTTTTAATACAACTGCCCCAGTGCGGATAGTTCAATTCATTGATGGCATGGATAATCAGGCGCCTGGTTTAAATTTTCCAGTTGGTAATTTAGTAGGTGCTTCCGATTTGGACTTGGAGTCTGTGGAATTGATAAATGGCGCTGCATCGGCTCTATATGGCGCAAATGCTTTTCAAGGAGTCGTGTCCATGGTTACCAAAAGTCCATTCGATTATAAAGGATTGTCGGTAAAAATGAAAGGTGGTAGTCGTGCGCTTTTTGATGGAAGTTTAAGATATGGCAATACATTAGGAAAAGAAGATAGGTTTGCGTTTAAAATTACAGGCAGTTATTTCAGAGCCCAAGATTGGATTCCTACCGATTCCATAGCCAATTTATATGGCGATATTTCCACCAAATTAGATATAAGCGCCATTACCCGTAAATTACAGTATAGTGGTGATTCCACCACTGCTGCCGACTTCAGAAAATTGAATGTTTGGCTCAATTTTTTCCCTATCGCCAACCCTGGAAAAAAAGAAGTTTTTGCGCCAGGTTATATGGAAGCGGAATTATCTGATGGCAATACCGAAAGCTTAAAACTGGGCGCCTCCATGGCTTACCGGTTTAAAAACAAAATGCAAATCGAGTACGATTATAAATTTGGTCGTGGCACCGCCGTATATCAGGGAAGCAATCGCTATAGTATAAACAATATACTTTTTCAGCAACACAAAATAGAATTAAGCCACCCCAATTTTTTGGTTAAAGCATATACCACTATCGAAAATGCAGGCGACTCCTACGATATGGTTTTTGCAGCCGTTAACCTTTCCAAGGCAGGCATTGCAAATTATGCAGGCGACTGGTTAAAAGAATATTTTAACCGAATGAAAGAATTTACCAATAATTTTGATGCCGACCCCGAACAATGGATGGTAGATAGCGCTAAAGCGTTGGCAAGCAATTTAAGCGAACAAACCGCTTGGATAAAATCCGGAACGGCCGAATTCGACTCCGCATACAATAGCATCAAAAAAGATGCAGACTTCCAAACGGGAGCCAAGTTTCAAGACCGGTCGTCGCTCCAACACCTTGAAGGGCAGTACAACAAAGAATGGGGTAAATTTGGTTTGGTGGCAGGTGCAAGCTTCCGCAATTATAGTCCTAATTCTTTTGGAACTATTTTCAAAGACACACTCGTCAATCCAGCCGACACGCTGGCTGATGGAAAACCAGACCCCGATGGCAAATATCTAAACCTAAATACTTGGGAAGTAGGTGGTTACGCACAAGGTACAGTCAAACTTTTCGACGACCATTTAAAATTAGTAGCCTCAGCCCGACTCGACAAACACGAAAATTTCGACCTCCAATTTTCACCGCGTATTTCGGTACTCGGCACTTGGAGAAAAAACACATTCAGAGCATCCGCACAGTCGGCATTTAGAAGTCCAACCCTACAAAACCAATACATACTGCTCGATTTAGGTCCGCTATTATTAAAAGGAAATATCGATGGCAGCACTAATTTATACGACTACCAATCGGTAAAAGATTTCCAGTCTAACTACGACTCCACATTCGAAATAAATGGAGATCTATTAAAGCAAGTAAATGTAGACAAAATACAACCCGAGCAACTAAAATCTATCGAATTGGGCTATCGGGGCGTTTGGTTCAAAGATTTTTATATCGATATCGTAGGCTATTTCAACATATACACAAATTTTATTGGCGACTTACGCGTTATCGAACCCACCGACCCGGCAGTTGCTGGCGAGGAATCGGGCCTCGATGCCATCCTCTCCAAAAACTATCGACTAGTGCAGTATGCAGTCAATGCTAAGGAGAGCGTAAAGTCTTATGGCGTTTCCTTTGGTGTCAACTACTATTTTTGGAAAACAATGGTCGCCACCGCCAACTATACTTGGGCCGATTTGAACACCAAAAACCTCAGCGACCCCATCGTGCCCGGATTCAATACACCAAACCACAAATTCAACATCGGATTAGGCGCCAAGAATATATGGAAAGGACTAGGGTTTTCCACCAATTTCAAGTGGGTAAGCGATTTTGTATGGGAGAGTTCATTCGGCGACGGCCCAGTTCCATCATTTTATATCCTAGATGCGCAGGTAAATTACGAATTCCCCAAATGGTTCAACCTATTCGTAGGCGGCTCCAATATCACCAACAACAAACACATCGAAGCCTACGGATCGCCCCTAATTGGCGGCATGGCATACGGTGGATTCACATTCCGATTCGACCAGTAAACGAAAGAGAAGAGTTCGAAATATACAATTCCAAGTATTTGGGCGTGTCCCTGCTCCAAAAAGCAGGGTCGTGCTTTTTGCTTGTATCTTTTGGTCGTGCCTCCCAAAAGTATACCGCTCCAATCACTCACGCGGGGGAGAGGAGAGAGAAATGGTGTATTTTTATTAGTTTAAGAAATAAGTAAAAAACTCATGAAATAATACCTTAATTAAGTTATGAAACAAATCCTTTAATTTCTTTTTCGGACATATTTCCTTGTCTTTTTGAACTACTTAAGTGTTGACTGTTTCTTTCGATTTATTTCAACCTTGATTCTCATTTTGAATTTTGTTTTTCATTCATTATAATTTAAGAAATTAAAAAAATGTTTTAGCTTTTCGCTTAGTAAAGATTGATTACTTTCCTTTAAAATAATTATGAAAAAATTAAAGTTTTAAATTCATAAGTAAATTGCTGATTTATAAGAAGAATGTCTTTAATAAATTTTTTTTATTAGCTTTGAAAATGATTTTTTTGATAGGTTATTGAAAAAAAGCAAATAATTTAATAAATGACTTTAGAACAGTACATAGACAACATAAATAAACGATATAAACTTGGTAATGCGACCGAGCATACTTTTCGTGGTGACTTGCAGCAATTGTTAGAAAGTTTAGTGCCTGACATAAGGGCGACCAACGAACCCAAAAGACAATCATGTGGTGCACCCGACTATATTCTGACCAAAAAAGAAATTCCAGTAGGTTTTATTGAAGCAAAGGACATCGGCGACAAAGACCTTGAAGGAGTGAAGAAAACAGGAAACAAAGAACAGTTTGACCGTTATAAAAAAGATTTAGGCAATATCATTTTCACCGATTACATAGATTTTTATTTTTATAGATATGATGTATTTATAACTAAAATATCGGTTGGTGAAATTACTGAAAAAGGTATAAAGCCACTTCCAGAAAATTTTGCCACATTTACAAATCTTATGGTTGGATTTTGTAATCATATTGATCAAACCATTAAAAGTAGTCAAAAACTGGCTCAAATGATGGCAAATAAGGCACGAAACCTAGGAGATACTATTGAAAAGGCTCTTATAAGCGATGTAGAAAGTCATGAAAACTCTACGCTAAAAGATCAAATGAATGGTTTTAGACAAGTGCTTATTCATGACATTACACCAAAAGGTTTTGCTGATGTCTATGCACAAACCATTGCCTATGGCTTATTTGCAGCTAGGTTGCATGATCCTACTTTGCCTACATTCAGTCGAGAAGAAGCCGCTACACTCATCCCTAAGTCAAATCCATTTTTGCGAAAACTGTTTAATTATATAGCGGGTCCAGATCTTGACGATAGAATAAAATGGATTGTAGATGATTTAATACAGATATTTTTGGCTTGCAATGTTGTAGAAATTTTAAAAAACTATGGAAAGTCAACAAAAATGGAAGACCCAATCATCCATTTTTACGAAACTTTTTTGAGTGAGTACGACCCTAAATTGCGAAAGGCTCGTGGCGTTTGGTACACACCTGCACCCGTTGTAAATTTTATTGTAAGAGCAGTTGACGATATTTTAAAAACCGAATTTGATTTACCACAAGGACTTGCCGACACAAGTAAAACTAGAATTAAAGTGCAGGCACAAGGACAAAATAAAACAATAGAACAAGAAGTCCATAAGGTACAGATACTTGACCCAGCAACAGGCACAGGAACTTTCCTCGCCGAAACCATAAAGCACATTCACAAAAAATTTGAAGGGCAACAAGGCATTTGGAGCAATTATGTGGAAACGCATTTGTTACCTCGCCTCAATGGGTTTGAGTTACTGATGGCAAGTTATGCAATGGCACATTTAAAATTAGATTTGCTTTTAACCGAAACAGGATATAAAAAAACCACCCCGCCTGATGGGCACCCCTCCAAGGGAGGGGAACAGAGGCTCCGAGTATATCTTACCAATAGTTTAGAAGAAGCATCTTCAGAAAGACCAAATTTATTTATGTCACAATGGCTAACAGAGGAAGCCGCCCAAGCAGATGTTATTAAACGTGATACTCCAGTAATGTGTGTAATTGGAAATCCGCCATACAGCGGAGAAAGTGCCAATAAAGGCGAGTGGATTATGAGCCTGATGGAAGATTACAAAAAGACCAGGATAAAGAGAATTTGAATGAAGAAAAAATTGATAAATGATGACTATGTAAAGTTTTGCGTTATGGGCAACATTTTATAGACAAAAACGGAAGTGGAATTTTGGCATTCATTAATCCTCACGGTTTTTAGATAATCCTACTTTTCATGGTATGCGTTGGAATTTACTTAAAACCTATGATAAAATTTACATCATAGATTTACACGGCAACGCAAAGAAAAAAGAAACTGCACCTGATGGAAGTGCAGATATAAATGTATTTGATATTATGCAAGGAGTTTCAATTAACATCTTTGTAAAAACAGGCAAGAAAAAGAAAAATGAATTAGGTAAAGTATTTCATTTTGATTTGTATGGAAAAGAGAAATGAAATATGATTTTTTAAGAGAAAATTTAAAAAATATTGTCCTACAAGAATTAACATTAACAAACCAAATTACTTTTTTACAGTAAAGAAATATGATGGAAGAAATGATTTATGAAAATGGATTTCAATGAATGAAATTTTCAATAATTTTACATCTGGAATGAGTAAGAGATCAAATGATCTACAATTATTTAATACAAAAATAAAATATTGTAAATCAATTTGAAAGAATATTATCATGAACCTATTAACTGAATTATTTGAATAAAAGATGCAAGAGAATTGGAAAAGAGGGAAGAAAAAGATTTAAAATTGAAATAATAAAAAGATTTACAAAAAATAAATTATCAGACCTTTTGATAATAGATATACATTTTACAGGAAAAAATGAATTTCATTGTATGCCAAGAAAAGAAATTATGAATAACATATTTAATAAAGAAAATTTGGTCTATAATTTTCAAATGACAATGCAAAGTTTGAAAATATTTTTATCACGGCTTTGTGACAAAAACATAACAGGTTGCCATGGTTGTACATTCTGGTTCAGGTACAAATGCTTCCCTCTCTATCTCTATCCCGAAACCAACGGACAACAAACCATAAAAACCACCTTGGCTTTCAGCCACCCCTCTGAAGGAGGGGAATTTGGACGCGTTCCAAATCTAAACACAGAAATAGTAAATAAATTTGCAGAAAAGTTGGGGATTCCTTTCGTAGCCGAGAAGTCCGCTACCCTCAATTCCCCTCCCTTGGAGGGGTGCCCGCAGGGCGGGGTGGAAAAAAAAGAAACAATATCAACCATTAACAACACTCCTATAAAACGAAATTTTATTGAAAACCTACCCTATAATCCAAAACTAAAGCAGCTGGTAAAAGACAAAAGAAAAGCAGGAATTCTATCAGAAGTATTGTTTTGGGTACAAGTTCATAAAGGAAAATTTCATAAAATAGATTTTGACCGCCAAAGGATTATCGGAAATTATATAGTAGATTTTTATGTTAAGACCTTAGGGTTAATAGTTGAAATTGATGGAAACAGTCACGATTATAAACAAGATTATGATGCGGAAAGGCAGCTTTACTTCGAAAATTTAGGTTTGAAAGTATTTAGATGTACAGACGATGATGTTAAAAAAAATATCGACTCTGTACTAATGGCATTGGAAGATTATATTATTGATGAATATGGTGAAAGTAGAGATTTGACCGTAGATGTGGATGAAAAAATACCACCCCGCCCGTTGGGCACCCCTCCAAAGGAGGGGAATTTTGCTCCAATTGACATTTTAGATTACATATATGCAGTTTTACATTCGCCAACATACCGAGAAAAATACAAAGAATTTTTAAAAATAGATTTTCCGAGAGTGCCTTATCCTAAAGACAATGACACGTTTTGGCAACTTGTTAAACTTGGCGGAGAAATCAGACAAATACATTTATTGGAAAGCCCGACAGTTGAGAAATACATAACGCAATATCCCGAAGACGGAAACAACACAGTTACAAAATCAAAGTTTATAAGTTCCCCTCCTTTGGAGGGGTTAGGGGTGGTCGGAAAAGTTTACATCAACGATACCCAGTATTTCGACAATGTGCCGCAAATTGCTTGGGAGTTTTTTATTGGTGGTTATCAGCCAGCACAAAAATGGCTCAAAGACAGAAAGGAAAGAACACTTGAATTTGACGACATTTTACACTATCAAAAAATCATCGTTGCATTGTCAGAAACAGACAGACTAATGAACGAAATAAACAAAATCGACATCGAATGAGAATAAGCATTGGGTAAAGCATATAAGGTTTAAACCCTTTCCCACCTTTTATTTCAAATTTCCCTTTAAAAGCTTTTAGAAAAAAAATCAAACGATATCTTTTAGCCTCAAAAGACAAATGGTATAAAATAATTTATTTTGTTTTACCAAAAGATTGGGATTGGTTTTCAATATCATTCTCGCCCAATGGGGAAGCTTGTTGTGTAATAAAAGAGAGTTTGACTTTATTGGCTTTTCTAACTCGCTGCAGACTTCAAAAAAAGTTATATTTGTTCAAAATTTAGACATATAATGAATGAAATTGTTTCAAATCGTTTAGCCAATAGGATTTCAGAATTACTAATTGCTGCAAGAACGAAAGTACTGCAAACTGTAAATATTACTATGGTTATGACTTACTTTGAAATTGGAAGAATGATAGTTGAAGAAGAACAAAAAGGCAAAGAAAGAGCAGATTAAGGAAAACGAATTATTACTTTACTTTCTGAACGCCTAACAAATGAATTTGGAAAAGGATTTTCACAAAGAAATTTAGAACAAATTCGTCAATTTTATTCGGTTTACTCAAAAGCGCAAACACCGTCTGCGGAATTCAATTTGAGTTGGTCGCATTATATGAAATTAATGAGAATTGACGACGAGAATGAAAGAAAATTCTATGAAATAGAATCATTTAGAAACAATTGGAGTTTAAGAGAACTTAACAGACAATATGATTCTGCACTTTTTACTCGTTTAGCTTTAAGTAAGGATAAAAATGAAATTTTACAACTTTCATTAAAAGGTCAAATAATCGAAAAGCCGCAAGATGCAATAAAAGATCCATATGTTTTAGAATTCATCGGATTGCCAGAAAATACAAACTATTCAGAAAGTGAATTGGAACAAAAAATAATAGATAAACTAGAACACTTTTTGTTAGAATTGGGAAATGGATTTACATTTGTTGCTCGTCAAAATAGAATCAGTTTTGATGAAAAACACTTTAGAGTGGATTTGGTTTTTTACAATAGAATACTAAAATGCTTTGTACTTATAGATCTAAAAATTGGCGAACTAAAGCACCAAGATATTGGTCAAATGCAGATGTATGTGAATTATTATGATAGAAAGGTAAAACTTGAGGACGAGAATAATACAATTGGAATAATTCTTTGTCAAAATAAAAGCGAAGCAGTTGTAGAATTTACTTTACCAGAAAACAATCAACAAATTTTTGCAAGTAAATATTTGACAGTTTTACCAAGTAAAGAAACGCTAATTAAATTGATAAATAATCGAGATAAATAGAACTAACCTCTAACATATAAATTCCAAACCCGTTCCCACCTTTTATTTCAAATTTCCCTTTAAAAGCTTTTAGAAAAGAAAGAAACTTCCTTTTTTAGCCATAAAAAGTAATTGAAACTTGCGGAGAATAAATGCTGTTTTCTCCGCATTTAATGCGGAGAAGATTTGCTAATGCGGAGAATACATACTATATTTGGTGCAATAATTGCGGAGAAAATAAAATATGTATTTATATAATAATCAAGATTGGCCAATTTTTCGGTGGAATAGCGAAAAGCTTTTATCATTACTTTCTCATGTTAGAAATCGACAAGGAAAGCTTTTGGGTAAAATGGGCGCTTTGGGATTTGAACTTCGCAATGATGCAAATCTTGAAATTTTAACAATGGAAATCTTAAAATCTACTGAAATTGAAGGTGAAATACTTGATAAAGGGCAAGTAAGGTCTTCAATTGCTAGGCGATTAGGATTAGAAATATCAGGATTAGTTTATTCGGAACGAAATGTGGATGGAATAGTTGATTTGATGATAGATGCGACAAAGAATTTTAATGAAGAATTGACTAAAGAGCGCCTATTTTCTTGGCATGCAGCACTTTTTCCAACAGGAAAAAGTGGAATGTATAATATCATTACAGGAAATTGGCGAGACGATTCAACTGGACCAATGCAGGTTGTTTCGGGTGCACTTGGGAAAGAAAAAGTGCATTATCAAGCACCACCAGCAGTTCAAATAGAAAATGAAATGCGCATGTTTTTAGATTGGTTTAATCTGGAAGAAAACACAGATTTGGTTCTTAAAGCCGCCATTGCACATTTGTGGTTTGTGACAATTCACCCCTTTGAAGATGGAAATGGAAGAATTTCAAGGGCATTAAGTGATATGTTATTAGCTAGATCTGATGAACAATCATTCCGATTTTATAGCATGTCGACACAAATAAGAAAGGAACGGAATCTTTATTATGATATATTGGAAAAAAGTCAAAAAGGGACTTTAGACATTACAAACTGGCTCGAGTGGTTTTTAAACTCCTTATTGCATTCTATTGAAAATTCTGAAAAACTTTTGGAGAAAATAATTTACAAACACGCTTTCTGGTTTAAATATTCGAATATAAATATGAATGAAAGGCAGAGAAAAATAATCAATTTGTTAATGGATGATTTTGAAGGCGTTTTGAAAACAACTAAATGGGCAAAAATCTGTAAATGTTCACAAGATACCGCATTACGAGATATTCAAGATTTAATAAACAAAGGAATAATGGTAAAAAAAGAACAAGGCAGTCGGAGTACAAATTATGAATTGAAAACAAGCGAATAATTGAGTGTCCTTATCATTAATATTTTTGGTTTAAATGCGGATTGGTTCCGCCTTTTCCGCAAAATTCCCTTTTTAAAGCTTTTAGAAAAGTAAAATTAAAATTTCTTTTTCAGTTTGTAAAAATAAAATGTACCATATAATTTATCCTTTTTTTACCAAATATTATGAAAGAAATTTTTTCATATCTTGGCATGCTAAAGCGTAAATTTGCAGTTAAAATTTAAAAATCAACGATATGAAATCTTTATTTACCACATTAATTCTATATTTTATTCCCTTTTTGACATTTGGACAACAAATGTTATTAGAAGAATGGAATAAGGAATCCATTACCAACAAACGTTTAATTCCTAAATATGGTTATCAGGAAAAGAGTGAAAATGAAAAAAATGCAGATATTGATTTTATAAAAACAGCCCTTGCAAAAGACACTTCAAATAGAGATGCTTCGAATCGGCTTATTCAACTGGGTTTTGCCTATGTTTATAAAGATTTGAAAACCGCTATGTATCGCTTTAATCAAGCATATTTATTAGATTCGACAAATACTGATATTTATTGGGGTTTTGGTGGTGTTTATATGACTTTAGGTGACTTTGAAAATGCAAAAAAACAATATTTAATAGGTCTTTCTATCGATTCTAATAATACACATTTATTGACCGATTACGGAACATACTTTATGATTCAATATTTTGAATTAGAAAAAACATCTAAAAATGACGCTTTAACTAACTTAGATTCTGCAATTAGCAATTTGATGAAATCATACAGTATAAATCCATTGGATGAAAATACAACATATAAACTTTCCGTCTGTTTTTGGTACAAAAAAGACTGTAAGAATGCCTTAAAATACCACGATGAATGCAAATTACTTGGAGGCAAACCAATAAATGCAAATTACACAAAAGATTTGTTGGAAAAGTGTAATTAATTGAAGTTAGAAACAGATAAAAAAAATCAATTGTTTTAATCCCAAAAGAAAATATTAAAGCTATTTCAAGAATATTGTTGAAGATAAATGGAATAATGAGTGAAATTTGAAATTGCAAATACTATTAAAAAATCAAAGCTATTTTCTTTTTTTTTTTGTTAAAAATATTATTAAAAAAAAAAAAAAAATACAGAATTATAGTACACAACCAAAATCAAACAATTTCTTCTATTTTCAAAAGCGACCCTGAAAAAACCAATGATAAATATATTTTACATATTGTCAATTTTTCTTCTTACAAGTTGTGGGCAATCAAAGTCAAAACATATAACTAAACCTATTTCGGAGACTGTAACAATAAACAACAATAAAATTGTCCAACAGAACCTTAAACTTAAACAAAATCCAACTGATTTTTTACCAAATGGGTATGTCCTTTTTGAAAAAATAATTGGGGACTTAAATAAAGATGGTCTTGACGATTGTGTGTTCGTTATAAAAGGAACAGACAAAGATGAAATCATTAAAGACGAGTATCGTGGAGAGTTAGACCGCAACCGGAGAGGCATATTCGTGTTGTTCAATAAGAATGGTAATTACGAATTGGCTTTAAAAAATTACGATTGTTTTTCTTCAGAAAACGAAGATGGTGGCGTCTATTTTGCACCTGAGTTATCAATTGAAGTTAAAAAAGGGAATTTGTATATTTACTTTGGACACGGCAGATATGGTTATTGGAAATACACATTCAGATTTCAAAATTCAGATTTTGAATTAATCGGTTATGACCAAAAGGACCAAAGAGGTCCTATTATTGTTAGAGAAATCAGCATTGACTTTTTGGGCAAAAACAAACAAGAAAAAGTGAATACGAATGAAAATGGGGAGAGTGGACAAGAAATTTTTGAAGAAACATGGAAAAATATAAATGTAAACTCACTTATAAAATTATCAGAAATTAAAGACTTTGACGAACTTGATATGACTCAATATTGAAGGAAGCATTACCGTCCATAAAAAAAATGTTTAATAGAGGTTTCGACTATTTTGAAATTGCGTTTTTAAAAAGAAGTAAGCAAAACCCAATTAGTCCGTGTTTTTCAATTAATAAAAAAAATCAATTATAAATCGATAATTTTGTTTTGACTATTTAAAAATTGAATTATTCATCATTTTGTAAAACCAGCCGACCGAGAGAGAAATTAGAAAAAATATGAGGATATCACCAATTATAGAAGTGGAGGAACTGCTGAAAATTTACAAAAGCGCTAACGTAATGATTTTCGATGTAAGCAATGGTAAAAATGCAAAAACCAACTACGAAACTGAACATATAGAAGGTGCGTTTTTCGTGGACTTAAACACTCAATTAGCAGATATTAAAAGTGATTTTTCAATAGGTGGTCGCCATCCATTACCCAAAATAGAAACTTTTGCCAAAACTTTGGCCGAATTAGGCATTTCAAAAGACAAACATGTAATAATTTACGACGACAATAATGGCTCAAATGCTTCTGCAAGGTTTTGGTGGATGCTAAAATCAGTTCGACACGAAAAAGTTCAAGTGCTAAATGGTGGACTACATCATGCTAAAAAGAATAATTTTCCATTGAGTTCAAATATGGAAATTGTTCAGTCGCTTTCAGAACCATATCCAATGGAGAAATGGAATTTACCAACAATCGAAATGGTCGAGATTGAAAACATATTACAAAATCCGAATTATTTGGTGATTGATGTTCGAGATAAAGGTCGATATGATGGAAAATTTGAACCTATTGATTTAGTTGCAGGCCATATTCCGGGCGCAATAAATATTCCCTTTACAGAAAATTTAGATCAGAACGGTTTATTTTTAAAACCTGATGAATTAAGAAAAAAATATGAGTTAGTAATTGGAAAAAAGAGAACTGAAAATATTGCAGTTCATTGTGGATCAGGTGTTACGGCTTGTCATACCTTATTAGCATTAGATTATGCTGAAATGGATATCCCCAAATTATATGTTGGTTCGTGGAGTGAATGGAGCAGAAATAATAAAATGATTGCAAAAACGAACGACTAATAAGTTAGGGTTAAAAATGTTAGCTATTTCATTCAAAATTGCTTATATTAGACTTAAAAATCGAAAATATAAACTCCTTTTTTTAACCTTTTTTAGAAAAAGGATACGATAAATAAACCTATTTTTATGAAGGATTGGGCGGTGGTTTTTTACCAATCTTTTTGTCAGAAATCCTTTTACCAAACTCCTAAAGTTGCATTTGCAGAAAAAAATCAGTAAATTTGCTTCGTAAATTGATAGAAAATGGGTCAATTAATGAATATAGCAGACATAAAAGCACTATACCCAGACGAATGGGTTTTGCTTGGAAATCCAATTATGGATGAAAGTGAAATTGATGTTTTGTCAGGTATTCCTTTGTTTCATAGTAAAGACAAAAAAGAAGTTTGTTATATCGGTAGAGGTAAAACATCGAATTTTGACAAAATAACTTTAATTTATACTGGTATTTTTAGACCAAAAAGAAAAATAACAGGCATTTTTAATCGAATTGCAAAATGACCTATAAATTTAAACGTGAACCAGAAAGCGGACTTATACTTATTAATATTGAAATTGATAAAAAGTATGAATTGAAAATGATTCTTGATACTGGAGCTACTAATACAACAATCGATAGTAATGCATTATATTTACTAGGTTATGATTTAAAAGATTGTATTGGAACAGTAGAAATTGAAACTGCTAATGGAATTATTGAAACTGAGGTTTTTGAAATTAATAGTTTCTCTTCAGTAGGAATTGAAAAAGAGAAGTTTGAAATTCAAGTGTATGATTTTATTGCACATGGAATATTTTCTGATTACAATGGACTTCTTGGGCTTGACTTTTTAGAAGGAAAGAAATTTTGTATAGATACTAATGAAAATACAATCACAATAACCAAATAAAGTAGGCCTCCTACATTTTGAAATCACTTTACAATCAATCCCCAATCTTAACCAACTTCCTAATGCCGCTTTCGTTGGTATTACTTACTTGAATAAAATAAATGCCCGATTCTAGGTCTGCAATATTTATTGTTTCGCCAATTGTCCAAAGCATTGTTTTTACACTTCGTCCATTTACATCAAACACATTAACATTATACGGCATTGTATTTCTCGTATTATTCAAGGTTATATAAATTTCCTGTTTTGAAGGATTAGGAAAAATATTAAATGCCAATAAATCGAGTGTATTTTGTTTTATTCCAACCGGTTGGAAAGGTGGCGGATTTTGCGAAAATAATTCCAAACCACCCGAAAAGTTTCCTTTGATAATCTCTAATTTACCATCACCTGTTATATCAGCAGCCGTGAAGGTGGAGCGACTTGTTTTTTTGGTTACCAAAAGGGTGTCGCGTTGAGCAGTCCATTTTGCAGTCAAACTGTCTTCTATATTATTATAAAAAAGGACATCACCATTTATATTGCCGAGCATTAAATCCCATTTATTGTCATTATTAAAATCCCTTATTTCAGGTGCCGTAAAGCCAGGAGAAAAGGAAGAAAAACCCACTTTTATTTTACCTAACGAGTCGGTTACAAATTCAAAATTAGGTGCATTTTGTGTGCCTATGTTTTTGTAATAATTCAAATTGCCATTTCGTTCCCCAATAATTAAATCTAATGTTCCATTTCTATCAATGTCCACCAAGTTTGGAAATGCATTTTGCCCTATATCAATTTCGGTATTCAAATTATTTTTCAGAATATTTATGAATTCAAAATCAGCAAGCAAACCATTCGTTTTATTTCTAAAAAACAAGAGTCTGCCATCCTCTCTACCTACAATACAATCCAAATCGCCATCACCGTCCAAATCGCCAAAATAAGGGATTGAAGATGGGCCGTTTAAGTTATTTGCTACAAGACCTAAATAGTCTTCATTCACTAATTTAAAATATGGATAATCTATTTTGCCGATATTTTCAAATAGTGAAATAAAAAATTCACCATCGTTATTACCAATTTTTCGATTTTCGTTGCTTATTAATATATCCAATAATCCGTCTCCATTATAATCAAAAAAACGAGGTACGGCACCCGATCCGACTTCTATCATATCGCCTACCAAAAAATCTTTTTGTTGCAATCTCAAATTTAAAGCACTTGTATTGTTTATGTTTTTATAGAAAAACACATTCTGATAATTTTCGCCTCCATTTCTTTCAAAAGGCGTTACAATCATATCCTTTTTGCTGTCATTGTCTATATCCATTATCACTGGGCAGGCAAATGAATTAATGCTCACTGGCACATCATAGGATGGGAATGCAATGTCTTGCTCCAGAATTGACGCATAAGAAAGCGTTCCTTCATTTTTCAGGAAATTTACGTTTTGCAATACCACATCGCCCATTAAAAGGTCTTTTCTGCCATTTCCGTCTATGTCATATGCTTCCATGCAAGAACCTGAATGACGAAACAGGTCGCGTTGTGGAGGTTTATCAGTACAAGAATCTCTGAGTGTTAATGGTACTTCCAATCCGCTTTCAGATACATTGCCCCAACATCTATCTACTAATTTAAAAACGATGGTATCGCAACTAATTCCTAATTCTACTTTCTGATTTTCATAATAAAGGATACGGGTTGCGGTGGTACTAAAAGCAAGCAAATCTATATCGCCATCGCCGTTCATATCTATAATTGCTGGCCGGTCGATAACGGAAGTATAAACATTAATGCTCGTGCCACCCGAACCTTGATAATAAAGTCCATCTTGGAAAATAGTAAAACTAAGTTCATTATTCGCATTATAAAATCCTTTGTATACAATACTCGATCCCACTTTATTGTCGGTAATAAAATCGCTAATGGCATCGCATGTTATTTTTTTAAACAAAAACCAACCATTTATTTTAGGGATATTTTTTTCATATTTTGGTGCATAGCTATAGCCTATGCCGGAGCCACTATTTTCAAAAGTCAATAATCTTTCTCCTTCTTTTTCAAAAATAACTAAATCCTCTATACCATCATTATTCAAATCAACTGGCTCAAATTGCGGACTATTAAGCCCACCCAGCCAAGGGAATTTGAGTTGTATGTCGTTTTTAAATACTTGTGTGTAATAATATGGAATAAATGGACTTATCTGCGAAAAGCCGATTTTGCTGAAAGCACAAACGAATACTATAAAAAATATTTTTTTCATATATCTAAAACGGATAACCGATTCCAATGTTTATACCCAAAAATTGTTTTCTCATTTCTCGAGATGAAAAATTTATTTTGTCAAATGTCCAACGTTCTCCTTTTGGATAAGATGGATCGTGAATCGGAACGGCTGCATCTACACGGATAATAAAATAACTGAAGTCTAGTCGAAGTCCTAAACCAGCGCCTACCGCTATTTCGCCCCAGAATCTTTTTGGGTCGAAGTTCCCTAATGGTTGTGAAGTGTCTGACTGTAAATTCCAAATATTACCCATGTCGATAAATGCAGCGCCTTTCAAAAATTTGTATATGTCAAAACGATATTCCACATTTCCTTCTAGTTTTATATTACCAGTTTGATCTAAAATAAAATCAGCATTTCGGGTGTCAAATCCTCCAGGTCCAATTGCCTTATAACCCCATGCTCTTAGCGATTGGTTTCCACCCCCAAAAAATTGCTTTACATAAGGCAATACGTCAGCATTGCCAAATGGAATGCCAAAGCCAGCAAAGGCTCTTGTTACAAGGGCTTGTCCTTTTTTTAGAGTAAAATAATACCTAAAATCACCCTCAATTCGGGCATATTGAGAGTATGGAACTTTTAGAATTTTATACGGTTCTTCTTTTTTAGGTGTAAACGCCTTATTTGCAGCATAAAGAAGATTGCCTGCCACATTTAGATTCCCTCTAAAGTAAAGAAAATTTTTCAGTTTACCAAAGCTCTGACTGGTATACGAATAGGTATAATCGATAAGAGAAGCAATAAATTGTTGCCTAAAACTCTGCCTAAGAAAAGGAGATTTCTCAAGTGTTTCTAAAAATATGGCCGAATAACTCGACTCATTTGGTCTAACCAAACTGAGTGGGAAGGAAATAATGTGCCGCGATTCAGGTGCTGTTTTGAAGTCGTAACCAAATGAGACATTCGAAGTATTAATGGAATATAGGTTTACCCTTTTTTGAAAACTATAACTTAGTCCAATAAATGTATTTGGTTTAAATTTATAAGGCGTTAAATTATTTTTTATTTTTTTGGCAGGAAATAATATTTTGGGAAAATATAGTTTCAAATCTCCATTTAAATCAACTATACTAAGTGTAGATAATTTATTGCCTTCATCATCTACTGGATTATTGAAATTAAATTCCAAACCCGATGAAAGATTGAATTGAAGCCGGTCTGCTCTTTTAAAAATATTGCGATTTAAGTATGAAATATTTAGGGCAGTACCAAAACTACTTTGGTTGTCGGTATTGCCTTCTAGGGCTATAGTTGCTCCTTGTTTTTTCGACAAACTAGCTTTTATGCTAATATCCACTACGCCTTCATCCTGCGAGATTTGGAACGGTTCATATTCAATATCTACATATTTAAAAATTCCGAGACTACTAAGTCTGGTAACCGTTTTAGAATAGTTGGATTCGTGAAAAAGGGAATCAGGTGTAAAGTAAATATACCGAGCCAATAAGTCGGGCTTTATATCATTGGAGGTTAATAATATTTTTACTTTCCTTAATATCGTGGTGTCTATTTTTGAAAGGTCGTCTTTTTTAGTTCCTTTTTTATCTATATTAAATTGTACAATACCTACCGTATATTTTTTATGAAAAGTGGAGTCTTCAAGGTTGTTTACTAGTAAGTTGACATCTACTTTTTGGTTTCCTATGGAAGTGTCTATCTGAAAATAAAGGTAATTTCTATTAAAAGTAAAATAACCTTCTTCTCTTAGTATTCCAGTTACTCGATCACGTTCTTTTTTTACATTATCACTGTCGTATTTATCTCCAGTTTTAATAATAGAATTAGCCTCAGTGGCTTCAATCAAATAATTGAGCGAACTGTCATTTGTGGTTAAATCAAAATTGCGAATTGAATAAGATTCATTTAAGTTAATATTATATTCAACAGTTGCTTTCTTTTTCTTGGAAGTCCAGGCAGTACTTATCTCATTATGAAAATAACCTTTATTAAATAAGTAACCCTGCATTCTACTTTTTGTAGGGTCGATTAATGTGGTGTCCAAAATTTTAGGCTCTTCGCCTAATTTCTCTTTCATCCATTTATTAAATTTTGAAGGTTTTTCCGATTTTGAAGCTTTGTTTGCGAAGGTGTAAAAACCCAATCTAGCTCTAAAAACGAAAAGAAATTTTTTGTTAGGCTTTTGGTTATTTAATTTGGAAAGACCTGTTTTAAGGGCTGCTTTATTCGGTTTAGTTTCTGTTCCATTAATAATTATTTTATTGTTCACTAATAATTTATCATCATTATCAAGGTATTTGGTAGCTTTGCACGAAACTAATGAGCAAATAAAAACTAGGATAATTATTTTATTAATAATGCAATAAAAATGATGTAAATGCTTTCTCAAAATGAAATAAAATATGTTAATGCGCTCAAAATTAAGAAATACCGCCATAAGTATTGCGAATTTATTGCTGAAGGGCCAAAATTGATTAAAGATTTAATACAAGAAGGCTTCATGTCAAGCAAATATTTATCGATAATACCTTAAATGACGATTTCTTTTCTACAAACAAAGATACAAAAATAGTGCCTGATGGAGATTTAAATAAAATCACAGGACTCAAATCGGCTTATCATGCAATTGCAATATTTAAAATTCCATTATTCGAAAATGTACATTCTTTAAATAATGAATGGATATTAGCATTAGACGAAATTCAAGACCCCGGCAATATGGGTACAATTATTCGAACAGCTGATTGGTTTGGGGTTAAGCGGATTTTATTATCTAAAGGCTGCGTAGATCCATTCAGTCCCAAAGTGGTGCAGGCTTCAATGGGTTCCATTGGGCGGATTCAATTGATAGAAACAGATTTGCTAATGGAATTCCAAAAAAATAAGGACATTCCAGTTTATGGTGGAGTGCTCGATGGCAAAGCAATCGAAAAGGAATCATTTGCAAAAAAGGGAATTATACTTATTGGCAATGAAGGTAATGGCATTTCGGAGCCACTATTGCCATTCATTTCTAATCCAGTAACGATAAGCAAAATTGGTAAGGCAGAATCTTTAAATGCTGCTATTTCAATGGCTATAATTTGTGCAAAAGCCTGTCTTGAATCCTAATTTATTGAGGTTATTACGACTTTTTTATAATAAAGTATAAGGTTTACCGATCCATCATGGGAAATTCGCCATCTTGTAATTTCTGATATTCTAGTGATTCTATATATCTCCATTTGCCTTTTTTCCAAATAAATCCTTCATAAGTGCCATCGGGAATTTTGTCACTGCCCACGTTTTCAGGCAATCCAAACAGCGATTCTAAATGATCATATTCAATTCTTTTCGTTTCTACATTATAATTCAAGCCTACTTGCGCATCATCTTTATAGGGTAAAAATAAGCGCATCATCGGATTGTCTGCGTCTTTTTCAAAAAAAGGTGCGCCAAATCGAGGCATTTCGCCATCCTTAAACCATAAAACATCCACTATTTTATTATTTACCAATGTATCGGCGCCATCCCAACCAAATAAGAAGTAATACGATTTCTTTTTTATTTTCTTTTCTAGTAAATTATAGTAAAATGCGCCAATCCATCGTTCATTGTCAACCACTTGCATGCTGGGTGCATCGTACAAATCGCCATAATCTACTAAAGGGAAATACAGTAATGTGTCACTTCTCATTTGTATTACACCAAAATTACGATGGCTGCCGTCTACTAATTCGGCCTGCCATGTAAAAACCCTAAATTTTTGGTCGGGTGACTTAATTATTGATAAACCTGGTATTTCACCAAAGTCATAATAAAATGATTTGGGAATTTTGAGTGCCGTTTTTAAATATTTTATGGTGCCATAGGCCGAACCAAGCCTTCTTTCTGCAAATGGACTATTGCCCATGGTGTCCATCAAAATCAATAAAGTGTCCTTATATTGTTCAATTCTAGGAATGTCAGCAGGCAATATTTGTGCTTTTCCTTTGAAAGAAATTGACAATAAAAAAAACAAACTTAAAATGATATTCCTCATAGACTGTAAAAATAACGATTTATATAATTCAATATTTTAATAAATCAAAAATTAACCCAATTTATGTTTTTTTTAATTCACTAAAATTTGGTATTGGTATTTTAAATTTTAATCATTTATATTTGTGGAAAAATTAAGTCTTTATGAAAAAATTATTATTTGCATTGGTTTTGTCCCTAGGGTTAGGTACTGCCAATACAGCAGATGCTCAGGTGATGAGCAAGGGTACTATTTTAGTTTCCCCAAATTTTAACCTTGGCTATGGTGGCTTTGGAAATAGTATTTTAGGGGGCTATGGCGGTTTTACACCAGGTGGAACAGTAAACGTGGACATTGGTGTTCATGATTATGTAAGTGTAGGGCCGTATGTAGGTTTTGCAGGAAGAAATGGCTTTAGAAATATTGCTTTCGGAGCAAGAGGCAATTTCCATTTCGGACAATTAATTGGCGACAAAAAAGGCGTTGATTTATTGACAGACAAATTAGATTTATACTACTCACTAGGATTAGGTGGTAGAATTACTACTTATAAAGATTTTGACGGCAGCGATTTTGATTTCGGATTTTCAAGTTCATTAGGCGTTCGTTATTATTTTATGGATTGGATAGGTGTACAAGCCGAGTTTGGAGCAACAGAAATGAGTTGGGCTAAATTAGGCGTAACTTTCAAATTGGGAGGAGCTAAATAAAATTAAATACAATTACTAATAAAAAAAAGGGTCGAAATATTTCGACCCTTTTTATTAATAAAAATGAATTTTTATAAAATTACAAATTAAAGTATAAAGGAGACAATACTTTCTCAATTATAATAGCACTTGCGCCGCCACCGCCATTGCAAATTCCGGCTGCGCCAATCTTTCCACCTTTTTGGCCCAATACAGATATAAGTGTACACACAATTCGAGCGCCACTGGCTCCTACAGGATGCCCCAATGCTACTGCACCGCCAAATACATTCACTTTTTCAGGAGACAAACCAAGTAACTGCGTGTTCGCCATCGTTACATTGCTAAAAGCCTCATTTATTTCAGTATAATCAATATCAGCAATGGCTAATCCAGCTTTCTCTAATGCCTTTGGAATTGCCAATGCAGGTGTAGTTGTAAAATCATCAGGTGCTTGCTCTGCATCTGCATAACCTCTAATTATAGCTATAGGTTTAATGCCTAAAGCCGTCGCTTTTTCTTTGCTCATCAAAACAAGTGCAGCGGCTCCATCATTTATTTTTGAAGCATTTACAGCAGTTACAGTGCCCTCTTTGCCAAAGGCAGGTTTTAGTGTAGCTACTTTATCGGCTCTTAATTTTTTATACTCCTCATCTTCTTTTACAAATGTTGAGTCGCCTCTTCCTTTTATTTCAACATCGAATAATTCATCAGCAAAGCTATTATTAGTATATGCTTCATTAGCTCGTCTATAGGATTCAATTGCGAATGCATCTTGCGCTTCTCGTGAAAAATTAAACTTTGCAGCACATTTGTCGCCCGAGCTACCCATCATAAGTCCCGAATAAGGGTCTTGTAATGCATCTCTAACAATAGCATCAATTAATGCACCATTTCCATATCTATAACCATTACGAGCATTTGAAATCATAAATGGTGCATTTGTCATGCTTTCCATTCCGCCAGCTACAACAATGTCCTTATCGCCTAACAATATAGATTGAGCACCTAATATTATTGCTTTCATACCTGATGCACATACTTTGTTGATAGTGGTACACGTAGCACCATAATGTATGCCAGCTGAAATAGCTGCTTGTCGAGCGGGAGCCTGTCCAGTATTTGCCTGTATTACATTGCCCATAATTACTTCATCTACCATCGATCCATCAATGCCAGCTCTCTCTAATGCTTTTTTTATGGTTTGTGCGCCTAAATCAATTGCAGTTAATGCAGATAAAACGCCACTCATGCTTCCAATTGGCGTGCGAGCCATTGAAACGATATACACTTCTCTCATCTTATAATTTGTTTTTTAATTCAAAAAACAAATATATCATTTTCAAAAGATTTATTTTAAAATCAAAGGTTAGCATATTTTTAATTCCGTTATCCACAAGCGTGGAATTTTCTTTTGCAAAAAGAAATAAGAAATATAGAATTTAGCCCCATGGGAAAGTCCAACGTTGCGGACAATAGACGACAAAGAACAAATATGAGCCAAAAAGAGGAAGAAATAAATCCTTTTTTTACACCTAATAATATAAAAAAGGGTGTAGGAATAGGATTATTATTACTATCTGTTTTTATGGTTATAGGATTTTTATCCTATTTTTTTACATGGAAAAATGACCAAGACAAGGTTTTGGAATTTTCATGGCGACTGATTTTTAGTAGCAAAGTAAGTGTAGACAATGCTTTAGGGAGTTTAGGTGCTTTGATGAGCCATTTTTTCTTTTTCGATTTGGTAGGTGTATGCTCCTTTTTTGTGGCATATTTCACTTTTACGGTAGGCACTAATTTGGCCTTTCGCGAAAAGATATTTAAACTTGGTAAAATTGCCATTCATTTAGTTTTTCTAACAATATTATTGAGTACTTTTTTTGCATTTGTATTCTCTAATTCTGGATTTCCAGCAGGTGGAGGATTAGGTACTATGATTTATGAGTGGCTTTCAACATTATTGGGAAAAATAGGATTAGGGATTTTATTGGCTACATTATTTGTATTGTATTTGTCCCTTTTCGTTGATATTAAATCCATATTTGATGGTTTAAGAAAAAGTGGAGGAAATGAAAATGACCCCGAGTGGGATAATTTGGGCGAAAAGGAATCATTTGAAATAGAAATACCCAAAGAAAGTATCATTCCACCAGAAAAGAAATTGCCTATTTCTCATTTTGAGGCCGATGATTATGATTTGTTGAAAGCGGATGATTTGGATGATATATTAATAGAAGAAGAAATAGAAACTGAAGTAGAGATTAAGGAAGAATTAGATATTCCTATTTTTAAAAAGAACAAAACAGATACCCTAGAAAATGTAGAATTAAATATCGAAAAAGGGAAAGCAGATGTGCTTTTGCCAGAAATTGAACATCCAAGAGGAAGTATTGGTACTAAATACGACCCCACATTAGATTTAGAAGGGTTTCAATTTCCTAGTTTGGAAATAATGGAAGAGCATGGTGATGGTGAGATTACCATTAATAAGGAAGAATTAGAGGTTAATAAAAATCAAATTGTAGAAACACTAAGTAATTATAATATTCAAATTTCTAAAATTAAAGCTACTGTTGGACCAACGGTTACTTTATATGAAATAGTACCTGCAGCGGGAATACGGATTTCAAAAATTAAAAATTTGGAGGACGATATTGCTTTAAGTTTGGCGGCTTTAGGAATTAGAATTATTGCACCAATACCGGGCAAAGGAACTATAGGTATTGAAGTGCCAAATAAGAAAAAAAGTGTGGTTTCTATGCGCTCCTTATTAGCATCGGAGAAATTTGTACATGCCGATATGGATTTGCCAATTGCAATGGGAAAGACCATTACTAATGAGAATTTTATAATGGATTTGGCTAAAATGCCACATTTACTTATGGCAGGAGCAACAGGGCAAGGTAAATCTGTTGGTTTGAATGCGATTTTGGTTTCTTTATTGTATAAAAAACATCCTGCGGAATTAAAATTCGTGCTTGTGGATCCAAAAAAAGTGGAACTAACGCTTTATAAAAGAATCGAAAATCATTATTTGGCCAAATTGCCAGGAGAAGAAGAGGCCATTATAACGGATACTAAAAAAGTAATTCATACCTTAAATGCATTGTGTATTGAAATGGATCAACGGTATGATTTGTTGAAAATAGCGCAAGTAAGACAAATTAAGGAGTATAATGTAAAATTTACAGCTCGTCAACTTAATCCTCAAAATGGCCATAGATACTTGCCATATATAGTATTGGTGGTGGACGAGTTTGCCGACTTAATGATGACGGCTGGCAAGGAAGTAGAAACGCCAATTGCTCGATTGGCACAATTGGCAAGAGCCATTGGTATTCACTTAGTTATTGCTACACAACGACCAAGTGTGAATATAATAACAGGTACTATAAAGGCAAATTTCCCAGGTAGAATTGCATTTAAAGTTACTTCCAAAATTGACTCTAGAACCATCCTGGATGCTGGCGGTGCCGACCAACTGATAGGAAGAGGAGATATGCTATTGTCGATTGGTGGTGATATGATTCGTTTGCAATGTCCATTTGTAGATACACCTGAGGTAGAAAAATTAACTGAACACATAGAAGATCAGCCTAGTTATTCATCGCCATTTTTATTGCCAGAATATATTGACCCGAATGACGATTCAGCTGGTAAGGGAGAATTTTTTGGAGAAAAAGATGAATTATTTTCTGAAGCTGCAAAAATAATTGTGCAACACCAGCAAGGTTCTACCTCATTAATTCAACGAAGATTAAAGCTAGGATACAATAGGGCAGGGCGTTTGATGGACCAATTGGAAGCTGCAGGAGTAGTAGGGCCCAACTTGGGAAGTAAGGCCAGAGAAGTTTATATTCAAACCGAAGCAGAATTGGAACGAATTTTGCTATCATTGGAGTAACTAAATTCTCTAAAAAAAAATTGTATGTTTCAAAAGATTTTTTTAGCCTTCCTACCATTTATTTTAGTAGCCAATGTAGCTCGAATAAAGAATAGCCAAATTGATCCCAAGGCAAAAGCAATCTTGGATGAAAGCGCTGTTAATTTTAAATCCTATAAAAGTGTAAATGCAAAATTTACATTTACAACTGAAAATCCTGACAATACTTCGAGCAAAACAAAAGGTGAAATATACCTGAAAGGAGTAAAGTATAAATTAATTTTCGACGATCAAGAGATCATATGTGATAATAAAGTGGTTTGGACTTATCTTAAAGATATGAATGAGGTTCAAATTACGGATTATGAACCACAAAAGGACGAGATAACGCCAAATAGTATTTTTACAATCTATAAAAGCGATTTCGCATACCTTTATACTGGAGATGCCAAAATTGGTGAAGTAAATTGTCATTTAGTTGAATTGACTCCAATTGACAAAACAAAACCATTTTTTAAGGTAAAATTATGGATGGACACATCTAATAAAATGATAAAAAGACTAAAGATTTTTGATAAAAATGGGTCTAAATACACTTATGATATTACTACACTAAATACAAAAATCGTGTTGGATGACTCATTTTTTGTGTTTGATAAATCAAAACATCCTGGCGTTACAGTGGAGGATTTGAGGCTTTAATCACTATATAAGATGCCCATTTCTGGGGTAACCGCTTTTCTGTAACAAATATTATTTACTTCTAAGTCAAATATCCTTTTACCTTCTATTTTAAATCGAATGGCAGTCAGAATTTGATGAAATCCTTGAATGCCAGCCGCACCCGGATTAATGTGTAAAAAACCATATAATGGGTCTTTCATCACTTTTAATATATGAGAGTGACCACAAATAAAAAGGTCAGGAAGTGCTTCATTTTGAAACGATTTGGTAATTCTAGGGTTGTATTTTCCTGGATATCCACCTATATGGGTAATCCAAACATTTATGTCCTCAATTTTAAAACGAAGATCTAGCGGGTAGTTTCCTCTTATTGGTTTTGCATCAATATTTCCATAAACTGCCTTAAATGGTTTGAATGCTTCCATTTTTTCTGCCACTTTTTCATTTCCAATATCGCCGGCATGCCACACCTCATCACAATCTTTGAAAAAATCAAAAATGGAATGTGGAAGAAAGGAATGTGTGTCAGAAAATAAACCTATGCTTTTCATACCACTGTATTTTCTAGAAATTGGAAAATGGAATCCCTATCGTTGGGATTAAACCAATGGATGTTTTCCTCTTTTTTAAACCAAGTTAATTGTCGTTTTGCATATTTTCTGGTGTTTTTCTTAATATTTTCCTTGGCTTCATCGAGTGTTGATAAACCTTCGTAATAATCAAAAATCTCGCGGTAGCCCACAGTTTGTAATGCATTTAAAGACTTATGTTTGAATAATTTTTCAGTTTCCATTAATAATCCATCATCAAACATTTGATTGGTTCTATTAGCTATGTTTTTTTCCAAAATAGCCATTTCAGGATTTAACCCTATTTTTATAATGTCGAAATCTCTTTCTTTTTTAATACCATTTTGATAAAAAGAAATAGGATTGCCTGTAAATAGTAATACTTCAGCAGCACGAATAACGCGATGTTTGTTTGATTTGTCTATTTTATTATAGATAATTGGGTCTTTCTCTGCTAATAAATCTAACAAAAATTGGATTCCTTCTTGTTCTACTTTTTCATTTAATTTTTGTCTATAGTCTAAATCAATAGCGGGAATTTCATCAAATCCTTGACAAACTGACTTCATATATAAGCCAGTTCCGCCAACCATTATGGCTATGTCCTTATTTTTAAAAATGACAGAAATTGCAGCCAATGCATCTTTTTCAAAATGTCCAGCATTATAATAATCATGAATCGACACATGTCCGATGAGGTGGTGTGGAATGCTATTTAATTCTTCTATAGTTGGACGGGCTACCCCTATATTTAGTTCCTTATATATTTGTCTTGAGTCGGCCGAGACTATTTCTGTGGAATATTTTTTTGCTATCGAAATACCTAAAGCTGTTTTGCCCGAAGCTGTTGGCCCAAGCACTAAAATTACTTTTTTTCTATTTTCTTTCATGCTCTGCCAATGGAATAAGCCCAATTTCTATTCCTTTTTTTACCATAAAATCAAAAGCATCGGTATATTCATTTTTAATTGCGCCTTCCAAAATTGCTTCTTTAATTGCATTTTTTAAAATACCCACTTCTTTACCAGGTCTGATATTAAAAATCTTCATTATGCTTTCTCCATCTATTGGTGGCTGCCAATTTTTCAAATGATCTCTTTCTTCAACCTCTTCAATTTTTTGTTTTACCAAATGAAGATTTTTGGTATACTTCCGTACTTTGTCCGGATTTTTTGAAGTAATATCTGCCTCGCAAAGTGTTAAGAGTGCCTCTAAATCTTCATTTGCATCCACAATTAAGCGCCTTATGGCGGAGTCGGTAATATTTTCTTTCGTCAAACTAATAGGCCTTAGGTGAAGCGCTACCAGCTTTTGAACGAATTTCATTTTTTCATTTAATGGCAGTTTGAAATGGGCAAAAATTCTTGGTACCATTTTGGCGCCAACAGCATCATGACCATGAAAAGTCCAACCATGTCCTTCTTCAAATCTTTGTGTGAGCGGCTTCGCAATATCGTGTAAAATGGCAGCCCATCGTAACCATAAATCGGGTGAACGATCGGCCACATTATCCAAAACTTTTATAGTATGGTAAAAATTATCCTTATGCCCATAATTTTCGACCATTGAAACGCCATGTAGGTTTTGCATTTCGGGAAAAATTATCGGAAGTAATTGTGTATTGAATAAGTGCTTAAATCCGGTTGAGGGTACTTCAGATAATATAATTTTGTTTAGCTCATCAGCAATTCGCTCCATGGATACAATTGCAATTCGAGTACTCATTCGTTTGATAGAAAAGTAGGTTTCCTGTTCAATTTTAAATTGTAATTGTGTAGCAAATCGGATGGCTCTAAGCATTCTTAGTGGGTCATCATCAAATGTTATGTCTGGAGCAAGAGGGGTTTTAATGATTCCATTTTTTAAATCTTCTAATCCATTAAATGGATCAACTAATTGTCCAAAGTTTTTTTTGTCCAAATTAATGGCCATTGCATTTATAGTAAAATCTCTTCTATCCTGATCGTCTTCTAAGGTGCCATCTTCTACAATTGGTTTTCGGGAGTCTCTCCTATAGGATTCTTTTCGTGCGCCTACAAATTCTACCTCAATTCCACCATATTTAAACATGGCAGTTCCAAAATTTTTAAAAAAGCTTACTTTGGTTTTTTTAGGTAATTTTTGAGCCACCAGATGCGCCAAATCTATTCCGCTTCCTTGGCAAACAATATCTATATCTTTTCTTGAACGATTTAAAATCAAATCTCTAACAAATCCTCCTATTGCATAAGTGGGATATTGTAGTTCATTTGCTGCCTCACCTACTAAATGCAGTATAAAAAGCTCTTCACTAGTTATATTTTGTAAAAAATCTGACATAGGTCGCAAATTTAACTATTTATATTAAACTTGGTCTAAATTAATCATTAGAAGAATTGAAAAACCTGCAAAAAAGAGTTAGTTGAACTTGCTTTTAGTTGAATTTTATTTCAATATTTTTCCAGAAATTAACAGAGGAGAATAATGAAATTATTAAAAATGGTGGAACTAGTCGCGGATTACAGTGAGGTTTCCCTTTTCATCGAATTTTACAATTTTACTTGGTTTCCCTTTGGAATTATCAAGAATTGGATTTATGATATAATCTACTTTTTCCTTTATCGTAATATCGATTGAAGCATAATCGTATGGAGTGGGTTCGTTGGATTTGTTAGCAGAGGTACTTGTAATTGGCTTTCCAAAAGCTTTGATTAATTCATGTGCAAACCCAGATTTTACTACTCTAATAGCAATACTTCCATCCTCGGATAAAAGACCTAAAGGTAAATTTTTTGTTATAGGATAGATTATGGTAAGCGGACGTTCAAAGTCTTCTCTCAAAAGAGGTATTGCTTTGGCTGGTATTCCATCTACATAATTAGCGAGCATTTCAAGGCTGTCGACTAAGATAATACAGGCTTTTTGTGCCTTTCTTCCCTTAATTTTGTAAATTTTTTCAACCGCTTTTATATTTAGTGCATCACAACCAATACCCCAAATCGAATCAGAAGGATACAATAAATTGCCTCCTTTATTTAAAATTGCAATAGATGATTTAATGTCTTCTTCCATTTTTTTTTTATTTACAAAACTGATTTATAAATATCCAAAATTTGTTTTGTAGCATGCAAAGGTTCAAATTTTTTTATAAATAAAGTATTCTTTTCACCTCTAATATTCAAATCTTCATCATTACTAAACATTGCCTTAATGCTATCAGCAATGTCTTCCTTGGTGAAATGGTTAAAAAAGAAACAACCATCCCCTGCCACCTCAACGATTGCTGAATTTTTGTTGGTGATAACGGGAATGCCTATCTTTTGAGCTTCTAAAATTGGCAATCCAAATCCTTCATATTCTGATGGATAAATTAAACCCTTTGCCATAGCATAAACAACAGGGAGGTCGTACGATTTTATATTGTCTAGAAAAAACACCCTTCTATTCATTTTGTGCTTATCTATGTATTTTCTAGCTTTTTCTAATTTTTTATTGCCTACAATTACTAATGGAATGTCTTTCAATTCAGGCTGGTTTAAAGCCTCTAAAACTAAATCCAAGCGTTTGCGTTTATTGCCATTTCCTACAAATAGTAAATATTGTTCGGGTAAGTGCATCTTTTTTCGCCATATTTCTTTTGTTTCATAGGTAAAAAGGGTTTCATATTCCTTGCCATAGGTTTGATAAATAACGCTTATCTTGTCAGCCGGAACATTTAATTGTTCTATTAAATCATTTTTTGTTTGTTCGCTAATTGCAATGATTGCATCGGATTTATTACAAGCTTTTTTAATTTTTGCTTTATAAATATATCTGTCAAAAAAATTATAATATTTAGATTTTTTTAGAAAAATTAAATCGTGTATCGTAACTATGGATTTAATCGTTTTTGGAAGTCCAAAAGGAATTTCATGACTTAGTCCATGGTATATGGAAACGTTTTGAGCAATTAGATCTTTTACAATACCTTTTGTTCTCCAAGATTTGTCGTTGCCACCTTCTTTTAAGAACGTTTTAGATAAAAATTGATGGCGGTTAAAAATAGAATTTTTAGAAAATTGCTTATGCGCAAAAATTTGGTATTCATTTTCAGGAAAATATTCATTCAAATTCAAAAAAAGTGTTCTGCAATAATTGCCTAGCCCTGTTTGATTTTGGTAAATTCTTTTTCCATCAAATCCAATTTTCATATAACTGTTTTAAATAGACACATTAAAATCTCTTAATGCATCATTTAGAGAAGTTTTTAAATCAGTTGAAGGTTTCCTTGTGCCAATGATTAAAGCACATGGCACATAATAAGTGCCAGAAGGGAATATTTTTGGAATGGAACCAGGAATAACTACAGATCTTTCAGGTACAATTCCTTTATATTCTATAGGTGTTTCACCAGTTACGTCTATTATTTTGGTCGACATAGTCAATACTACATTTGCACCCAAAACGGCTTCTTTTTCAACTTTTACGCCTTCTACTACGATACATCTGGAGCCTACAAAACAATTGTCTTCGATAATTACTGGTGCAGCTTGTACGGGTTCCAATACACCACCTATACCTACACCACCACTGAGATGTACATTTTTACCTATTTGAGCACACGAGCCTACAGTAGCCCAAGTGTCTACCATGGTACCGCTATCTACATACGCACCAATGTTTACATAAGATGGCATCATTATAACGCCACGTTGCAAAAATGACCCATAACGTGCAATTGCATGAGGTACTACTCGAACACCTAGTTTTTCATAATTTCTTTTTAAAGGAATTTTATCGTAAAATTCAAATGGACCAACTTCGATAGTTTCCATTTTTTGTATAGGAAAATAAAGAATTACGCCTTTTTTAACCCAATCATTTACTTTCCATCCTCCCGTGTTATTTTCGTCTGTAGGTTCTGCAACCCTTATTTCACCCAAATCAAGTAAACGAACCACCTCATTTATTGCTTCTTTAGTTTCTGGTTTTTCAATAAGTGAACGGTCAAGCCATGCCTGCTCAATAATATTTTTTAATTGTTCCATTTAAATTAAATTTGTGGGGTAAAAATAATTAATAAAGCACGGAAAACGAAAGCATGATACAATACAATTACATGAAGAAATTATTATGGTGCATTTTGCCTTTAGTTTTATTGGCTTGCAACTCAAAAAGAAATATAAAATCGCAGTATCCAAATGGGATGGTTTATGAAGATTATTATGAAAGCAAACAACATCCAGGTCAGAAGGAGGGTGTTTATAGAGTATATGACGATAAAGGGGGATTGATTGAAGAAGCTAATTATAAAAAAGGATTATTGGATGGGAAAAGAATTTTATACTATCCGCAAAAAAGAATAAGTGTTGAAGAAAATTATAAGGATGGGAAATTTGAAGGACCTTATTTGGAATTTTATGTTAATGGAAATAAAAAAACAGAAGGGCAATATTTAAATGGAGCAATGGATGGTTTGTGGAGATATTATTACTTAAACCCTCCGAATAAACTAAAAGAGGCTGTTACTTTTTCAAATAATGAAGAAAATGGGCCCTACGAAATGTATATGCCTTCGGGTATTCTTTCTGAAAAGGGCACTTATAAAAATGGGTTCGAAGAAGGAAAAATTGAAATTTATGATACTTTAACAGGTAAACTAATGCGAGAAATGATATTTAAAGATAGCATGATAGTAACAATAAATAATATACAAAAAAATGATTAGCAGCCTTTTGCGCCTTTTAAAAGAATAGTTTTCAACAAAAATGGCAAAATTTAATATATTTGTGTAGCTATTTATGGTTATCTTTGTTAAATAATTTAGTCATAAATTTGTCGCGAATTAAATAATGATTCACCAAACCAAATGAAAAACAAAACATATTTATTACTTTCTCTATTGTTTGCAATTACTACTTTTGTTATTTATGCCTGCAAAAGAATTGAGGTAACCGTTCCTGACCCTAATACCAATATTGACTATAAATGTAAGGATATTGATACTTTTCCAGAAGTGCCAAATTTAGATTTTGAGAGTTGGACACTTTCACCTACTAAGAGATATTATACACCCGATCCAGATTGTTTTTGGACAACTGGGAATAAAAGTGCTGATTTGATTATTGGTAGCATAAAACCGCCAGTTACTACTTTCAGGGTGGGAAAGGATTCTGCATATTCGGGTAAATATGCCTTAATGCTCAAAACTAGTTCTTTCCGTTTGGGTAGTACCAATTTGATTACAAGTGGAACTCTTGCTACGGGTACTTTTCAACCAAATGTAAATGACCCTTTAAGTTCAATTAAATTTGGAAGACCTTTTTACAGAAAAATAAAAAAAGTTTCGGGTTACTACAAATATATATCAATACAAAATGATAGTTGTGGTATGTATTGTTATCAAATGAAAGGCAGAGATACTATTAGTTTTGATAGAATAATTAGTAGTGAAACAAAAAGAAATTGGACTCCATTTGAATTAAATCCTGTATTTCGTTCAGACACGAGACCTGATAAATTAGTATTGTATTGGGCTTCTAGTGAAAATGGAGATGAATTGGAAGGACAAAAAGGCTCTACTCTATATTTAGATGCTGTTAAAATTGAATATTATCCATAAAAAATTTAAATAATGAAAAAATTTATTATTGTTTTAAGTATTTTATTTATCGCTTTGTCAGCAAGTGCTAGACATGGCGAGTATGGAATTAAATTGGGGCTTTCCTTTGGTGCGCCACTTGGCCCTTTAGTTTCTGGTTCCAAAGGTGCTCCAGGGTTATACCCTTCGGCTTCGGGTTATTATGAATACAAATTCACACCTAAATGGGGTTTGCTTGCAGAAATAAACTATCAGGGTATGAATGCAAGTTTTGAAACACCTTATGCAGATTTTTTGGGTGATGGCGTTTTAATCCGAAAAGACCCTCAAACGGGTGAGGAGATTAGGGAAGAGATTAAGGATTTTTATATTTATTATGCCTATGTAAAAAATGGTAGAATGAAAAATGGATATCTATCAATGCCAATTTCTGCTTCTTACCATTTAAGAAAAGGATGGAGACTAAACTTTGGTGCGCATGTAAACATGAGATTAAAAAGTGTGATGACTGGATTGGCTACAGATGTATATTTAGGTCAACAAGGACAAGGTGGCGTAGTGGCTGCTTATGATTTTAATGAAAGTGATGCTTTTTCAAACTTTACAGGTGGTGTAAATGCTGGCGTTCAATACCAAACCAAAATGGGTTTAAATTTTGACATGCGTTTCTCCAACGACCTAACTTCTTATTTTAAGAAATCATTTGATGCCGCTCCAGGCGTATATAGATTAATGACTGTTCAAACTACAGTTGGCTACCGAATTGGCGGTGGGAAGGAATTGAAATAGATAAAAATTAGTGAATCACTAAATTAGCGAATTAGCTAATTGTAATAATGTTATTATAAATTTGGTCTTTTGGTTGGGGAAGCTATTTTATTTTTTAGGTCAGCACTAACTAACGTCCAAGCTAAAATTAACTTCACAGCCTTCGCTACAATTGGTGCAAATGTCTATTTCCTTGCGCGAACGTACCAATTTCCCTCTGAAATCTATGTAGGTTGGGCTTTGCCATATTTCTTTAAAGGATTTTGTTTTCAAATCACCTAGTTGGTATTGCGCATCTTTGTCAAAGCAACAAGGCACCACCTTACCATCCCAAGTGATGACACAAGAATGCCATAATTTCCAGCAACTATTTTCTAAGGTATTTTTTATGCTATAAGTGCCATCACCTAATTTTTTGTACCTCGAATACTTTTCATCCTCCGGGATTAAAGGATTGCCATTTTTATATTCATAAACTTGTGCGGTCTTAAGTATTACTTCATCTACGCCTATTTCTTTTGCCAGTTTACGCAAATCGGCAATTTGATGCTCATTTGGTTTTACAACTAAAAATTGGAAAATAATATGTGGAGTACTTGATTTCATTTCTTTTTTCCAATGCACAATATTTTTCGCTCCTTGAATCACTTTTTCTAATTTTCCTCCTATCCTATATTGCTGATAAGTATCTTGGGTTGTTCCATCTATCGAAATAATAAGCCTATCCAATCCTGATTCTATCGTTTTTTTTGCATTCGCCTCAGTAAGGTAATGTGCGTTAGTAGAAGTGGCGGTATATATTTTTTTGGAAACAGCATAGCTCACCATTTTCAAAAAATCTTTGTGTAAATAGGGTTCGCCCTGAAAATAAAAAGTTAGATAAACCAATTCACGGTGCATTTGGTCTATAATGGTTTGGAAAAAATCGACATTCAACATGCCTGTGTCTCGGGTAAACTCACGTAAACCACTTGGGCACTCAGGACACCTTAAATTGCAGTAGGTAGTAGGTTCTACCGAAATTGAAAAAGGTAAGCCCCATTGTATAGGCTTCTTTTTCCATTTTGATAAATAAAAAGAACCATATACTTTCCCCATATTCCACGTTCGCTTTAAAGTGAGCTTGGAAAAGAAATTTATACTATTTTTTATTGAAAATGCCATTATTGATTCCAAAAGTAGGACTAAATTTATTTAATTGGTGTTAAAAAGGTAATTTTGAACCAAAATACAATATTTAGGTAATGGGAAATAAATTGACAAGCCATCTTTGGCAGGAATATGCGCTTATAGATTCGGGCAATCAATTTAAACTGGAACGGTTTGGAAATACCTATTTAAAACGACCAGAACCGCAGGCTGTGTGGCAACCAAAACTCAGTGATTCGAAATGGGCTGAATTGGCAAGTGCAAGTTTTCAACGCAAAAAAACAAATGAAGAAGATGGAAATTGGCAAGTAAAAAATGGTGTTAAGGATAGATGGGTAATAAATTATAAATCAGCCAATTTGAATTTAAATTTTAGACTAGGACTAACATCTTTCAAACATGTTGGTTTATTTCCTGAGCAAGCCGAAAATTGGGAATTTATATATGCTCAAGTAAAAAAATGCAAATCTGAAAACCCAAAAGTCCTTAATTTATTCGCTTATACCGGCGGTGCATCTTTGGCTGCAAAGGCGGCTGGAGCAGATGTGGTTCATGTTGATTCGATAAAGCCAGTAGTAACTTGGGCGAAGGAAAACATGGAATTGTCAGGTTTGGATGGCATTAGATGGGTGGTAGAGGATGCCATGAAATTTGTAAAAAGAGAGGTAAAAAGAGGCACAAAATATAGCGGTATTATTCTAGATCCTCCTGCATATGGTCGTGGCCCCGATGGCGAAAAGTGGATAATGGAGGACAAAATAAATGAAATGATGGCTTGTTGCGCCCAATTATTGCTGCCTAATGATAGTTTTTTGGTTTTAAATCTGTATTCTATGGGGTTATCTTCACTTATTGCCGACTCCTTGGTTGAAAGTCATTTTACGGAAATAAAAGAAAAGGAATTTGGCGAACTGTATTTTGCTGATGAAGCCAATCGAAATTTGCCTTTGGGTACTTATTTTAGGTTTATAAGGTAAGTTTTTCTAAATTATTTCTGCATAAAATGCAATAAATTCTCTGAATATTGCATAAAAATCCCTCCATTCAAAGTACATGGGGCTTACACTGCTAATATTGGTAAATCCTTGTTTTTGAAAAAGCATTTTTGTTCTTGTTATATGGTAATACTGTGAAACAACTAAAATTTGGTTAAACCCATATTGCTTGCTAATTTTTTTAGAATTGATGGCAGTTAGTTCTGTATTGTTTCCATTATTATCTACCAAAATAAGAGAATCGGGAATTCCATTTTTCACTAAAAAGGCTTTCATAACAGTACCTTCATAGTGTCCTTCTTTGCCTAATCCACCGCTCACCAAAATTTTGTTTACCCTTTTCTGATTAAATAATTCTAATCCACACTCCAATCTTTTTTCTAGTCTTTTCGAAAGGCTTCCATCCTTATTTACTTTGTTCCCAAGGATAACGGCAATCTCGCCATGGAGTTTTTCGTCTCTAAGTCCATCAAATATAATAAAAAATGAATGTATGACAAACCAACAAATACCTAAAAAAAGTATGATTTTTATTTTTTTCATTTCAAGTAATTTAAACAAAAAAAAGACCCCAAAAAGGAGTCTTTCTCTGTTTATTATATTTTTACTTATTTAAATAAATTGCCCAAAATGCTTTTGCCAATATTCATAGCTTCGTTTTGTATATTACCATCACCATCTTTATCCAAAACATTACCCAAAATTTGCATTAATGGATTATTGTTTTGTTGTGCTTGTTGTTGATGTTGCTGTGTTGCACCGCCCAAAATGGAGATTAAATTACCCAATCCACCACCTGATTGTTGTTGTGGTGCTTGTTGCTGGCTTTTACCTAGAGCACCCATTAATATTGGAGCCAAAATGGTTAATAATTTTCCAACCATGGCAGGATTCAATCCACTGTGTTGTCCAATTTGTTGTTCCATTTGCGGTTGTTTGGCACCCAAAATATGGCCTAATATCGCTGCTCCTGGGCCTTGGCTTGCATTACCCAAAAATTGTGGCAACATATCCAAAATACCACCATCATGGTCTTTGCTTATTGCATTTAATATACCCTGAGCACCATCTTCTGATTGTGCATTTTTATTCAAGGCACCCAATAATGCAGGAAGAGCTAATTGAATAGCATTGCCTGCTTGATTCTGATCCACACCTAATTGTTCACCAATTTGGGCTACTGTGTTCTCATTTAATACACTTGAAAGTAATTGATTTAAATCTGACATTTTTTATAAATTTGATGTAATTTAGTACAATTTTCGTTCCAATCTATTTTTTTTATGCAAAAATATAATTGTTTATACATCCATGGCTTAGATAGTTCGCCGCTAAAAGAAAAATTGGATATTTTGAAAGGAGCAGGAATGAACGTTTTTGCCTTACACATAGATTACCGAAATCAAAAGAATAGTTATGATTTACTAGAGAATTTTGCCAAGAAAAATGAAATTAATTTTATTGTCGGTAGTTCATTAGGCGGTTATATAGGTTTTTGGCTGGCCGAACAATTGGGTATTCCCTGTCTTCTATTTAATCCTGCTTTAGCTTATCGTTCTATCGACAATGTATTAGTGCCGCCAATTGGTGCTTCTTATTGCCCATTACGAATAATGGTTTTGGGTAAGCAAGATGACGTAGTTTTGCCTAAGGAAACCTTGAATTGGCTGGATGCTTATCCAAAGTCAAAAACAATTGAAAAAATTTTCGAGTGTCATTGGTTGTCTCATGGAATCGACCTAAATACCTTTAAGGAATTTACTGTATTGTCGGTACAAATATTAGAGCATAATTTGGTTAATATTGGTATTTGAGAAATGGAATCCTTTTTTGGAAAATCTAATACCCAATTGTCAATCCAACGCCAACACCCATATCACTATCATAATGGATTTTTGCTGCAAGGTTTTTAGTAATAATGTATTTTAATCCAACCATATATTCTACATCCGTATTGACCATAAAATCCATTCTTAAACGTTTTGTTAATGGAATATCTTCTCGCATCAACTGTAAGCGTACATAACCATTGTGGTAAACTTCAGCTTGTAGTTTTACAAGTAATGGCAAGGTATATTCCAATCCTATGGATGCTAGAATACGATTGTCTTTTGAATTTTTTTGGGTAAATAGATTTTTTTCTATTTCGTTCATCTCTAGTTTTCGGTAACGATAATCAAAACCTGCAAATATTTGCAAAAATTGCATTTTATCGATATATCTACCAATATGGGTTTCTGTTTCAAATCCATGCATTTTATGATAACCTAAGCGCCATTCTGTACCAAGGCTCCACCGTTTGTTTTGCAACATTAATTCACCATCGTTTCCATTACTTGCAAAATCGTTTTCAATCATAAAATGAAATTTTCTGTCTTCGGAAAATAATTTGCGTTGGGCCAATTTTGGATTGGGTATTAATGGATTGGGTGCCTGATTTTCATAACTGAAAACGCGACCCATACCACTCATCATGTGGTATAAAATATGACAATGAAAAAACCAATCTCCTTCTACATTAGCATTAAATTCCAAAGTGTCGGTTTCCATTGGCATAATGTCAATAATATTTTTTAAAGGAGCAAAATCACCTTGTCCATTTATTACTCTAAAATCGTGACCGTGCAAGTGCATCGGATGTCTCATCATGGAGGCATTTTCTATAATCAGCCTAATATTTTCACCCTTTTTAATTAATATTTTATCAGATTCAGAAACTACTTTATTATTTAAACTCCATAAATAACGGTTCATATTTCCGGTTAATCTGAAATTCAATACTTTTACAGGTGCATCATTTGGAAGGCTAGTAATTGTTGGTGATTTAAGCATTGCATAATTTAACGTAACGATGTCTGAAAGTGCGTTTCCATTATAACGATTCGTATCTTCCATCTGCATTTCTTGCTCTTCTATTTCACCGTATTTTTGCAATTCTTTCTCTTCTTTTCTTTCGCTTTTGGTTTTCAAATTACCTGTTATTTCTGGATACATCACTACATTCATATCCATCTGATTTAGGCTCATTTTCATGCCCATGTCTTTCAAATTGCCATTCATCTTTACCATATCATTCATCATTTTCATGCCTTCAAAATATTTTAATTTTGGCAATGAATTGTCTAATTGCTTAATTCCATTGCCAATAAATAAAGAAGCTGATTTTGTCCTGTCTTCTGGTGTAGCTAATAACTCGTATGAAATACTGTCATTAGGTATGGTAACGATTATATCATAGGTTTCAGAAACGGCAATAATCAATCTATCCACTTCCACCGGTTCTACATCGTTTCCGTCGTTGGCCACAACGGTTATTTTTCCGCCTGCATAGGACAACCAAAAATAAGAAGATGCACCGCCGTTTGAAATACTTAAGCGTACTTTATCTCCACCTTTAAATTGTGTGAGCTGACTTTCATTTTGCCCATTAATTAAAAACTTATCGTAAAATACATCACTCACATCCATCGCTAATTGCCGTTTCCACTCATTTTTTAATTTGGTTTTAAAATCACCAGCTTTTATAGCTTCAAAATAACTTTGCGTAGTGCCTTTTTTTATAGCTGACCAATCAGATGCATTGTGCAACATTCGATGGACATTTTCTGGTTTGAGGTTTGTCCATTCACTTAAGACAATAGGAACAGTAGGTAAATCATCTATTCCTTTCCTAAATGTTGGATCATTCTCTCGTTTGTTCATAATAAAACTACCATACATCCCAATTTGCTCTTGTAAGCCACTATGACTGTGGTACCAATGTGTGCCATGTTGTATAATTGGAAATTTATATACATGCATTGTATGCGGCGGTATAGGCATTTGTGTAAGGTTAGGAACGCCATCTTCTTTATTAGGTAAAAATAAACCATGCCAATGCATCGAGGATTCTTCATCCAAATCATTATAAACAAATATTTCTGCTGTATCGCCCTCGGTAAAGGTTAAAGTGGGCATTGGAATTTGTCCATTTACAGCAATTCCTCTTTTCTCCTTTCCTCCAAAAGTTACTATCGTATCTTTTATATGTAAATCATAATGGACGGTTTTTTGCGCAAATATATTTTGACTAGTTAATATTACCATAAATAGCAGAATCGATTTACAACATGCTTTTTCATGAATAAAAATGGCTTTAAAAATTCTTTTTAGAAGATTAAATACCCATTTAGCTATTTTAATTAATTTTTGTTTCATTATTTAATTAAGTTTTATTGTTCTCAATCTAAGTGAATTTATGATAACAGAAACCGAACTGAAACTCATCGCAGCTGCAGCAATCATTGGGGATAATAAAATTCCAAAAACAGGATATAAAACACCAGCAGCAATTGGAATACCTAATACATTATAGAAAAATGCGAAAAAGAGATTTTGTTTGATGTTTTTCATTACCGAATGGCTTAAAATCTTTGCTTTTACTATACCCTGTAAGTCTCCTTTGAGTAAGGTGATTTCAGAACTTTCAATAGCAACATCTGTTCCAGTGCCCATCGCAATGCCAATATCTGCCTGTGCCAGCGCGGGTGCATCGTTTATGCCATCACCAGCCATGGCAACAATTTTGCCTTCTGCCTGTAGTCGCTTAATTTCATTTAATTTATCCTGTGGCAAACATTCCGCTTTGAAGTTGGTTAAATGTAATTCATCCGCTACCGCTTTTGCTGTATTATGATTATCGCCAGTCAGCATGATAACTTCCACACCTTGTTCTATCAATATTTTTATAGCGTTTTTGCTTGTTGCTTTAATGGCATCTGTAATGGTTACATATCCCTGAATAATTCCATCAACGGCAATATAAGATACCGTTTTTCCTAGGATTTGCTCGTTTGTAATTTGTTTTTCAATTTCCAATGAAATATTCGCATGCGCCTGTTCCATCAGTTTTTTATTTCCTAATGCTGTTTTTTTACCTGATATTGTACCAACCACCCCTTTGCCTGCAACCGCTTCAAAATCCATCACATCAACAAAAGCTATGGTTTTTAATTTTGCGTATTTCAATACTGCTTCTGCTAAGGGATGTTCGCTATATTGATTCAAAGAGGCACTATATTTCAGCAGCTCAAATTCATCAAATGTTTCAAATGCTACCAATTTTTCTACTGATGGTTTTCCTTCTGTAATCGTTCCTGTTTTATCGGTAATCAGGACATTAATCTTGTTCATATTTTCCAATGCTTCCGCATTTTTTATAAGCACACCATTTTGTGCGCCTTTGCCTACACCTACCATTACAGACATTGGAGTAGCTAAACCTAATGCACACGGACAAGCAATAATTAACACAGCAATTGCATTTACGAAAGCAAATACATAAGGCGATTCAGTACCAAACATTGCCCAAATAATAAAGGTAATAAGGGAGACTAGCAATACAATTGGAACAAAATATTTAGAAATCTTATCTGCCAATTTTTGAATAGGTGCTCTGGAAAGACTGGCACTATTTACCATTTCAATAATCTGGGCAAGTAATGTTTCTGCTCCGATTTTTTCTGCCATCATCACAAATGATTTTGTACCGTTAATCGTTCCTGTACTTACTTTATCATCTTTTTTCTTATCAACTGGAATTGGCTCACCAGTAATCATTGATTCATCAACATTACTGCTTCCATCTGTTATAATTCCATCAACAGGAATTTTTTCGCCAGGTTTTACACGCAACAAATCACCTTTTTTAATATCATCAATAGCAATTATTTTATCTACTCCATCAATCACTAATGTAGCTTCTGTAGGTGCTAATTTTAATAGTTCTTTAATTGCGCCATTGGTTTGACTATGCGCTCTTGCTTCTAATAATTGTCCCAATAAAACTAATGTAAGAATAACTGTTACGGCTTCAAAATATACAAAGACTGTACCGTTATGGCTTTTAAATTGGTCAGGAAAAACAGTTGGAAAAAGCATTGCAATAACACTAAAAATAAATGCAGCACCTGCGCCGATTCCTATTAATGTAAACATATTTAAATTCATGGTTTTAATAGAAGTCCATGCCCTTTGAAAGAACATCCAACAAGCATAGAAAATAACAGGTAAGGACAAACCAAATTGCAACCAGTTCCACGCTATTTGAGGCATTAAAGATGTTAGGTGTAAACTTGGTATCATTTCTAACATGGCAATTACAAAGATTGGAATTGTAAATACAGTTGCAATTATCATTTTCTTTGACAACTCTTTATATGTGTTATCTTCTTCGCTAACTGTTGTTGCTATCGGAATTAAATCCATTCCACAAATAGGACAAGCACCTGCAACATCTCTAATAATTTCAGGATGCATCGGACAAGTGTATTGCCTTTTTTGTACAGTAAGTTCAGGAATTTTTTCTAAATTCATTCCGCATACCGGACAATTACCTGCTTTGTTATACATTTTATCTCCTTCACAATGCATCGGACAATAATATTTTCCATTACTATTTTTAGGAAATGGTTTTGCATCCGTTGTTTGATTATTGTGTGATGAACAACATGATTTTGTTTCTACTGTAGTTTCTTTTATATCAGCTATGTTTTGATTGTTAGACATCTCTATTGTATAATTACCAGCAGCAGTTAAAGCCGTTTGCAGTTGTTCAATCGGAATATGCTTTTCCATTGTAATAGTTGCTATTGGTGGTTCTAACGTAACAACAGCAGAAATACCATCAATAGCATTCAACGTCTTTTCAACTTTTGAACGACAACCGTTGCAAGTCATTCCTGTAATTTTATAAGTGTGTGTCATTGTTTTAATTTAATGATGAAAGACTGTCTTTTGTTTTATTCGACCAGTCTATAATTAATGCTTTTTTATCAGCTGTTAGAATTGCATCACTATGAATCATAGTATAATTAGATATTGGCATTTTATTATCCTGTATTTGACTTGCAATTGACCTTAATTTACTTTGTTGCCTTCTTTTGGTATATGAACCAAAATCGCTAAAATTTAATTTATCTTTTCCATTTTTAACATCCGAATCTAATAGCCATGCAACAGGTTGAATATTGGAATACCAAGGATAATTAGTATTGTTGCTATGGCAATCATAACAAGATATTTTTAACAGATTTAATACGCTGTCAGGTACATTGAATGTCTTTGTTATATCTGTTGGTAATACCTGTTCGCTTTTGTTGCGAACAGGTCTGATAAATTGAATGATAATAAATGCAATCAACAGTACTACCAATAACTTTTTTATGACATGCATAAAAGTTATTTTAATTCCTCTTTCATAGAACCACAAGTCAGCATTGATTTACCATAATATGGATTTTTTATTTCCTTAGATTCACTTAGCCATATTGCACCTTTATTGTCATTATACATCGGACAAAAGTCTTTGTATAGTGTTTGACCTGCACCAAATGCTTTTACTAAATCGTACATATCTTTGCTCAACATATCAAAGTGTTCTCTTTGGTGCGCAATTTTTCCTGCATTTGCGCCAATGTGTTCTGCATGTTCTCTTGCATCCTCTTCAATGTCATCAAAGGTTTTCTTTTGTTCCACAGATAATGCTGATTTATCAAATGATTTAAATGCTGCTTCTAATGCTTTGCCAGCTTTTGCTGCATCGTTTGAATTATCTTTAGTAAATGCATTTTTTAATTGAATATATGGATCCAATAATCCTTTTATGGATATTTTTGAAGGTGTTGTAGTAATTGAAGTTTTATCTGTAGTTGGTGCAGTTGCAGTTGTATCTGCAATGGTTGTTTCTGGTGCGTCCTCCTTTACTGGCACAGTTAATTTCATACTACACTTGGAACATTTTTCGCCTTTCTTGCCTATTACCTCTGGATGCATAGAGCAAGCATATAATTGGTCTGTCTGTGTTTCTGTTGCATTTGTTTCGGCTATATCCTTTGTTTTACAGGCCGATAATAGCAATAAAGAAATTGCTATAATTGAAAATATTTGTTTCATAACTTTTCTTGTTTTTTTTGATTTATTTAATCGTTTCTTTTATACTTCCACAAGTAAGCATACTTGAGCCATAATATGGATTTTTAATGGCGGGTTCACTACTCAACCAATATGCATCTTTCATTGGACAATAATCCACATAAATTGCACCATTGTCATTTATTTTCATTCCTTTAACGGTCAGCCATAAATTATTTGACAAGGATGAAAAAGCAATTCGTTGTTTTTCTATGTCTTTGGCCACACTAATTTTAGTGACATCGGCTTTTAGTTTGTCAAAATATTTCATCCAAACCATATGTTCATCTGAAGATAGTTTATCCATTCTTATGGCATCTATTTCAACTAAAAGCAATGCTGCATTTTTATTTGCAGCCACCATTTTGTCTGCAATTAGTGCATTTTTTATGGCATAGTATTGTGTGAGAAATGCCGTAAAATCCGTTTTTGAAACAGCTGTTTTTACTTTTGCATTGTTTGTGGGAATATTGGTTCTAACTGAATCTTTCACTATTACAATTGGTGCAATAATTATAGGTTCTTGTTTAATGGTGTCCGTTTTTTGGATAATTTCAGCATTTTTAGGATCTTCCAAATTATCCGAAATACTAGCATTTAAGTTGTCCACTTCTTTTATAGGAAGCATAACATCCACTTTTGTCTTTGGCAATTCTTTTCTTAAGTACTGACAACATTTATCTAAATCGTTATATGCTTCATTGCTAGCCAAATATTTGTCATTATCGTAACCAACCAATGCAATCTTTCTAAGGATTTCATCTGCACTTGTTTTTGTGCTATCAAATATTAACACTATTTGTTTGGTGTTTTTATCCCAAATACCAAAAGCAGTTTTGTTTATTTTTGCCGCCGATTCGATATTTTTTTTGCACATTTCACAGTTTCCGGAAACAGTATATACAGCCTTTTTTGCGTTTTTAATGTTAGACTTTGAATAGGTATTAGGGATTATAAACAATATAATTGCCCAAATGAAAATCATTTTCATAATTTATTTTTTTTGATTGAAAAAAAAATTGAGATTTAAGGCAGTATCACAAATTTGAACATACCTTTGGCTATAAATGTAATTATTAGCCTATTTTAGGGGGCAATTTGAAGGATAAGTAAACAGATTCAACAAATAGTTGAACATACTTAAAGCGTATTTTTAATGATGTGGTTTTGATATTTTCAATATCTGATGCAGTATCTATAAAGATACAATTGATAGCCGTTATACATTTGCAACTTTGGTCGCCACATTTGCCCTTTGATTGTTGTTTGTCTGACTGCTCCTTTGAATCTTTACAGCAACAATCTTTTTCATTTGAAATATTTTTACAACATTCCATTTTACAAGCCACTTCTGAACTAGCCCATCCTTGCAGAGGCGTTACCAAAAGCAAAAATGCAAGTAATAATGATATGAAATGTTTAATTATCATAATTATAAAAACAAAATTAGTAATAAAATTCTATTGTTAAACTAGTATTTGAAAAATAAAGGATTATTTAACCCTTTTGCCAATGGTCAATTTTGTCTACCAAAATATTTATCATTTTTTCCTTTGCTTCCCATGTCCATCCAGCAATATGTGAGGTTGCTATCACATTATCATAAGCAACCAATTTTTTGTACATGCCTAGTGAGTTTTGCTCGCCTTTGTCTAAAGGCTCGTCTTCATATACATCAATACATAAGCCCCCAATTTGCTCGTTTTCAAGTGCGAAAATTAAGTCCTCAGTTTTTGCAACTGCGCCTCTTGAAGTATTAATTAGAATCGGTTTTTTTTCACATTTTGCAATGAAAGCTTTGTCAATATAATGGTGCGTTTTTTTATTGTAAGGCACATGAAAGCTGATAATATCTGCCTCCTTTTGAATTATCGAAAGTGTGCTACTTTTAGTCTGTGCAGTTTCATTTATGTTTTTAAATGGATCAAGAATAAGTAATTTTGTGTCGAATCCTTGTAGTTTTTTTGCAAATGCTGCCCGGTATGTCCAAAACCTATGATGCCTATTGTTTTGCCATCTAATTCAAAGCCAGTATTTTCCTTGCGTTTCCAAATATTCTGTAATAATTCATTTTGTGATCGGCGCATATTTCTAATTAGCGAAAGCAACATGCCCAAACAATGCTCACCTACCGCGTTGGCATTCCCTTCGGGCGAACTAAAGCAGCGAATGCCTTTTTTTGTGCAATAGTCAATATCTACATGTTCCATTCCAGAACCTACTCTGCCAACAAATTTCAAATTGGAAGCATTATCAATTAATTGTTTGTCGATTTTGGTGCGTGTTGAAATTATAATTCCCTCATAATCATTTATTTCTTGTATTAATTGCTCATACGAAATATCTGATTTTACAATAGGGACATATCCAATTTCTTGTAATTTTTCCGTCATTAACGGCAGCATGTATTCGGTAATTAATACTTTTCTCAAAGTCGTTCACTTAATATTAAAAAAATCTTCCAAACTCAATTCTTCTGCTCTTTTTTGAAAAATGGGTTCTTCTAATATTTCTGGCGAAAAAATCCCTGATAAGGCATTTCTCATTTTTTTTCTTCGCTGGCTAAATGCACCTTTTACCACTGTTTTTAGTTTTTTGAAATCGGCTGTCGGTATATTTGTTTTGCGTTTCAAAACAATAATACTGCTCATCACTTTTGGTGGCGGGTCAAATTTATCAGGACTAATATGAAATGCAATGGATACATCATAATATAATTGGGTCAGAACGCTTGTTACGCCATATGTTTTATTTCCAGGTTTAGCAGCAAACCGCTCTGCTACTTCTTTTTGAAACATTCCAACAACTACCGGAATATTCTCATAATTCTCGATAGCCTTAAAAATTATTTGACTAGAAATATTGTACGGAAAATTTCCTACAAGCGTGGTTTGTTGCTCAAACATCATTTTATTTGGCATCTGCAAAAAATCACCCATCAAAATTCTACCCGCTAAGTTTGGGAATTTTACCAATAAATCATTTACACACCTTTGATCCAACTCCACACATTGCAATATTTCGGGAAAATCTTTAATTATATATTTGGTAAGCGCACCCATACCTTGGCCCAATTTCCAAAATGCGCTCTCCGATAAACGATTGCTTAATTAATTCGCTTATTTCAAGAATTACACTTTCGTCATTTAAAAATGTTGGCCAAGACTTTTATTAGGTTTTACCATATTCGTTGTTTAATTAAAATTATCTTAAATTTGCCTTTTAAAAAATATACGAATGTTCATTTTGGTAAAATAAATACAAACTCAGATTCAATAATTTTTGTAGAAAAAACAAATTGGTTGACTTAGATATATTAAGCGACAAAGATAAAGCTTTTTAACTGAAAAATTTGAAGAAAACATTACATTAATCCCTTTGATTAAAGATGGATTTACATTGCTGATGGCAATGTTTATAAAGGAAAAAATGGAAATGAGCAGTTGGAAAAAATCAGACAATTAGGATCAAGTGCCAATAAAATGGCGAATGAATTAAAAATGAAAACGGCTAATTATTTAAGCACCTTTGTGGATGATGCACCAGAAAGTTTAGCGTTTCTTGAAGGTTTCTATTTGAGCAATTACCAATTTTTAAAATATAAAACCGTTCAAATAGATAAAATAAAGAATTCCTTTCAATCGCTTAATATTGCTTCTGAATCAAATGGATTAAATGAATTGATAAAAGTTTGTGAATCGGTTTTTGCGAGTCGCAATTTGGTAAATGAGCCACTTTCATTTCTTACAGCCGTTCAGTTTTCGAGCGAAATGGTTGAATTGTGCGAAAAAGAAGGTATTTCAGTTACTGTTTTTGGAAAAGAAAAGATAGAACGATTGGGTATGGGCGGCGTTATTTCTGTGAATTTGGGCAGTATAAAACCACCAACCTTTAATATTTTGGAATATAAAAGCAAAGAGGTAAAAAACAGCAAACCCATTGTATTAGTCGGAAAAGGTGTAGTATATGATACTGGAGGATTGTCTTTAAAACCAACAGCTAATTCGATGGATTTTATGAAGTCGGATATGGCAGGCGCAGCGGCAGTGGTAGGTATTTTGCTGGCTATAGCCAAAAATAAATTGCCCATTCATGTAATAGGTTTGATTCCATGTGTGGAAAATAGGCCAGGAATGGATGCCATGGTGCCCGGAGATGTAATTACCATGTATGATGGTACAACAGTGGAGGTTTTAAATACCGACGCTGAAGGCAGATTGATTTTGGCAGATGCACTCGCCTATGCCAAACAATATGAACCTGAATTGGTTTTAGATTTTGCAACCCTTACTGGTTCGGCAGTGGCTGCTATAGGAACAGAAGGAATAGTATTTATGGGTACCGCAAGTGATAAAACTAAATCTGAAATTAAAAATTCTGGGGAGGTGGTTTGTGAACGCTTAGTGGAGTTTCCGCTTTGGAGTGAGTATGGCGAACAAATTGAATCTAAAATAGCAGATCTCAAGAACTTGGGTGGCCCTTATGCAGGTGCAATTACAGCAGGGAAATTTTTAGAGAAATTTACGGATTACCCTTGGTTGCATTTTGATATAGCTGGTCCTTCCTATTTACATAAAACCACCAATTATCGTGGTTCAGGTGGAACAGGCGTGGGCGTAAGGCTAATTTTTGATTATATAAAAAATTATAAAGGATAAAAAGTGAGTAAAGAAACAATTGTAGTAGGTTTAACTATTGGAGATTTAGCGGGAATAGGACCAGAGGTAATAATTAAAGCGCTAAGTGATGAAAGGGTTTTGAAATTGTTTACTCCCGTAATTTTTACAAATGCAAAAGTGATTTCTTTTTATCGTAAAATGTATGATGTGCAGAAATGGTCTTATACTATTATAAAAGATCTGACAAAGGTGGTGCCAAATGCCATTAATATTTATGGTCCTTGGGAGGAAGAAGTAATTATTACGCCTGGAAAGCCTAATAACGATACTGGAAAATACGCTCTGCTTTCGATACAAGCGGCTTGCGAGGCACTTAAAAATCATCAGGTAGATGTATTGGTGACAGCTCCGATAAACAAGAAAGTGATACAAAGTGATGCTTTTAAATTCATGGGACATACCGAATTTATAACAGAATTTTTTAATTCTAAGGAAAGTTTGATGTTTATGGTAAGCGACGATTTGAAGGTTGGATTGGCTACCAATCATTTGCCAATAAATGAGGTAGGAAAAGCACTAAACGTAAATGGAATTTTGAAAAAACTCCATATCATGAATACTTCTTTGAAAGAAGACTTTGGAATTGATAAGCCCAAAATTGCTGTTTTATCCTTAAATCCTCATGCTGGAGATGATGGACTTATTGGAAATGAGGAAAAGGAAACTATTTTGCCTGCTATTCAACAAGCCAATAAAGAAGGCATTATTTCTTTCGGACCTTTTGGTGCGGATGGTTTTTTTGGCTCAGGGACCTTTAAAAAATACGATGCCATTTTGGCTATGTACCACGACCAAGGTTTGGTGCCTTTTAAAGCCATGACATTTGGAAATGGCACTAATTTTACCGCTGGATTGCCAATTGTGCGCACCTCGCCCGACCATGGCACTGGAGAGGATATTGCTGGCAAAAACTTGGCCTCACCTGATGGTTTATTGAATGCTATATATCAAGCAATTGATATTCATAAAAATCAGATTGAATATTTTGAAGTACGCAAAAATCCACTTCAAAAGAATTATATCAAGCCGGAATAGTTTTTTCGTTTTTTAGAAATGTAGATTATTTTTTATGTTGGAAATATTTTTTAAGTATATGTAAAAGCTTGTACGATAAAACAATATTTTGTAAATTGCATATTTAGTCAACAATAGATTTGTAGGAATAGATTATACCAAAAAATAACCATGCCCTTAGTAAAAATTTATATCCATTTGGTTTGGAGTACAAAAAATAGGATTCCCTATCTAGATTCAAAAGAATTGAGGTTTAAAGTATGGAACCATATCAGAGAGAATTCGATTAAAAAAGGAATATTTATTGATTTTATAAATGGATATGATGACCATTGTCACTGTCTAATTTCTTTGGGTGTAGACCAAACTATCCAGAAATTGGTGCAACTCATCAAAGGGGAATCATCTTATTGGATAAATAAAAATGGCCTAACAAAGGAGAAGTTTGAGTGGCAGGATGAATATTTTGCCGTTTCAGTATCGGAATCAATAGTTAATAAAGTTAGGGATTATATAAAAAAGCAAGAAGAACATCATGGAACAAAAACTTTTCAAGATGAATATGAAGAATTTGTAGATAAATATGGGTTTGAGCAGCATAAAGATTTTGGCTAATGCCAATATAGGAATTCATTTTTTTTCCTATTGTTAAATCCTTATGCAATTCAAATTGTCGAGGAAAAAATTTGAAATTGAAATATTTTGAATTTGTTTGAATAAATTATGATGGATTTTTAATTGAAAGGACATAAATAGAATTTGTATTGTTTATATTTTTGAATAGAGATGGGCTTTAGCCCATAAAAATGAAATTAGATGATTTTTGGTAAAATTTATATTTTTGATTAGGGGTGGGCTTTAGCCCATCTTATTGAATAATTTTGGTTGTCATAATGGCTTTAGCCAAACATTTATTTTGGAATTTTATTTATTTATCATCCAATTTTTTTCATGGCCAAGAGAATTTTGGTTTTGGAAAACGAAATATCATAATGGAGGAGAATGTGCACTAGGGATGGAAGCAGGCACCGTGTGCTGCGTACAGCCCGACCGCGCCCCTAAAGGCGTGGGAGTGCCCAAAAATTGGTTATATTATTTTGTGGAAAAATACTTTTTTTGATATAGTTCACTTTTATTTTATTTACAGAAAATATACATTATGGAAGAGAGAAGTGCACTTGCAATTGGAACAAGAATAGAACATCCAAAATTTGGGAATGGCGTAATTATTGAAGATGAAAATATTCAGACCTATACTATTTATTTCCCTGATCATGGCGAGGTAGATATTTCTAAGGATTTTGGAGGATTGGTGATTGTAAAATTAGTGGAAAAAGATGCTGACTCCGTTTCACTTAGTGAGGTGCGAAAAATATTGTCGAAAATAATTGAACCATTAGTTGCGCCTCATCAGAAAGTTGAAATTGCGGATAAATGGATAGGAGGAACGATGATTTTGAATCCTGGAAAATCGGATTTGCAAGCTAAAGAAATACCTATAGATCAATTTTTTCATAAAATTGTAATGACCAGAGACCGTCTGAGGGTGATGGAACAAAAAGTAAATTCGTCGAATTTGGCTGATGATGAAAAGATTGATATTCAACAATATATAACTAGAATATACGGTTCTTTGACTACGTTTAATGTGTTGTTTAGGGATAAAGAAGACCATTTTAAGGGCACTGGTTCGTAATTATTTTAATTTATTTTTTATCTCATGCAATATTTATATTATATGTGCGTTTGTAATATATAACAAAAATAAATTATAGCTTATGAATGCCACTTTTACACAAGAAATTTTAGTAAATTATCTTTATGGTCAACTGACCGAATCGGAAATGGAAGCAGTTAGAAAAGAAATGACGAGCGACCAACAACTTGCTGAGGAGTTTGAAATACTAAAGGAAACAATGATTGCATTGGAAAATGACGAAAAATTGATGCCTAGCGAAACGAGTATAAAAATAATTATGGATTACTCGAAAAGGACTTCAAAAGAGAACCAAGTGGTTGCTTTTTAACTATAAAAATTAACCATATATGGATAACGTTTGTGGTACATGTCTTGAACCATCATTACCAATGTTTGTCTGAATTCATCGATGTTTTCCTTATTGGTGGCAGAAATAAAAACAGTTTTATGGTTAAATTGGGCAGATAAACTTTTTTTAAATTCTTCCATCAGTTCATTTTTGGTTTCTTCGGGCAAGAATTTATCTAAATATTTATCACGATAAGCATCCATTTTATTGAAAATCATCAAAGTTGTAATGTGTTGCGCACCCAATTCGGCAAGTGTAGTATTTACAACTTCTATTTGTTCATGAAAACTCTCGTGGCTAGCATCTATTACGTGCAAAATAATATCAGATTCGCAAGCCTCATCGAGGGTAGTTTTGAAACTTTCGATAAGATTATGCGGCAGTTTGCGTATAAAACCAACCGTATCGGACAATAAAAAGGGTACATTTTCGATAACTACTTTTCTAACAGTGGTATCAAGGGTAGCGAATAGTTTGTTTTCGGCTAAAATATCCGATTTTGCAATTAGGTTCATAATGGTCGATTTGCCCACATTGGTGTAGCCTACGAGCGCAGTACGCACCATTTGCCCACGCGTTTTGCGCATGGTTTGGTTTTGCGAATCCAGTTTCTTTAATTGGTCTTTTAGCAACGCAATTTTGTCCTTAATTACCCTTCGGTCGGTTTCTATTTCTTTTTCACCTGGGCCTCTCATACCAATACCACCTCTTTGGCGCTCAAGGTGGGTCCAAAGTCCTTTTAATCGGGGTAACAGGTATTGCATTTGTGCGAGTTCAACTTGTGTTTTGGCTTGAGCAGTTTTGGCACGAGCTGCAAAAATGTCAAGGATTAAAGATGTTCTATCGATTATTTTAAGCTTCAATTCTTCTTCCAAATTTCTTTGCTGAACGGGCGATAATTCTTCGTCAAATATTATGGTGCTTGCATCATAAAAATCGGCAGCTTCTTTTATTTCTTTTACTTTTCCTGAGCCTACAAAAAAGCTATGGTCGGGTCGCTCCATTTTTTGAATAAATGACTTAACCGTAATTCCACCTGCTGTTTCGGCTAAAAATGCCAATTCATCAAGGTATTCTTCAATTTTCTCTATAGATTGTCCTTGTGGACAAATACCAACAAGGATTACTTTTTCTTCTATTTTTGGGTCGATTTCAATCATACTTATTTGTAAATGGGGTTTTGTTTTAGTTTTAATCTAGTTTTTTGAATAATTTTTTAAATTGTTTTTCTGCCTTGGCTATTCCTTTCGATTTAAGTGTATAAAATGATTTAGTGCCTTCTTCTTTTAAAAGTACCAAACCAGCATTTTTTAATTCTTGAAGGTGTTGCGACACTGTTGATTGTGAAATAGGCATTTTGGCTACTATTTCGCCACAGGTACATACTTTTTTGTCAGCAAGTATTTTTATAATAGCTATTCGAGCTGGATGACCGAGTGCTTTAGCAAATTTTGCCAAAACAATTTCGTTTTCTTCAAAAGTTGTTTCTGAATTCATGACAATTAATTTATCGCAAAATAACGATTATTTTGAAAAAAATCTGCTTTTGAAAAAACTAAAAATCGCAATTTAATCCTTTGGTATCGAGCCATTGTTCTTTTTGGTCATAATCTGGCATGGCATTGGCCACTAAATTCCAAAAACGACTGCTGTGGTTCATTTCCTGTAAATGGGCTAATTCGTGTATAAATACATAATCACGTACTTCTTTGGGTGCCAAAAGTAAGCGGCTTGAAATGGAAATATTGGTATTTGAACTGCAACTTCCCCATCGAGAATGGTTATACCTTAAACTGATTTTACCCAATGGTTTTTTGAAAAATTGGTTGTTTAATTCATGCAATCTTTGTTCAACAAATGAAAGACTATAAATAGAAAAGATACGAGAAAGTGCCTTTTGTACTATCGATTTTTGGTTTGCAGCATTTGCAGCTACTTTTATAGTTACTATTTTTTCTCTTTTATTTAGTTTTGAAAGGGTCGTATTAGCAGCGTTTTGCTCAATTACTACTTTAAATACTTCGTCTAAAACGGTAATTTCTCCTCCATTTTGGTAAAATCCATCTTGTTTTTTAGGACTTATTTCTAATTGGTTAAATTTTCTCTTTGCCCATTTAAGCAATTGTTGTATGTTTTTTTCACGTTGTATTTCATTCAAAAAATTGGGTAACTGAATGTGTACTTCGCCACTGCGAATAGTAACTCTGCTCGATCGTCGAGGTTCTGTACTAATTTTTACTGGAAATGGTAATCCAGCTGTGAGATATTGAGTTTCCACTAATTACAAATATAAAGATATGTTTAAGCTTGGTTAAAAATACTTACACACAAAAGGATATATTATGTTACTAAGTGCTTGGATGAAGATAGATTTTTCCATTTGGCAAATATTATTAGGCTCATTAATTTTTATAACAAAGCCTTAATTTATCATTCCTTTTTTTTTCTCTAGATTTGTTAAATATGGAAGTTTTATATCCTTTTTTGAAACCATATAGAATTCAATTTATTTTAAGTTGTATCTATAGCATTACCAATAAAATATTGGATTTGGCGCCACCATTTATTGTAGGATGGATGGTAGATGTGGTATTGAAAAATCCAGTTCCTTGGGTGGATATGTTTGCAAACCAAGACATTGTAAAAGGAATTTGGTTGGTTGGTGCTTCTATTTTTGTGATTTTTGGTTTTGAAAGCTATTTTGAGTGGCTGTATAAAAGAAATTTTATGGAAATTTCCCAAAAGGTGCAACATGATTTAAGGATCAAGTTATACGATAACCTTCAAAAAAAGGACACCCAGTTTTTTGAAAATGCGCGTACCGGCAATTTGATTTCTATTTTGAGCGAGGATATTAGTCAGCTCGAAAAATTCATTTCAGAGGTTTTCAATGAATTATTACAAGTAGTAATTTTGGTCGTTTTTTCTGCAATAGCTTTTTATATGGTTTCACCATTACTTTGTTTGTTGGCTATGTCTTCTATTCCTTTTATTATTTGGGGAAGTTATTTTTATGAAAAATTGGTTACCAAAAGGTATTTTATCACCAGAAAAAGTGCTGGCGAATTAAACAATCGACTAGAGAATAATATAGGTGGAATTGGTGTGATAAAGAGTTTTACAACAGAGGCATTTGAATCTGAAAGAGTAAATAAAGCATCTACTACTTTTAAGATAGCGAACTTGGATATTATTAAGTATCGAGCGGCTTACGAACCATTAATTCGGGTGTTTATTGCTTTTGGATTTGCTGCGGTTTTGGTGGTTCCTGCATTTTGGATAATGAATGGTACGCATGACATCACCATTGGTCAATTGGCTATTTTTGGTATGTTGGTTCAACGGCTTTTATGGCCAATGACGCGTCTCGGAAAGGTTTTTGATGATACTGCAAAAGCCAAAGCATCTAGTTTGCGTATTTTTGGTTTGATGGATATTCCTACCACTATTATTGAAAAAGAACTGCCAACTCCATTTCCTATTATGCAGTTTGGAATTGATTTTAAGGATGTTTCGTTTGGATATTTTGAAAATAATAGGCCGGTTTTAGTAAATTTAAATATTCATATTCCAGCGGGTAAAACGACAGGAATTATGGGTCCGACAGGAGCAGGAAAAACATCACTTACTAAATTAATCCTACGATTGTATGATCCAAATAAAGGTAGTTTGCTCATCGATTATACAAATATAAACGAATTTTCTTTGCATGATTTGCGCAGCTCAATAAGTTTGGTGAGCCAAGATGTGTATGTTTTTCATGGTAATTTTAGCGAAAATATAGCCTATGGTTGCCCAAATGTAAGTCAAGAGGCGATAATTGAGGCAGCCAAAAAAGCGACCTTACATGATTTTATCAATGGCTTGGAGGCAGGTTATGATTCATTGGTAGGCGAACGAGGAATCAAGTTAAGTGGTGGACAACGACAGCGGCTAAGCATTGCTCGGGCGATACTTAAAAATGCACCGATTCTCATTTTGGATGAAGCTACAAGTAGTGTAGATACCGAAACAGAACAGGTGATTAAAGAGAATATAAAATCCCTTTCTGTTGGAAAAACAACTATAATCATTGCACACCGTTTGTCCACTTTAGTAAATGCAGACCAAATAATTGTATTAGAGTCGGGTGCCGTTAGCGAAATGGGAACGCATGATGAATTGCTTTTCCAGAATGGTTTGTATGCCAAAATGTGGAATATACAAGCAAACCAATAAGCTGAATTACTATAATTCCTGTTGGATAAATTGCATCAATTTACCAATATGTTGGCTAGTAAAATTAAAAGGAACACCTGCCGTTTCATACATTTCAGGAATAGATTTGGTATAACCTAAAGCCAATGCTTTTTTGTAATTTTCTATAGCATTTTTTGGGTTTTCTTTAAAATTTTTCCACATTCCGAGTGCGCCAAGTTGTGCGATTCCATATTCAATATAGTAAAAAGGCACTTCAAATATATGTAATTGTCTGTGCCAATTATAGGCAGCAATTTCTTCCAAACCTTCCCAATTTTTTTCGCCTGATGAAAATTCATTTGATATTGATATCCATGCTGCTTTTCTTTCTGCTTGGCTATGTCCAATATTGGTATAAATCCAATGCTGAAATTTATCTATTATTGCAATCCATGGCAAAATGGTAATTATCCTTTCTAATTGATCGGATTTAGTTTTTTTAAGGTCATTTTCGTCGCTATAAAAAGTGGAATATGCTTCTAATGCAAATAATTCCATGCTCATAGAGGCCAATTCTGCCACTTCAGAACTTACTTCTTTATCGAAATCAAATGGAAGGTCTTTTACCAAAAAAGAGTGCACAGCATGTCCAGCCTCATGCACCATAGTTGTAACATCTCCATGAGTTCCGCTGGCATTCATAAATACAAATGGAACGCCCAATTCGGGCATCGACATATTATATCCGCCTGGGCCTTTCCCTTTTCTGCTTTCTAGGTCAAAATGGTTCATTTTGTCCATTGTAGCCAAACACCACGAAAAATAAGGGTCTATTTTATCCAAAGTAAGGATAGATTTTTCAATCAATTCACGCGCTCCATTAAATGGTTTAAGTGTTTTTTCACCAGGAAAAGGTGCATCCAAATCGTAAGGCCTTAGCGTGCTTACACCTAATTTGTTTTTAATATTTTGGTCTATTTTTTTTACTAATGGAATTACTTCATTTTTTACAGCATCATGAAAATCCTCACATTCTTTTACTCCATAATCAAATCGACCTAATTCTTTAAATTTATAATCTCTATAATTATCAAACCCTGCATTTTTTGCAATATTGTCTCTAATTACAATTAATTCGTCAAATAGATTTTCTAGTGCTTCTTTGTCTTGTAATCGTCGTTCGCCAACTTTTTTGAATATGGTTTCACGAAGCGATCGGTCTTCATTTTGCAATAATTTATTGGCCTGAGCAGTTGTCAGCTCCTCGCCATTATGTTGTATAGTCATGCGGCCAATTATCTGACCATATTCCTGTTCTTTTAAGTTTAATTCGGTATAAAGTGGAATATTTTCCTCTCTGAATAATTCAAGTGAATTTTTTAATCCACGTACATAAACGGATAATCCTTTTTCTTCTAAAGCATCTAGCAATCCTGATTGTGCAACTTTCTCATTTAATTGATTGTTGATCTCCATTAATTTTGGAGAAATTTCACTTACGAAATACTCATATTCTTCTCTAAGCTTTTCATTTTCGGTATCACAAGTTTGCCGAATATATCTCCATCTAAATTCATCGTCGATAGCAGCGCCTAATTCGGATCTGTTTTCCATCCAAACGAGTAAATCATCTATTCCATTTATTTTATGATGTAATAATTTATCGAAAAATGGAGATAATTGTGCCCAATTTTCAACTTTTAAATCATTAGGAATAAACTTTCTAGTTTTTTTCTCAATCGCTACTATTTCCATTTATTAGTTTTTGCCTTTCTTTTTTGTTGGTTTTGCTTCTTCACTCATTTCCGCAATTGATTCCTCAACTGCTGCTTCAATTGGTTTTTTTTCAGTTTCACTTTCTTCTTCTTTTACCAAAACGGCTAAAGGATCTAATAAATGAAACCATTTTATAAGTTTTTTTATATCACTTATTTGTACTTTTTCATGGTCAAAACTTGGTAATATTTTTTCTAAATAAGACCTTAATGTAGCAGAATCCGAAGTATGGTCAACTGGTGGATTTGTTTCAAATTGGTTTTTCATTTCAATAAAAACATCCAATAAAGGAACTGAATCGTCTTCCGTATAAATAGAAATATTTTCTAATGGCGAAAACATATTTATTCTATTTGAAAAAAAACGGCGATTGGTATCGTCTAAATCTGCTAATATTAAACCATCTACTCTTTGACCAATTATTCTCTTAAGCCCCGATATTCCGCTAACGGAAACAATTTCTTTAAATTTCATTTTTTATTTATTTACTCGAATTATGATTAAATTTGGATTTGTGTTTTGGAATTTTAGAAATAATAACGCTAATAATTCCAATTTTTTTTACTGATTAGTTTATGTTTAATTTATGAGTGCACAAAAGTACAATTTTTTGTATGATTAGGTATAAAAAAAGGATAAATTTGATTTTTATTAATAGATGGAATTTAATTTACATTCAAAATTTAGCCCAGCGGGTGATCAGCCAATTGCAATCCAACAATTAGTTGATGGGTTAAATAATGGTGTAAAATCGCAAGTTTTATTAGGCGTTACAGGTTCTGGCAAGACTTTTACCATAGCTAACGTAATACAACAAGTTAAACGACCAACATTGGTTTTGAGTCATAATAAGACTTTGGTAGCACAGCTTTATGGAGAGTTTAAAGAGTTTTTTCCTGAGAATAAGGTGGAATATTTCGTTTCTTATTATGATTATTATCAGCCCGAAGCCTATTTGCCCGTTACGGGTACTTATATTGAAAAGGATATGAGTATAAATGAAGAAATCGAAAAATTGCGATTGAGCTCTTCCACAGCACTTGTGTCGGGTAGGCGAGATGTGATTGTTGTTGCTTCTGTTTCTTGCATTTATGGATTAGGGAATCCTGCGGAATTTAAAAATAGAATTATCAGATTATCAAAAGGCATGTCTAAAAGTAGGACTACTTTCTTGTATGAATTGGTAAATAATTTATATAGCAGAACAACGGAAATTTTTGAGCGTGGAAATTTTAGGGTCATAGGGGAAAATGTAGAAATTTATTTACCCTATACCGACCATGCCTATCGAATTATTTTTTGGGGAGATATAATTGAAGAAATGGAGTCTTTCGACCCAATATCAGGGAGGCGAATGGAAAAATTAAATGATATGGCCATTTTTCCTGCTGATATTTATTTGGCTCCAACCGAACTATTGCCTACTATTTTGAACGAAATACAAGATGAAACAAAAGCACAATGTGATTACTACAAAAAAACGGGAAAACACGAAGAAGCCAAAAGGTTAGAAGAGCGGGTTAATTATGATTTGGAAATGATACGCGAATTAGGTTACTGCTCGGGTATCGAGAATTATTCTCGTTTTTTTGATAGACGAAAAGCTGGAGATAGGCCGTTTTGTTTATTAGATTATTTTCCTGATGATTTTTTATTGATAGTTGATGAGAGTCATGTTACAATTCCCCAAGTAAGCGCAATGTATGGTGGAGATCGGTCTCGTAAAATAAATTTAGTGGAATATGGTTTTCGTTTACCGTCTGCAATGGATAATAGGCCTTTAAATTTTCATGAATTTGAACAAGTTATCGGACAAACTATTTTTGTAAGTGCTACGCCTTCTGATTATGAATTGATACAAACCGAAGGGGAATTTGTAGAACAAATAGTACGACCAACTGGGTTGTTAGATCCACCAATTGAGGTGCGGCCAAGCATGAATCAAATAGATGATTTATTGGATGAAATTGACAAACGGATTCAATTAAATGAGCGTGTTTTGGTGACTACGCTTACCAAAAGAATGGCCGAAGAATTGGCCAAATATTTGGACAAATTGAGCATCAAATGTCGATATATTCACTCGGAAGTGGATACATTGGAAAGGGTTGAAATAATTAAAAACCTAAGGCTCGGCGAATTTGATGTTTTAATAGGCGTAAATTTGCTGAGAGAAGGATTAGATTTGCCCGAAGTGTCGCTGGTGGCTATTTTAGATGCTGATAAAGAAGGTTTTTTGAGAAATACAAAGTCGCTATTGCAAACTGCTGGAAGGGCAGCACGTAACTCGAATGGATTGGTAATTATGTATGGAGATAAAACAACCGATTCGATGCAGCGCACCATTGATGAAACAGAAAGACACCGGGAGAAACAAATTCAGTACAATTTGCAACACGGAATAATTCCCACTACCGTTTTTAAAACACGCGAAGAAATCATTAATCGTGCTTCTATGTTAGATAGCCAAGTGGAGGCTGAAAAACAGAAAAAAGTAGATTATTTTGCTAAGGAAGATGCCCGAATTGCAATGGTAGCTGAGGAACCTAATGAGTTTAATTCAAAGCGCGACTTGGAGAAAGCAATTGAAAAAACAAAAAAACAAATGCAGAAAGCAGCCAAAGAAACCGACTTTATGGAGGCCGCTCGATTACGTGATAAAATGTTTGGCTTGGAAAAAATACTCAAAAGTGAGTATAAGTGAAATTAATTAACCTTTTCCTTCAAACAATTTTTCAATAAACAAATACAAATATTCAATTATAAACGCAAAAAACATCCAAAAAGGAGTGAATTCTAATTGTATAAATCCACAAACATGGTAGCCAGTGGCGTATTCCCATGGGCATTTTCCCGTAATTTGTTTTAACAAAAAACCACTCAAAAACTCTACACAAAAAATGATGAATGCATAAATAAAAAGCCGTAAAAGAATTGGATATTTGGATATTTTGCTATAAATGAATCTAAATAAAAACGGAATGGAGGCATAAATTGGGAACATCCAAACGTATGTTTTTCCAGTTAAAGAAAATAATGGTTCATTGCAAAACGGGGTATTGGAAATGAGGTTACTAAATGCAACAAAAAATATTTCGGCACTCATTCCGAAGCAAGCAAAAAATAATATTTGAAAAATGGTTTTGCTCATTTTTTTTGTTTTATCAAAAATAAAAAAAACCTTTTGAAATATCTCAAAAGGTTTTTTTTAACTGGTTTATGAATTTCTTATTGTACTATCAATTCCTCTGTATAGCTTTTTTTCGTAGTCGTATTTACAGCAGAAACAATATAAATTCCTTTTGCAATTCCTTGTGGTAATTGTATTTTTTCTACTTGTAAAGTATTTTCTACTTCTATTTTTTTGCTAAAAATGGTTTTGCCCAAAAGGTCAGTTATCGTTATCACATAAGCACCTTTTTCATTGCCATCGAATGATAAGTTAAAATCGCCCAAAGTTGGGTTTGGATAAAGACCGATACTTAAATATTTATCGTCAATTCCTGTTACAGAAATGGTATTGCTTTTTGCTTTTTCATTTAAAAATTTGCCATTTGCTAAGTCAGAAGCGGTAAAAGCTGGCTCCGAACTTTCGATTTTTTTAGCAGTAAAATCTTTTAAGTTTACCGTGTACAAACCATCCATTGCGTTCGCACTGCACACAACCAATTCTCCTTGAGCATTTACAACTGCTCCATTAGTGGTGTATTTTATAGGCAGGTTTTTAATATTGCCTAATAATGTAGCAACTCTATTAACCGGATTTATTGAAAATACGTAGTGGTTGGCTGTAATCAAAACCAGTTTTCCGTTGGCATCTGCCACTATATCGCCACCCCAACTCGTACAAATACTGTGTATGGAAATTTCTTTATTATTATTATCATCTACCAATTTACCCAAGTCTTCCACTTTCGGGTTTTTGCCCAATGTGAATTTGATAAAATGATCTCCATTATTATTCAAAGCGTAACCATTTCCATCGGCAGCAATTACCATTCTAGATATTTGGTCTTCTTGTTTGCTTAGGTTTGCATTTGCAATTACATCACTTTTTACAACTACAAACGAAGGCTCTGTTTTAGATAAATCGATATAACAAATTTGCGACATATTCATTGGCGAAAAATACAATCGCTGATGTTTTACATCCAGAGCACAAGCCGCTACACCCTTTTCGGTAGGGTTTATTTGTGGAATGTTTTCGCTACTTTGTTTAGATTCAACATTCTGAATTTTAAAATTATTGATTCCTGATTCAAAAATCAATGATGATTTCCCAGTTTCTAAATCAATGGCTCGTATATCCGACCATTGACTAGGATTATTCTTTTTGCCCGAAATGGCATACGCTTTATTGGCATTTTGAGCATTTAATGCCGTTCCAAATAAAAGCAATAACGAAACACTAATTGTAGATTTAAAAGTCATATGTTTAATTTTAGTGCAAGGTATTTATTTTAAATGTTAAAGGAGCTATTAATTGTTGTTAAAAAAGATAAAATTAAATTTTTTGGACAATATTCTAATAATTTCTTTCTGTAATATAATCTACCAATTCCTTTAAATTATTGTGTGCCTCATTTGCTGGCATAGTATTTAATATTGCAAACGCTTTTTCTTTGTATTCGTACATCTTTTGTTGCGTATATTCAATGCCACCACTTTTAATTACATATTGTATTAGTTCGTTTACTCTTACTTTGTCTTCATTATGATTTTTGATGGTATTAATTATCCACTTTTTCGTGTCTTTGTCTGCATGATTGAGTGCGTAAATCAGCGGTAATGTCATTTTTCTTTCTTTTATGTCGATGCCTCTTGGTTTGCCAATTTCCTTTTCGCCAAAATCAAACAAATCGTCTTTTATCTGAAATGCCATGCCAATATATTCGCCCATTTGTCGTATTTGAGCAATCAGATTTTCGTCAGTAGAGGCAGAAGCCGCACCTGTTTCGCAAGCAGCAGAAATTAAAGAGGCAGTTTTGTTTCTAATAATTTCATAGTAAATAGATTCATCAATGTCTAATTTACGGGCTTTTTCCATTTGCATCAATTCCCCTTCACTCATCTGCTTTATGGCGGTGGAAACGATATGTAGGAGTTTGTATTGGTTTGTGTCTAATGCATAAAGTAGACCACGAGAAAGAAAATAATCACCCACCAAAACGGCTATTTTATTTTTCCATAAAGCATTTACTGAAAAAAAACCTCTTCGCTCATTCGCATCATCTACTACATCATCATGTACCAAGGTAGCAGTATGTAACAATTCGATTAGGGAAGCACCGACATAAGTGCTTTCATTTATTTGACCCACCATTTTGGCAACCAAAAAAATAAACATCGGACGGATCTGTTTTCCCTTTCGTTGGATAATATAATAGGTTACTTTGTCCAGCAATGGAACCTCACTACGCATAATATCGCGAAATTTTTTTTCAAAAATTCCGAGCTCCGCTTCTATTGGTGCTTTAAATTCTATGCTTTTTGATGACATATTTGGTTTATATTTGTCTTAAAAAAAAAGATAAAATTTGAATTAAAATGATTTACTCTTTTTGTTTTAAGATTCGGAAATAAAGGTAATCTTTAAACAAAAATTATTTATATAAAAAATGTCAATAAATGATCGTTCATAAAAATATAATCCTTTCGGGTAGTAAAGAAAAGCCAATCTTGCTTGATTTTTATTACAAACGAACCGGAAAGCCAAAACCAATCCTTATATTTTCGCACGGCTTCAAAGGCTTTAAAGATTGGGGTCATTTCGATTTGCTTGCACAAGCCTTTGCTGATGCCGGATTTATTTTCGTAAAATTTAATTTTTCCTATAACGGCACCACACCAAAACAGCCAATTGATTTTGCCGATTTGGAAGCATTCGGAAACAATAATTATTCTATTGAGCTCGACGACTTGGGTTGTGTAATTGAGTATGTTTTGAAAAAACAACCTTATATTTTAAATAAAGAATTCGATTTCTCAAAATTGTATTTATTAGGACATAGTCGTGGTGGAGGTATTTCTATTTTAAAAGCAGCTGAAGATAAACGAGTAACCAAACTCATTACCTGGGCATCAGTTAGCCAATTTGGACAATTTTTGCCTTCCGACAATATCGAAGAGTGGAAAAAGGATGGTGTAATACATACTTTTAATTCGCGGACCAAACAAAATATGCCTTTATATTTTCAGTTGATGCAAGATTTGGTTGAAAATGCAGACAGATTAGATATTCTTAATTTATTGCCATCCATTCATTGCCCTTTTTTAATCGTGCATGGAACCAACGACACCACCGTTCCTTTGGAAATGGCTATGCAATTAAAAGAAAAATCGGTAACAGGTGAATTAAAAATTATAGAAAATGCTGATCATACTTTTGGAGGCAAACATCCATGGGTCGACGAGCAATTGCCACTATTTACTCAAGAAGCCATTAAGGCTTCTGTGGCTTTTTTGAAGGAACAGTAGGAGGTATCAAAAGTGTTTTATACCAGGCCAACCATTTCTGTTGTAAAGCTTTTAAGTCGGCCATGGCTGGATTCATTTTTACACGTCCATTATCCAAGCCCGATATTCTTCTCAGCAGCCAATCCGCTCTTCCGGCTACTATATAAAGGTCGTCATCTACATAAAAAGCAATACCATTTCGCTTCATTTCACCCGTTTTCACGCGCTCCCAAATTACCACATCATTCGCATCTGTAAGGCCTACATAAGAGGTGTCCGTTATTCTTTTTATTAGCTCTGGAATTATACTTTGATAATTGGAGTCCAAGACCAGCCAATAACTGGCTCTAAACAGGTAATCAAATGAAGGGTGATTATCAATTTTATTCAAAATAAAAGGTGCTGTATAGGTTTTTATTTCTTTACGTACATTTTCGGCATACGGCGAAATGCCATAAACGTTCCAATAGTCTTTTTTCAAAAAAGCAATGGTTTTGGCAGTCGGACTCGGCAAACTAGCTTCTGGCAAATAGGCTGGCAAACTGTCGCCAGTTTTGGCTTCCGCAACATGAATAGAACAAAAACAACAAATAAAAAAACGTATTCCAAACAAATAATTATGCCACCGGCGGATTACCATCCTTTGGTTTATTATTTTGCTGATTTCTATTTTGATGCTGTGCATTGTTATTTGGTCTGTTGTGTTGCTTATTTCGTTGTCCATTTTGTGGGTTATTATTCCCATTGTTTGGTTTGTTTTGAGGCTGATTCTGATTCTGATAGTTTGGTTTTGTTTGTTGTTGCTGTTGTCCTCCTTTATTGCCTTGCAAATGTTGTTCCGATTTATTGTTTTGGAAAGGTTTTTTCTTATTATTTTTATTTTTTCCACTTCTTTCAAGCGATTGCAACGAAATATGACCTACCACATCTGCATATTCTATCACTTCTTCCTTTTCCTCTACTTCTGCTATTTCTACCAAATCTTTGGGTTTTTTGCCCAATTTATTCATTTCCAATATCGTTTTTACGGTATCAATAGGTACAGGATAGAAAGTGCCCGTTTTTGGATAAGCATAATAAATCATGCCTTTCAACACATCCGTTTTTACCGAGTAAGCCACGCCTGCTTCGGTTTCTATCATATCCGCTTTTTCAGGAAAATGCTTCAATGCGTCCAAATAGGAATCCAATTCAAAGTTCAGACAACATTTAAGCCTGCCACACTGTCCAGATAGCTTCGATTGGTTAATCGATAAATTTTGGTAGCGCGCCGCTGAAGTATTTACAGATTTAAAAGAAGTGAGCCACGATGAGCAACACAATTCCCTGCCACAAGCGCCAATTCCGCCTACTCTGCCAGCCTCTTGACGTGCACCAATTTGTCGCATTTCTATACGCACTTTAAATTCTGCAGCCAATACTTTTATCAACTCTCTAAAATCCACTCTACCGTCGGCGGTATAATAAAAAGTGGCTTTTTTACAGTCTGCCTGAAATTCTACATCGCCCAATTTCATTTGCAAACCTAGGTTTCTAGCCAATATTCGCGCCGAAAGCATCGTTTCCTTTTCCTTCGACCGAGCGTCGTCCATCAATTTTAGTTCGTTTTCACGGGCTATTCTGAGTATCGATTTTATCTCTTCATCGTCCTCTTTCACCTTGTATTTTTTCATTTGGATTTTCACCAACTCGCCACTCAGCGATATTTTGCCCAAATCGTAGCCGCTTGCCGCCTCTACAATTACCATATCGCCTGTGTATAATTCTAAGTTTTTGTCGTTTCTATAATACCCTTTTCGGGCACCATTTTTAAAACTCAACTCATAAATATTAAATTTTTGACTTGGCAAACCTAAGTCCGACAGCCAATCATAAACTTCCATTTTCGAACAACCACCACTCTCGCAATGCCCATTACTCCTGCAACCGCTAGGCGTGCCGCTTGATGTACCACAACTTCCACAACTCATTTTATATATTTTTCCTTACAAATATCCACAAAATTAATTGAAATCCTATTCACGAATGTTGGTAAACGAAAAAGAAGTGGCACAATACCATATAAAATTGGCTTTATTACCAATATATTTTTTTTGGCCTTACCACAAGGGTCGGGCTTTGCGCTTATATCTTTTTTGCCTTTCTTCACTTCCAAACAAAAAAAAGGATACCGCTCCAATCCCTAAGGCAGGAGAATGTAATAATGAAGCAATAAAATAATTAGCGAATTAGCGAATGAAATAATTTGGAAATGTTGGGGGGATTTGTAAATGTATAGAAGATTATCTATCGGTTGTGTGTCCTCACCAACCGAAAAATCAAATTCATCAATACCATTTTTGAAATATAAATAATAAAGCACTACTCTAGGTATAATTTAATGGCAATTTTGACAAATACCATTTTACTATTTCCATTTATTCCTTGCGTTTATGAAATAAATCTATTGTATAAAATCAATTTATTTTCGGTTGGTGAGGACACCAACCGATAGGAAATGCTTAATGACTCGTTTTACATTTTTAACCGCAAAGCAAGCAAAGTTGTTACACAAAGTTCGCAAAAGTGTACAAAGTTAAATCTTGTTTCTTGATTCTTCCCTCTCTTTGTGCCTTCTTTGCGTATATTTTCTTTGCGTCCTTTGCGGTTTAGTATTTTTTTAAATCTGTTTTTCAAAAACCAAATTCGTAAAGGTGAACAAATTAAATCTTGCTTCTTGATTCTAGCTTCTCACATCTAGTTTCAAACTTCTCATTTCTATCTTCACAACTATCCAATCCGCTCCACCCAACTTTCAGTAGAAATTGGTTTGCCACGCAATATTTTTTCCATTTGTATCGAAAGATTAAGCAGGGTAATTTTTGGGTTGCAATTTCGCTCGATAGCATAATGGCATTTTTCAATTAAAGGCACCAAAAGGTATAGTTTTTCTTCATTTAAAAAACGACTCATTCTTTCTGCAAGCTGTTTTTCTGAATGGGTAAATTTGGCGTTTAATTGGTTGGAAAACTTTAAAATCATACACTCCCTGAGAAAATGCAAATAGTACTCCAAAAATTGTTTGATGTGTTCACGGCCTTTCCCCGCTTTTTTTTCCATAAAAGAGACAAGCTCTGAAGCATTATTATTCAAGGTAAAAGTGAGCCAATCTTTTAAATCTTGATCAAATGGATCATCTTCATTTTCTACTAACAAAAGTGCTTCACGAAAATTGCCATCAGCTAAAAAGGCAATTCGTTGCGCCTTTTCCGCTTCTACTTGATATTGGTTTATCAATGCGGCTGAAATATCCTTATCTTCAATTCTATTAATTTTAGTTATCTGAGTCCTCGATAAAATAGTGGGTAAAATATCCTCTTGGTTTTCGGCCACCAAAATAATAATAGTATTGGCTGGTGGTTCTTCAATTAATTTAAGTAAAATATTTCCTTCCTTTTTTAGTGCTTCTGGTTTCCAAATAATAGATACTCTATATTTTCCTTCATAATTTTTAAAGGAAAGTTTGCGCAAAATATTCTTTGCCTCCAAAGCCGTAATATTGCCTTGCTTATTTTCTGCTTTTATTTTTTGAAGCCAATCATATTCATTTAAATAAGGGTTTTCGAGTACTGATTTTCTGAATTCAGCAATCCAATCATCACTCAAAGGAGGTTTTCCCTCTTTTTTTCCAATTACGGGAAACGTAAAATGGATATCTGGATGTATCATTTTTTTTGCCTTCTGACAAGCACCACAAATACCACACGAGTCGGTTTCTGTGGGTTTTTCGCAGTTTATTAATTGTGCAAATGCAATTGCCATAGCCAAAGCGCCATTTCCCTCTGGGCCTATAAAAAGCTGGGCATGAGGAATTTTTTCCGACTTAACCACATCCAAAAGGTGTGATTTTAAATTAGCGTGACCAATAATTTGACTAAATTGCATAATTGATTTCCTTATCGCAAAAATGCAATTTTTTTTACGAAAAAATAGAATTGACAAGATTTAATGCAAATTGTAAGGTGATTTTGAATGAAATTGAGCAATTTGAATTAGATTTTTACAATAGTAATTTCATAACTATTTTAGGGAATCTATTATTTGCAACTCAACTTCATCAAATCTTAAATCTAAAATTAAAATTCTTAAATCATAAATTCTGTTTAGTCTTTTCGTACAAGTATGTGTTGTGCTACCTTTTTTGATAAATTGATTAGTTGCTTATTTGCCAGTATTTGAACCGAATCATCAAAGGAAAAGGCTGTATTTACAAGTATTTTTTTGCCAATTGTAAGCTCACTTTCTTCCAAGAATTTTAGGAAATTTTCATCATCAAGCGAAACACCTAAAATAGTGGCAGTTTCTCCTTTTAGTAATTCCGCTAGTGGAAATTGTTCGCGGGTTTCCATGGTACCTTCCTTGTCTGGAATGGGGTCGCCATGTGGATCCCATTTTGGATTGCCCAAAAAATGCTCCAATCTGTCTATTAATTTTTCGGAATGAATATGTTCTAATTGTTCGGCTACCACATGCACTTCGCTCCAAGTAAACTGTAGTTTTTCTACTAAAAATACTTCCCATAATCGGTGTTTTCTAACTAGGTCGATTGCCCTCTTTCTGCCTAAATTGGTTAAAATAACGCCTTGATATTTTTTATAATCAACCAAATCCATGCCTTCCAAACGTTGCATCATATCGGTTATCGATGCAGATTTTACATTCATGTATTTTGCCAATTCAGTAGTTGTAATTCTATTGTTTTCATTTTGAGATAAATGAAAAATGGATTTTAAGTAATTTTCAATTATAATTGACAGCATAATTATTTAGGTTTGTCTAATTTTTTAATTAGACAAATATAAATTTAGATTTTACAATTATCAAATTTACTTTAAGAAAAAGGAATAATATTTTTTGAAGTAAAAAAGCCACTACCTTTATTTTCTTAAAAAAATAAATTATAAATTATGGAAAATACTTTTAAAAGTTTCTTAGCACCTAGTCGTATTTTGTTAGGTCCTGGCCCAGCAACGGTGAATCCTAGGGTTTTAAAAGCATTAAGTCAGCCTACATTAGGTCATCTAGATCCGAATGTAATTTCGATGATGGATGAAATAAAGGCCATGTTGAGAAATTCATTTTTAACTGAGAACGAACATACTTTTGTTATTTCTGCTCCAGGTTCGGTTGGAATGGAGTTTTCATTTGTAAATTTAATTGAGCCCGGTGAAAAAGTAATTATTTGTACCAATGGTTACTTTGGCGATAGGATGAAACAAGTGGCCGAACGAAGTGGTGCTGAAGTGGTGGTAGTAGCAGGTGAGTGGGGCAAACCTTTGGATATCGAAAATTTAAAAATTACATTAAAATATAATCCTGATACGAAGTTTGTAGGATTTGTGAGTTCTGAGACTTCCACAGGCGTTAGAAATGACACAAAAGCATTGTGTGAAATAGCTAAGCAGGCTGGTTGTATTACCATTGTAGATGCTGTAACCACATTGGGTGCAACCGAATTTAGGGTCGACGAATGGGGCGTTGATATGGCATATTCTTGTAGTCAGAAAGGGTTAGGTAGTGTGCCAGGTATGTCGCCTGTTACAATCAGTCCATTGGCAGTTGAAAAAATTAAAAATAGAAAAACACCTATAACAAGTTGGTTTTTAGATCTTAACAATGTGTGGCCGTATTGGGGTAGTTTTGAAAAAAGATCCTATCATCATACTGCGCCTGTAAATAGTTTTTATGCTTTACATGAATCATTGGTAATTTTGATGGAAGAAGGATTAGAAAATTCATGGTCGCGCCATACCAGAAACCACCTTTATTTAAGTGATGCAATGGCTACATTAGGGATGGATTTTTATGTAGAGGCGCCTTATAGATTGCCACAGTTGAATACCATTTTGTTGAAAGAGGGAATGGATGATGCAGCAATCCGTAAATCGCTATTATTGGATTATGGTATAGAAGTAGGCGCTGGACTGGGTGCTGGATTCGGTAAATTGTGGCGAATCGGATTGATGGGTTATGGTTCAAATATTGAAAATATCGACAGGCTGATGAATGCCTTGAAAATTATTTTATAAAGGGATTTTATTCCTTAGCCTTAATTTCTGCCATTTTGTCCAAAAAGGAGAAGCGGCATAAATATTGATTTTATCATTAGCCTAAATAATGGAAGAAAAATTGTAAATTTGCACCCCATTTTAAAAATTGGTATATTTAAATTATGTTCGAACAATTAGGAATGTCTGGAATATCAGATGAAGATATAGAAATGGTGCCAATGTTATCATTGGACGAGGATGAGGATGCACAAAAGTCGGATTTCAAATCGCCGATGCCATTATTGCCATTAAGAAATAATGTTTTGTTTCCTGGAGTTGTAATTCCAATATCAGTAGGAAGAGATAAGTCGATTAAAGCAGTAAAAAAGGCATATAAGTCGGATAAATTTATAGGCGTTTTGGCGCAGAAGGATACTCAAACAGAAGAGCCAAGTTCAGAAGATTTAAACAAAATTGGAACAATAGCCCGAATAATAAAAATGCTAAAAATGCCTGATGGTGGAACTACACTCATCATTCAAGGTGTTAGGCGATTTGAGTTGATAGAAGTTGTTACATCTGAACCATTTTTTGAGGGAGAAATAGTGCCATTAGACGATTTAAACCCTCCGATGTCTCAAGAGGTAAAAGCAATAACTTCTAATTTGAAAGAATTGGCTGCAAAAATTGTGGACCTTTCTCCAAATATTCCGTCAGAGGCAAAAGTTGTTGTGACCAATATTAATAGTCTTAGATTTTTAACGCATTTTATCACTTCCAATTTAAATTTAGAAACAAAAGACAAACAAGAAATTTTAGAAATTCCTTCAATTTTGGATAGAGCCCAAAAAGTATTAGGTTATTTAAATGAAGAGGTGCAGCTATTAGAATTAAAAAATAGCATACATAATAAAGTAAAAGTAGATATTGAAAAGCAACAGAGAGATTATTTTCTGAACCAGCAAATCAAAACCATACAGGAAGAATTAGGTGGTGATTCATTTTTGCAAGAAATACAAAAAATGCGCGATAAGGCCAAAGAAAAGAAATGGTCGGAAAAAGTAGCAGAAGTATTTGAAAAGGAAATTGGGAAATTGCAAAGGATAAACCCTGCAGCTGCAGAATATTCTATGTTGTTGAATTATTTGGAGTTGATGATTGATATGCCATGGAATGAATATTCGGCAGATAATTTTGACTTAAAACGAGCAGAAAAAATACTTGAAGAAGATCATTTTGGATTGGAAAAAGTAAAAGATAGAATTTTAGAGTATTTGGCTGTTTTGAAATTAAAAGGGGATTTAAAATCGCCGATTCTTTGTTTTGTTGGCCCTCCGGGTGTGGGTAAAACATCTTTGGGCAAGTCTATTGCAAAAGCATTAGAACGCAAATATGTTCGAATGTCGCTCGGAGGTTTACACGACGAATCGGAAATAAGAGGTCATAGAAGAACGTATATAGGTGCTATGCCAGGTAGGATTCTTACCAATTTGAAGAAAGTAAATTCCTCAAATCCAGTTTTTATATTAGATGAGATCGATAAGGTGGGCAAAGACCATCGTGGCGACCCTTCATCGGCTTTGCTTGAAGTATTGGATCCTGAACAGAACAGCACTTTTTATGATAATTTTTTAGAGCTCGATTACGATTTGTCCAAAGTGATGTTTGTGGCAACTGCTAATAGTTTGCAAAGTATTCAGCCTGCTTTAAGAGATAGAATGGAAATAATCCATATTTCGGGTTATTCGGTAGAAGAAAAAATGCAGATTGCAACCAAACATTTGGTTAAAAAACAAAGAGAAGCGCATGGACTAAAGGCGAGCCACGTGAAATTAGGGTTGCCAATTTTGCAAAAATTAATTTCAGAATATACACGTGAAGCAGGGGTAAGGGAATTAGATAGAGTAATTGCCTCTGTAATGCGAAATATAGCGAAAAAAGTAGCTATGGAAATTGATTACGAGCCAAATGTGAAGGTAGATGATTTGGAGATTATTCTTGGTAAAAGAAAATATTCAAACGATATATATGCCAATGAAAATCCGCCTGGAGTAGCAGTTGGTTTGGCTTGGACATCAGTTGGGGGCGATATATTGTTTATTGAAACCAATGCTTATGAAGGAAAAGGTGGATTACAAATAACAGGAAATTTGGGTACCGTTTTTAAGGAATCGGCCAATACCGCGCTATCTACTTTGCGAGCAAAAGCGGATGAATTAGGCATTCCACAAAATGCTTTTAACAATTTTAATTTGCATTTACATGTTCCTGAAGGTGCCACACCAAAAGACGGTCCATCAGCGGGAATCGCAATTTTTACAGCATTGGCTTCCTTGTTTACGCAAAGAAGAGTAAAGCCATTTTTGGGCATGACTGGCGAAATTACATTAAGAGGTAAGGTATTGCCAGTGGGCGGAATAAAAGAGAAAATTCTTAGCAGCAAAAAGATCAGGCTTGAAAGAAATTATACTGTGTAGCGAGAATGAAAAGCATGTATTGGAAATCAATTCGGATTATATAAAAGGAATGAAGTTTCATTATATCGACCATGTAAGCGAATTACTCGATTTGGCTTTAGAAAAAGAAAAAGTAAAAAGTGCGATTGATTTTGCAGCTAAGGAAATTGAAAAGCCTAAGAGTTAATTAGGGAACCACTTTCTGTAATAGGTAGTCATTTAATACAAAATCGTAATAGGGAATATCAATAGTATCTATTATTGAAAATTCTAATTTAAGATAAAATAGTAAGGCGGGATTATTTCTGTTTACATTTAGTTCGATAAAACATTTATTGTTTTTTCTTGCAATTTCCGCTAATTGGTTTATTAGACTTGAGCCTATTTTTTTGCCATGAATATTTGGTAAAACATACAATTTGGGGAGTTTAATTATTGGCTCATCTTTTATAATTTTATAGGAAAGAAAACCACATGGTTTATTATCGATAAATGCAATAATGAAATTGTTGTTTTCGAAAATTAATTGTTGTTCTAGCGCCTCAATTGCATACATTTTCTCAAACATAAAATCAATTTGTGCTTTTGAAATAAACGATTTGTAGGTTTTAAACCATGTGTTTTTAGCAATTTGATGAACCAAGATTAAATCTTCTTTTTTTGCTATTTTAAATGAAAACATTAAATCCTTTTTTAATAAAATATATAAAAGTATAATTTTTTCTTAAATTGAGCCTTGTTTAAATTAAACATAAAAGAATGAGTAAGATTATTGGAAAAGTTTCTATTATTGTGATGGCAATTTTATACTTTTTGGCAGGTTTGAATCACTTTCGTGACCCCCAATTTTATTTAGATATAATGCCTAGTTTTTTTCCAATAAAGGAAATTCTTAATTTTGTTTCTGGAGGCATGGAAGTAGTTTTGGCAATTGGTTTATTTAGCGTTTCAACAAGAAAAATATCCGCTTATTTAATTATTTTGTTGCTTATTTCCTTTTTTGTAGTGCATATTGCTCATTTATTTCAAACGCCTGATATATATAACGAATTAGGAAAGGCAGCTCCATATTTAAGAATTGTATTTCAATTTGTATTCATATATTGGGCATATAAAGTAGGGCAAAATAAACAAAGAATTTTGAATTAGAATTTAGTAGTTATAGATGAAAAAAAAGTTTTATAGTAAAGAAAATTTGCATTTTTTGATGTATGATGTGCATCATACAGAAGCCTTGTTTGAGTATGATTATTTTAGTGCTCACGATCAGTCTTCAGTAGATTTGTTTTTGGATGCAACTGAAGATGTTTCTGCGACTCATTTGTTGCCGATTTTTACCGAAATGGATAGAAATGAACCCCAATTGGTAGATGGAAGAATTCGGGTACACCCAAAAATGAAAGAAATTTTGGGTATAATGGGTGAAGGAGGTTGGATATCTTCTTCGGCTTCCGAATCCGTAGGTGGCAGTCAGTTGCCTGTTACGGTGATGATGATGAGCAGTTTTATTATGGGTTGTGCCAATTACAGCGTAACTGCTTTTCCTTACTTAACAATGGGTGCCGCACATTTGATAGAATCTTTTGCATCTGAAAAGCAAAAGCAAAATTACCTGCCTAAAATGTTTTCGGGTGCTTGGCAAGGTACCATGGCGCTAACAGAACCTGGTGCAGGAAGTTCGTTATCCGACTTGGCTACTACAGCTACACCCACCAACGACGAATATTATTTAATAAAAGGGCATAAAATTTTTATTTCCTGTGGCGATCATGATGCCGTTGAAAATGTAGTACATCTTATGCTTGCTCGAATTGAAGGAGCACCTTTAGGAACCAAAGGAATTTCTATGTTTATCGTTCCACGCGCAAGAATAAATGAGGACGATACCCTTGTTGCCAACGATGTACTTACGGGAGGCGTTTTTCATAAAATGGGCTATAAAGGAGCACCGATTGCGCATTTGATTATGGGTGAAAAGGGAGATTGTAGAGGCTATTTGGTTGGCGAAGCAAACAAGGGATTGTCGTATATGTTTCAAATGATGAACGAGGCAAGAATATCTGTTGGATTACATGCTACCTCCATTTCCACAGCCGCATATTATGCGGCACTACAATACACCAGAGAGCGTTCTCAAGGTAGGCCAATTACAGAAAAAAATCCTGAAAACCCCCAAGTCCCAATTATAAATCATGCAGATGTAAGGCGGATGCTTTTATTTCAGAAATCGTTTATAGAAGCCTCCTTATCCTTGCAAATCCAATGTTGTATTTATGAAGACTTGAAACGAGTAACTGTAGGTGCCGAGCAAGAAAAAAATTATTATTTGTTGGAAATACTTACACCTATTGCAAAAAGTTATCCTGCCGAAACCTCCATATTAAGTACCAGTCAGGCGGTACAATGCCTTGGTGGCTATGGCTATACAACCGATTTTACAGTAGAACAATATTTTAGAGAAACCCGCATACATGCAATACACGAAGGCACAACAGCCATACACGGGATGGATTTGTTGGGTCGAAAAATAATGTTGGGTGGCGGTAAGGCTGTTCAATATTTAATGCAAGAAGTAATGGGTGAAATTGAAGAGGCCAAGAAATATGAATCATTAAAAGAAAATGCATTAGTTTAGAAAAAAAAGTAGGACAAATAAATGAAGTAACCATGCATTTAATGGGGATAGCACAAACAGAGGGACCTGCTGTCTTTTTAAGCGATGCCACCTTATACTTAGAATTATTTGGTTTGATGGTTATTGGTTGGCAATGGTTGAAAATTGGAAATATAGCGGCCAAAAAATCTGTGGAAAGACCAGAGGATGTATTTTATTTAGGAAAAATAGCTACTTTGAAATACTTTTTTGAATATGAGCTACCAAAAACAGAAGGTTTGATGGTACGTCTGAAAAGCAAAACAAAGGTTACAACTACATTGAATGAAGATTATTTAGATTAAAAATAGAAAGCCATGAAAAAGATTTTAGTTTTATTCTCCTTTTTTTTAGTTGTGTTGGCTTGTAAGAAAGAGCCCTCAAATGAAAGACAATCAACAGAAGTTTGCTATAGTCAAAAGGAATTGTGCGATAAAAAGTACAATGAAGTCTGTTTTTTAGGTGCACACAATGCATTTAATTATAAAGGGCCATTTGCATTTCCGAATCAAAACATTTCCATAGTAAAACAATTAGAAAGAGGTGTTCGCTGTTTTTTGATTGATATTTACAAAGAAGGCGACCAGTTGATTTTATACCATTCATTCAAACCACTAGGATTTCAGACAGCAGAAACCGTTTTTGGAGGTTTGAAAACCTATATGGAAGCCCATCCGGAGGATGTTGTTACACTAATCATTCAAAATGATGTGTCGGTGAGTGATTTGGGAAATTTTTATAGGTCATTTGGCTTAGAGCTCATAGCCTATATTCATGACGATGCTAAAGGATGGCCCACCTTGGGCGAAATGGTAAAAAGCGGACGCCGATTGGTGAGTATGGTAGAAAGTGGTGATGGAGGTTTGGCTAGCAATCCATTTATATTAGAAGGATATGATTATATGTTTGAAAATGAGTATGAACACACCAATTTAAGCGACTTCGATTGTAATGAAAATAGAGGAAGTGGAGGCAAGCGAGAGCTTTATTTATTAAATCATTGGATAGGAGGGATTGGAGATGAAGAAGGAGCGAAAAAAGTGAATAAGTATGATTTTTTATCAAATCAGGCAAAAGATTGTATGACCCAAAAAGGGCGGATAATAAATTTTATAGCATTGGATTTTGTCGACCTTGGAGATGGGCTAAAAGTAGTAAATGAGATAAATGGGGTGGAATAATTTAGAAATGAAGTAATTAAATAATGAATAAAATTTACTGTTTAGGAACCTAAGAATTACTCAAACGCCATTAAAATGTATTTAATTTCTAGGATTTTTGCTTATAATTTTGCTAATTATAAAATAGTATAAGTTTTTTTCTTTTTTTAGTTGGAAAATAAAATCTATTCACCTACATTTGCATTCGCTTTTCAAAAAGCATGCTTCTTTAGCTCAGCTGGTTAGAGCAACTGACTGTTAATCAGTAGGTCCTTGGTTCGAGCCCAAGAAGGAGCGCAAGAAAAAGGTCACGGTTAAGCGTGGCCTTTTTTGTTTAATTTTTTAAAATTGAAAATATGAGTTTATTAGTAGTAGGAACCGTTGCTTTTGATGCCATAGAAACACCTTTTGGTAAAACCGACAAAATTACTGGCGGTTCGGGCAATTATATTTGCCATGCAGCATCACGGTTTATGCACGATATGAAATTAGTATCTGTAATAGGCAGTGATTATGACCAAAACGAATTGAATTGGTTGAAAAATGCAGGCGTTGATTTGGCAGGAGTAGAAGTGAAGGAAGGCAAAAAATCCTTTTTTTGGTCGGGTCGCTACCATTTAGATATGAATTCTAGAGATACATTAGAAACACAACTGAATGTATTGGAGGAGTTTGACCCAATTTTACCTGAATCCTACAAAGATAGCGAGTTCTTGATTTTGGGAAATATAGAGCCGAGTTTGCAACGCAAGGTAATAGAACAAATGAATAAAAGACCTAAGTTGATTGTATTAGATACGATGAATTTTTGGATGGATATAGCGTTGGATTCGCTTATGCAGACCTTGAAACTGGTGGATGTATTGGTGGTAAATGATTCAGAAGCTAGGCAATTAAGTGGTGAATCCTCATTGGTAAAGGCATCGAAAAAGATAATGAAAATGGGTCCTAAGTACTTGATTATCAAAAAGGGAGAAAATGGGGCTTTATTGTTTTATGAAAACAGGGTGTTTTTTGCACCTGCTTTGCCACTTGAAGAAGTATTTGATCCAACTGGTGCGGGCGATTCATTTGCAGGTGGTTTTATCGGGCACTTGGCTGCCACAAAAGACTTGTCATTTGAGAACATGAAGCGAGCAGTAATATATGGTAGTGCGATGGCATCATTTTGTGTGGAGAAATTTGGACCTGACAGGTTGAAAGAGATAAGTGATGAAGAATTAGCTGCACGAGTGAATGTATTTATCGATTTAGTAGATTTTGATATTATTTTAAAATAAATTGAGCAAACAAAGTAAAAAGTTATAAAGAAAAAACTATTTTTGCACCCGATAATAAATGGCGACATTTATTTGGTCCTATAGCTCAGTTGGTTAGAGCACCTGACTCATAATCAGGTGGTCCATGGTTCGAGCCCATGTGGGACCACAAACAACAAGAATAAACCGTTGAAGATAAGATGCTTCAGCGGTTTTTTTTTTGTTTAATTCCTCCAAACTAACCCAAGTAAGCATTAAAGCCCAAAAGCGTGGGGTACTTGTGCGGCATAATAAACCAATTTTTAGTTATATTTGTATGAAAAATGAGCAGAAAATATAAATTTAAGGATATTGAAAAGTTATATTTTATAAGTTTTGCTGTAGTTGGTTGTATAGTAGTGCAAAACAATATTATAGTGGAGAAAAAGGAATGATAGAAATAATACAAATAGATCCAATATAAGTTACATGGTAGAAAATATATGGCACAAGTACGCCACCGCACAAAGCAAAGCTGCATACTCGCGCCAGATTGGTTAAAAGAAAGTGATTTTAACAGCGAAATCCTTTGACGTGGTTCCTTTATATTTGTTTCTTCTTCACCAAAATATACTGATTAGGAAAAACTTATCCTCTTTGGTTATTTAGTTAGAGAAATTGTTAAAAATGGTATAAATGTTTGTTATTATCAACACTTATGCTAATTTTGTTGAAAATAAACAACATTTAAATGAGCACTAGAAAGCAAATAATTTTCCCAAAGTATCAGAAAGTGCTGGAGCAGCTGGGCGAAAATATTCGCTTAGCCCGCAAAAGAAGGAGACTGACTACTATACAGGTGGCTGAACGGGCAGGTATTGACCGCACTACTTTATACCATATAGAGAAAGGAAACAGCAGTGTTTCCATGGCTGCATATTTTAATACGCTTCGTGTGCTGGGATTGCAGAATGATTTCCTGAAACTGGCAGCAGATGATGAATATGGACGTAAATTACAGGATCTTAGTTTAATCGGTAATAAATAATAAATGGCAACTGCTAAAACAACGATATTGGTTTATGCTCATTGGGCAGGAATGGCTACACCTAAACTTATTGGCATATTGTCAGCTCAACAGGCGAAAGGTAAAAAGGCTTTTGGTTTTGAGTATGATGCCAACTGGATAAACTCCAAACAACAGCAATTACTGGATCCAGATATTTCTTGGTTTACCGGTCCTCAGTATCCGAATGGCAAAGAGAATTTTGGGGTGTTTATGGATTCCATGCCGGATACTTGGGGTAGGACTTTAATGAAACGACGAGTTGCACAACTTGCAAGAGAATCTGGAACAGCAATATCTGCATTGTATGATATTGATTTTTTACTTGGCGTATATGATGAAACAAGAATGGGCGCGTTGCGATTTAAGCTGGATGTGGATGGTCCCTTTTTGGATGATAACCATGCTATGCCTACTCCGCCCTGGAGTAGCATCCGCGAATTGCAGCACGGCGCAGAGGTTTTAGAATCTGACAGGGATAGTGAAGAGGTCAGGAAATGGCTTGCCATCTTAATGGCACCGGGTTCTTCTTTAGGTGGTGCGCGTCCGAAAGCGAATATAAGGGATGAGCAAGGTAATTTATGGATTGCAAAATTTCCATCAAAGGGTGATACTGTTGACAAAGCAGCCTGGGAATATTTAGCGTATGAGTTGGCTTTACAGTGTGGTATTGAAATGGCAGAATCGAAACTGAAAAAAGTTGCCGGAAAATATCATACTTTTTTTACGAAACGATTTGACCGGCTGCATGGTGAGCGGATTCATTTTGCATCTGCTATGACGATGACCGGACAGAATGAAGATACCATCAAAGAATATCCGGCGAGTTATTTGGATATGGCGGAATTTATCCAGTACAACGGAGCACAAATAAAAAAAGACCTGCAACAGTTATGGCGAAGGATAGTTTTTTATATTGGTGTTTCCAATACGGATGACCACTTGCGAAATCATGGTTTTATTCTCACTGATAAGGGCTGGATTTTATCTCCGGCTTTTGATATCAATCCCTCGGTTGATAAAAACGGTCTTGCGTTGAATATTGATACGAATAATAATGCATTAGACATTGAGCTGGCAAAAAGTGTTGGTGAATATTTTCAACTTACTGAAGCTGAAATGAACAACATTATTGTGGAGGTGAAAACAGTAGTAAGCAACTGGAAAGCTGTTGCACAAAAAATTGGTATCTCCAGAGCGGAACAGGAATTAATGAGTGCTGCGTTCAGGTTTTAATCTAAAATCGGAATCAAAATTTAATCCTTAAAAGATTCCATTGCTTTGTCTAACTCTATGTTTAGGATCTTTGCGTAAATCTGCGTTTCCCGGATGGCAGCATGTCCCATTAATTTGGAAAATTTATCTATTTTCAGGCCTTTTAATGAACCACTAATTATCGCTTAACTTTCCACCAAAACTAACCCAAGCGGCAAAGCCCAAAATCGTGGGGTACTTGTGCGGCATAATAAACCAATTTTTAGTTATATTTGTATGAAAAATGAGCAGAAAATATAAATTTAATGATAATGAAAAGTTATATTTTATAAGTTTTGCTGTAGTTGGTTGTATAGTAGTGCAAAACAATATTATAGTGGAGAGAAAGGAAAGATAGAAATAATACAAATAGATCCAATAATAGTTATATGGTAGAAAATATAAGGCACAAGTACGCCACCGCACATAGCAATGCTGCATACTCGCGCCAGATTGGGGGAATTAGATTTTCACAAACCTTTTATTGCTAAAATACTTTTAGTTGATACAAAATTAAAGAGAAATGACACAACACTAATTGGGAATGCAAATTGGATTTTATTAAATGAAGTTAAATATAATTCAACACTAAAAGATAGCATTTATTTCTTTCATAGAAATTTTGGAGGTGAAAAAATTGGAATATATTATTCAAAGAAAAAATTCATAATAGGGTTGTCAAAATTTGATAAATATGGTTTTGAAAGGTACTATGGATTTAACAAGGATAGTAATCAATTTCATTTAAATTCAATTGAACTTGCTTCAATAGATAGTTGTAAAAAAATCATTTGTCCTATTGAATTATCAATGTAAAGTGTAACCAGAAACTTGATTAAAATATAAAAAAGTGGTTAAGAAACCCCAAACTAACCCAAGTAAGCAGTAAAGCCCAAAATCGTGGGGTACTTGTGCGGTATAATAAACCAATTTTTAGTTATATTTGTATGAAAAATGACCAGAAAATATAAATTTAAGGATAATGAAAAGTTATATTTTATAAGTTTTGCTGTAGTTGGTTGTATAGTAGTGCAAAACAATATCATAGTGAAGAAAAAGGAATGATAGAAATAATACAAATAGATCCAATATT
>JADIYW010000011.1 GCA_016705125.1 Bacteroidota bacterium
AATTCCTGCTTGATATTTTGCAATTTTAGCAGTTTTTGTTGATCCAAATTCGTCCAATATTGCTTCAAATCCAAGATTTGCTCCATCTCCATTTAGTGCTAATTTGAAAGAATCCTTTTCAAAATATTGTTGTGCCTTAAATATTGAAGCGCTTGCTTCTATTTCTTTTGGTTCTTTAATCAATTTGTTATAACCTACATAGGCCAAAACCAATACAATTAATACGGTTAAAACAGTAAGAATTTTACTTTTGTGCTCTTCAAATTGATATTCTAATTTTTCAAACCCTTCATTTAGGTGTTTTACTTCTTCCTCTAATGGATCTTGATTTCCTTTTTTTGTCGACATGTTTTATTTTTTTTCAAATATAAAGTGCAAAGGTAAAACATTCTATTGGAGATTTTTTAATTAATTTGTTTTCATTTTTATTAGTTATAGTCATTTTTCAACTTATTTTTGCGCATTGTGGATAAAAAGGTTGCATATATTGAGTCTATTAAGGGAACAAATTATAGGAATTATGATTTTTTTCAACTTGTTTTTTCGAAAAAAATAAATTTTATTACCGGAAAAAACGGGGAAGGCAAGACAAATATCCTTGATTCTATTTATTTTTCTTGTTTTACAAAAAGTTATTTCAATTCTTCAGACAATCTTACCATTAAAAATGGCACTAATTTTCTTAGAATGGAGACTTTTGCTAAAAGCGATGGATTGGAATACAAAATTGTTTTAAAATCGATACGAGGTAAGAAAAAGGAATTTGAGCTAAATGGTGATAAGGTTGAAAAATTCAGTAATTGGATTGGTAAATTACCTTGTGTGTTGATTGCGCCAAACGATATTGAACTTATTTTTGGTGGGAGCGAGGTACGTAGAAAATTTTTGGATGCTACACTTGCCCAGGTTGATAAATCATATTTATTGATTTTAACTACCTATAATAGATATTTATTGCAACGTAATTCTGTTTTGAAAAATTATTTCAGAGGCGAGAATATTCAAAATTCAATTTTGATAGAAGCCTATAACGATAAATTGTTGGAGTATGGGACAAAAATTTATCATTTAAGGAGAAATTTTTTAAATGCCTTTTTGGATAATTTTAATGCTATCTATGTTCAAATTGCCGGCAAGGATGAATTGGCAACCTTGACTTATGAAAGTGATATGGCTACAAATGATTACTTAAGCAATTTAAATCGTGTTTTTGAAAAAGATAGAGTTTTGCAAAGAACCACAATTGGGGTTCATGGCGATGATTTGATTTTAGAACTAAATGGACTTTCCTTAAAGAAAACCGCTTCGCAAGGACAACAAAAGACTTTTTTATTAGCATTAAAGTTAGCTCAATATTTTTTTATAAAAGAAAAATTAAATGTTATGCCGATACTGCTTTTGGATGATATTTTTGATAAATTTGATGAGCAAAGGTCAAAATTCTTATTGGATTTGGTGTTTCAACAGAAATTTGGTCAAGTTTTTATAACAGATGCAAATGAAACTCGGATGCATGCATATTTAGAAAGAATGGCAGATTATAAAGTTTTTCACGTAAAAAATTTACAAATTGAAGAAAGAATCGGAAAATAAAAATGTAAATCCAGGATTTAAATTGCTTTTGGAGCAAGCATTGAAGGAAATGGGTTTGAGTTCTGGGTATGAGGAGCAACAAATTGTTTTGGCATTTAAACGAAATTTGCCCTTGTCCTTTCAAAAATATATTACACAAATAAATTATAAGGGCGGCATATTATTTGTTAGGTGTCATTCCGCGGCGCTAAAAAATGAATTGCAATTAGGTAAAGAAAAGCTAATAGGTAAGATAAACGACCAATTAAAAGAAGCAAAAGTAAAAGAATTGAGAGTATTTTGACAAAAAATGTCAAAAAAAATTGCAACCCTCCAAGAAAAAACATACATTTGTGGGAAAATGTAGAAGAAATGAAAAAGATTGGAGGTGTATTTAAAGAAAAGAGAAAGGAGTTGAAAATGACACTTTCTCAAATAAACAATAAAACTAAAATTGACATAGCCTTACTTTCAAAGATAGAAAGAGGAGAGAGGATTGCGACAAAAGTTCAATTTTTGTTGATTTGCAATGCTTTGGAAATAAATTCAAAATTAATAATGGCTGATTATTTAAGTGATTCCATAATTGATTATTTAAAAGATGAAGATGAGTATTTAATTAAAAAGGCACTAAGTAGAGTAGAGGAAAGTATTTTTTATTATGGTAGAGCCAATTCGTCGATAAATGAAATTTTGACAAAAATTGACAAATTAAAAAATCGATTAGATGAATTTAGGCCATTTCCTGCGGCACAACTTAAAAATTTGGAGCAATTTTTTAAAATTGAATATACGTTTGATAGCAATCGAATAGAAGGAAATACGCTTACTCATAGAGAAACTGCCATGGTAATTGAAAAAGGAATAACCATAGATGGTAAGCCTTTGAAAGAACACTTAGAGGCAATTAATCATTCAGATGCAGTAGATTATATAATGGATTTGGTTATCAATAAGGTAGAATTAAGTGAAAAAATTCTGATGGAAATTCATAGTTTGGTATTAAGAGGGATTGATAAAGAAAATGCTGGAAGGTATAGGCAATTAAATGTGAGAATAAGTGGGAGTAGTCATTTACCGCCAGCTCATTTTATAGTTCCAGAAAAGATGGATCAATATTTTTCCTTTTATCAAAACAATAAAAATGTATTGCATCCAATCGTTTTAGCTGCCGATATGCATGAAAAATTAGTAACAATTCATCCCTTTATTGATGGAAACGGCAGAACATCACGGTTGGTTATGAATTTGATTTTATTGCAAAACGGATATACCTTGGCTAATATTTCTGGAGATAAAAAGAATAGGATGTCGTATTATGACGCTTTGGAAGCAGTGCAAATTGGAAATGGAAATAATTTGTTCTATTCCTTCATTAGTGAAGCAGTCCAAAAATCCTTATTGAATCATTTGGAAATTGTTGATGCTGGTTTTATTGTTGATTAAATTATTTTTTTTTATTTGGTTTGGGAACTCTTTTCCCCTAATTTTGTTATCCTATTTAGAATAAATTTAAATATTAAAAAAAATGGCATTAGAAATTACAACAGAAAATTTTAAAACAACGGTTTTAGATAGTAATCAAGTAGCACTTGTGGATTTTTGGGCAGAGTGGTGTGGTCCTTGTAGAATGGTAGGTCCAATTGTTGACGAACTTTCAAAAGAATATGAAGGCAAAGCAATTATTGGAAAGGTAAATGTGGATCAACAACGAGATATTGCTGCAAATTATGGAATTAGTAGTATTCCAACTATCCTTTTTATTAAAGGAGGACAAATTGTAGATAAGCAAGTTGGAGCAGTTCCTAAAAGTGAATTAAAAAAGAAATTAGATAATTGGATTTAATTAAAAATTATTAACAATTAGCCACGCATTTTGCGTGGCTTTTTTTTTATATTTATTTATGAATTTTACAAATGAATCATTTCACACATTTGATAATATAGAATTACTTGCTAAGCAAGTGGTTGAAGGCTTTATAATTGGTTTACACAAAAGTCCATTTCATGGGTTTTCAGTAGAATTTGCTGAACACAGATTGTACAATTCTGGAGACTCAATAAAGGATATAGATTGGAAGGTTTTTGCTCGCACGGATAAAATGTATGTTAAAAAATATGAGGAAGAAACGAATTTAAGGTGTCAGATTGTGATAGATGCATCTTCTTCAATGTATTTCCCCTTAGAAAGAGAGGGCAATATGTATAACAAAATGGAGTTTTCTTGTATGGCGAGTGCTGCATTGATGCATATTTTAAAACAACAACGTGATGGTGTTGGGTTAACTATTTTTGACAATGATATTCTTTTTAATTCAAAGGCTAGTTCCACAAATTTGCACCATAAATTACTCCTTGCTCAGCTGTATAAATTAGTTAATCAATCGCCCAAATTAGCCAAAACTAATATTTCAACTGCTTTGCATCAAGTAGCAGAAAGTCTTCATAAGCGATCATTAGTTATTATTTTTAGCGATATGATGGAAAGTGAGATTGATAGAAAGGACTTGTTTTTGGCATTGCAACATTTAAAACACAATAAGCATGAGGTAATATTATTTCACGTGGCAAATAAAAAGTTAGAATTAGATTTTGATTTTAAAAATAGGCCTTATCATTTTATAGATATGGAATCGGGCGCAGAAATTAAATTACAAGCCAATCAAGTAAGGGAATATTATGTTGCTGAAATGGATAAAATAAAAGCCGAGCTAAAGTTGAAATGTGCACAGTATAAAATTGATTTAATTGAAGCAGATATTAATCTAGGTTTTGATCAAATATTATTGCCTTATTTGATGAAAAGAACAAAAATGCGGATTTAATGCTGCTTAATTTTAAAAAATATGGTGATTTAGGTCCTCCTATTATTATTTTACATGGATTTTTGGGCTCATTAGATAATTGGTTAAGCATTGCAAAGCAATTATCGAAAGACAATCAAGTGTTTTTGATAGATCAAAGAAATCATGGAAAATCACCACATAACGAGTCGATGGATTATTTTGTTTTGGCGAATGATTTGTTAGATTTTACTTTACAAAATAAGTTAAAGGATTTCATACTTATTGGACATAGTATGGGAGGTAAAGTCGCTATGTTATTTGCTCTACAGCATCCTAATTTGGTGCATAAATTAATCGTTGTAGACATAGCACCCATCGATTATGCAGGAGGACATGAGTTTATTTTGGATGCAATGGCTTCATTAGAACTCAATAAATACAAGGATAGAGCTGCTATAGAACAGGATTTAAGAGAAAAAATATTCTCGGATGTTTTGTTGCAATTTATTTTAAAGAATTTAGGTAGAACGAATCAGAATACATTTGAATGGAAAGTAAATTTACCAATTTTGATTAAAAATTATCGGAATTTGATGGTTTTTCCAAAATTAGATTTGAAATTTGGTGGTAAGACTTTATTTATAAAAGGTGAAAATTCTGATTATATAGACATGTCAATGTTGGAATTTTTTGAAACGTTTTTCCAAAAGATGAAGATTGTAGAAATTAAAGGAGCAGGACATTGGGTACAAGCTGAGCAGCCTCAAATTTTTGTAGATGTAGTAAGTGCCTTTCTAAAGGAATAATTTTTTATATGTAATTGTTAGGTGTTGTTGGCAAATCCTCTTCATTATTGCTAAATTGAATTGAAACTAAATCGGCAATTGTTTTTACTAAAATAAAAATAGATAGGAAGACATATTTTTTATCTAAATTCTCATTAAATAAAAGGTTTTTATCTGCAAAATCTAAAGCAAAAGTTCCAATAACAATTACTAAATGGATGGTCAATGTTCGGGCGTCTAGAAAGTTGAAAAAATGTTTTGCCCCAAAATTCGTTCTTAATTCCATCCAATAAATGACGATGAAGTTTAATAAGCCACCCAAAATCATACTTAATAATGCGGCATTAAAAAATTTGTCTCTGAAATATACAGCATTAAGTATTTTTATACTGTCCGTTTTTGAGGAATGTAATAAACCAATAAAAATGACAATAAATATTAAATAAAATAGGAGCATACCCAATTTTAAAAGCAAATGTTGAGTGGCTAAAGTGATATTTGGTGGTTTGGAATTTTCTCCTTTAGCGAACAGAATTTTTAGTGTTTCAAAAATGGAAATAATTATCGTTTCCAACCAAAATCCATAAATTACAAGAAAAATTGGCCACTGATTTACGATTGCTCCATACAAAATCAAACTGTTCGTTAAGAGCAAATAAAAGAAATTATTCCTTTTCTGAAAGTTCTTCATAATAATCAATAAATGTACATTTTTTATTTAAAAATTATATTAGATTTCATTTAAAACGAGGATGGAATTGCGTCATTGCATCTCTTAAATAAGTTTGATCAACGTGTGTATATATTTCGGTAGTGGTAATCGATTTATGGCCCAACATTAATTGTACAGCTCTTAAATCTGCTCCATTCATAATTAAATGACTAGCAAATGAATGTCGGAATGTGTGTGGACTAATCGTTTTGTTTATGCCTGCTATTTTTACCAAATCCTTTATGATTAGAAAAATCATAACCCTTGAAAGTGGCGCTCCTCTTCGATTAAGGAATAAAATATCCGAGTATTTTGGATTGATTGTTAAATGACTTCTGATTGATTCAATATAAATCTGAATATGTTTTAAGGCTTCCATGCCAATTGGAACCAATCTTTCTTTATTTCCTTTTCCGATTACACTTACAAATTCGACATCAAAATGAATAGACGAAATTTTCAAACCTATTATTTCACTTACCCGCAATCCACAGCTATAAAGGGTTTCGAGAATGGCTTTGTTTCTTATATTTTCGGGTTTACTCAAATCTAAGGCAGCAATAATCTGCTCAATTTCTTCAAAACTTAAAGTATCAGGTAGTTTTCGCCTTAATTTTGGACCCTCTAGCAGGTTGGTTGGGTCTTCTTCTAAGTTGTATTCTATTTTTAAAAACCCAAAAAAGGATCTTAATCCGGATAAAATTCTGGCTTGAGACCTATCATTTAAACCCAAATCAAAAATATTTGCCAGAAACTCATCTAGGTGACTTTTTTTTATTTCTAATGGACTTATGGTGTAATTATTAATTTCTATAAATTGGTTTAATAGCTTTACATCATGTAAATACGCAATCACCGAATTGGTAGAAAGTGATTTTTCTAGCTTCAAATAGTTGCTAAATTCCTTAATTATTTGTGTCCATTCCATAATTATTGCTAAATTTCGCATATTTACACGATGAAAAAAATACAAATTATCAACGGACCAAATTTAAACTTATTAGGTAAGCGCGAACCAGCAATTTATGGAAGTGCTACTTTTGAGGATTTCTTGAATAAATTAAGAGAAAAGTATAGTGGGTTTGAGATTTCTTATTTTCAAAATAATGTAGAAGGAGAGTTGATAAATAAAATCCATGAGGTTGGTTTTGATTTTGATGGAATTATAATCAATGCGGGGCATATACGCACACTTCTATTGCAATTGGTGATGCTATAAAAGGGATTACTTGCCCCGTCATTGAAGTTCATATTAGCAATACTGCAAGTAGAGAAGATTTTCGCCATGTTTCCTATATCTCACCAGTTGCCAGAGGGGTGATAATGGGTGGTTCCGGGGGTTAGGAGTACAATTCACTTTTTCATTACATCTTATGATATTGGCTGTGGACCAATAGGTATTCCTTTACATTTGAGTTTTGTTTAATTACTTTATTGTAACTGGAAAAGAAACTTCTATATCCGTTTCACCACCAGCATTCGTAATATCGCCATTTGCAACATTTAATGCATCTTTATTTGGTTCATGGCGCAAGGTAATTTTAATGGTTCCATTTCCTATTTCATTTGTGTTTACTATTGAAGTAATGCCTATTGGATTTCCATTTATATCCTTATCAATTGGAGTATAGCTAAATGCTAAATTATTAGCACCCGACTTTTGATAGAAAAATTGGTGGTCAGCACCTTCTTCCAAAATCTCTTCATTAATATTTTCAATTGGACTTACAGATTCGTTCAATAGTGTAACAATTGCATAGTAAGTTTTATTGGCCAAAAGGGTGTCTTTTATTATTACTGGTGCATTCGGACCGTCACCATCAAGATCCCTAAAAACAAAATTAGCAATATCTGTTGGTGCTCCTTCGGTTGAATCACTAGTTATTAATGAATACACCATGGTTGTAATCAATTCTGATTCATTAACCGGTTCTGGGTCTTTTTTGCAACTAAAAATGGCTGAAATTCCTAAAAGGACTGCTGATAATTTAATAATTTGTTTGTTCATTTTAAATAGATTTATAGTTAAAAAAATAGTTTACTCTTGCCGTACAATTAAACCCCGGCAGATCGGCATAATACCTTAATCTGTCTAAATAGTCGCGGTATTTCGTGTTAGTTATGTTCTCAAATGCTAGAGAGAGGGCAATTTTTTGTTTTTTCATTTTTACACTATAGCCTACATTTAAATCTAAAAGACTGTATCCATCTGGTGGAAGTGCATAATCACCTATCGGAAATCTTTTTTGGCGGAAGGCGTAATTATAATTAATGTCTAGAAAAAAATTGTTTCTCTCGTTTTTATTGTACACATATTCTGCACCCATGCCTAATGTATTTGAAGGCATATTAATCAGACAAGTATTTGTCGATTTATTTTTTCCAATCAAAAAGTTCCCCTTTACCAAAAATGCCAATGATGGAATAGGAAAGAATTTTAGGGTAGCATCGGTTCCATAAAGTAATGCATCAGTTTGTTTGTATTTAAAATATGGAAACGCACCTCTTATAGTTAAAATCGGTTCTGGCTGAGGTTCAAGGTAAATGAAGTCAAAGATATAGTTTGCAAAAAAACTACCACTCATTTCCCATTTCTCTTTTATTTTTCCAGAAAATGATTGAATAAATTTTATCCCTTTTTCTGAATTTAGGGATGTGTCGCCTTCTTCAATTGCAGCAGCACCATGGTGTAAACCTTCACTAAAAAGTTCTGCAACATTTGGACTTCGTGTGGAAAGTCCAATATTTGTTTTTAATAGGATAGCTTTTTTTTATTAAAGTTTGTCCTCCGATTGTGCCCGAAAAATTATTGAAAGTAAATTTTGATTTTATTAATTGTTTTTGGGTATTGTATTTTGCTACCTCAAAATGATTGTTCTCATATCTAATGCCTGCTTCTAATTCATATTTGGGTTTTAAAAATTTCTCAAATAAGAACAAGGCAAAAGTGGTAGCATCAAAATTGGGGATTAGTGGTCGAATGCCAGTTCCTGCAATATTTGAATTGTTTTGATAAATAAAGGAAGTACCTGCAGTACCTGAGATTTCATCATTTATTTTGTGTTCAATATTTGCTTCAATATTTTGCGTATTATATGACAAATTTAAAGAAGGTATTGATGATCTGTCGCCTCTTCTAATATCAAATTCCTTTCTTTTATTGTTTTGAAAAGCATATTGAATGTTTAATTTTAAATCGTCTTTGAATCTGTAATAGGCACTTGTTTTTAAAATATGATGATTAGATTGCTGTGATGGACTATTAGTTTTGTAAGTAAAATCTTCAACAATTAATGGTTTTTCAGCATCAACTGCAAGTAAAAGGTCAGTTACATTTCCAATGTGAGATGCACGTAGAATACCATTTTCCCTTTGGAAAAAAGAATAATCTAATTCAGCTCCAAACTTGAATTTTTTATAACCAATTGCACCTGTTGAATTATACTCTTTAAATCCAGTATTAGATAAATTGTAGGTCGGCGAATGAAAATCGCCACTTTGTTTTGTGCCTCCAGATAATCGCCATCCCAAACCGTCTATTTTTTTAAATCCACCTTGAAAAGTTGAACTTAAACGATAACCCAAACCATTGGTTGAAAAACCTGAGTTTATTTTGCCAGAAAACTCCTGAGAAATAGGCAATGGTGCTGGTATAACTAAAATGATTCCTGCCATTGCATCACCTCCATATTTTACTGTTCCCGCTCCTTTTATTACAATGATCTCTTTTGCTACATCTGGGTCTATTTCTGGGGCATGGTCAACTCCCCAATCTTGACCAAAAAATCGAACACCATTTTGATAAATTAATATTCGCTGACTATGCAAACCATTTATAATAGGTTTTGAAATGGAACCTCCCGTTTTTAAAGTACTAATCCCATTCATTTTGCTCAAAATATCTCCTAAGTTTTTACCTTCTAATTTTTCAAGTTGGATTTTGTTTATTTTTACTGATGATTGACTCGGTTGTTCTAAGTCTTTTTGGGCTTTAACTTGTATTTCTGATAATAATTCGGTGTGGTGCTCGAGAAAAATTATTTTCTCTATATTTTTATTTATCGTCAAACTTAGGGTTAAGGTGTCACAATCTAAGTGAGCTATAATAAGTGTATATGAACCAGGGCAGATTTCTAGGATATTAAATTCGCCATTTTCATTGCATATTGTACCTTGCCCAGTTTCTTTTAATTGAATACTTGCAAAGTCAAGTGGACTTCGGTCGTGTTCATCTAATATTTTTCCTTTAAATGTTAGATTGCACTCACTAGTCTGAGCCCAAATATTATTTAAGCTAAAAAGAAAATAAAGAAATAAAATCTTTTTTACATGCAACATAATTGCAAATATACAAAAAACTACCTTAAGTGCAATTAGGTTGCATTTTAAATTTGTAATATTCTATGTTTTCACACAATTTTATTTAGTTTTTTTCGATATTAACGTATGAAATTTATAATCTATTGTATTTTCTGCGTTTTATTTATTTCTTGTTCAATTTCTGAAAATAAGAAAGGAGAGAAGAAGTTTGTCATTCTTGATAAAATCAGAATGAAAAATTATAATCCAAAGCCTGAAATTTTGACACTTAAATCTTATTGTAAAAAGAAAGCATATAATGAGCAATATGGAATAATAATAAATTTTTCAATTCATTCAGGAAAGAATCGTTTTTTTCTTTGCGATTTGGAAGAGGAAAAAGTGATTATTGAAGGCCTAGTTTGTCATGGTTCTTGTAGCGGAAATGATAAGGAGTTTAGTAATATAGAAGGCAGTGGTTGCTCATCCTTAGGACATTATAAAATTGGAAATAAGTATAATGGTGATTTTGGAACTGCCTATAAATTGTATGGATTAGACGAAACCAATTCTAATGTTTTTGAGCGGTTTGTGGTTTTACATAGCCATTCTTGTGTTCCAAAGAGGGAGGTTTTCTATGAAATTTGTTTAAGTTTGGGTTGTCCAACTCTAAACCCTGAAATATTAAAGGAAATTGAGCCCTATTTAGATGAAGCTAAAAAACCAATAATTATCTGGGGAATAGAATGATTTTATAATGATTTTTTAAGTAAATGGAAGTTTTATACGTTAAATCTAAAATGCATTACATCTCCATCATGTACAATATATTCCTTTCCCTCAACGCCCAATTTTCCTGCATCTCGGCACGCTGATTCTGATCTATATTTTATATAATCATCGAATTTTATTACTTCAGCTCTTATAAATCCCTTCTCAAAATCAGTATGAATTACTCCAGCTGCTTGTGGTGCTGTAAAACCATTGTGTATTGTCCAAGCTCTTACTTCCTTCACACCTGCAGTAAAGTAAGTGATTAAATTTAAAAGTTTGTATGCCGACTTAATTAATACATTTACGCCCGGTTCGTGCAAGCCAATTTCTTCCAAAAACAATTGTCTATCTTCATAGCTATCTAAGGTTGCAATATCTGCTTCGATTGCTGCCGAAATAAGTAATATTTCTGCATTTTCTGCCTTTATTGCTTCTTTTAAAGCTTCAGTGTGTTTGTTTCCCGTGATTACCGATTTTTCATCTACATTACAAACATAAAGTATTGGTTTTGATGTTAAAAGGTTCAAATCTGAAATGTCTTCATGCAATTCTTCCTCTTGTTTTATAGCTCTTGCTGAAATGCCAGCTTCAAGCCCTTTTTTAATAGTATTGAGTTGTTCGTATATTTTTTTTGCCTCTTTTTCACCATTTGTTGCAGAGCGATGGTATTTTGACATTCTTTTTTCTATGGATTCCAAGTCTTTTAACTGTAATTCAATATCAATTACTTCTTTGTCTCTAATTGGATTTACTGTTCCATCAACATGTATAATATTATCGTCGTCGAAACATCTTATGACATGAATAATAGCATCTGTATTTCGAATATTTCCTAAAAACATATTTCCTAATCCCTCGCCTTTGCTGGCTCCTTTTACTAACCCAGCAATATCAACTATTTCAACTGTTGTAGGCAATATCTTTTCAGGATTTACGATCTCAGCTAATTGATTTAGTCGATTGTCAGGTACCGTAATAACGCCAATATTTGGTTCTATAGTACAAAACGGGTAATTTGCGGATTGTGCTTTTGCATTGGATAAAGCATTAAATAAAGTTGATTTACCTACGTTTGGTAATCCTACTATGCCACATTGTAAAGCCATGAATTTGTTTTTTTTGAAAAATTTAAAAACCCTCCATTTTTTGAAGGGTGATATTTTGTTGAATTAAATTGTTTTAGCAATTACCATTTAAGGTCTTCATCAGATGCAGTTGGAGCTTCATCGTTTTTAACCTCATCGATTGGCTTTTCAACAACATCTTCCTTTATAGTTTCTATTTTAGCATCAATTTTTGGTTCATTTTGCTCATTATCCCAATCTTTATGTGCAAATTGGTCAAAATTATATTCGGGCAATAATGAACCTTTTATATAGTCTACAGTTTCGAGTAATGCCTCTGCAAATTTATTGAAATCCTCTTTGTATATGAAAATCTTATGTCTTTCATAAGTATCATTTTCAAAAGACTTGGTACTTTCCGTTATAGTCAAGAAAAAATCATTCGATTTTGTAGTCCTAACATCAAAGAAATATGTTCTTCTTTTGCCTGCTTTTACTTTTTTAGAAAAAATATCCGCTTTTTGATTAAAATGTTCGTTTTCCACCTTTTTTTCCTATTTTACAGTACAATTATAAAACAAATTATTATTTTCTCAATAAAAATAACTCAAATTATTTAATATTTATCTCTTCTTGTTGCTGAATTTGGTATAATTCGCTATAAATCCCTTGTTTTTTAATTAAATCTGTGTGTTTTCCTTGTTCCACTAGTTTTCCATCTTCTAAAACCAAAATTAAATCAAAATCGAAAAGTGAAAAAATTCTATGTGTTATAAAAAATACTGTTTTATCTTTTAATGATTTAGAGAAATTATCGAGTATGGTTTTTTCAGTATTTGCATCTACAGCCGATAAACAATCATCAAAAATAACCAATTCTGGGTCTTTTATAAGTGCTCTCGCTATTGAAATCCGTTGTTTTTGTCCACCACTTAATGTTACTCCACGTTCGCCAACTAAGGTATTATATTGATTTGGCAATCCTTCGATATCTTTGTCGACAGCAGATATTTTGGCAAAATGTTTAATGGTTTGCATGTCTGCATTTTCCTTTCCAAAAGAGATATTGTTTGCAACTGTTTCCGAAAATAAAAATACATCTTGCGGTACATATCCAATTTTATCCCTTAGTTTATTCAAATTAAGCGTTGCTAAAGCGGAATCATTGATTAAAATATTGCCCTTGCTTGGGTCGTAGTTTCTAAGCAATAATTCGGCAATTGTTGATTTTCCAGATCCTGTTCGTCCAACAATAGCTATCTTTTGACCTTTTGTGATTTCAAAATTAATTTCCTTTAAGGCATTAATTCCTGTGTCTGGATAGGTGAAGGAAAGGTCTTTAAAAACAATTTTTTCAATGGTCGGAAAATCAGCATTTGAAATATTTTTAATGTCTGATTGTTGATTCAAAAATTCATTTATTCTTTTTTGACTGGCCTCAGCACGTTGAACTAATGATACTACCCAGCCGATAGATGCAACTGGCCAAGTAAGCATATTTATATAATAAACAAATTCAGCAATATTTCCAGCAGTAAATTTACCTCTAATAACTTCATTTCCACCTATAAAAACGGCTAAAATAGTACTTGTGCCAATTAGTAAAAGCATTAATGGAGCAAAAAATGCCTCAGTTTTGCTTAAAGAAATTGTTTTCTGTTTATAAGCTTCTGATGCTTTTTCAAATACTTCTCCAGCATAATCAGTTCTTACAAATGCCTTTAGTACTCTAATGCCTGAAAAATATTCTTGCGCAAGTGAAGTAATATGGGATAATTGCTTCGAAATTGCCTCACTTTTTTTATTGATGGAATCACTTATTTTATAAATAGAAAACGATAAAATGGGCAAGGGCAACAAAACCCAAAACGATAAGTAGGCATTGGTTTTAAACATGGCATAAATGACCATCACAAAAAGTGCGATTGTATTTATTGCATACATTATAGCCGGACCTACATACATTCTAACCTTTGAAACATCCTCCGTAATTCGTGACATTAAATCTCCAGTATTATTGCGTTTATAAAAGGAAGAAGATAATAATTGATAATGATCATAAAGTTGCGCTTTTTGGTCATATTCAATTTTTCGGGACATTACCACCAATGTTTGTCGCATGAAAAACATAAAAATACCTCGGATAATTGAGGTGCTTAGAATTAGAATTCCGAATAAAAGAATATAAATACTTGCTTCTTTATATAGTTCTTTTTTTATTTCAAATCCTTCCAAAAAGCCATAAGTATCAATTGTGTCTGCTATTAAATCCAAAGAATAGCGGATTAGTTGTGGTGGAAAAAGGCCAAATACATTGGATATGATAACGAAAAAAATACCCCAAAAGAATATTATTTTATATTTTGCAAAATATGGATTTAATGCCTTTAAATTTTTCACGCTCCAAAGTTAAAGATATAAAATCAACAGCAAAATGAAATAAGAAGTTTAACAGTAGATTATTTTTTGAAAATAAGCGATGAATTGTAAAGGGAATTTTTATTTTTGCCTGCAAATAGTTCTTTAAGAAAGATGATAAGTAGAAGAAGTGTAAGAATAAAAGCAATGCAAGCTGTATATGCAAGAGAAAGATCGGTTGGAAGTCCTGCTTTGCATTTTGAAACGCACCTTAAAAAGAATATTTTATCCGTTCAAGATCAATACATTTTCCACCTTTTATTAATTAGAGAAGTAGCCAATTTTGCTGGAAAAATGGCTGTTATAAAAGCGAATAAATTTCTCAAATCAGAGGGTGATAGCAATTATAGCACTAAAATAATCAGTAATTTATTTATCCAATACTTGAATAATGATGTAAGTTTTTTGGATAAAATAAAGAAAAGTAAAATAGATCAATTTATAAAAGAGGATATAATCCGAAAATTACATAGCGATTTTGCACAATTGCCAATTTATATAGAATATATTGAAAGTGAAAAGGAATTTGATTTTGAACAAGATAAAAAAATAATAAAAGCACTATATGAAGAAATTATTTTGGAGAATGAATTGGTAAATAATTTATTTGACGAAATATGGCCAACTTGGGAAGATGACATTGAGTTTGTGCATAGCCTAACAATAGATGCAGTTAAAAAAAGCAAGGAAGATTTAAAAACCCATTTGACAAAAAGTAGTGCTTTAGAGAAATTTCAGGAAATAATGGATTTTGGAATGGAACTTTATTTCAAAACTTTAAGTAATAAAGAAGATCACATGGCACTGATTATGCCAAAATTGAAAAATTGGGAAATGGACAGAATTGCGGTTTTAGATCAAATTATTTTGCGGATGGCACTAACCGAATTTACTGAGTTTAATTCCATCCCTTTAAAAGTAACAATAAATGAATATTTGGATATCTCAAAAGAATATAGTACGCCTAAAAGCAAAGATTTTATCAATGGCATTTTGGATAAAATAATGAATGAGCTGAAAGAAAATGGAAAAATTCAAAAAATGGGAAGAGGATTGATTAATAATTAAAAGAAATGAGAAATGAGAGACTAGAAATTAGAAACTAGAGACTAGAAATTAGAAATGAGAGACAAGGAATTAGAAACAAGAAATAATCGATTAAAACGAATAACCAATTACAAATTTCTAATTACTAATCACCAATTACTAATCACTAATCACTAATCACTAATTACTAATCACAAAATAACCAATAACTAAATAACTAAAAAAATGACAAATTTATTTTTACAAGCTCCTGCAGGGCAAGGCATGGGATGGGTTACTCCAGTATTTATGGCAGCTATGGTTGCAGTGATGTATTTTTTTATGATTCGACCACAACAACAAAAGGCAAAAGAGCAAAAACTTTTTGTAGATTCGATGAAAAAGGGAGATAAAATAGTTACACTTGCTGGTATTCATGGAAAAATTAATGCTATAGATGAAACTACACAAACTATTTTGGTAGAGGTAGCAGATAATGTAAGAATCAAAATGGATAAGTCTGCCATTTCTACAGAATATACCAAACTAGCCTATCCCAATAAAGAAGCCTAATTAGAAAAAATGCTACGGATTGGCATCACCGGAGGAATTGGTAGCGGAAAAACCACCGTTTGTGCCATATTTTCCACTTTGGGAATACCTATTTATAATTCAGACGAAAGGGCGAAAAAGATAATGGTGGAAAACCAGTCTGTTGTGAATAAATTAAAAGCGCAATTTGGTTCTACTATTTATTTTGAGGATGGTTCAATAAATCGAGTATTGCTTTCTCAAATTGTTTTTAATGATAAAGAGCAATTGACAAAGTTGAATGAAATTGTGCATCCTGCCGTTTTTGAAGATATGATAAAATGGTATGCCCAAAACCAAAACCATAAATACGTATTGCAAGAAGCAGCCATTATGTATGAAAGTGGTTCGTATAAAATGCTTGACAAGACGATATTGGTATATGCCGACCAAGAAATTAGAATTGAAAGGGTAATGAAAAGAGATAAAGTGGATAGAATTGCCGTTTTGGCTCGAATGGATAAACAAATGCCTGAATCTGAAAAATTAAAATTGGCTGATTTTGTAATCTATAATAATGGAGAAAGTTTAATCGATCAGGTGATGAAATTGCACCATACCATTTTAGAATTAGTATAAATTTAAAAAATAGAAAATGAGCGAAGTATTGAAATGTTTAATTATTGGTTCTGGCCCTGCTGGATATTCAGCTGCTATATATGCTGCAAGAGCAGGACTTAAACCCGTTTTAATTACCGGAATGGAAATGGGTGGTCAATTGATGCAAACCACTGATGTAGAGAATTACCCAGGATATAAAAATGGAATTCTCGGTCCTGAAATGATGGAAGATTTTAGAGCACAAGCCGAAAGAATGGGTACAGATATCCGTTTTGGATTGGTGAAAAAAGTTGATTTTACAGGTGTTAATCACAAAGTTTGGTTGGATGATGACAGCGAAATACAAGCACAAACAGTTATAATATGTACTGGAGCTGCTGCTAAATGGTTAGGCATACCTTCTGAAGAAAGATTGAATGGCAGAGGAGTAAGCGCATGTGCTGTTTGCGATGGTTTTTTTCATAAAGGCAATGAAGTCGTTATTGTTGGCGCTGGAGATACCGCTTGCGAGGAAGCTTTATATTTGTCTAACTTATGCCCAACAGTGCACATGATTGTTCGAAAGGGAGAGATGAGAGCCTCTAAAATAATGCAAGAAAGAGTGCTTAAAACCAAAAACATAAAAGTGTATTTCAATAGCGAAACTGATGAAATATTGGGAGAAGAAAAGGTAAATGGGGTTCGAATTAAAAATAATATTACTGGCGAAAAGCTTGAAATACATAATATTAGCGGATTTTTTACGGCTATTGGACACAAACCGAATTCAGATTTGTTTAAAGGAATGATTGATATGGATGAAGTTGGTTATTTGTTAACGGTTTCTGGCACTTCCAAAACTAATATTCCAGGTGTATTTGCAGCAGGCGATGTACAAGACAAAGTGTATAGACAGGCAGTTACATCAGCAGGTACTGGTTGTATTGCTGCGCTAGACGCAGAAAGATATTTGGGAGAATTGGGACATTAGTATTGGCGTCTTTTTTATAAAATTAGGATTTTAATGAAAAATATTTTTTACAATGGTTATTCTCCAGAAACCCTAAATGATACAATTTTTATTCAAAATCTTGACAAATATTTCCCCAAAAAGAATAATATAGATAAAAACAAACTAGCGAAATTAAGTGATATATTTAGTGAAACAAATGTAGAATCGAAAGTAGAAACTGCTTGTGAACCAATATTTAGAGATGTTTTTGTTTTTAAAATAATGTGGTTTTAAAATTGTTTTAGCTTATGAAAGAATACGGTTGGGTCGTAATGAATGCGAGATTGGAAAAAGGTTAAGTAAAAAAAATCTATTTTATATTCTTTCTATTTCGCAATATTAAGTAAAACTCGCCTCACTAACTTCTTTTCATTATTGCACTTTAAAATATAATTTCCCAATCAAGGTTGATTCAAGTTGGATTTTATTTTCTACTATATTGTTTGATAAACTAATTGCCAAGTAAATTATAAATGGAAATAGTTGTAAATTGTTTTTCGCCTGTTTCAATATAAAATTGACCATTTGATGGATTCGGAAAAATATTGATTTTTGCTAAATTGTTATTTTTAATCCCGGATACGGTAGGAGAGTAGCGCCAAAGTTCAAATCCTTTTTCATTAAATTGAGCATTGAAGTACAAATCGCCATTAAATTCTATCATCGATTCAATTTTGTAATCAAATGAAGGATTGCTCAATAAATTAGAAAGGGCCACAATATTGGTGCTTTCTGTCGTTCCCTGACTTTTCCATAATTGATTTTTAGTGCCATCTTTTGCCATAAAATAAAATTGATTGGCTATTAATGGAAAAGGACTGATATCTAATGAAATTTCATTCTCCGAAACTGGATTTATCGTTTTTATTTTTTGTGTACCTTCAATTGTTCCGTTTGTTTTCCATAATTCGCTTCCCTTAGTAAAACTTCGGGCTGTAAAATACAATAGGTTATTGTATTCAATTTTTGGAATAAAACAATCAAACTCATAGTCCATCGTTTTTAGTAAACTACTACCAGCTGGTGTGCCATCTGTTATGTATATACTGTTTTTACTTGGAAGATTGAAGGCTTTTGAATTTGCTTGGAAAATTACTTTACTATTAAATGGGTAATATCTTTTAATATCTCCCCTTTCCGTTTTGCCAGGTTGTGTTTCAATAAGTATAGTTGTGCCTGCCGAAGTGCCATCTGTAACCCATATTTCTTCCCCTTTTATACCATCATTTCCATTAAAAAATACTTTTCCATTAAATTGAAAAAATTCACTTGGACGCGAGTGTTTATTGTGATATCCATTTCCAGTGGTTTGGTTTATATTTTTTAATAAAGTAGTGCCAGTCACCGTTCCATCACACAAATAAGGTTCGTAACCAACTGCATTATTAATATCAGCACCAAAAATTAATTTCCCATTTAGTACTTCTCCGCCTTGTAATGCCATGCCTTTATTGAAAGGCAAAATACCCGGTAAAATGGTAATAGGCAAAGTACCCAAGGGCGTTCCATCGCTAATCCAAGGCTCCATATCCTCGCCGGGTGTTCCTACAAAAAATATGGCTTTATTATTTGGCATATTGTATGCATTGAAACTATATTGAGAATAACAAGGGTCTATTCCTCCGTTATAGGTGCAAAATGAAAATACCCTTTTTGTGCCTGGAGTTGTTCCATCAGTTTCCCATAGAGCAGTTTCTTCGCCATCAATTAAAAAATACAATTTACTATTAAGCATAAAGAAATTTGTAATGCCAAACTGTGAAAATTGTGAAACATCCTTCAAAAAAAATGTACCATTCTTTGTTCCATCTGTTATCCAAAGCTGCGTTTTTGGATTTCTGTAATCCTCTAACAAGAATAATAGCTTTCCTTCTAAATTTTGTTGCTTATAATTTAAAACAGAAATACCCGTTCCATGTCCATTTGGAGGTAAATAATTAAATAATTTCGTAATTGATTTGTCTGCATTTATTGAATAATACGCTGCTAATGTATCGCTATCTAAAACAGAAAAAAGAAGGTGATTATTTACTTTTACAAATTGTATAGGTTGACCGCTATTTGAGCCTGGAAAAAAATCAGATACTAAGTTAATTCCTTCTTGAGCTTGACTTTTATTTGTAAAAATTTGATTTATTATTATAAAAATCAGAAAAGTAAGTATTTTAGAATTCATTTGTTTTTTTTTGTAAAAATATTCAATTATTGCTAATTTTTGTAAATAAAAGCGATTTATTGAGTTTTTGCAAACTAACTTAAACCTTTTTTGGTTAACTTTGATAATATAATTATATGTGAATGCGATTTTTAATTGGCTGTTTGTTAAATACAATTGTTTTTATTTCTTTTGGTCAAAAAGTAGATACAACAGTTCATAAACCTATTTACTTGCCAGCCGTGATTATTAATGGTGATACGACCTTACCTGCAGTAATTTTAGAACCTTTTTATGTTATTGAAAAAAAACCAATTCCTATTCCCGAAAGAGACAAAAATTATTTAAAAAAAGTTTATCCATATGCGTTGCGGACAGCACGTATATTACAACAAGTAGATAAGGACTTGGCTGCCTGTAAAACAAAAAAACAAAAAAAAGAATACACAAAAGGCACTTACAAACTAATTAAGGATGAGTTTGAAGATGATATAAGAAACCTAACACGTATTCAAGGTCATTATTTATGCAGGTTAATACACCGCCAAACAGGTAAAACGGTAAATGAGATTATAAAAGACTATAAAGGTGGTATGAGTGCTGGATGGTGGAATTTAACAAGTAAGTTTTTCGATCAGGATTTGAAAGATACCTATCAACCAAAAGGGAGGGATAAATGGATGGAATATTATTTACTATATTTGGACGAAGTTTATTTAGATAATGGATATAAAAAAGTTTTAGAAAATGAGCAAATCAATACACAAATTCCAAGTAAAAAACGCGGCGGGAAAGGATATAAACCTTGAAGATTATAAAGGGAAAGTTTTATTAGTGGTTAATACAGCCTCAAAGTGCGGGTTAACACCTCAGTTTGATCAATTAGAAGACCTGTACAAAACATATCGAGAAAAAGGTCTCGAAATTATTGGCTTTCCGAGCTCCGATTTTGCAGGGCAAGAACCCAATGATGCAGCAGGAGCAGAGCAGTTTTGTAAAATAAATTATGGTGTTACTTTTCCAATAATGGAAAAAATACATGTAAAAGGAGACGAACAACATCCCCTATATCAATTTTTGAGTAATAAATCAGAAAATGGTAAAGTTAATATTGCACCTAAATGGAATTTTCAAAAATATTTGGTAGACAAAGAAGGAAATGTAGTCGATTATTATTTGCCCATTACAAAACCAGATGCAAAAAAAATAAAAACGGCTATCGAAAAATTATTGTAATTTATAAATGACAAAATTAGATATATTAGTTTTTGCGGCGCACCCCGATGACGCTGAAATTTCTTGCGGAGGTACTATTCTTAAACATATAAAAATGGGTAAGAAAGTAGGTATTGTAGATTTAACCCGAGGCGAATTGGGCACACGGGGTAGCGCCGAAATACGTGACCAAGAAGCAAGCGTATCAACTGGAATTTTGGGATTGACAATACGGGAAAACTTGGGTTTAAAGGATGGTTTTTTTAATTTAGATGAGCCTAGTAAATTAAAGATAATTGAGATGATAAGGAAATATCAGCCTGATATTGTACTTTGTAATTCCATACACGATAGACATCCCGACCATGGAAGGGCATCTAAATTGGTGTCCGAAAGTTGTTTTTTAGCAGGTTTACCCAAAATAAAAAGTATAGAGAGCGATGTAGAACAATCAGCTTGGAGACCAAAATTCGTTTATCATTATATTCAGGATAGATACATAAAACCTGATTTTATAATTGACATTTCTGAGTTTATGACCAAAAAAATGGAATCCATAAAAGCTTTTAAATCTCAGTTTTTTGACCCAAATTCTGATGAACCTATGACTCCAATTGCCTCTGCTGCCTTTTTTGATTTTTTAGAAGGGAGAGCACGTGATATCGGACGAACCATAGGCGTTGAATTTGCCGAAGGATTTACCGTCGAACGAACCCTAGGAGTTGATAATCTATATGATTTGAAATAAAAAAAGGGAATCAATTGATTCCCTTTTTTTATACATATAAATTTATTTTATTTCCAAACTTTCTCAATGTCATTTACCCACGCTTTTACTAGTGGCATTTCTTCCATACCAACCCAACCATTTGATGTTAAGCATTCATAGCATATAATCAAATTTTTCGTTATATTTTCAATACCAGGCAATAAATCCAATTCGCCCAAAGCCTTGCAAATAGCAGAATTGTTTAAATATCCTGGAATTTCATCTTCAAAATCTTTTAATAAATTGTGCTCATTCCTTTCTTGCCAAACCGTTGGTTCATGGTATAAAACTGCCCATCCATTAACCCAAGAGATTCGTTGTGCTACATAACTTCTCCAAATGTCAGTCATTCTGAAACTGCAATAAGCAGGCAAGTATAAAAGAGGGAATGCTTCTTTATACCAATAAGTATTTTGCGAGTTAAAAGGCGACCATGCATTTTTTCCCAATGCCAAACGTACCGATTTTTCAAAATCCATAGGAAGGGGATAAGCCAATCTGAAAACAGCATCTACGTCTGGGTTTTCATCCGCCAAGCCTTGTTGTATAGGACACAATACTTCTTTTTCAACAAATGAACTCAATGCAGGAGTTGGTTTTTGTAGCTCTTCAAGTGGCAACCCACGGGGCCATACAAATTTATCAGTAAAATAACGGTACACATTCAACCAGCCCTGATCTTGTACATCATACGATTTTACCATCCTTGTATGCTCAGCCCAAAACGGTTCTCTTGGAAAATTGTCGTCGTCAGTTTCTACAATTTCGTCTGTTCCATTTTTAATGGCGACAATATAGCCGATATTTTTTCGAGCGTAATGTCTTGTAGGACAAAGTTTTGCGAATTCAGAGTCTAAAGTTAATTGACGGTCAACACTATAAAAATCACAACCATCAATATGGAATTGAGCGGGTGATTTAGTATCACCAATCATAATAAAATCTAGCCCTCTTTTCGTACATTCTTCTGCATAAGTGTGTAATACCGGCATTGTATCTGCGCCAATTGAGGTAATAACTAATGATTTTTTAGACATATAATTTGTTTTTATTTTTTTTAAATCGTATAATCTCTTCCTTTCAATCTTTCCATAAAATAATACCAAAGGGTTTTTTGAGCATTTTTTATTGCACTATCACTCACCCTTGGAGATGGAGCTTGGTAGTGAATCGGCACTTCAAACAAGCGTCTTTTTCTAAGTAAGTAACGTAATTCTGTTTGGTAGAAATGCGCAGTTGACTTTAATTTATAATCCAAAATTGCCTTTATTACATTTCTATGAAAACCCTGAAATCCAGAAGTCATATCATACAAATGTGTACCCAACAACAAATTAGCCAATACTGTACCCGTTTTAGAAAGCGTTCTTCTCTTAAAAGGCGAATCACCCATCGAGCCACCATTCATAAATCGGCTACCAAAAGCACACTCATTCCCTTCGTTCAAAACCCTTAAAAACATAGGAATTGCTCTCGGGTCGTGCGATAAACCAGCATCCATTTCTATAATCAATTCATGGCCTCTCTCATAAGCCACCTTAAATCCTTTAAGATATGCATCCACCACCGATCTATTTTCAGGCGCCCAAACCGTTTCAAACCTACTGTCAATTGCCGACAATTCATTTGCCAAATCCAGTGTCCTATCCTTACTTACATTGTCAATTATAAAATAAATCTTTCCATTTCCTTCGGCATCCATTACTTTTTTAAGCAAATCAACCAAGGGTTGAAAATCTTCTTCTTCATTAGCCATAGGAATTATTGCAGCCCAATCTTGATATACGTACATATTTTTTGCTCTTTACTTAAAGGTGTGCAAATTTAAGTTTATTTTTTATTTTATTTGGAACTAGTTGCCAATTTGAAAATCATTTAATAAAATAATTATATACTAATTTTCAAAAGGGTAAATTGATCTTAGAGAAAAAGGAATTAGCTCGACAGATTTCTATGCAACGTTTGATTAAAATTTTCATTCATTTCCTCAAACCGTTTAATGCATTCATCCAAAAAAACAGGGTCAATTATCCTCTCAATATCTGTCAATTTCGAAACATAATCCGATTCTCTTATCTTAAAAGTTTGCTCCATCATACCCAATTCCATTTTTATCGAATACTTCATATTCATCAAAAGCACCGTAATTTTAATTATCGGGTGGGCAATTTCTCCTACAATTCTCATAGCACAAAAATACATTTTTTTTCACTACTCCGAAAACCAATTGCTAAACATTTTCCAAAATTAGTTTTTACAATTTGGGCACCTTATCGTGCTTTCGCTCATAGTCCTCGCGGCTCCCTTCGGTCGCCGCTGCGGGCTATCCGCTCTATCACTGGTGCGGGCATTTGTGTTTTTTGGAGTTTTAATTGTAAATTTGATTACCCTGCTTTAACGAATTTGGTTATTGTTTTCAAATATCAAAAAAAACACCTCGGTATTCATTTGTTGTGCAACTGTCTGCTTTTGTTACTGTTTTTTTCATCTTTCTTCCTGTGGCATCATTGTTACTTTTTTATAACCAAGTTTTTCTCAATATTTAACCTCCGATACTACCAATTTGAACATCCTTAATGATTTTCTTTTGAATTTTAATGCTATCCCTTCCATTTTTTAGAACAAAAGTTGCACTGTCAATTAATATTGTAATATTCATTTTATTCTTTTTAAAATAAATTTTTGCATCCTTTAAAATAATTTTTTGAAGGATTATATCTATATTAAGATGTTCTATACATCACTACAATAGTTTTCAACATTCTCAATTTTTCATATTTATGAAATTGGAACTCCTTTCTAAAATGTTTTCATTAAATTTATAGTAAAAATTTCCAGTTTCTAAAGAATCATCTACCTTTCCGTAAAACACAATCACATTTAACGAGTCTAAAAAACCATAAACCATAAATTTTCCACATCCTCCATTTTGATTTATATTTTCAAATGAAGATAAATTAATATCCAACACTTTTTCCAAACCTAATGAATCAATTAGGCTTATTTGAGTTTTAACAGTATTGCTTTTTTTATTATCCTTACAACTCCCAAACAGTAATACCGTTAAATAAAAAAAATAAATTATTTTCATTTTTTGGTTTCTTTTATTAAATAAGTTCCATCTTAAGTTTTTTACAAATTTACTATCAATCCCTAAAAGCACCCCAAAAGCTATTTTCAGAAAATAATTTTCAAATCACACTTCCTAAATCTAAAAATCTTGTTTCTTGACTTTTGACTCTTTATTCAATTAAACATTAATCATTTAACACTAACCATTTTTTATCTATCTAAGCAACGTCGATTGTCCTCTTGTGCTCATTGTTTTTCCATCAATAAATGTCGCATCTACCTGATAAATATATACATCTAGTGGCGATTTATTGCCTTTCAAATAACCATCCCATCCAAATTGTCCATACGCAGGTACAAAATCATATGCCTCATACACCATCTCGCCCCATCGGTTAAATACTCTAAACACATTCACCTTTTCCAAATCTATTGCCGGCATTACCTGCAATAAATCATTCGTGCCGTCTCCATTCGGCGAGAATGCCGTTGGTACATAAATAATATATGGTTTTTCTACCGTTACCAACAAATTATCCGATGTTGTACATCCCTTTGTATCCGTAATCACTAGTGTATAATTGGTCGTATTCAGTGGCACTTCACAAATCGGCTGCTCACAGTCGGTGCAAGTGAGGTAGGTATCTGGTGTCCACAAATAATTTAAATCACCTTGGTTGCCTACCACATTTGGTACAAATGGATCGCTGCTTTCACCCAATAAAAGGGTAATATTGACACCCAAATCCAATAATAATGGCGCTGGTTCAATTATAGTAGTTGTTTTGTCCAAACTACAACCCACCGAATCCAACATAGTAATCGTATAATTACCACCTGACAGGTTGCCAATTGTATTACTCGTTTGTGCATTTGACCCATTGACCAAAAAGCGCACTGACCCCTGATTGTTCAGCACATTTTGTATCTCTATTATACCATCATTATCACCAAAACAAGTAATGGGCGTAGCCACCAAATCAAATGCCAACTGCTTGACTTCTACTATCGAATCTAGGTCTGCCGCCTTACACAAGTTAGCATCCATTACCGCCACACTATACTGTCCAACACCTAGGTTTGAAAGACTCTGCTCCGTGCTGCCGTTATTCCACAAATAGGTATATGGCGCTGTGCCACCACTTGCGATTGCCGTAGCAGTGCCGTCCTGATCACCATAACAACCCAATGAAGTAGCATTTACATTTACTTGTAATTCTGTTGGTTCATTTACTACTATTGGTGCCGATATTTGTGGGCAACTGTTTCGGTCTTTCACCGTCACGGTATAAGTGCCTTTCACGAGCCCTGTAGCTGGATTCGTCGTTTGTCCGTTCGACCAAAGGTATGTATAGCCAGGCGTACCACCACTCACCACTACCGTAGCCGTTCCTGTATTTGTACCAAAACAAATAGCATCTGTTGAAGAGCCTATAATAATGATTTCTGGGTTCTCGGTAATTACAATATCATCTTTACCAAAACAACCATTTGCATCTTCAACTACAACAGCATATGTATCCGAATTACTTACATTAATTACTTGGGTAGTCTGTCCATTGCTCCACGTATAAGCAATATATCCAGCACCTGCATCTAAATTTGAATTGCCTCCAAAACAAAAGTTAGTAGTTCCTGCAATCACTGGCTTTACCTCCAAAAATTCTGTAACCGCAATCGTATCTCTACCGATACAACCTAGTGCATTAGTCACCCTTACGTTCAAATTACCCGAATTTGAAGCGTATACCGTTTGTGTTGTTTTGCCATTACTCCACAAATAAGAAGCAAAGCCCACGCCAGCATCTAGCAGTGTTGAATCACCAAAACAGAAGTCTATATCACCTACTATATTTGGTTTTATCGATTGCACGTCCATATTTATCTCGTTTGAAATGGCAGGACTACCTGTAGCACAAGTCGCATTCGATGTTAATGTCACATTTACCTTATCATTGTTTGCCAAAGCATTGTTTGAATAAATTGAACTATTGGTGCCAACATTGGTGCCATTGAGTGTCCACTGGTAAACAGGTGCTGCGCCGCCATTGGTTGGCGTGGCAGTAAATACGACTAAATCACCCAAACAAATCGGATTCTTATTAGCGACTATACTTACTGATACTGGTAAATTCGGATTCACCACCATCACAACGGAATTACTTGTAGCAGGATTTCCAGTAGGACAAATAGCATTGGATGTCAAAACACAAGAAATGATATCTCCATTTACAAATGCAGTACTGCTATAAGTGGCAGCATTTGCGCCTACATTGGCGCCATTGAGTTTCCACTGATAAACAGGCGCTGCACCGCCATTCGTTGGAACGGCAGTAAAGGTTACATTTGTGCCTGCACAAATATTGTTATTGTCGGCAGAAATAGAAATAGATACTGGTAAATTCGGATTCACCACCATCACCACTGGATTGCTTGTAGCAGGGTTGCCCGTAGGACAAACCGCATTCGATGTCAATTCGCAAGTAATGATATCGCCATTTACAAATGCAGTACTGCTATAAGTGGCAGCATTTACGCCTACATTGGCACCGTTTTTCTTCCACTGATAAACAGGTGCTGCACCGCCATTCGTTGGAACGGCAGTAAACGTTACATTAGTGCCTGCACAGATATTGTTATTGTCCGCAGAAATAGAAACAGATACTGGTAAATTCGGATTCACCACCATCACCACTGGATTGCTTGTAGCAGGATTTCCAGTAGGACAAACCGCATTGGATGTCAAAACACAAGAAATGATATCGCCATTTGCAAATGCAGTACTGCTATAAGTGGCTGCATTTGCGCCTACATTGGCGCCATTTAGTTTCCACTGATAAACAGGCGCTGCACCGCCATTCGTTGGAACGGCAGTAAATGTTACATTGGTGCCTGCACAGATATTGTTATCATCGGCTGCAATGGAAATGGAAACTGGTAAATTCGGATTCACCACCATCACAACGGAATTACTCGTAGCAGGGTTGCCCGTTGGGCAAACCGCATTGGATGTCAAAACACAAGTAATGATATCACCATTTGCAAATGCAGTACTGCTATAAGTAGCTGAATTAGCTCCTACATTAGCGCCATTTAGTTTCCACTGATAAACAGGGGCTGCACCGCCATTCGTTGGAACGGCAGTGAACGTTACATTAGTGCCTGCACAGATATTGTTATTGTCCGCAGAAATAGAAACCGAAACTGGTAAATTCGGATTCACCACCATCACAACGGAATTACTTGTAGCAGGATTTCCTGTAGGACAAATAGCATTGGATGTCAATTCGCATATAATGATATCACCATTTACAAGTGTCGAGCTGCTATAAGTAGTAGCATTTGTACCTACATTCACACCGTTTCTCTTCCACTGGTAAACAGGTGCTGCACCGCCATTCGTTGGAACGGCAGTAAACGTTACATTAGTGCCTGCACAAATATTGTTATTGTCCGAAGAAATAGAAACCGAAACTGGTAAATTCGGATTCACCACCATCACAACGGAATTACTTGTAGCAGGATTTCCAGTAGGACAAATAGCATTGGATGTCAAAACACAGGTGATGATATCGCCATTTGCAAATGCAGTACTGCTATAAGTGGCTGCATTTACACCAACATTTGTGCCATTAAGTTTCCACTGATAAACAGGCGCTACGCCGCCATTCGTTGGAGTGGCAGTAAAGGTTACGTTTGTACCTGCACAGATATTGTTATCATCGGCTGCAATAGAAACAGATACTGGTAAATTCGGACTTACAGACATTAAAATAATATTCGATGACGCTGGACTAGACAATACACAAGAAAGTGAAGAGGTCATAACACAGAATACAACATCATTATTAGCTAATGCAGCATTAGAATAAGTATTGGAGTTGGTGCCTACATTTGCACCATTTAGTTTCCATTGATAAGTGGGTGTTCCACCTCCATTGCCAGCTACAGCGGTAAAGGTTACGTTAGTGCCTGCGCAGATTGAATTATCATCTGCCGAGATAGAAATATTTGCAGTTGCTGGAGAAACAATTGACATCACCACTTGATTGCTCGTGGCAGGGTTGCCTGTAGGACAAACGGCATTGGATGTCAATTCGCAAGTAATGATATCGCCATTTACAAGTGTCGAGCTGCTATAAGTAGTAGCATTTGCACCTACATTTACACCATTTTTCTTCCACTGGTAAACAGGTGCTGCACCGCCATTTGTTGGAACGGCAGTAAAGGTTACATTGGTGCCTGCACATATTGGATTATTATCTGCTGAAATAGAAACCGAAACAGGTAAATCAGGATTTACTGTCATTACTACATTATTAGATGTCGCAGGATTATTGCTCACACAGCCTGCATTAAAAGTTAAAACACAAGCTACCACATCTCCATTCACAAAACTTGTATTAGTGTAAGTATTAGAATTGATTCCCACGTTTGCACCATTTAATGTCCATTGATAAACAGGTAGAAATGCTGCATTTGAAGGAGTGCCAGTAAATGTAACACTCGTGCCTGCACAAATTGGATTGGCCGAAGGTGCTATATTAATGACAACAGGATTGATGGCATTTACGGTCATCGTTACTTGGTTACTTGTGGCAGGACTGCCCGTAACGCATCCTAACGAGGAAGTCATAATACAGGTTATGTTGTCTCCATTTGCTAGTGTATTATTGCTATAAGTCGCTGAATTTGAACCTACATTCACACCATTTAGTTTCCACTGATAAGTTGGAGTGCCTCCATTGGTCGGCGTGGCTGTAAAGGTTACATTTGTGCCTGCACAGATTGAATTATTATCCGCTACAATGGCAACGCTTGCCGTAGGCTGTGCCGTAACCACTATTACCACAGAATTACTAGTGGCAGGGTTTCCTGTAGGACAGGTTGCATTGGATGTCATAACACAGGTGATAATATCGCCATTTGCAAGTGTCGAACTGCTATAAGTATTAGCATTTGCACCTACATTCACACCGTTTCTTTTCCACTGATAAACAGGTGCTGCACCACCACTTGTTGGAACGGCAGTAAAGGTTACATTGGTGCCTGCACATATTGGATTATTATCCGCTGAAATAGAAACCGAAACAGGTAAATCAGGATTAACTGTCATTACTACATTATTAGATGTCGCAGGATTATTGCTCACACAGCCTGCATTAAAAGTTAAAACACAAGCTACCACATCTCCATTCACAAAACTTGTATTAGTATAAGTATTAGAATTGACTCCCACGTTTGCACCATTTAATGTCCATTGATAAACAGGCAGAAATGCAGCATTTGCAGGAGTGCCAGTAAATGTAACACTTGTGCCTGCACAAATTGGATTTGCCGAAGGTGCTATATTAATGACAATTGGATTGATAGCATTTACCGTCATCGTTATTTGGTTACTTGTGGCAGGACTGCCCGTAACGCATCCTAACGAGGAAGTCATAATACAGGTTATATTGTCTCCATTTGCTAGTGTATTATTGCTATAAGTCGCTGAATTTGAACCTACATTCACACCATTTAGTTTCCACTGATAAGTTGGAGTGCCTCCATTGGTCGGCGTGGCTGTAAAGGTTACATTTGTGCCTGCACAGATTGAATTATTATCCGCTACAATGGCAACGCTTGCCGTAGGCTGTGCCGTAACCGTTATAACTACTTGATTACTAGTGGCAGGGTTTCCTGTAGGACAGGTTGCATTGGATGTCATAACACAGGTGATAATATCGCCATTTGCAAGTGTTGAATTGCTATATGTAGTAGCATTTGCACCTACATTCACACCGTTTCTTTTCCACTGATAAACAGGTGCTGCACCGCCATTTGTTGGAACGGCAGTAAAGGTTACGTTGGTACCAGCACAAATTGGATTATTGTTGGCAGAAATAGAAACCGAAACAGGTAAATCAGGATTAACTGTCATTACTACATTATTAGATGTCGCAGGATTATTGCTCACACAGCCTGCATTAAAAGTTAAAACACAAGCTACCACATCTCCATTCACAAAACTTGTATTAGTGTAAGTATTAGAATTGACTCCCACGTTTGCACCATTTAATGTCCATTGATAAACAGGCAGAAATGCAGCATTTGCAGGAGTGCCAGTGAAGGTAACACTTGTACCTGCACAAATTGGATTGGCAGAAGGTGAAATATTAAGTACAATTGCACTGATAGCATTTACCGTCATCGTTATTTGGTTACTTGTGGCAGGACTGCCCGTAACGCATCCTAACGAGGAAGTCATAATACAGGTTATGTTGTCTCCATTTACTAGTGTATTATTGCTATAAGTCGCTGAATTTGAACCTACATTCACACCATTTAGTTTCCACTGATAAGTTGGAGTGCCTCCATTGGTCGGCGTGGCTGTAAAGGTTACATTTGTGCCTGCACAGATTGGGTTGGCATCGGCTACAATGGCAACGCTTGCCGTAGGCTGTGCAGTAACTGTTATAACTACTTGATTACTTGTGGCAGGGTTGCCTGTAGGACAGGTTGCATTGGATGTCAATACACAAGTAATGATATCTCCATTTACAAGTGTCGAACTACTATAAGTATTAGCATTTACACCTACATTTACTCCATTTTTCTTCCACTGGTAAACTGGTGCTGCACCACCATTTGTTGGAACGGCAGTAAAGGTTACATTGGTGCCTGCACATATTGGATTATTATCTGCTGAAATAGAAACCGAAACAGGTAAATCAGGATTTACTGTCATTACTACATTATTAGATGTCGCAGGATTATTGCTCACACAGCCTGCATTAAAAGTTAAAACACAAGCTACCACATCTCCATTCACAAAACTTGTATTAGTGTAAGTATTAGAATTGACTCCACGTTTGCACCATTTAATGTCCATTGATAAACAGGCAGAAATGCAGCATTTGCAGGAGTGCCAGTGAAGGTAACACTTGTACCTGCACAAATTGGATTGGCAGAAGGTGAAATATTAAGTACAATTGCACTGATAGCATTTACCGTCATCGTTATTTGGTTACTTGTGGCAGGACTGCCCGTAACGCATCCTAACGAGGAAGTCATAATACAGGTTATGTTGTCTCCATTTACTAGTGTATTATTGCTATAAGTCGCTGAATTTGAACCTACATTCACACCATTGAGTTTCCACTGATAAGTTGGAGTGCCTCCATTGGTCGGCGTGGCTGTAAAGGTTACATTTGTGCCTGCACAGATTGAATTATTATCCGCTACAATGGCAACGCTTGCCGTAGGCTGTGCAGTAACTGTTATAACTACTTGATTACTTGTGGCAGGGTTGCCAGTAGGACAGGTAGCATTGGATGTCATTACACAAGTAATGATATCTCCATTTACAAGTGTTGAATTGCTATATGTAGTAGCATTTGAACCTACATTCACACCGTTTCTTTTCCACTGATAAACAGGTGCTGCACCGCCATTCGTTGGAACGGCAGTAAATGTTACATTGGTGCCTGCACAGATTGGATTATTATTTGCAGAAATAGCAACAGAAACAGGAAGGTTTGGATTTACAGTCATCACCACTTGATTGCTTGTAGCAGGATTTCCCGTAGGACAAGTTGCATTGGATGTCAATACGCAAGTAATGATATCTCCATTTGCAAAAGTAGTACTGCTATAAGTGGCTGAATTTGCACCTACATTCACACCGTTTCTCTTCCATTGGTAAACTGGTGTTGCGCCGCCATTCGTTGGAGTGGCAGTAAATGTTACATTGGTCCCAGAACAGATTCCATTATTATTTGCTGCTATGGAAACCGAAACTGGTAAATTGGGGTTTACGGTCATCGTTATTTGGTTACTTGTGGCAGGACTGCCCGTCACACATCCCAAAGAAGATGTCATCACACAAGTAATATCGTCTCCATTTGCTAGTGTATTATTGCTATAAGTCGCTGAATTTGAGCCTACATTCACGCCATTGAGTTTCCATTGATAAGTTGGAGTGCCTCCATTGGTCGGCGTGGCTGTAAAGGTTACATTTGTGCTTGCACAGATTGGGTTGGCATCGGCTACAATGGCTACACTTGCTGTAGGTTGTGCTGTAACCACTATTACTACTTGATTGCTCGTAGCAGGGTTGCCAGTAGGACAGGTAGCATTGGATGTCATTACACAAGTAATGATATCTCCATTTACAAGTGTCGAGCTGCTATAAGTAGTAGCATTTGCACCTACATTCACACCGTTTCTTTTCCACTGATAAACAGGTGCTGCACCGCCATTCGTTGGAACGGCAGTAAATGTAACATTGGTGCCAGCACAGATTGGATTATTATTTGCAGAAATAGCAACAGAAACAGGAAGGTTTGGATTTACTGTCATTATTACTTGATTGCTTGTAGCTGGATTTCCTGTAGGACAGGTAGCATTGGATGTCAATACGCAAGTAATGATATCGCCATTTACTAGTGTTGTACTGCTATAAGTAGTAGCATTTGCACCTACATTCACACCGTTTCTCTTCCATTGGTAAACAGGTGTTGCGCCGCCATTGGTTGGAGTGGCAGTAAATGTTACATTGGTCCCAGAACAGATTCCATTATTATTTGCTGCAATGGAAACCGAAACAGGTAAATTGGGGTTTACTGTTATAGTAATTTGGTTTGAGGTAGCTGGGTTTCCTGAAGGACAAGCAACATTTGAAGTTAAAACACAAGTAATTTTATCTGTATTTACTAGGGTATTTGAACTATAAGTAACTGAATTTGATCCAACATTAACACCGTTTTTCTTCCATTGATAAACAGGAGCAGCACCTCCATTGGTAGGTGTGGCTGTAAAGGTTACATTCGTTCCTGAACAGATTGGACCACTTGGGACAGCAGCAATGGAAACGGAAACCGCACTTGCAGGATTAATGGTTATAGCAATGGAATTAGAATTTGCTGTACAAGTGCCATTTGATACTTCAAGATAATAAGTTCCTGCTAGGGTTACAGTTAGCGTATTCGTTGCACCTGCAACCTGAACACCATTTCTATACCATTTATAACTGGTATAGCCAGTTGGGCCGGTTAAAATAGCATTTCCGCCTGTGCAAAATGAAGTAACATTTGCATTTATTACAATTGCAGGTAGACTTATTGCAGGATTTACATTATAAGAAATAAAATCTTTACAAGTTCCATCATCTATTGTTAAAATAACAGGATAATTGCCAGGAGTGGTGTAGGTAACCGTATGAGGGCCAACGCCCACTGCAGTAGTTGGAGTTGCATTTGGACCAAAATTCCAAGTCCATCCAGCACCATTAACAGAGGCATCAGTAAATCGATAAACCATACTACATGGGCCACCAATTTGTGTGGTTGTAAAATCTGCCCTTAATGCATCAATTTCCGCTAATCCAGCTCCTGGCTGATTAAATGAAATTGAAAATCCATTACCAGAAGTGGTGAAGTTATTAACTAATAAACCATAAGTTTTTCCCGCTACCAAATCAACATACCTGAGCCAACCATTTTTTTTCGCAGCTAAGGGTGTTCCATAATTACAGTCGTTTCCGACTGATTGATTTTCAGTAACATCGGTAGATACAAGATCTAGTCCTACCAATCCACCTCTATTCAAACAAGCCGAAGCATTACACCTTAGGAGCGTTTTAGGTGTGCAACTTGCAGGGCCATTTGGTAATTCATAAAAAGCAAAATCCAAATCATCATCTAATACAATTGGTGTAATGGTAAAGGTAAATTGACCTGATTTAGTAGCAGTAAATTTAACCCAACTAGAGGCAGTTTCAGAATTTAAATAAGCGGGGTCACCATTATAATTATCTAAACAAGTATTATTAGCTTCATCTGAAACGAAACCATCTCCTGCTGAAAATTGAAAGGTTGCTGTACTATTTGTACAAAGAAATGGAGCAGTAACACAATCTCCTACAGGGGCAGGAGAGGGTAAATAATTATTTATACAAAGCTGAAATGTCCCCTTATTTACTAGGGTTCTAGAATTTACTCTAATGTAATATTTTACAAAAGGAGTTAATCCAGCTTTGAAAAGACTAACATATTGTTGGTTTGGTTGTGAAGTTGCGCAAGCCAATTCGTTTATGGTTCCTGTGCAACTACCTGAATACAAAGCCACTTCAGGTGTTTTCATTGTACCCATTCCATTGAAATCACCAGTTATAATGATGGTTACATCTGAGGCTATTGCAGTAAAAGAAAACCAAACATCATTTGAATTTATTGCCCAACATGCAGGTTTGCCAAAACCACTAGTGGTGGCTCCAACATTGGTAAATTGGCCAGGGGCAGAGCAATAATCGCTAACTGTGGGTATTACATATCCTAATTCACATTCATCTCCTTGAGCAAAAGTTTTAGAAACTATACTAAATATGAAAAGAGATAAAAAAGTTATTTTTTTAAATATATTTGCCATTGGTAAAAATTAATTGTGTTAAATATCGTGAAAATTTAAATATTTGACAAAGATTTTGAACAATAATTGAATAAAACTATCCACATAACTATTAAAAAAACGTTTTTTTTATGAAAAATTCAAAATTTCCAACTGATTCTTTAAATATCCATACAGAATTAATTATGCCAGGACATACTAATCCGTTGGGAAATTTGATGGGTGGCAATTTGTTGAGTTGGATGGATGTGGCATGCGGAATAAGCGCACTTAAACATTCAGGTCATATATCAGTTACAGCATCCGTGGATAATGTTTCTTTCAAATTGCCAATTAGGGTAGGAGATGTGGTAATCATTAAATCGCATGTAACAAGAGCATTTTCCACATCCATGGAAGTATTGTGCGAAGTGCATATTCAAAACATTGAGGATAATACAGAAACGCTTTCTCATCAAGCATTTATGACTTTTGTAGCCTTAAACAAATTTGGTGTAAAAGTAGAGGTGCCACAAATAGAAACTCAAAATGAAGTGGAACAAAAACTATATGATGGCGCTTTGAGAAGGAGGGAATTAAGGTTAGTTTTAGCTGGGAAATTAGATCCAAAAGAAGCAAAAAATTTAAAAAAGATCTTTCTTACTTAAAACGATTATGAAATCCTTGCGACCTTTGTTTTTATAACTTTGAGTTCTTTGCGGTTAAATCTTCTTGCCATTCTTTGCGGTTAAACCTAATACCAAACTCTGAAATGCTGCAACCTTTGTTTTTATAACTTTGAGTTCTTTGCGGTTAAATCTTCTTGCCATTCTTTGCGGTTAAACCTAATACCAAACTCTAAAATGTTCTTTTTCCAAATTTTCTTTTCTTAAAAAAACCAATCCCATTTCAAAAATATCTATGGTGATTTTTACGCTTGGATGATTTTTTACAAATGCCCAAGCCTCCTCCATTTCTTCCGACCAATATATGTCATCAAATACCAAAACGGTTTCATTTGTACAAAAAGGCAATATTTTTTCAAAATAATTTACAGTAGGAATCAAACGATGATTGCCATCAAAGAAAACCATGTCAACCGTTTTCATTTCATTTAAAACACCATCTAAAACGTCATCAAAATTACCTTCAATTTGTTTGATATTGTTTAATTCTAAAGCTTTGAAATTTTCCCCTGCTTTTTTTGAAATTTCGGGACAGCCTTCAATTGTATAAATAATGCCATCATTTGCTGCTTTTGATAAATATGCAGTTGTAATTCCTAATGAAGTGCCTAATTCTAATATTTTCCTACTTTGGAAATACCTTACTATTCTAAATTGTAATTGACTATATTTGGCCGATTTAGTGCTTGTTTTTAAAATATCTTTTACAACCCTTTTGTCTGTTTCAAGTGTTTTAGAGCCAGCCCCCAAATCATTGACTTTAATTATTGAATGGTCTTTTTCGAGCGTTCTTCTTAATTTTTCAATGCCTTTATATTCGGGAAATTTGAAATCATTTTCTAGTACTTGTGTGTCAAATTTGAATACAAATGGAGAATGGATTTTGAATTTTGTTTTGGATTCCCATAAATACAGCACCCACGAAAGGGCTTTTTCTAAACTATCAATATTCCACATAAGGCAAAAATAACAAAAAAACTTAGCAATTTCATTGAAAAATAAGTTCAATAATAAAATTACTAAGCATTAATTTTAATCAACAATTCTATTAATTTTGAAATCGACTAACTGTTCGGGTGTTTTACCAGTATAGTTTGGATTTATTTTCTCGCCATAATAAGTAGTAAATACCAATCCCTTAAGACCTACATCTAATTGCCTAAAGGTAACACCAATAAATCCATTTGAAGGATTGGATTGGGAAGTAGCCATTTTACCAATTAGCCATTTTAATATAAATGTGGGCATAAATGATAAAATGGTAAGCAATAAATTAAGTGAATCTATATCCTCTTTAGGTGCATTTACAACCAATTCATCTAAATATTGTAAACCTGCAACATCAGAATATTTTGGAAATTCTCCCGAAGCTGGTAAAATAAGGTCGCCCATTCTAGACAATCCTTTCTTTGCTGCATTTGAAAAATGATTTGCCATTTTATTTAATTAATTGTTGTGCTAAACGATGCCCTAGTGATTTAATCGTAAGTCCTGGATTAATACCAGGTGCATTTGGATAAATACTACTATCTGCAATATATAAATTAGACTCACCATGAACTTGAAAATCAGGATTAACTACTGATTTATTTGGGTCGATTCCCATTACACAACCTCCCATTAGGTGCAATCCAAAATACAAACTAGATTCAAATACTTCTTCTGCACCAGAAGTAGAAAGTATATTTTTTATTACCTCCAATCCTTTACTTTTTTTCAACATATCGGAGTCGGTAAATCTTTTTGTTACGATTAATTTACCCTTATTGTCAATTTGAATTGTGCCATTGTTTTCGTCCCTTATTGCTACTTCAATGCATTGCATGTGGCGATATCTTTTCATGTATTGTTGGTGTTTTGCTCCATAAATGGTATATAACATTGCAATTGAAATGGGTGGAGCAAATACATTTTCGAGTTTGAAACCTTGTTTTCTAAAATTAGGATCTTTAGATGCCACACTTTGAAACATAAGTTTGTGTGCATCTACTTTTTCTTTTTGCAATCCAAACCACATAAATTGAGGATGTGATGCAAAATTATTTCCTAAAGCGGGCAATTTTGATTTGTATCCTGATTGTAGCATCATTTTGGTAGAACCAAATGAACCACCACATAAAATTACTTTTTTTCCTTGAAAAGAAATAGGTTTTCCATTGTTAATTCCTTTAATGGTAACACTGTCTTTATTCGATTCTATTTGTCCAATTTCAACTTCAGTTTGAATTTCTAAACCCAATTTTTCTCCTTTCTGAATAAAAGCAACTAAAGAACTTTGTTTGGAATCTCTATGGCAACCACCCAAACAAGCCAAGCAGTCATTTCCTTTGTCGGCACCACAATCACCTTGACCACGCCTTAATGCGCCCCATTTATAATCTAACTTGTCGCATGCATCTACAAATAAACGGGCATTTCCATTTCTTTCGCTTTCAACAAAAGTGTGTAAAAGCATATCACTTTCAACTGCATCATAATGAGGAGCCATGTCCTGATTGTTGAACCAATCCACGCCCGATTCACTCTTCCAATCATTAAAAGCGATATCATCAAATCGATCCATCAAACATTGATAAACAATAGACGAGCCACCCACCATTTTAGTCCTCAAAAATCCCATTCGAGCATCTTTGTCAAATTCGATACCGCCGCCCCAATACAATTGAGCAGATGTGTCGGCTTCGGATTTGGGAAAAGTATCTTTTCGATACATTTTACCGGCTTCTATTAACAATACTTTAGCGCCGCCTTTGGTTAAATAATACGCCAAAGAACCACCACCAGAACCAGAACCTACAACTATGAAATCATGCATATTAATTCCTTTAAACTAACGAATTTGTTCTTTTTTTCCAACATTATCAATTTTAAGCCCATTAATTGCAAATTTTATCCATTTTTTGCTTTTTCCAAAATAGCTATCCATTAAATTACTTAGTAAAATATATTTCGATTTTTTATACGGATACCAATGTGGATCAACCATTGATGATTGTTTGTCATATAAAACAGACTTCAAATTGCAAAAAGTTAAAATGCCATCATCCCCTTTAAAGCGACCAATCCCACTATCTTTTGTGCCTCCAAAAGGAAGGTAAGGGTTTGCTTCATTCAACATGTGATTGTTTATACAAACATTACCACAAACAATTTTTCTCGCTACTCTTTCAGCTCTTGCCATGTCTTTACTCCATACCGAAGCACTTAATCCATATGGAGAATCATTAGCGAGTTTAATTGCTTCTTCTTCCGTTTTAAATTTCATAATGGCCAATGTTGGTCCGAAAGTTTCCTCTGAAGCAATTTTCATATGGTGATTGCAATCCACCAAAATAGTTGGTTTAATATGATGTGAACCTTTTTCCTGAATTCCACCACAAATAACTTTAGCCCCTTTTGCAATTGCATCTTGAATATGGTCTTCAATAATGGCTACCTGAAAGGGAGAGGTTATGCTTCCCACATCACAATCTTCAGGGTCCTTTGTGTTTCGGCTTGTACTTGATGTAACTAATTTTGTTGTTTTATCAACCAATTCTTTGATGAATTTGTCGTAAATATTTTCATGCAAATAAAGTCTTTCTATTCCTGTGCAATTTTGACCTGCATTGGTAAATGCTCCCCACATTATTCCATTTACAGTTCTATCAAAGTTGATATCGTCAAAAACAATTGCTGGGTCTTTTCCACCCAATTCCAAATCAATCGGAATTAATTTAGGTCCGCAAATTTCCATTAATTTTTTACCGGTTCTTACACTGCCAGTAAAATGTATTTTGTTGGGTTTTTGTTCTATTAATTTTGCACCTGTTTCTTTTCCACCAATAATAATTTGAACTGCATTTTTCATAAAACCGCTATGTTCAAAAAAGTGATTCCAAAGTGGCTGAAGGGGAGTTACCTCTGATGGTTTTACCACAACAGCATTTCCCGCCAAAAATGCTAAAATACTTGGTACAATAACTTGGTAAAAAGGAAAATTCCAAGGTGTAATTACCAAAATTGTCCCTAAAGGTTCCATCCATTGTTGACATTTTTTTCCCATTAAAAAGATGGGCACTTCAATGTTTTTGTCTTTTAAAAGTTTAGGTGCTTTCTTTTTGTAAACATCTATTACATCACAAACTTCAAAAACTTCAGCTGCAAACCCATCTGTTCTTGATTTCCCAGTTTCGGCAATTATACAATCTAGAATAAAGTCTTGATGATCAATAACATATTTGTTTATTTTGTCAATTTCAGCAATTCTTTCTTTTAAAGATAATGCCTTAATTTTGACTTCCATTTGTCGTGCAATCTCAAATATATTTTCTGCTTCTTTTTCTGAAATTTCTCCAATATTATAAAGTATTTCTCCATTTATTGGATTCTTAACTGCAATAGAATTTAAATTTTCCAAAATCAATAATTTTTTTTCAAAAATACCAAATTATAGTGATAAAATTAATCTTTATTAAAAATTAAACGAAACATTTTCCTTCTCCTCTAAATGTGGTGGTTGTTTCTACTATTTTTCCATCAGAAACGATATGTAACGTGTTAAATCGCTCACATAATTCACCAGCCTTAGCATGTCTAAATAGAATGGTGTCTCCTATGGATAATTTTTCTTTTCCATTATAGGTAATTGGAGTTTGTACTTCTCCACAACCCTCATTTTGGATTAACGAGAAACCTTTTGGAAGAAAAGGCGTAGGTTGTTTTGATAAACCGATGCCTCCAGAAGCAATATAACCTCCGCCCATTACGGTAAACATGTTCTTTTTGGGCTTTCTAATAATTTCACAGGCAAATCCAACGGCTGGCTGGTGTTTGAAATTTTCGTAATAATCAAAAAGGCTGGGAGAATAAAAACCAGAACCAACAGTAACTTCTGTAATATAATTTTCAGCTAAAGTGGATTCAATACTACCCGTACCTCCTCCATTTATCAGCGGAAGTGCAAATCCTTTTTTTCTCGCATATTCTATGCATTCTTTTCTTCTTTTAGCCAACTCAATTATGGAAAGATTTCGCATTACTTTGACGGCATAATTTTTGAAACCCATATAAGGATCATTAGTGCCAATGCCTGCAATTTGTGCTTCATAACCCATTAAACCCTCTAGGTGCAGATTGGGGTAATTTTTCAATTGGTCTATTAAATATTTAAATTTATTTATGTTATTGATAGGAGAGCGGTAAACGCCGAAATGAATGCCTGGAAAATCGGAGGACATATCAATATCAATACAGATTGGCTGAATGATTTTTTGTTTTTTTGCAATGGATTGAATAATTTCTAAATGTTCGATATCATCTACCATTGGAATTATTCTTTTACCTTTTTTTGTAGCCTTACAAAAAGCATCTAATGCGTTTTTGTTTACTGTTGGATAACCCATCAATAAATCGTCAAAACCATTTTCAAGCAACCAAATAGCCTCATTTGGCATGAAGGTCATAATGCCTTTAAAAATTGGATTACTTTCTAAAATATGTTTTAATACATATCTGCACCTTATTGATTTTGATGCGATTCTAATAGTGCCATGATTTGCCCTTTTGGTAATTTCTTTTATATTATTATTTAAAAGATCTAAGTCGAGGAAAGCAAGCGGTAGTTCAAGTCCTTTGAATAATTGATTATAATATTGATACGATTTTTCCATAAAAAAAAGCGTAGGTTTTTAATTCCTACGCTTTCAAATATACAATTTTTTGTTTTTTATTAGAATGTAAAATCTAATCTTACAGAATAATTAATTGGTGCCTCCATCATTGCTGGGCGAATTGAATATAATTTATTTGTAAGGTTTTTAACTAAGAAGGATATTTTGCCATGGTCTTGAGAAAATCTCAAACCAACCCTTGCATCCATTATCAAATCTCCTTTATGTTGTTTTTGTGGTTTTTTTGATTCATAATTATCTTTTAATTTTGAATCTCTCCAATCACTTAATCCATTAATTGCAATAGCAAAAATATTGTCTACATTTTCCATGAAGCTGTAATATTGCATTGTTAACCCTAGGTCTAATCTTTTATAAGTAAAATCATAATTGCCGGTCATTGTATGTCTGAATCTATATTTTAACACGTTATATTCAGTAACACTTCCATCTTGATTATCTCCTTCCCAATCTACAAATTTTGGAGAGATATACGTGTATCCAATTAGGAATGTGTGATTTGTTTTGCCTACTTTACCTTCTCCTGCTATAGAAGTTTCTACGCCCATGATTCTGGTGTTTCCAACATTTTGAGATTGAAATCCGAAACCACCATCATCTGTAAGAAAAGGATTAAATTCCATCATGTTTTTATATTGTGTATAAAACCCTGCTATGTCAAAAAGGCAATTTACTTTTCCTAATTTTAGACCTTGCTTTACACCAATTTCAGCACTATAGCCTGTTTCAGATATCAAATCTAAATTCGGTAGGATTGAAAATGCATCACTTAATTTTGTTTGAATAAATTTTTCAGCAATTGTTGGGAATCTATATCCTTGACCAAATGATGCTCTTATATAAGTGTATTTTGTCGCTTGATAATTTGCTCCTAAACGAAATACTGGTTTTGCTTCAAATTTGGTTTTGCTTATTTTGTTTCCCTCATACCTAAATCCACCTGATAAGTTTAATTTTTCAAACAGTGTTTGATCTAACTGAGCAAAAACTGCAAAGGTTTTGCCTGTAAGTGTTTCATCTCCATAAAGTTCTGCTCTTACGTTTGTATAAGTTCCCACAATACCTGTAGAAATAGAAGTTCCAGTTTTTTCAATTCTTTTTTGATATTGATATTCACCATAAGCGTAATCACTGAAGTTACCTTGGTTGTTGGTATTATCATTTGTTATTTTGTAGTATCTACCTAATAATTTGTGTGAATTCCCTTTGCTATCTGAATAATTCCAATACGGATCAACTAATATTCTATAGCTTTTGGTTACTGTTGGCAATCCTGTAATGTCGCCAGGTAAAAATTTATCCCTTCCTACAGCTCCTTTCCACAAGAAGAAAGTTCCACTTTCTCCCATTTGAAGGTTATAATTGATTCCGATACTATTTTTTTCATTAATTCGGAAACGATTTAACATATTAAATCGAATAAATTTATTAAAACCACCATATTTGAAATCTTGACTACTGATTCCCATAGAACCTAAAACCATGTCATATTTTCCAAATTTTTGACGATGAGCTACTGAAAAACCTGCTTCGTAAGGTCTTTTATTTTCGTTTAAATCTATTTTTTGACCATTAATAACAAAAGAATCAGTTTCCCACCAAGCATTTTCAATTTCCTCTCCAGTTACCTCATCTTTTTCTTTTTTTGGTTGTCCAAATTGAGTGGTAAAGAATGAAATTTTTGTAACTGGTTTTGAAGTAGGATAAGCGGTTCTGATATTTATAATTCCGTTCATTGCAGCAGAACCATATAAAGCACTTGCAGCCCCTTTAATGATTTCTATTTGTCCAATATTTTCTACTGGAATAGAACCCCAATTTGGAAATCCAGCATCTGATTGAACAATAGGCATTCCATCAGATAATAATAGTACCCTTGAACCAGCACCATACGAATATCCTGAGCCACCTCTTATATTTACTTGTCCATCGATAACGGTTACACCCGGACTTCGGCTAATGGCTGTACTTAAATTGTTTTGGTTTTGTTTTTCAATATTAACAGGTTTTATTACATCCATTGAAACGGTTTCTTGTCCCAATGGTTTTTCATATTTACTACCAGTTACCACTGTTTCATTTAAAAGTATATTAACTTCTTCTAATTCAAAATCAAGTGTTTTTGTTTCGTTAGCAGCAATAGTGATTTCTTGAGTTTTTAATCCAAATTCGTCGGCAAAAAAGGTAATCTTGTAAGTGCCAGCTTCTAATTCAAGTTCATATTTACCATCTACATCGGAAGTAGTGCCTATAGTACCATCATTGGTAGATATTACAGCTCCAATTATTGGCTCCTTGGTTTCTGCGTTTATTACTACACCAACAAGCTTAGCATTTTGTCCAAAAATAGTAAAGGAAATAAGTAAAAATAAATTAGTAATAAATAATTTCATGGTTTAGTTTTTTACAATGGTTTGCCAAATATAGATTTAATTTTATGTAATACAAAAATCTACTTTATATTTTTTTAATATTTAATTTTTGTTAATTTATTAATTAGGTGGCATTGAGATAACATAAATTCTTTTAGTAAGTAGACTTAAAGAGTTAGATAAAGGAATTGAATTTAAGTTATTTGTAAAAAGTACCAGTAATCTTTAAACCATTTAGCGTTTCAAAGCCTGAAAGGGTAGTGGTAGCATTTACATTTATAATTGTTGAAAATTTATTTCCATTTGCGATTGTTCCAGTTGCTGACCCAAGAGCAGATAAAATTGAATCACTTGTGCCTGGGATAGGCAAATCAACAAAACTAACATCTGGAATTGTTAATTTTTCTCCGTTGGTATTTCCCTCTAAATTTACATTTAGTAAGTGACTATAAACATTTACTTTATTGTCTGTTGTTGATCCACCTGCTGTAATATCAAAAGTATCGTCATAATCAAATACCAATACTTTATGACTCCCTTTAAAAGTTCCATAAAAAGTGGATTCATCTTTTACAATTTCATCAGGTTTACAACTAAAAAATAGACCTCCCAATAAAAGAATGGTATTGAATTTTAAAAAATATTTTTTCATAGATTTAAAGATTTTTGTAGTGTGAATAAAAATTAAATTTTTTCGCAAGGATTTTCTAATAAACAAAGTGATTTAAAAAAAAAGCCATACTATTGTGTATGGCTTTTTTTAAAATTTTTAAAAAGATTATTTCTTTAAAATAGCTGTTAAATCCGTGCCAGATAAGTCTAGATTGTTTAATGCAGCATTAGGAGAACTTGATGTTCCTTCTGACATTCTAATGTTTACGGTTAAATTACTTCCATCACAATCCAATGTGCCATCACCAGTTGCTTTAAAGTTTAATATTTTCAAAGGTTTATAATCTTTTATTAATCCACCAGCTAAGGTGTTTGGTAGATTTGTAATTTCCATTGAAGCTAAAGAAACTTCTTCAACTGTATAAGTCTTGCAATCCGCACCAAGTGTTGCAATCAAATTTAAAGTTCCATTTTCCAAAGATGTTGAGGTGACAGTTAATTTATTGTCACCTTCGGTTGGGTTAGTAATCGCAAATGTTGTGCTAATTGGAACACTAATAATACTTCCGCCAAATTCAACATTTAGGCTTACTTTTCCAGTATAAGTGCCAACATATAATGCTTCATTTGCGGCACTTGTAGAACATTCCTTGCAGGTTACTTCAGTTTCTCCACCACATCCTGAGTTCATGAGGATTACAGATAAAAACAAAAGGGATAATTTAGCAATTTTTTTCATAATTTTTAGTTTAATAAGTTATTTAATGGTTTTGTGAATTGTAAAGGTAATAAATTTTTGATTATTAGGAAATATTAGGGTAACATATTTCAACAAAAGTTGTTTTTTTTTCAACAAATATGCCTTTTTTTATTTTTGTCAATTGTTTTAACAAATCATATCAAAAGTATATTTATATTTACTTAAAATTTAAAATATGAGTAAATTACAACTGCTTTTAGATGAGTATGGTGCTAGTCATAAAAATCCAACCAATAAGTTGATTCATTGGATTTGCATTCCAGTAATTATTTTTAGTTTGTTTGGTATGTTATGGTCTATTCCATTGCCTTTTAATGATTTAAATCCTTGGATAAATATTGCTAGTGTAGTAGTTTTGCTTGCATTGATATATTACATTAGACTTTCAATTCCATTGACTTTTGGTTTTATTGTATTTTCTGGTATTGCTTTGTACGGAAATTTTTTAATAGCGACAAGCAGTATGGGTTCTAAATTGTTTACAATTAGTTTAGTTTTGTTTGTTGTTGCATGGATAGGTCAATTTATTGGGCATAAACTTGAAGGAGCAAAACCTTCATTTTTTAAAGACTTACAATTTTTATTAATTGGTCCAGCATGGCTTTTATCATTTATTTATAAAAAAATGGGCATTGCCTATTAAATTAAAAAGGAATTATGACAGAATCGATATTACAACCTTTGAAAGGTGCGTTTGACGCAAAAGCTTTAATAGCAGCACAACGCCAATATTTTAATTCTAAGGCTACATTAAGTTATGCTTTTAGAATAGAGCAATTGAAAAAATTGAGAAAATTAATTACGGATAATGAAAGAGCCATTTTAGATGCACTTCATGCTGATTTAAGAAAGTCAGATTTTGAGGGTTATGGCACTGAAGTAGGTTTTTGTTTGGGAGAAATTGATCATACGATAAAGCATCTTAAATCGTGGATGCGACCCAAACGAGTAGGTACTCCACTTTTTCATGCCATAGGCTCAAGTCATTTGTATTCCGATCCTTATGGAGTTACACTAATTATTTCGCCTTGGAATTATCCCTTTCAGTTGTTGATTGCTCCCTTAATTGGAGCAATTTGTGCTGGAAATACAGCTGTTTTAAAACCAAGTGAATTAGCTCCAAATACTTCTAAATTAACAAGTGAATTAATTTCTAAAACATTTGATTCAAATTATATAGCAGTTGTTTTAGGAGCTATTGAAGAAAGTAAAGCATTGTTGGATGAAAGATTTGATTATATATTTTTCACAGGTGGAGTTGAAATTGGTAGATATGTATATCAATGTGCGGCTAAATATTTAACTCCAGTTACATTAGAATTAGGCGGTAAATCTCCTTGTATAGTAGATGAAAATATAAATTTGGAAGTTGCCTCTCGTCGTATTTTATGGGGTAAATTTACCAATGCAGGACAAACATGTGTTGCGCCTGATTATTTATTAGTTGATTCAAAAATAAAGGAAAAATTATTAGCCAAGATGAAAATTCATTTAAAAGAATTTTTTGGTGATGACCCACAATTAAGTCCCGATTATGGTAGAATAATAAATGAAAGGCATTTTGATAGAATTAATAGATTGATTGACTCAAACAAAGTGTTTGTGGGCGGAAAATCTGACAAAGCTGATTTGTATATTAGTCCTACAATTTTAGAAAATGTATCGATTGAAGACGCAGTAATGGGGCAAGAAATTTTCGGCCCAGTATTACCAGTTATAACTTATAATAACATAAACGAAGCAATTGATTTTGTGAATAAAAATGAAAAGCCACTGGCATTTTATATTTTCACAGAAAGTAAAACCTTCTCTGATAAGGTTTTAAATGAAACCTCAGGCGGTGGCGGTTGTATAAATGATACCTTGATGCATCTTGGAAATGCCAATTTGCCATTTGGTGGCGTAGGCGAAAGTGGAATAGGAGCCTATCATGGAGCAAGTACATTTGATACTTTTTCGCACAAAAAATCAGTTCACAAAAAATCCACCATTACCGATTTAAAGGTTAGGTATGCGCCTTATAAAAACAATTTACCTATTTTGAAAAAATTAATGAAGTGGCTGAATTAGCAAAGAGAATCAGGATTTTAGAATCAAGAAGTAAGATTTAAGAATAAGAATTTTTATAAATAAAAATTTGTTTATTAAAAATATTAATCATTCAACATTAATCATTCAACATTTATTATTAAAATTTACCTCGGATAATTGTGTTCCACGGGTTGTACTTCTTCACATTTGCGGCAAATACTTGATGCAATACCTGTGTTCCTTCTAGTTCTACCTGCGTATACTTTAAATACAGGGCCACTTTCTCTTTCATCACAAGCTAAGCATGGATTTAAACCTCCATTTTTGGTGTTGTATGGCTCGTTTTTAAGACAATCTTCCAGACATTTCTTTTGCGTGTTTCGTGTATTGTATGCCCATATTTGAGCACATGGAAGGGTGAAACCAAGTTCTTGAATACAACTTATTAATTCAGCTATTGGTGCATTTAGATTTTGCAACCCACATTTTTTTACGTCTGAACCAATATCAATATTTCCTGCATAAACTGCCAAATCTTCTAATGTAGAACAAACGCCACAATTGTCATAATGGGTTACAAATGCACCAGCCGTTTTTGCCTTTTCGGCGTCATCAAAAAATTCTAAATGGTATTTTTTGGTTTCAAATGTGTCCACTATAACAGCACAAACTCCTTCTTTTGCCACTGGTAAAGGTTGGTTGTACGGGTTCGTTAAAATTTGATCAAAAGGCTTGGTAATAGTCCATTTTTTTAGCTCAGTTAAATCAGAATTTGTAAATATTTTGGAATTAAATGATTTGCATTCACAAATTGGTTTGCATTGATTTTTGTTTAACCCAGTTGCACCTATCGGCGATCCAAATAAAAAACCTTCGCAACCTAATTCGCTCGTTTTGCTACAGTTTGAAAATAGTAAAATTGCTAGAAAATAAAAACAAAGGTTTAGGATTTTTTTCATAAAAATAGTTTTAATAATTAAATTTTTACTAACCAATTGTGCTTATCAGGATATTGGCCTGTTTTGATACTTTCGAGTGTTTTTTTAATGTGATTAGCAATTACATGCTTTTCAGGGTTTAAATCAATAATTTCATTTTTATAGGCAATTTTTGAAATATGATGTACGGTAGCAGCTGTTCCTGTTCCAAATGCTTCTTGAAGCCTATTTTGTTTTCCAAAAGCAATTATTTCATCTATTGTAATTTGTCTTTCTGTAACCTCATATCCCAAATCTTGGGCAATTTGTATTACACTTTCACGGGTAATGCCCTCTAAAAAGGTACCGTCTTTTTCTGGGGTAATTAGTTTGCCATCTACCACAAAAAATACATTCATTGTTCCAATCTCTTGAATAATATTGTGATTTTCGCCACCCAACCACATTACATCTTTAAAACCTTGACTTTTTGCTAATTCAACTGGCATAAGGGTTTTGGCATAATTCCCAGCAGTTTTTGCATGTCCTACACCTCCTTTTTCAGCTCTTGAATAGTTTTCAATAGCTAAAACAGATACAGGCTCAGCATAATAAGCACCAACAGGACAAAGAATGATTACAAATACGTAACTTTCAGAAGTACGTACTCCAATAAAACTGTCATTTCCAAATAACATTGGTCGGATATAAAGAGAACAACCTTCTCTATCTGGTGCCCAATTTTCGTCTAAAGCAATAAGTTGTTTCAAACCTTCCATAAATAATTCTGATGGAATTTCAGGCATCGACATTCTTTTTGCGGAATGATTGAAGCGGGCAATGTTTTGATATGGTCTAAAAAGCGCCAATCCACCTTCAGCCAATCTATGGGCTTTCATGCCTTCAAAAATAGATTGACCATAATGCAATGCCGAACATGCAGGACTTAACGATAAATTACCATACGGTAATATTTCACCCTGTTGCCATTTGCCATTTTCGTATTTTACGACAAACATGTGGTCAGTAAATTCTTTTCCAAAACTAAGCGTCTCATAATTTACCTCAGAAATCCTTGATTTTTCGACTTGCTTTACTTTAAAATTGGAATTAATTTGACTCAACATGACATTTTTACTTTTTTCGTTTTAAATTTACCTTTTCAATTACAAAGATAAAATAAATTTTAGTGTTTTTAGACCAAAAAATATACACAATTGGGTTGTTAAAGGATAAAAATGACATTCCTGGTGTACAAAATTATACTAATGGATGGCTCGTTATTCTGCCAACCTATGTTGATTTAGAGAAAAAAGAAGCAATTTTGAAATTTTTAAAGTCAATTTTCACCGCCTTAAATGTTGATATCGAAAATACTTTGGTTTTAGAAGAGGATTTTGTAAAGCATAATCATTTAGGCACTTTGAATAAATATATTCCTTTAAAAAATATTTTAGTTTTTGGAGTAAATACCTCCAATATCGGTTTGAAATTTGATTTAACAAAGTATCAGTTCTACAGCTTATCGAGTTATTCTATATTGCTTGCTGATGGATTGGATGCAATTGAAGGAAATGTGTTATTTAAAAAAGCCCTTTGGCAAGCAATAAAGGAAAAAGTATGAATGAATTAATTTTTGCAACACAAAATAAAAATAAAGTAAACGAAATTGCGTTAATTGTTCCTGAAAACACAAATGTAATTTCCTTGCTTGATTTAGGATATGAAAAAGAATTAGATGAAGATTTTGAAACTTTAGAGGAAAATAGTTCGCAAAAAGCCAAATTTGTTTTTGATTTGTTCGGAAAAAACTGTTTTTCAGAAGACACAGGATTGGAAATAGATGCGCTTGGAGGTGCACCCGGGGTATATAGTGCAAGATATGCAGGTGAAGAAAAAGACATGCAAAAAAATATGGACAAAGTACTTTTGCAATTAGGTGATTCAAAAGATAGAAAAGCAAGATTTAAAACTGTTATTACCTACGTTACCTCGGAAGAAATTATTCAATTTGTCGGACTTTTGGAAGGGGAGATTGGAAAGGAGAAAAAAGGTATAAACGGATTCGGATATGATCCTATTTTTTACTTGCCAAATGGACAAGCATTGGCAGAAATAAATAAGGAGGAAAAGAGTAAAATTAGCCATCGAGGAATTGCATTTAAAAAATTAATATCACATTTAAAAAAATAGTATTAACTTCACGTTTCAAACCACTCAAAATTTATCTATATGCAACCAACAGATAATAAAATAGAACTATATAAACAGCTGATTGATGGCTGCAAAAAGAACAATAGGGAGAGTCAAAAGAAAATGTATGACCTTTTGTCTTCCAAAATGTTCGGTGTTTGTTTGAGGTATGTTAAAGATAGAGAAATTGCTGAAGATTTGTTACAAGAAGGATTTGTGAAAATCTTCACCAATATTGAAAAGTTTAGGGGGGAAGGTTCTTTTGAAGGATGGGCAAGGCGTATTTTTGTAAATACGGCAATTGAAGCTTACCGAAAAAGTACCAAAATGTATCCAATTGTAAATCTAGAAAGTGCTGAGCACTTTGAAGGGGAACTGGTTTATAATGATACACTTGAATTAGAAGATTTGATGAAACTGATTCATGGTCTTTCTCCTGGATATAGAACTGTTTTTAACTTATATGTAATTGAAGGTTATTCTCATAAGGAAATAGCTGAATTGTTGCAAATAAGTGAAGGTACGTCAAAGTCCCAATTGGCAAGAGCAAGGTATTTATTGCAGGATTTAATTACTGCAAACGAAAAGGGAACAAAACAAAATGAAGCAATCGCAAAATAATAATATTGAAGCTTTATTTAGAAAATTATTGGGGAAAGTAGAAGAGCAGCCTTCAAATGATATTTGGAGTAAAATAGAAACTCAATTACCAAAAAACCAACTTTTTTCTACATTTACCAAGGGCGTAATTGGCTTTGGGATTTTAATTTTTTGTTCTTTTTCAATTTACCAAATTACAAAAGTAGAACACCAAAAAACTAAAGTAAATAGGTTAGCAATTGAAAAACAAAATTTAATTGCAAATAAGTACAATACTCCTATTGAAAAAGAAAAAATTAAGAAGAAGGAATTGCCTTTTACAAGAAATAATATTTCTTTAAATGAAATCCATTTCAATAAAAAGGAAGTATTGCAGGTAAATATTAATCGTGCAATAGATGTAATTGAAAACTTACAAGATTTAAATGCTCGATCAACGGAATCAGTAGTTATTCAGACACAACAACCTGCAATATTAAAAGGAAACGAATTAGCATTAAATACTCCAGAATTAAAGATAATAGAAACTAATATAACTTCTAGATTAGAAGAAAAAATCAATTTTGAAAATTCGAAAAATGAACTAAAGGTTGAAACGAATACTTTTGAAATGGATCAAATTCCAGCATCAATTTTAAATCCTGAAAATAATTTATTTTCGGAAAGTGAAATTTCTGAATTTAATTTAGAAAACAACATTATAAACTCTACACAAATACTAGAAACAAAAGCATCAAAAATCAAGGTAGAAAAAGAGGCTATTGTTTTGAAAAGTATGTGGTCAGAAAAAGAGGAATTAATGCAAAAGTCTGCTGGAATAGATGAAGTGGATCCATTAACTTTGCGTAGATTGAAAAATAAAGTAAATTTTGATAGAGTAAATATTAATAAAGGATTTTATGTAGGGCCATTTGCTGGAGTAAATTATACTTGGCTTTCGGTAAGCAAAAAATATCAAGACAAAGAATATAGGGTTGAAAATGTAAAATATAAATTGTCTTTTGGAAAAACTTTTGGTGTTGCATTAGGCTATGATTTCTCCAAGCATTGGGGTGTTGCTACAGACTTTGGATTGTCAACTATCAATCAAACTTATTTAGAAAGACCTAGTGAAAATAAATTAAATACTCGTTCGGTAAGTCTAAATTATTGGCAATTACCAATTTATATAAAGTATAAAGCAAATATTGGAAATCGATTGCAACATAGACCAATTACGGTTGGTGGATTACTTGGTCCTCAATTTAGTTTTCTAAAAAATCAAAAAACAACAGAAAATGGAGTTGATACAGAAATTAACCAAAGAATAAATGAAAAGGAGTTTGGTTTAGCAGGAATTATAAATGCTGATTTTTATATTAACAAAAATTTGTTCTTAACTTTAGGACTAAAAGGTTCTTTTGGAACAAATTTAAATGGGTTCCCTAAATTGCAAGGAAGTGATAATAAGGATCCAATTAGTTATCAGTTTGGATTGTTTACTAGATTTAATTTTAAAGTTGCTCCAAAGCATTAATTAGAAACAACCTATTTTCTTTTTTATTCGTCTTTGATAAAAAGGGTTATTATGGGAATTTGTCGTACTTTCGAGCCAAAAAATGTACATTCAGTTTCTATCAAGTTTTTGAAAAATGAAAAAAAGAGTTATTTCATTTTGGAGATTATTTATGGAAAAAGCCATTCTAATTATTTTATAAATTTTGACAATTATAAATCCCTTAAATTATTCTATAATAAACTTAATTTGGCAATAAACAATAAATCAAATCAATTGGAGCAGATGATAAATGTGATGCATTTAAATTAGATTAAGTGCACAATGAATGCTTTTTTGAAATGAAATTATTTCTTTTTACTTTTGATTGAAATGGAGAATTTAGATTCTAATGTTTTTTATAATTTAGATAAGTGCATAAAATTTTACAAAAAATATGCACATAAACGCTTACTAGAAAATGGTTTTGATATTAGCATTGACCAATGGTTAATATTAAAATTTATTTTTGAAAATCCTGATGCAAATCAAAGTCAAATTGCAAAAAGCATGCTTAAAGACAATGCCTCAGTTTCTAGAATAATTGATATTCTAATTGCTAAGGATATGATTGTTAGAAAGCAAAAAGTAGGAGATAAGCGTACTTCTCAATTTAAATTAACTAAAAGTTCGATTGATTTACTTGATGTTCTTAACCCAATTACGTTGATGAATAAAGGAGATATAATGGATTCAATAAGCGATAAGGAAGTTTTGAAAATGAATGAAAATCTAAAAAAAATTATTGAAAATATTGACCAAATGATTCAAAAATTTGAAACTAAATAATTTCCTTTAAGGTAAATTTAACAGAAACGCCAAATGGGATTTTTTGCTCAAGATTGGGAATAGGAATTGGTAATTTGGCTATAACTTTACAATCGCTTTCTAATTTCAATTCAATAATTAAACCACCCAAGTTTTCAATTATTTTTAGGGTCTTTGATAAATCACTATAGTTGGTGTCGAATTCAATTACTTGATAAATTTTGTTTTTGATAATTTCCCCATTATTCAATGCTAATTTTGCACTTTCTTTATATGCAGCAATCAATCCAGGAACACCTAGGTTTATGCCTCCATAATACCGAACTACAACAATGGCGATATTACAAAGATTAAATGAATCAATTTGACCTAATATTGGTTTTCCTGCGCTTCCAGAGGGTTCTCCATCATCAAAAGACCTAAAATTCGTTTTGTCAAATCCAATTCGATAGGCATAACAATAGTTTGTGGCTTTAGGAAATTTCGTTTTTATTATATCCATTTGAGTTTTAAACTCAGCCAAGTTGGATATTGGAAATGCGATACCATAAAATTTACTGCCTTTATCCTTTAAAGCACTTTCAGTATTTTTTGCAATACTCGAATATTCATATATCATCCGAAAAATCTAATTATTAGAATAGAGCAAATTGCTAAAAGAAGTCCAATTATTTTTTTTATTGGAAAGCTTTCTTTAAATATAAAATACCCTAGAATTGCAGAAATAGTTACCACTCCCAAATTAATAAGTGGAAATAAACTTGAACTTGGAATTTTTGATTTTTCCAAAGTTAAAAGAAGAAAAAATAAAGAAAAATAGTTTGGAATGCCTAGTAATATGCCTCCCTTTATGTCTTTAATTGTAAATTGATAATTTTTACTGAATAGCATCACAATACAACCTGCGAGAAAAGCGCAAAAGAAAATAATGATATTTATCCCATGCTTATAGGCTTCTAAATAAAAATTTTGCTGAATATAGTTAAATGTTAAATCACAAAACCCACCACCTAAAAAGACAAGAATTGGTAAATAAAAATTATGCTTTATTTGAATTTTTTCCTCACTTTTTTCTTTTTGAAAAGAGATAAGCAATACAGATGAAATGGCTAAAAGGATACCGATGATTTTGAAAATATTTATGGATTGATTGTAGAGAATTATTGCACCAATTACAGGAATTGCAAAGCTTATTTTTTGTGCCACCGATGCAGTGGTTATGCCCATTGTTTTTACTGTTTTACCAACCATTATAAAAACGAAAAAAAACATACAACCCAAACCAATGCAATAGGGAAGTCCCTCCCAATGAATCATTTCTAAAATAATGGGTTTATTTGGCATTACCACAAAACCAGTAAGTGCACAAACCAAATAATTTATGATAATTCCTCTAAATGTATTTACACCACTTTTTTCAAATGTATGGATAATAACGATTAGTAAAGTGCTAAATAAAACGGTAAGAATTAAATAGAGCATAATATTTCCACCTTATTGTCGTCTAAATTAAATGTCTCTACCCGATGGCCTTTTATTATAGGACTAAAAATGCCATTGGAAATATTTTTGAAGCTTTTATAGATTATTGCTTTGTCCCATAGGTTATTATCAATAAAATGTTGCAAAGTTATACTTCCTCCTTCCACTAATAAATTTGTAATTTGTTCCCTATAAAGATGTTCACATACTTGGGTGACTAAATCCCTTTTATTGTCAAGTTGGATATAAGAAACATTTCCAATCGTTTCTGTTTTTTGCAGATTATAGATAAATATTCTTTTCGCCTCACCAAATAATTTTTGTGACAATGGAATCTCCAAGTTCGAGTCTATTATGCAAACAATGGGATTCTTTCCAGGAAAATAGCGGGTGTTTAAACTTGGGTTGTCGGTAATTACGGTATTTTTTCCAACCAAAATTGCCATATTATAAGCTCTTAATTGGTGCGCATGTCGTTGGGTTAAATCGTTACTTATTCTAATATTCTCATTTGGTTTTCCTATGAAGCCATCATTTGACTCTGCCCATTTCAGGGTTATAAATGGTCTTTTGTTTAAATGGAAATTAAAAAAAACTTCGTTTAATTGACGACATTCTTTTTCCAAAACACCAACATGTGTTTCCACACCATTTTCCTCTAATCTTTTTATTCCTTTTCCTGACACTAACTGGTGTAAATCTGTAGTTCCGATTACCACTTTTTTAATATTATTTTTCAAAATTAGTTCGGTACAAGGAGGTGTTTTTCCAAAATGATTACAAGGTTCCAGATTTACGTAAAGAGTCGATTGATTTATTTTATCTCTATCATCAGGTTTTACACTATTCAGGCAGTTTACTTCTGCATGTGGGCCGCCATAAATTTCATGATATCCTTCGCCAATTATTACATCATTATAAACCAAAACCGCGCCTACCATTGGGTTGGGTGCCACAAAACCATTGCCATTTTGGGCTAATTCCAGGCATCTTCTGATATATTTATTGTCTTGTTCCAAAATATAATTATGGTGCAAATTTGGTAAAATTATATCTATTTTTGCATAAAAAAAATTTGTTACCGATTTAGATATTTTATAGTAGTTGTTTTAATTGTATTTTCTTTTTCTTGTAAAAAGGAGGAAAAAGCAGATACTTTTTCTTGGGAAGAAGAATTGGGTAAAATTGGAAATGGAGTTAATTTGCAACCATCTTATTATAATAATGGAGATGTTGATTTGGGCTTGGATTTAATGAAGCAATATGATAAAATAACAACCATTAGACTAGAAATAGAACCCTTTGTACCCATAGAAACGGTAAAAAGATGGATTGCAGAGATTAAGGCGGAGCATTATACATTGATTTGCACTTACCATAGGTATCAGGACAATACATCGGGCGATATAAATGCGCTCATGAAAGGAGCTGATTGGTGGGAAGAAAATTATGAGGAATTAAGTAAGGCTGGCGCATTTTATGTTAATCTTATGAATGAATGGGGTTCAATAGCAACCACATCAGACCAATACGCCTCAGCTTATAATAAAGCCATCCAAAAAGTAAGAAATGTATATCAAGGGCCAATCATTTTATGTGTGTCTTTTGCTGGGAATAGGGCAGATATAACCTATAATGCTGTAATGGGAAAAACTCCTTCAGGAAAAAAAATAAACGATAATAATATAATACTTTCTACCCATATATACGGTTATAGCTTATTGCAAACCAAAGCAAATTATAATTTATTGGCTTCTACAGGAAAAAAATGTATTGTTGGAGAATTTGGTGATACTCCGGGATTAAATTGGGGGGAATTGGTAAACGATGCCAAAAATTTGGGTTGGCCAATTATTGGTTGGGCTTGGAATGGGGATGGTGGCAGCGGAACCCAGGTGTTTTTAAATATGATTGCTCCGCAATTTCAAGCAGCTCCAGTAGATTATCAAGTTACTCCATATTTTGATTTAATTTATTCTAAATTGTAATTTTGGAATTAAAACACTATTTTTTATTTTTCAAATCATGTTTGCCCAATATTGAAGAGCGGGAACTAAATTCTATTTTTAAAATTATTATTGAGAAAATTTTCGATAAAAGGTATACAGATGTTTTGATATTAAACCCTTTTTTTTCTAAAGATGAATTAGATTATTTAGCTATTATTATTCAACGATTGCAAAATAATGAACCAATTCAATATATATTTGGGGATGCTTTTTTTTATAATACCAGCTTTTATGTTACTTCCGATGTTTTGATTCCAAGACCCGAAACGGAGGAATTGGTTAGTTTGATATTGACTGAAAATAAAAAGGAGAATCTTAAGGTTTTGGATATTGGAACAGGAAGTGGATGTATTCCTGTTTCTTTAAAAATAGAGAGAAAAACTTGGGATATTGATGCTGTGGATATTTCGAAAAAGGCTTTGTTTATTGCACATGAAAATGCATTTTATAACAACGTTTCAATAAATACAATTGAAGGGAATATATTAGATCGAAATTGGCAAAAATTGAACACAAAAAAATATGATATTATTGTAAGTAATCCGCCCTATATTCCAATAGCGGAAAAAGCAATAATGCATGATAATGTGCTGAAAAATGAGCCTCATTTGGCACTTTTTGTGGATGACGAAAAACCTCTAGTTTTTTATGAAGCTATCGCTGATTTTGCGTTACAAAACCTAGTTGTTGGCGGAAAAGTATATGTTGAAATAAATGAGTTTTTTGGACATGAAACCAAGCTTTGTTTGGAGAAAAAGGGATTTAAAAAGGTGATACTTTTAAAAGACATGGAAGGCAAAAATAGAATGATAAAAGCATCAATCGATTAGGCTAATAGTTTTATTTTATACGATTTTCCTTTTAGTTTTTCGTCACCAATTGATTTCAATAAGCCGGCTACTTTTTCCTTTTTGATGGCTACAAAAGCACTATGGTCTTTTACTTCGATTAAACCAATATCACTTTTTTCAATATTTCCCTTTTGACAGAAAAATCCGACAATATCAATTTTATTTATTTTTTGCTTTTTGCCACCTGATATATAAACAGTTGAAAAGTCTGGAGGATTAGGAAGCTCCTTAAAATCGCTCAAAACCAATTCTTCAGGCAGTTCAGCTAAATAACCAGGTATTTTCTCTTCGCTATTTAAAATAATAAAAACAGTGCCTTTTTGATTCATTCGAGCAGTACGACCATTACGATGGGTAAACTCTGCAATTTTAGGTGGCAATTGATAGTGGATTACATTTTTCATTTCAGGAATATCCAAACCTCGAGCGGCTAAATCGGTGGTAATAAGAATAGGTAAAGTGCCATTTCGGAATAAAATGAGCGCATTTTCACGTTCTTCCTGATCCATTCCACCATGAAAAACGGCAGTTTTAAGTCCTTGGTCGGCAAGCAATTGTTGCGTTCTTTCTACAGACTCTCTAAAATTGCAAAAAATGAGCGCACTTTCGGCTTTTAGTTGGCAGAGTAATAAAAATAAAGAATTAATCTTGTCTTTAAATGGAGATTTAATTAGTTTAATAGTCAAATCACTTTCCTCTTCATCCGTTTTTTCGACAAGAAAATCAACCATTTTTGGATTTTTAACGCCTGTAAATTCTGGTAGATTCATGTTTTTTGTGGCAGAAACTAATATCCGTTTATTTAAAGCTCTAAGTCTTGAAATGATATAGTCCATTTCTTCCTGAAAACCTAATTCAAGTGATTTGTCAAATTCATCCAAAACTAAAATTTGTATATTAACAAGGGAGAAATTGAATTTTGAAATATGATCGGCAACTCTACCAGGCGTACCTACCAATATTGCAGGCGGGTGACTTAAATTGCGTTGTTCGGTTTTGTAATCATGTCCACCATAACACAAATTAATTTTATAACCAGTGCCCATTTTTTTCCATACTTTTTCAATTTGAATGGCCAATTCACGAGATGGAACAAGGATTAGGGTTTGAACCGTTTTTATATTTGGGCGCAATAAGTGAAGAATGGGTAATAAGTAGGCTAGCGTTTTGCCAGAACCAGTTTTTGAAAGCAAAATAATATTGTCTTCTTTTGCTATTGCCTTTGCAGCGGCAATTTGCATTTTATTTAGTTCACTTATTTCTAGGTTTTGTAAAATTTGATTTTGATTTATTGTGTCCATGTACGCAAAGGTAAACTTATTTTTTAATCTTAGATTTTATCAAAGGAATACCAAAATCAAAAAATATTTATTATTTTGAATAAAAAAGTATGTAAAGGAAGAAATTTTACATATTTTAGATACATTGCCTGAGGATTTTTAAAAGGAATTGTTGCAATACTTAAAGAGGTTAGAAAAAACTACGCTCTTAGATACCAAAATTTCATTTCATTTGCACTCTATTATGTCTGAAGACAAAGAAGTTTTAATAAAACTTGCTCAATGATTGATTTAGAGATTATTTTTTAATATGAAAACGGTCGTAACTAATCAAAAAGGGAATTGCTCTAAAATACAATATTAACCACTACCGCATTTTACAAACAAACTTAGTTATATCACCATATGGAGGTTTGTTCAATATAAATGCCTTTTCTATCAATCTATCGATTTCGGGTAGACTTTTAAAAAGTTCCTCGTAGCTATTGATTACATAATATCTATCTTGAAAATGGTCTTTATAATATGGATTTTCTAATATTTCTCTTATGTTTAATGGTTTTCGGTTCGCTTTTTCACTCAAACAAAAATCAGTTTCGGCCGATGAAGACAAAATGCCTGCACCGTAAATACGTAAACCTGTAGGTTCTTGAATGAGTCCAAATTCTACCGTAAACCAATAAAGTCTTCCAACTAATTCTACAGTTAAAGGATTTTCAATATGTTTAAGTGCAATTTTGCTCAATTCCTGCAAGTAATCTACAAAAAATTGTACTGTCAAAATAGGCATGTGGGCAAAGGTGTCATGGAACATGTCAGGTTCTTCCAAATACTCCAATTCATTTAAATGCCTCAGCCAAGTTGAGGAAGGAAATTTCTTTTCAGATAATAAATGAAAAAAATCTTTATCAGGAATTAAGCCAGGCACTACTTCAATTTTCCAGCCAGTTGTGGCTTTCAAAACGGCATTTATATGGCTGAATCGAGGAATTTTGTCAGGCTCAAACTCCATTTTTTGCATGCCGATAAGAAAATCTTTGGCTGCTTTTTTATTTAAATTATCCGCTTGTTTTTTGTAAAGCAATGACCAAACTAATTTGTTTTCATCGTTGTATTCGCTATAGTTTTGCTTTAATCCAAACATACTTATTCCATTTTTATTGCAGGTAAAACTTTGTTTTCTAAACTTCCAAACCCAACCCTAAATTCTTTATTCTCTGCTATTCCATTTATTGAAATACTGTCGCCATCCTCAATAAATGTTCGACTTTCATTTTCGATTTTTAGGGCTTTTGTTCCATTAAAACTTATCTCCAGCAAGCTGCCCCATTCACCTTCTTTTTCTCCACTAATGGTGCCTGAAGCCATCAAATCACCGATATTTACATTGCAACCATTTATAGTATGGTGAGCCAATTGTTGTGCAAAACTCCAATAGATATTTTTTGAATTAGTACCGGTAATTTTTAATTTATTTTGCTTGTTGGTCGTTAAAGTTACATCCAAATTGATATCTAAATGCATTCCTTTATTTTGAGTTAAATAGGAGAGTACTGGAGGGTTTTGAATAGGTCCATCACATAGGAATGGCTCTAATGCTTCCATTGTAACCACCCAAGGCGAAATCGTTGTTGCGAAATTTTTGCCCAAAAAAGGCCCTAAGGGTTGGTATTCCCACCGCTGAATATCTCGGGCCGACCAATCATTAAGCAAAACAAATCCAAATAGGTGTTCCTTTGCATTATTTATATTAATTGGAGTGCCATTTTTTGTCGATTTTCCAATTACCATAGCCAATTCCAGTTCAAAATCAAGTGATTTGGTTGGGTGAAATTCTGGCTCGTTTTGCTTATTTAAAATTTGTCCCCAAGGGCGAATTATTGGCGATCCAGATAACATAAGACTCGAACTCCTTCCATGATAGGCAATTGGCATATGTTTCCAGTTGGGCAAAAGTGGATCTTCATTTTTTCTAAATAAACGACCTACGTTGGCAGCATGCGCTTCACTACTATAAAAATCGGTATAATCACCTACTTTTAAAGGAAAATGTAATATTACTTTTTGCTGCAGAAGCAACCATTCTTTTTTTGTTTTTGTAAATTTTGGATGTTTTCCTGTTAAAAGTGATTGAATTTTTTTACGAGTCAATGACCATTTATTCTTTCCCGATGCGATAAATTTATTTAGTGTATTGCTATCAAAAACATTTTTGTCAAATATTCTATCCAATAATCCCTTGCGCCATAGATATTCTAAATCTACCACGTATTCTCCTATGGCCATTCCCAATTTTTTGTTTTTGTCTTTGTATGAAAAAATCCCCATTGGTAAGTTTTCAATCGTAAAATCTGTCGTTTCGCTAATTGGAATAATGCATTCTTTATTTAATTTGTTCATGGTATTCAATTGAAATTTTGGTAAATGGTTTGCATTATTCTTTTTAAATCATTAAGGTCTTGGTCGCTTAAATTTTTCCATCCATCATTTCTGAATTTTATTATTTCAGGGTTTATTTTTTCGATCATTTTTTTGCCTTTATTGCTTAAACAAATTACTGATTTACGCTTGTCTATCGAGTTATTATTTTTTGAAACTAACTCCTTTTTTAGTAATATTTCAATTATTCTATTTACTGTAGGTGCATCTTTATTTGTTTTTTTTGCTATTTCATTTTGTGCCAAATCCTTATGTCTGCTAAGTTCTAATATTATAACCCATTGATCAACGGTAATATCGATATTTAGGTTGTTTAATCTTTTTTGAAGTGTTTGTTTAATTTTGCGACTCGTCTTTTCTATTATAAAACCATAATTCGTTTCCATTCCATTTTATTTATAAGGTTCCTCTAATCGCTTGCTCTCTTTCTATTGCTTCAAAAAGGGCTTTGAAATTGCCTTTTCCAAATGATGTAGCGCCTTTTCTTTGTATGATTTCAAAAAATAAAGTTGGTCGAGATTGTAATGGTTGTGTAAATATTTGCAATAAATAACCATCTTCATCTCTATCTACTAAAATACCTAGTTGCGCCAAAACTTTTATTTCTTCATCTATTTTTCCGATTCTATCCTTTAGTTCCTCATAATAACTTGAAGGGACTTTCAAAAAATCAATTCCTCTATTTTGCAAAGTAGTTACTGTTTCAATTATATTATCTGTTGCCATTGCAATATGTTGCACACCCGAACCGCCATAAAATTGCAAATACTCTTCCACTTGCGATTTTTTCTTACCCTTGGCTGGTTCATTTATTGGAAATTTTACTCTGCCGTTTCCATTGCTCATTACCTTGCTCATAAGTGCAGTATAGTCTGTAGAAATATCCTTATCATCAAATGAAATTAACTGAGAAAAACCCATTGTGTTTTTATAAAAATTCACCCAAGTATCCATTTGTCCCCAATCTACATTTGCAACCATATGGTCAATGTATTTTAAGCCAATTGGTTCAAAATTCAATTGTTTTGTTACTCCAACATAACCTGGCATAAAAACACCATTATAGTTTTTTCTTTCAACAAAAACATGTGCAGTGTCGCCATACAATTTTATGCCTGCTATAATTATTTCACCATTTTCATCATTCAATTTTAGTGGTTCAAAGTCGATTTCGGCGCCTCTTTTTACCGTTTCTTCAAATGCGCTTTTTGCATCATCTACCCAAAGTGCGATATTTTTTACGCCATCACCATGCTTATCTATATGTTGACCAATAGCAGTGCCACCACTTAATGGGCTGCTCAAAACGAGTACAATTTTATCTTGCTTTAAAACAAAACTCTCCGTTGTTTTTGATCCAGTTCCAAGTCCTTTATAAGCTATTGTTTCAAATCCAAAAGCATTTTGATAAAAAAAAGCGGCTTGTTTAGCATTGCTAACATAAAGCTCGATGTGGTCGGTGCCATTTAATGGCAAAAAATCTTTTTCCATATTATTATTGTTGAATCCAACTGTATGCATAATTTATATCCTCAATACCCAATGCAGTAGCAGTTAATTGTAATGGTTTAAAAGTGTCTATCATCACTGCTAATTCATTTGTTTCTTTTTGTCCAATTGAGCGTTCCATACTTCCAGGTGCAGGCCCATGAGGTATGCCACCAGGGTGAAGTGTGAACTGGCCTGGTCTAATATTATTTCTACTCATAAAATCACCATCAACATAATATAAAAGCTCCTCGCTTTCAATGTTTGAATGGTTGTATGGTGCAGGAATGGCTTCAGGATGATAATCAAATAACCTAGGTACAAACGAACAAATTACAAAACTTTTTGTGCCAAAGGTTTGATGAACTGGTGGTGGCTGGTGTACCCTGCCTGTTATCGGTTCAAAGTCATGAATTGATAAACCATAAGGATAAAGGCAACCATCCCAACCAACAACATCAAATGGGTGAGTAGCATAATTTACTTCGTGTAAAATGCCTTGTTTTTTTATTTTTATTAAAAAATTGCCCTTTTCATTCTTTGGTTCTATAAAATTAGGTGTTTTCAAATCACGCTCGCAAAAGGGTGAATGCTCCAATAGCTGACCATATTCATTTATATACCTACTTGGGAATTTTATTTCGTCTTTTGACTCAACGAATAAGATTTTATTGTCTTCGGTTTCAAAAAATATTTGGTAAATAACGCCTTTAGGAATGACTAAATAATCGCCGTATTCAAAATTAATTTCTCCAAAAAGGGTCGAAAGATGTCCTTTTCCTTTGTGGATGAAAAGCAATTCGTCGGCATCGGCATTTTTCAAAAAATAGGTTGTTGTTGATTTTTTTGGAAATGCCATTCCTATTTCAACGGAATTGTTAAAAAAAAGACAGGTTTTTGAATCGATAAAATCATCTTTTTGTGGAATTAAGAACCCTTCTAATTTTCGAGGGAGAATATTAAAATTTACAGCTGCTTTTGGTCTTAAATCTAAGGATTCGCCTATTGAATTAATTTGTGTTGGTCTGTGAAGGTGGTATAATAGAGATGATTTTCCGCTAAATCCTTCATTGCCAAATAACTGTTCGTAGATAAAATCGCCATTCTCATTCTTGAAAATGGTATGTCTTTTATGTGGTATTTTTCCTTGTGAAATATAGTATGCCATAATTACATTAGTTGATTGATTGCTAATTCGAGTGCTTTTTTGGCTAAGCCAGTTTTCTGAGGGTTTTGTTCATGAACGGCTTCTAGGGCATTTTTTATAGTTTCCGACACATCATTAAAAATGGCGTCATCGGTAATTGTGATATTTTTTTCCATTAAATAGGCAAAAACCCTTGCCATGCCGCAATTGGCAATAAAATCGGAAACGATGCTAACGTTTTCATCTGCCTTTTGTAAAATGTTTCCATAGAAAATTTCTTTATCGTTAAAAGGTACATTTGCTCCAGCCGAAATTAGTTCCAATCCATTGTTTATCATTAAATCCAAATATTTTTCATCTATCAATCTTGAACCAGCTGCAGGAATAAAAATATCGGCCTCAGTATTCCAAAAGGCTGAATTTGCTTTTTCAAACGGAATCAAATTTGGATGGTCTAGTTTTTTGTTTACCCTCTCCAAAAATAATTTATTTACTGCGGATTGACTTAATCCCTCCTCATCAATTAGTCCACCCGTAACATCAATTATTCCTACTATTTTCACGCCCATTTGAGCTAAGAAAAAACCAGCTGCTGCGCCAACATTTCCCCAGCCTTGAATCAATGCTTTTTTTCCATTTGGCGAAATACCATGCCATAATTGATAATAATGTTTTACCGATTCTGCCACGCCCCAGCCCGTTATCATATCCGAAATAGTAAGTTTTTCCTTCCTTGATGGTGTATAATCTGGGTCTTCAATTATTTTCGAGACACCCACTCTTAGCTGGCCTATTTTATTTATTTTGTCTTTTTCACTTGGTTGGTAGTGTCCGTTTACAATGCCTTCCTGTGGGTGCCATATGCCATATTCTTCTGTAATTGGAATTACCTCTTCAATTTCATCAATATTCATGTCGCCGCCTGTGCCATAGTAATTTTTTAGAATAGGCGAAACTACTTTATACCATCTTTCCAAAACGCCCTTTTTTCTAGGGTCGTTTGGGTCGAAATTAATACCAGATTTTGCTCCACCAATTGGAGGGCCTGAAACGCTGAATTTTATTTCCATTGTTTTGGCTAGCGAAATAACTTCATCCTTATTAAGTCCTTTTCGCATCCGTGTTCCGCCGCCAGCAGCACCTCCACGCAATGAATTTATAACCAGCCAAGCTTGGGCATTAGTGTGTCTATCATTCCACTCGAATATAATTTCAGGTGCTTTTTCTTCAAATATTTGCAAAAAATTTGGCATAAATAATTATTGTTATAACAAGTAATTTATTGCAAATATAAAACAAAGTTTAATTTAATGTAAAATAAATTTTAATATAATTTTTCACACAAAGTAATAGACTCGAACAAGCGCAAGGTTACAGCATAGCTTTGTTCGGTTGGCATACTTGTTCCGTATTCTTCGGAATAGTTTTTGTTTTTACTATACTTGGAGTAGTTGGGTATTTTATAAATCCAATAATATTTTAAGCTTCAAATTTAATTCTTTAATTTCACTAACGTTTAATTTGCCAAGTAGACCTTTTGCTAAAGTTAAATCTAGAGTGGCAATTTTGGAGGTTCTTATTAAAGAACTTTTTTTAATTCCATTTATTGTAGATGGAATAATTAAAATATCGGTAGGTTCTTGCCAACCTAATCTAGTTGTTATAAAGCAAACAGTAATGTCTAATTTGTTTGTGCAAAGGATTATAGCTGGTCTTAGTTTACTTCCACTTAAATCAGAAAAAGGAAATGTAATTAATACAATATCACCTTTCTTCATTAAGTAGGGTTTTTAAATCTGCAGTTGTATAAATTTCTTCTTCTTCATTTAAAAAATCAAAAGAAGTACTTAGAGTATTTAATTTTTTAATATTTTTTGAAAGGTATTTTTCCTCTTGCTGTTTAAGGATAAATTCTGCATAGGAGGAAATTTCTTTTATCTTTTCAGTTGGAAGGTGATTTATGGTTTGTATTGCCTTTTCAATTAATGCCTGACGTGTCATAATTAAAGATTTTAAACAAATATAAGAACTAGTTTTTATATTTTACTATACTTGGACTAGTTGGTGGAAGTTTCATTATTTAATTACTGCATTCACCCTTTCTTGATTCTTGTTTCTAAATATCTTGTTTCTAATCCTTATTTCTTCAACCTCTTCTGCTCTTGTTGCTCTTTCATCAATTTTTCCATCTTTTCTTGCCATCCCGATTTTTTCACAGGTTTGGTTTTGTTTAATTGTAATTGAGCATGTATTTTATCCTCGTCAATCATAAAACGTTTCATAAACCAAGTCTGTACAATGGTTAATACATTGAAAGCGAAATAATAAAAAGTCATGGCAGCAGCTAACTTATTGAAAATAAAAATCAAAAAGAATGGCATTACTGTTGTCATTATTTTCATTTGTTGTGCCATCGGACTATCATCACTTGGTGCCGTTTGAGCGGTCATTTTGGAAGAAATATAAGAAGTAATCGCCATTAAAATGGCAAAAATACTTATGTGATTGCCTAATAAAGGAATATTCACTTTTCCAAGACTCAAGTAGTCGTCATAAGAAGACAAATCTTGTGCCCACAAAAAGGATTGTTGTCTTAATTCTATAGAGGCAGGAAAGAATCGATACATTGCAAATAATATAGGCATTTGTATCAACATGGGCAAACAGCCACCCATTGGGTTAACGCCTGCCTTTCGATATAATTCCATTTGAGCAACTTGCAATTTCTGAGCATCTTTTCCAAATTTCGCTTTCAACTCATCCAATTCTGGTTTCAATACTTTCATTTTTATCGACGAAAGGGTTGATTTGTAAGTAAGCGGCATGGTAATTAACTTAATCAAAACAGTAAGTATGAAAATGATTAAGCCGTAGCTGCTTATAAATTTTCCTAATAACTGAAAAACAGGCAAAATCAAAAATCTGTTTACCCAGCCAAAAATTGTCCAACCCAATGGTACGATACTTTCCATGCCATTGTCCATTTTTCTTAAAATTCTGTAGTCATTTGGTCCTGCATAAATTTCCATTGGATATACGAAAGATTTTGCGCCAGAATAAGGAATTACCAACTCTGCTTTGGCAACCATGTTGTATTCTTTTTTTACATCTCTTGCAGTTGAAATTTGTGTTCCTCTTTCAAATTCATTTTTGGGAATCAAGGTAATATTAAAGAATTTTTGTTTTAAACTTAACCAATTTATAGGGGTTGTTAATTGCTCATTTTTGTCTTTTCCTGTCGATAAATTATCTACTTCCTTATTCGAAAGTTGATAGTAAATATCTGAAATGCTTTGTTCGTCTGCAACATTATGCTCCTGACTTGGCATTTTTTGTTCAAGGTTGAGTGAAATGTATGAAGTATTTCGAGGAATCATTTGATCAAAATTTTCCAAACCAACTTCAAAATCTACCATATAGCCAGAGGGTTTTATTTTGTAAGACCGTTTGATTTGTTTGCCTTCACCCAAATCAATTACAAAATTGATAAAATCCTTTCCACTATTTTTAACAGTAAAAAATAATTGCTCTGTATTTATGGGTTGATCTAAATTGCTTACTAAAAAACTTAGGTTAAAATTATTTTTGTTTCCCTCTAAAACCATCAAAGGCTTTTTGAAATAAGTTTTAAAATTTTTAAGTTCTATGCTTTCTAAACTTCCACCTTTAGAATTAAATACATATTTGCAATCTTCATTTTCAAGAGTGATTTTTTCTGCTTTCCCATTATAAAATGAAGCAAATGATCCGAAACTGGCTTTTAAAACAGCTGTGTCAGAAACAGTATTTGTTGTCTGGGCCTTTCCAATTGAATCAGATATGCTATTGGAAATATTTGAATTACTATTTTTATTACTGTCAATGGCAGTTGTTTTTTTCGCCTTTGGATTTGCTTTTTCGTAGGCTTCTTTTTGCTTATTTGTAAAAAACATTAAGCCCATCCACAAAATAAAAATTAGAACTAATCCTGTTATCGTATTCCTATCCATTTGATATTCATTTTTTTTGGTGTGCAAATGTACAAAAAAGGAAAACATCTTCAATTAAAATATCTAAATTTGAAATTGAATTAACTTTGAGGTTGAAAGTACTGGATACAAAGTATTTAGTATAAAGACCAGGGTTACTAATTATTTTGTCCTAAAAGCCTTTATAAATACATGAGTTGATAACTTACATTCAACATTAAAACGTACATTCAATATTAACGGTATTAAAAAAGTAGTACCTTTGCATGTAATATGAATAAAAGAAAAGGAAAAGGTGGGTCGGTGAGACCACCACAAAAGAATTCGGCAGCTAAAGAAACCATTTTAGCTTTTTTGAAAAAAAACGGTGGCGAATTATTTACACAAATGCAAATTATCGAAAAATTCCAAAAAATGATTCCAGCTCCAGTTTTGCGAATCACATTGGAAGAGCTATTGAATAAGGGTCAAGTTGAAATTACTTCTAAAGGAAAATACTATTTATCAGTTAAGGGAAGTGACACACAAAAAACTAAGGAGCCTCTTATTGGTCGGGTAGATATGAGCAAATCGGGTGTTGCGTATATTACAGTGGATGGATTTGATAAGGATTTTGTTGTAAGACCGGGCAATACAGGTCATGCTTTAGATGGCGATATGGTTGAAATACAGAAAATGGATAGGCGAGGAGGTTCAAAACCTGAAGCAAAAATTTTAAATGTAAGAGAACGGAAGCGTGAATATTTTGTTTGTCAAATGCAGGTAACTGCAAATCATATTTTTGCTGTAACCACAGATCCTAATGTACATGTCGATTTTTATATAGAAAAGAAAAAATCGAAAAATGCTCAAAATGGTGAAAAAGTAGTAGTGAGAATGACGGAGTGGGCTAAAACTTCACGGAATCCAATGGGCGAGGTAGTGGAGCTTTTGGGTAGCAATGGCGAAAACGATTTGGAAATGAAATCCATTTTGATAAATCATGGTTTCCCAATCTCTTTTCCAAATGAAGTGATAGACGAAGTGAATAATTTGCCTACAAAAATAGCGGAATCGGAAATTGAAAAAAGAAGAGATTTTAGGGAGATTTGCACTTTTACAATAGATCCAGCAGATGCTAAAGATTTTGATGATGCACTTTCTTTTCAAAAACTAGAAAATGGAAATTATGAAGTAGGTGTGCATATTGCGGATGTTTCTCATTATGTAAAAGAAGATTCAGCAATGGATAAAGAGGCCTTTAAACGCGCCACCTCGGTATATTTGGTGGATCGGGTAAATCCTATGTTCCCAGAATTATTGTCCAATATAATTTGCAGTTTAAGACCAAAAGAAGAGAAACTTTGTTTTTCTGCTGTTTTTGAATTAGATGAAAATGCAAATGTTAAGAAGGAATGGTTTGGTCGTACTGTTATTTTTTCGCAAAAGCGTTTTTCGTATGAAGAAGCGCAGGATGTTTTGGAAAATAAAATGGAAAGCCCTTTCAAAGAGGAGCTTTTTAAATTAAATGATTTAGCAAAAAAGTTAAAAGCAAAGCGATTTATAGAAGGTTCTATTAGTTTTGAAACCAAAGAAGTAAAGTTTAAGTTGGATGCAAATTCTAAACCAATTGGTATTTTTGTAAAGGAACGTAAAGACTCAAATATGCTTATTGAGGATTTTATGTTGTTGGCAAATAAGCATGTTGCACAATTTTTGGGTAAAAATAATATTCAATTTCCCTCGGTTTACAGAATCCATGATGTGCCAGATGAAGAAAAATTAATGGATTTTCAAATGTTTGCTAAACAGTTTGGTTATAATGTTCGATTCAACAACCCTAAGCAAATTTCGGATGAATTGAATAAATTAATGGCAGAAATTCAAGGAAAACCAGAGCAGGGATTATTGGAAAATTTGGCTATAAGATGCATGGCTAAAGCTGTTTATTCTACCAATAATATTGGTCATTATGGCTTAGGATTTGAAGATTATACCCATTTTACTTCACCAATTAGGCGAATGCCAGATGTGATGGTACATCGATTATTGCATGCTGTTTTGGAAAAACAGAAGATAATTAATCCACATCTTATTGAGTTGAAATGTAAGCATAGTAGTGAACGTGAAAAAGCTGCTGCCGAATCAGAACGTGAATCGGTAAAATATAAAATGTGTGAATATATGCTTGAACACAAAGGAATGGAATTGGATGGCGTGATTTCGGGTGTTAAAAGTTGGGGATTTTATGTTGAAGTGCCAACGCTAAACTGTGAAGGTTTGGTTAGAAAAGACAGTTTAAGGGATGATAATTATGATTTTGACGAAAAGAAAATGTTGTACAAAGGGCAGTTTAATGATAAAATATATCAATTAGGCAATCCCGTAAGAATAAAAGTGGATAATGTAGATATGAATAATAAAACGATTGATTTCGTACTAGTTAAGTAAAAATTACTTTACCACCATTACGGCGCCTTTCCTAGTAATTATTTCGTTACTTTCGATGGCTAAATATTCAACCCACCAAATATATTGATCGATAGGAGTTGGTTTTCCTTTGTAGGTTCCATCCCAAATAGAAGCATTATTTATGATTTCAAATACATTTTCTCCCCATCTATTGAATACATTAAGTTGTAAAATTTTTATGTATTTTGGGTCGAAAAGTATTTGAAATCCATCATTTATTCCATCACCATTAGGTGAAAAAGCAGTGGGAACAAATATTTCATCAAAGCAATTTTTTGTTATGCTTACCTCATCATACGCTAAACAGCCATCTTTGTCAGTTGCAAATAAATAGTAAAGACCTGGTTTTGTAACCAAAATTGAAGAATCTACCGAGCCAATATTCCATTTGTAGGAAATGAAATTGGGATTATAGGCATTTAGCATTATTGTATCTATGCAGATTATTTGATCTGGTCCGATATTTACAGTTGGTAGTGGTTTTGTAAATAATTGTATAGAATCTCTTTGCTTGCCACAAGTATTGATTATTTCAGCCCAATAGATGCCAGCTTGTATTGCATTAATACTCGCACCTACAACTCCATTTGACCAAAAGGTGGAAGAATCGCCTGTACTTAATGTTAACTCAAAATTCCCACAGAAAGTGGTGTCATTTCCAAGGGAGAATAATGGAAATTCATCTACATTTATAATAATTGAATCGTTTGCTTCGCAGCCATCTAATAATACATTTACGAAATAAAGGTCACTTGTGGTTGCTGCTATAATTGAATCTGTTTGTCCTGTATTCCATTGATAAGTTGCATTAGAATTAAAGGCATTCAAAAAGAGGGTATCTCCTTTACAAATCGATTGATTATTGCCTAAATTTACGATTGGAACTTGATTCTTTTTAATTATTATAGAATCTCTAATGACACTACAACCATCATTTATTTCGGCCCAATAAGTGCCTCCCGAATTTATGGTAATAGAATTGCCTATTACGCCCGTTGACCATTTTGTATTAACATTGCCATTTGAAGTTAAAACGCTTGTAAAATTGCCACAATAGGTAGTGTCTTTTCCAATAAAAAGTTGGCTTATTGGTTTAATTGTAATATTTATGGTGTCGGCCGATTCACATCCTCCAACATTTACTTTTACCCAATATTGATTGGCATTTGAAACAGAAATGGACTGACTGGTTTGGCCAGTACTCCAAATATATTGTGCGCCACTATTTCCAGCGCTTAAGGTTAAATTATTGCCAGCGCAAATGCTTGTGTCTCGACCTAAGTTTACAATCGGATTAGGTTTTTGGGTAATTTTAATAGAATCCCTAATATTTCCGCAACTTGTAGTGATTTGACCCCAATAAGTGCCAAATTGATTAACTGTTATAGATGCTCCAGTTTGTCCAGTTGACCAAATGGTTTGACTATTTCCTGAATTTATTGTTTTACTAAAAATACCACAATAAGTGGTATCATTTCCAATAAATAAAGAGGAGGAGGGAAGGATAGAAATACTTCTGCTATCAGATGAAGAACAGCCATTTTTGGTAACCGTTACACTATAAATTTGAGGTTGGGAAATAGTAATTGTTGCATTTGTTGACCCATTGCTCCATAAATAGGTTGCACCCGTAGTGGTGGCATCCAAAATAAGACTTGAGTTTTGACAAATAGAGGTGTCATTTCCTAGGTTAACAATCGGAAAAGTATTTTGAATTAAAGTAATGGAATCTCTGAAGAGACCGCAACCACCATTTATCTCTGCCCAAATTAATCCACCAGAATTTATGGTAATTGAAGTTCCAATTTGTCCATTTGACCAAATAGTACCTGAATTGCCAGTAGATAATGTTCTTGAAAAATTGCCACAATAAGCAGTGTCATTTCCAAGATTAAAAGGAGCAACCGACTGTCCTAAAACAAGATTAAAAGTATCCCTTACTTCGGGGCAAGTAGCCGTTTTTACAATAGCAATATATTGCCCATTAACCAATGGGGTTACAAAATCCTGATTTAAAGTACTTCCATTTGGCAATATCCAACTTATAGTAACCGGGTCAGTAGCAGTGTGATTTACAAATAAAGTATCATCACTACACAAATTTGTCGTTGGAAAAATATCAGCGGTATAATCACAATCGCATTTTCTTGAAAGGATAGCTAAACCACTAAATCTTGAAGTAAGTGAAGAGGTATAAACCAATGAAATGGCGCCAGTCGAAGTATTTAAGGTGTAAATCTTGTCATCAAATGAAATATACACTACTCCATTGGCATTGCTTTCTAATCCAAATGGTTTTTTTAAGGTTGTAAGTATTTTTACAAGCGTATAAGTTCCTGTTGCCCTGTCTACAATTGCTACATAAGAATCACCGCCACCCCCAGAGCCTTGTTCAAGAGATACTAATAATTTGCCACCTAAAAAAGCCAAGTCGCCTGAACATTTATACCCATTTATGGTGGTTAAGGTTGTAATTGCTCCACCACTCGGATTATAAGTTTTTACCAACTCACCAATGCCATAATAAAAAATGCCATCATCACCGATTACCATGCCATCACCACCTACACCAATATTTTGTGTGGAAATGGTTGATCCATCTTCATAATCTATTTTTTTTATACTTGACGAAACATCGTTGGTATATAAATTTCCATCAGGCGACCAAGAAATATCACGACCAGCTTCTGTCGAGCCTACCACCCTTTCCTCTCCCGTGAGTAGATTTATCCAGATAATAGTTCTTTCGGTGGTGAGCGCCCAAATTACATCTACATTTGTACATGCACAAGAAGGGAAACTATAATAACACCCAGGTTCTTCGCAATCAGTTAAGCCATCTCCATCATCATCTAATCCATTGTCACAAATTTCTTGGCCATTTGTATTGCCAATAAAGAAAATTAAGAAAACTAAGAATAGAAATTTTTTACTCATTAAACACAAAAATAAATTATTTTTGGAATTTTATTACATAAACACCATAAGTTCTCAACAATATAAAATGAAATTAAAATTCAAATGTTTGTAAATTGTAAAACAATTATGAAAAGAATAGGGCTATTACTTTTTCTTTCCTTTTTTTTTACAATAAAAATAAAGGCAAATGCGGCTCAGCCAGGCATATATCAAGCAGGTGGAGGAGGTGGTTTTACCCTTTATTTTCCTGATGATTTGCCGAATTTTAAGAAAATTCAAATGCAAAAGGAATCCATTTCTGTTTTGCTTTATCCTGGATTTGCTGTAGTTCATGGAGATTATTACATGAAAAATGATTGGGATTCTGTTGTAACCATAAAAACTGGATATCCAATAAATGCATTTTTAAATTCTCCTTCATCAAAGGGAAAATTGGAAGTGGCATTTGATAGCTTGTATTTGTTTAAATCTTATTTTAATGATGAAGAAGTAATACACCAAATAATTAGACCGATAAAAAATGAAAAACAGTTAATGATTGATTTTCTAAATCCAACTAATTATGAAGATTGGTATTTTTGGGAAACTAGCTTCCCTCCAAAATCTGTAACAAAGATTTCTGTTCAATTTATTGTAAACACCAATAATGCAAAAATAAGAAAAGGATATTCCTTAAATAAGGAAAATGTTTTTGTTTATGTTGTCGAAACAGGCGCATTATGGAAAAATCCAATTGAATCTGGTGTGTTTAAAATATTTTTAGGCAAAGGCTTAAAGGTGAAAAACTTATTAGGTGCTTCTCCTTCTAATGGTTATTTTTTGGATGAAAAAGATAAAATATTTAAACTTGAAAAATTTAATTATATTCCAACTACAGCCGATAATATTATAATTAAATATACCAATAAAAGAAAAGATAATTTTGATTTTAATTCAATTTTAAAAGATGGACAGCAGTATTTAAATGAATTAGAGGTATTGCACAATAAAGATATTAGTCAGTATGAATTTAAGCCTTATAAAGCAAAAGAACCAACGGAGGTTGAATCAAGTTTTATATGGGATGTATTTGTGTTTTTGGGTTTCATTATATTGGTTTGTTTGCCAATTTATTTAATATGGTTTTTGTTTAAATTTATTCAGAAAAGAAAAGAGATATAAAATATGTATAATAAAATGCCATTGGTTTTTAGCACAGAAGAATATAATTATTTAAGAATTCGATTATTAGAAATTTCTAGCAATAACATAGAAGATGGTTTAATTGAAATAAACCATTTTCCTGATGGAGAAAGATATATTAGACTAATTAGTTCAGTGGCAGATAGAGATGTGGTACTTATTGGAGGCACCATTTCAAATGATGACACACTTGAAGTTTTTGATTTAGCATCAGCAATAGTAAAATATGGGGCTCAATCAATAACGATAATGATTCCTTATTTTGGTTATTCGACTATGGAGCGAGCAATAAAAGTAGGTGAGGTGGTTACTGCGAAAAATAGAGCCGTTTTATTGTCAGCTATTCCAAAAAGCAAGTATGGAAATAAGGTGGTGCTTTTTGATTTGCATTCAGAAGGTATTCCTCATTATTTCGAGAACGATTTGCAACCTATACATTTGTATTGCAAAGAGATTGTAATGGAGGCAGCAAAGGAATTGTCTAATGGAAATGAATTTGTATTGGCAAGTACAGATGCGGGTAGAGCGAAATGGGTGGAGTCGCTTGCAAACGATTTGGGCGTTGTGGCTGGTTTTGTATTTAAGCGAAGAACCAATGCAATTGAAACGGTAGTTACCTCGGTAAGTGCTGATGTAAAGGGCAAGCATGTAATAATTTATGACGATATGATCAGAACTGGTGGTTCATTGATAAATGCAGCTAAAGCTTATAAATCATTTGGCGCAAAACGAATTTCTGTTATTACAACTCATGGTATTTTTGTTGGGAATGTAATAGATAAATTGATAGAAACTGGCATTATTGATAAAGTTATTTGTACTGATACGCATCCTAATTCCTTGCATGTTGATGATAATAAAGGATTTGTAGTTGTTAAGTCAGTTGCCAAGATGATGTTAAATTTTATCCTTCCTAATCAATAATTTTTTCAAATTTTGTAATGCTTAATGTTTCTACTGTCATTATTTTAAAACCAATTTCAGCGGTTTGGGATTTTTACAATAATCCTGCTAATTATATATTATGGCTTTCAGCATTTTCTCATATTGAATTGGTAGAAGGGAAATTGGGCGAGCCAAATTCTGTTTCCAATTTTTACTATGTGTACAACAAAAGGGAAATGAAGCTTGCCGAAACTATTTGTGATTTGATTTTTCAATCAAAAATAGAAACCATTCAAGAAAATGAAATTTTAAAAACAGAAATGCAAGTTGTGTTTGAATCTTTAGATGCTTCGTCCACCCGAATAGTGGTGACCACAAATACAAAATTTAAAGTGTTGACATTTAAGTTGCTTTCTTTCTTTTTAAAGAAAAGCTTTCAAAAAAGATTGGATAACGATTTCTTTAGTTTTAAAGCCGTTTTAGAAGCTTTTTAGTTTTGAAAACCTATTTGGCATGCGATTTGAATAAGTATGTTAAAATTGGCGATATGATTTTATTTATTAGTTTTCTTTTTTTTATTTTTTCCATTTTTTTTGGTAAAACGGAAAAGCAATCAAATTATAAAGTAACGATTCCTTTTGCCTTGGTTGTTTGTGTTGCGATATTGTACACCATTAGTTTCGATTTGCTGGTTTAGTTTATAAATATTCAATAAACTATCTAGCCAATAAGTGTTTATTTATATGATCGATTAATTTTGTAGAAACGCCCACTTCTTCTCCGAATTGTGGCCATTTTAATACCGTTTCTTTTATTTCTTTAATGATTAATTGAGGTCTTTTAATGTTCATTTGCTTCGCAACCATCATTAAATCATCATCTAAAATCCCTTGTCTTTTTCCATTTACACTTAACGATTGTTGGCTCACCCATACGCTGTCTGGTCGATAAGAAAAACAAATATCATATGCTGGGGAAAGCGTCCATTCTCCTTGTTGGTTCATTATAAACGCAAAATTTTTGGTATGGTCGTCACAATTTCTTGCAACCACATTGAATACCATTCTTCTAAATAATTGCTCCGCTACAGGGTAGGGCTGCCGTAAAATGCGCAGGGTTTCGAATAATTGTTCGTAGCTAAAACTCGTTATTTCATTAAAATCATAATGCTGTATTGCGCAGAAACTTTGAGTATGTGTTTTTCCTAATTCAGTTCTGTCATATCGTAAGGTCATAAAGTGTGCTCTATCATTTTCTTCCAAAAGTTGGCTTTTCATCATTTCAATTCCAATACTTTTAGCCATATTATAATATGCCATTTCCATTCTTCCATATCCAGTTGCCCCACCGAGCTGGCTATCTGTCACGCCATCAAATTTAATTAGCCATTGCGAGAAATCTTTAGGTGTCTCTGTTTGCCCACTTCTTACTTCGCCCGTTTTTTCATTGTAAGCAATTACCGCTTTTGCTCGTGCACCACCTGCCGAAGTGCCAATTTTTAAAATGTCCAAAAGGGCTTTTTCTTCCTTTTTTGCTAAATTTGTTTCAAATACCCTTCTTCCAGATAGTATGTTTTCTGCCACACCTATTAAATTGCTTATTTCAATTTTTGTACTTGTATTCGAAACAATGGATTCAGTTGGTTCAAACTCTAACGCACCCATTCCACGTTTTCCAATAAAACATAGTTTTTCTACCGGATTAAGGCTATCCGTGGGGCGGCCCTGTCTATTCAACCATGAATTGATTACAGCATTACCATATTTGTCGGGTAACACATCAGCCAAAAGACCCGGCATGCCTTTAAATGTATCGTTTTTGAATAGCTCAGGAAATGTAAATATTCGTTTTTTGGCTACCGAAATGGGCATTTTAATTGGTGATAAGTCCAAGTTGGTATTCAAAAAAGAGGGCTCATATTCAAATGAACCAATGCCAGAATTGGCATTCCAGGCAATGGCGCCAACTCTTTTTCCCCAAATATTTATAAATGCAGTAGTTATCATTACCAGTTTGGTTTGTTTGTTGAAATATCTTGGCTTTTTCTAGATGCTCTTTGTCGCTTCTGCTGATTCATTTTTGCTAATTGTAAAGGGCTCATTTCTGATTTTATCTTCAAGTTTTCCAAAATTTCTAGCTGATTCAAACTGCGCATTACTTTGATAAAAGAGGTAAGCGTTCCGCCTCCATCTTCTAATTGTGTTACTGTAGATCGGTTTATTCCACTAGCTTTTGCTATTTCCACCTGACTTTTGTTTTGTTGGAGCCTTGTTTCTAAAAGAAAATTACCTATTAATTGTAGAATTGCCTCATCGCTCATGGCATATAGGTTATTGTTGATATTTTCCATCATTAAAGGTGTTTATTTGATATAATGTTGTAAATATACAACAAAATTTATAAAAATCAATAAATGTTGGTTTTTTATATCATTAATGCTTATTTATTGATATAATGTTGGTTTTTTATAACAAAAAATAAAATTAGACTATAATTATTTATTTTTTATTTGAGGCATTTTTTGCCTACAATTTTTTTTTTAAGTCCTTTGTTATTGTTAATTAATCTTTAACTCAAAGAATATCTTTTGGATAAATAAAATCCTTTGTACCTTTGCCCTCGGAGAAATGGCAGAGTGGTCGATTGCGACTGTCTTGAAAACAGTTGACTGTAACAGGTCCGGGGGTTCGAATCCCTCTTTCTCCGCCAACAACTAAAGTCCTTTGAGTCGAAAGATTTAAAGGGCTTTTTTTATTGTTTGATTAATTCGTAATTATTGGGCAAAAGAATGAGGGTAATGGGTGTTTTTATCCATTTTATAATTTTTTCTAGGTCTATTTAAAGGTGTTTCAATAACCCAAAATGCAGTAAATTTTTACGAAAAAAAACTAAGCCAATCCAGTATAATTATCTGGAGTAATGGTTTTTAATTCTTGTTTTACCGTTTCTGAAACATTTAAATTGTCAATAAAATCATGAATAGTTGATTTAGTAATTGCTTCATTCTTGCGCGTTAAATCTTTTAAAGCTTCATAAGGTTTTTCAAAACCCTCTCTTCTCAAAATGGTTTGAATTCCTTCCGCTACAATCATCCAATTTGAATCTAGGTCTGCTTTAATAGCGGTTTCATTTACAATTAACTTATCAATTCCTTTAAAAATGGAATCAAGTGCTATTAGTGTATGACCAAATGGCACTCCAATATTTCGTAAAACAGTAGAATCCGTTAAATCGCGTTGAAGCCTTGAAACGGGAAGTTTTTCGGCAAGATGATGAAATAATGCATTTGCCAAACCCAAATTGCCTTCAGCATTTTCAAAATCTATTGGATTCACTTTATGGGGCATCGCCGAAGATCCAATTTCGCCTGCTTTTAATTTTTGTTTAAAATAATTCATCGATACATACGTCCAAATATCTCGGCAAAAATCAATTAATATCGTGTTGATTCTTCCATAGTTTTGAAAAAGAGCAGCCATATTATCATAATGCTCAATTTGTGTGGTGGTTTGCGATCTTTCTAATCCCAAAATGCCATTTACAAATTCATTGCCAAATGCAGGCCAATTTACCTGTGGATAGGCAATAAGGTGAGCATTAAAATTTCCTGTTGCTCCTCCAAATTTTGCAGAAAAAGGAATGGTTTCTAACAAGCTAAGTTGTTTGCCAATTCTTTCCCAAAAAACTTTTATCTCCTTTCCTAATTTTGTCGGTGAAGCTGGTTGTCCGTGCGTATGCGCTAAAAGAGAAATTTCTTTCGTTTCATCCGAAAATTTTGCAAGCATTTCTTGAAGCTGAACGAATTTTTCTGTCAATACTTCATTCACAAATTCTTTCAACGACAAAGGGATGGCTGTATTATTTATATCTTGAGACGTTAATCCGAAATGAATAAACTCTAATTTGTCATTTAAGGCAGGCAGGTTTATTTTTTCTTTTATAAAATATTCAACTGCTTTTACGTCGTGATTGGTCGTCTTTTCAATCTCTTTTACCCTTAATGCATCCGTTTCATTAAAGTTTAGATAAAGATTTTGAAGTTCTGTAAGTTCATCTTGCTTTAATTTTCCAATTGTAGCAATGTTTTTGGATAGAAAAATAAAATATTCTATTTCTACTCTTATTCTATATTTAATAAGCGCAAATTCGGAAAAATAATTTCCTAAAACTGCTGTTTTGGGCTTGTAGCGACCATCGATAGGGGATATTGAAAAAATTGAATCAGACATGGAATGATATTTGCGCAAAAATAAAATATCCTAGCTAACAAAACGACTGATTTTGCTTTTATATGCGAAAAATTGGTATAAATTTGATTTTTAGGCATAAAAGAATTTTATTTGCAGACAAATTAACATTCACAAATCGAAAATGGCAAAAAATTTACTAATTGTTGAGTCACCAGCAAAAGCAAAAACTATTGAGAAAATACTTGGAACTGACTTCTCGGTAAAATCATGCTTCGGACATATTAGAGATTTGCCTAAAAAGGGGATGGGAATTGATATAGAAAATGGCTTTATGCCAAATTATGAAATATCGCCCGATAAAAAAGATATAGTAAAGGAGTTGCAAAAATTGGCAAAGGATGCTGAGGTGTGGTTAGCAACGGACGAGGACCGAGAAGGAGAAGCTATTTCATGGCATCTTTGTGAGGTTTTAGGTCTTGACTCAAAAAAGACAAAAAGAATCGTTTTTAATGAAATAACAGAATCAGCTATTAAAAATGCTGTTCAGAAACCCCGCCTTTTAAATGAAAATTTGGTAAATGCTCAGCAAGCACGCCGAATTTTAGATAGGTTAGTAGGGTTTGAATTAAGTCCTGTATTATGGAAAAAACTAAATCGACCTACACTAAGTGCTGGTAGGGTACAATCGGTAGCGGTGCGTTTGGTAGCTGAAAGAGAAAGGGAAATAAATGCTTTTAAAAGCGATTTTCAATACAAAACTTCTGGCGTTTTTACTGTAAAAGACAATGGAAAAGATAAAAGCTTTAGAGCTGATTTAAATGAAAAATTTGATAAGGTAGAGCAAGCAGAGACCTTTGTAAATGCATGTAAAGGAGCAATATATACTGTTAATAATATTCAAGTTAAGCCAGCTTTTCGTTCGCCAGCTGCTCCGTTTACCACTTCTACTTTACAGCAAGAAGCATCTAGGAAATTAGGATTTTCGGTTAAAAAAACGATGATGGTTGCCCAGAAATTGTATGAGTCTGGAAAAATTACATATATGAGAACCGACTCGCCAAATCTTTCTGAATTGGCAATTAATACCATTAGAAGTTTAGTTACAGAAAAATATGGCGTTGGTTTTTCTAATCCAAAACAGTATGCCTCTAAAAATGCATCTGCACAAGAAGCCCACGAAGCCATCAGACCTTCGTATGTTCAAAATGAAACAGTAGATGGGCCAAATGATGAGGTAAGGTTGTATGATTTAATTTGGAAAAGAACGGTAGCTTCTCAAATGAGTAATGCCAAGTTGGAAAAAACAATTGTAAATATTGGTATTTCAACTCGCTCGGAAGAATTTGTTGCTGAAGGGGAAGTAATAAAATTCGAGGGATTTTTAAAAGTTTACCTAGAATCGAATGATGATGAAAATGATGAAGACGAAGAAACAGGTATTTTGCCTTCATTTGCAATAGGTCAAAATCCAAATAATATTTCCATTACAGCAACTCAGAAATTTTCAAAACCTCCGGGACGATTTACAGAAGCAAGTTTGGTTAAAAAACTAGAAGAATTAGGTATTGGCCGCCCTTCTACTTTTGCACCAACAATTAGTACCATCATTGATAGAGGATACGTAGAAAGAGGACAACGGGAAGGGCAATTTAGGGCTTATGTACAAATTGTATTGAAAGGAAATGATATTAGCAAAAATACGTTGCAAGAAACAACGGGAGCGGTAAAGGGTCAGTTAATTCCAACAGATATTGGACTTTTGGTAAATGATTTTTTGACCGACCAATTCAAGGAAGTACTTAATTATAGCTTTACTGCTAATATTGAAAAAGAATTTGATACCATTGCAAGTGGCAATTTAGAATGGGGAAAAATGTTGGCAGGATTTTACAAGCCATTCCATGAGGAAGTTGAAAAAAGTATCAATAATAAAGAAAGAGTAACTGGAGAAAGAGCATTAGGAACAGATCCCAAAACGGGTAAAAACATGATTGCTCGTATGGGAAAATTTGGACCTATGATTCAAATTGGAGACTCAGAGGGCGACGAAAAACCCACTTATGCTAAATTAATGCCTGGTCAGAGTATCGAGACCATTACACATGAGGAGGCAATAAAATTATTCGACCTGCCAAGAGTAGTAGGCGTTTTTGAAGAAAAGGAAATAAAAGCAAATAATGGTCGTTTTGGTCCTTATGTTCAACATGGAAGTTTATTTGTTTCCCTTAAAAAGGAAGACAATGTGTTGACCGTAACAGAAGAAAGAGCCATAGAATTAATTCAAGAAAAGAGAATTGCCGATATAAATAAATTTATTCAAGAATTTCCCGAACAAGGTATTCAAGTATTAAATGGACGTTTTGGCCCTTATTTGAAACAAGGGAAAAATAATTTCAAAATTCCAAAAGGAAGAGATCCGAAAATCCTTACACTTGAAGAGTGTCTAGAATTAATTGCTTCGGGTGGAAAAGATGCGCCAAAAAAAGGAGCTCCCGCAAAAAGGAGCGCTCCAGCCAAGAAGAAAGCACCGGTCAAAAAAAAGTAGATTAAACTTTTTTAGGGTATAATAATCAAGACTATTTTTTAGTTCAATTATTTTATCCCTTTTTGTAATATAAGTGGATAACTAAGTTTGTGCTTTTTTATTTTTCTTTCATAAATTTGTACAAAAAGGGTGTAAATTATATTCAATGCCACTTAGTTTAAATGAAATAAATGCTTTAGTAAGTTTACTTGATGATGACGACCAAGAAGTTTTTCAATTGGTTAGTAATCAATTAGGTAGTTTAGGTGTTGATGGAATTCCCGTTTTAGAGGCGGCATGGGAACATATTGGAGAGCCAATAATTCAAGAAAAAATTGAAGATATTATTCAAAAAATTCAATTCGATAATTTAAAAGATTTATTAAATATTTGGATAAAAAGTGGTGGCGAAAATCTATTGGATGGGGTCATTTTAGTAGCTAAATTCCAATATCCTGAGTTGGATGAAAGTAAAATTATAACCCAAATAGATAAAATCATTCAAAGTGTTTGGATTGAATTAAATAATGGTTTGACACCACTTGAAGAAGTAAGGGTAATAAATCATGTTTTTTTTAATTTATTAGCTTTTCATGGTGATTTGGAGCATCCATTTGAACCAAATAATGGGTATATTAACTTGGTTTTGGATTCAAAAAAAGGCAATTCGTTGATACTTGGAATAATTTATTCATTGGTGGCGAAGCAATTAAATATTCCGATTTATGGTGTAAATCTTCCATATCATTTTATTTTAGCTTATTCTCCAATTGATTTGGCACAAAATGAGTTGGGAGAAATTGATATTCAGGAAAAAATTTTATTCTATATAAATCCTTTAAACAAGGGATTGGTGTTTTCAAGAGCAGAAATAAGTAGCTATTTGGAAAGGTCGAATATCAAAAGTCAGGAGAAATATTTTAATCCTTCCTCAAATTTGGAAATCGTTAAAGCATTGATTTATAATCAAATGAATGGTTATGACCAAAAAGGACAAAAGGAGAAAGGGAAGAAATGGCAAGTATTATACAAGCTTTTTGATTGATAGTATTTTTTGTTAATTTCCTATCTTTTTTCTATTATAGTCTACTCATTATCAATAGTTTTTCTGTTAATCTTTTTTCACCTAAACTGTCAAAAATAAATCTTATTTTTGCCTCCTTAATTATAGCATTTTTATGGGTATTCAAATAGCACAATTATTTCTTAGTCTATCAATATTGATTGTTTTACACGAAGGTGGTCATTATTGGGCAGCTCGTTGGTTTAAAATTAGGGTTGAAAAATTTTATTTGTTTTTTGATGCTGGTTTTGCACTATTTAAAAAGAAAATTGGTGAAACGGAGTACGGAATTGGTTGGCTTCCATTAGGTGGCTATGTGAAGATAGCTGGTATGATGGATGAAAGCATGGATAAGGAACAAATGAATGCCGAACCACAACCATGGGAATTTAGATCAAAACCTACTTGGCAACGATTGATTGTAATGATAGGTGGTGTTACTGTTAATTTGATTTTGGCAATTTTAATATTTTCTTGTTTAAAATACAAGTATGGCGAAGCCTATTTGCCGCCACAAAATGCAAAATATGGCATTGCAGTAGTAGATAGTTTGGGTTATGAGTTGGGGTTGAAGGATGGAGATATGATAGAAAGTATTGGAGCGGCTCCACTGGAAGATATTGAAGATTTTAATAAAATTTTGATTTTAGAACAACCAGAAAGTTTTAAAGTAAAAAGAAATGGTGAGGTGTTGGAGTTAAAAATACCGAAGGATTTTGTTAATAAAGTGGTTAAAAAGCAGGCTCCTTTAATGACAATAAGGTTTCCTGCAATGGCAGATACAGTTTTAAAAGGTGGAGCCGCTGATAAGGCTGGTTTATTAAAAAATGACCAACCATTAACTGTTAATGGGCAGCCAGCTTTTTATTTTAATGAAATTGTAACACAATTAAATGAAAATAAAGGCAAAAAAATAGATTTAAAAGTACTTAGGGGCAATGATACCATTGGTTTGAATCCAGTGGTTACTAGTGAGGGTAAAATTGGATTTGGGCCTCAATCTTTGGATAAAATATTTGAATTAAAAACCATAAAATACAATTTCATTACAGCCATTCCAGCAGGTACTCGTGCGACTTTTGAAACTATTTCAAATCAATTAGAACATTTTGCATTATTAATAGCAGGTAAGTTAAAAGCCAAAGATTCTTTGGGTGGCTTTGGTTCAATAGCTAAGATATTTCCAAATCAATGGGATTGGTATGCATTTTGGAAATTGACAGCAACCTTATCTGCAATTTTGGCATTTATGAATATTTTACCAATTCCGGCTTTGGATGGAGGGCATGTTTTGTTTCTGATATATGAAATGATATTTAGGAGAGCACCAAATGAAAAATTTCTTATTTATGCGCAAGTAGCTGGAATGGTTTTTCTTTTAGGCTTTACTTTATATGTAAATGGATTAGATGTTTTAAGAGCAGAATGGTTTAAAGAATTATTCGCAAAATAAATGTATAAATGATTTGCAAAAGAATAAAAAAAGTGTACTTTTGCTCTCTCGAAAAAAATAGTTCTTTCAAAATATATTGTGATGCAGAAATGGCGGAATTGGTAGACGCGCACGACTCAAACTCGTGTACTTCGGTGTGTGGGTTCGATTCCCACTTTCTGTACAAAGGCTTTAAGTTGTTTTTTAAATAGCTTAAAGCCTTTTTTTATTTAAATGAAATAGATTTTAAAATGTTTTTACATTTTGAAACATCATCTTCAATTTGTTCAATTAAAGCTTCAACAGTTTCGTATTTTTCCTGGCCTCTTATTTTACTGTATAAAATAATTTTTATTGTTTCTCCATAAATATTAAGGTTAAAATCTATGATAAAAACCTCAACAACTAGTTTTGGGCCAAAATCAAATGTTGGACGGACTCCAATACTTAAAGCACCATCGTATAATTTGTTATTTATTTCCACTTTTACGGCATATACACCAGCGGGAGGAATCAGTTTATGTTCATTTTCTATTTTAATATTTGCGGTTGGAAAGCCTATTTTTCGACCCATTTTATCGCCATCCACTACAATCCCTTTAAGGGAAAATGGATGAACCAATAAGTTGTTGGCTTCAGTTATATCTCCATTTAGCAATGCTTTCCGAACTTTTGTGGAACTAACTGCTATTTCTTCAATGGTTTGTTTTTCAATTTCTTCAACTACAAAACCATATTCAGGGCCCATTTTTTTTAATAGATGAATATCACCTGTTCTGTTTTTTCCAAATTTATGGTCATAACCAATTACAATTATTTTAGGATTAAAATATTTTACAATCACTTCTTTTATATAATCAATGGCGTCCATCGATGCAAATTCTTTAGAAAATGGAAGCGCTACTATATGGTTTAATCCATAATTAGCAATAATATCTATTTTTTCATCAAAAGTGGTTATTAATTTGAGTGGTTCATTCGGATTTATTATAAAGCGAGGGTGAGGGTTGAAAGTCATTAAAATACTCTCTCCATTTATAGATTTAGCTAATTCAACTACTCTTTTTATGATTTGTTGATGTCCATAATGCACACCATCATAAGTGCCTATAGTGAGTACAGCATTGGTGAAACTTGGTAAATTTGTATTGTTATGAACTAACATTTTTATTGCCCTTTGATCTGATAAATGTAACTAATTCTTCAAAATCCCAAGCATCTTCAAGTTTATAATTACCAATTTTTGTTCTAACAAGACTATGTAAATGAGCGCCAACGCCCAGATTTGCACCCAAATCAAAAGCAAGACTTCTTATATAAGTGCCTTTACTACAATCCACTTTAAAAGAAACCAATGGTCCATTTATATTTGTAATTTCAAATGCATGAATATTTATTTCTCTAGCCTCCATTTTTACATCTATTCCTTTTCTCGCTAAATCATATGCACGTTCTCCATCTACTTTAAGTGCGGAATAGATTGGTGGTGTCTGCATTATTTTTCCAATAAAATTTGGAATTTCCTTTAAAATATCTTCATTTGAAATATGTTCGATTGATTTTTCTTCTATAATTTCACCCTCTGCATCATAGCCAATTCGAGTTTGACCCAAATAAATTTCACCACTATACGATTTGTCTAAGCCAACAAAAGAGTCTATTTCTTTCGTTTTTTTTCCTGTACAAATTATCAATAAACCAGTAGCTCTTGGGTCGAGCGTACCAGCGTGACCAACTTTTAATTTGGAGCCAAAATGTTTGCCTAATAATTTTCTAATTAAATAAACGACAAAAAAAGAAGTTTTGCCAAAAGGCTTATTGACTAAATAAACTGCATCCTTTTCTAGTTCCATTGTTAAACTATAGCCAATTTAATACCTAAAAAATGCAATAGCAAAATGATACTGCCCACTATAATTCGGTAAATGCCAAAAACGAAAAAACCATTTTTAGTTAGGAAAGAAATAAAGGATTTGATAGCAATAAAAGCAACAATAAATGCAACCAAATTACCTACCAATAATAACGAAATATGATGTTGATCTATTGTGAAATTTGATTGGTATAAATCTAACATTTTTTTGCAAGTGGCTGCAAACATAGTTGGAACGGCTAAGAAAAAGGAAAATTCTGCAGCTTGTTTCTTGTTTAGTTTTAAAGCGATACCGCCTAATATAGTAGCGGCAGACCGTGAAACACCAGGAATCATGGCTATAGTTTGAAAAAAACCTATTTTAAAAGCCTTTAAAAAAGAAATTTCTGTTTGTTCCTTTTCTTCTGACGAAATTATCCAATTATCTAATATTATAAATAGGAATCCGCCTATTATGAGTGTAATTGCTACAACTATTACATTTTCTAATAATTGATCAATAATATCGGAAAGTAATAAACCAAAAACTGCAGCAGGAATAAATCCAACTAATAGCTTAGCGTAGAAAATTAATTTTTCTTTCCAGGCTCCATCTGTCGGTAAAAATTGTTTCCAATACAATAGTACCACAGATAAAATAGCTCCAAATTGTATCGCAACAGTAAAAATCTTTGTAAAGGGTTGGTCAGCAATACCCATGATAGATGAGGCAATAATCATGTGACCAGTGCTTGAAATAGGCAAAAACTCTGTAATACCTTCTATAATCGCAAGTATTACAGCCTCCAAATAATTCATTTATTTTCCGGTTGGTTTTTTCAGTACTGCAAAAATGCCAACTGTAAATCCTAAAATCACTAAGAAAGGAGCTAAGGTAATTCGTCTGAAAGAATAGACTTCATTGGCATCAAATATATTTGGGTCGGAGCTCGCTCCACCGGCCATGCAAGCAAACCCAACTGCAATTAATAAGAGCGCAACGCCCATTATGACATAATTAACTTTATCGTAAAGTAATTCAGTGTTTTGACTTTTAAAATTAAAAAGTGTTTTTTTTGCTCCAGATGGAACGTTTACCTTTTTTGCTTCTAAAGGTGCTTTGTTATTTTTTACGATTTGCTTTGCCATAAAAGATTTGTTTACACGTCAAAAATAGAGATTATATTTCATTTTTTTTGAAAAAATCAATACAATTCATCAAGTTTTAAACGCAAATATTTGTTAACTGATAAGTAAGTGCTTAAAATAGAAACTAAAATGCCAAATACAACCAAGCAGGATGCGCCAATGCCGAAAATAACTAGGTCATTTGAAGTATAATTAAAACTAAATTTAAAATAACCCAAATACAATAAAATACTCCAAATTGAAATGGCTAAAATGGCACTGATGATACCAGAAATAATAGCTCTAATTAGGAAAGGCTTCATAATAAAACCCTTAGTTGCTCCAATAAGTTGCATACTACGGATTAAGAATCGTTGACTAAACATCATCAATCTGATTGTATTGTCAATTAGAAAAAAGGCAATAAAGAGCAATAAAATACAGAAAATACCTATGATTATTGGTGCCCTTTGTAATGAAATGCTAACTAAATCTAAAATATCTTTTGAATAATCTACTTCTAGAATGGTTTCATAATTTTTAAGTTTGCCTACAATATTTTGAATGCTATCTTTATTGGAGTGATTTGATTTTAGGTGGATTACAAATGCATCGTACAAAGGATTTTCACCTGCTATTTCCCCAATATTTTGTCCCAATTCCTTAGAGAAATCTTTTAAAGCATCCTCTTTAGAAATAAATTTGGAATCCTTTATACCTTCTAAATTTTTTAAAAAATAACTCGTTTCATCTATTTGTTTCTTTTCTAAGTCAGCATGTAAAATGACTTCCATTTCAATACTTTCCTTAATTGATTTTAGCCCTTTTTCACTATAATAATATCCCAAACCCACTAAGCCAACAACGAACAAAATCAAAGTAATGCTTAAAATGGCATAAACAAAGGAGGGTTTTCTTTTCTTTGGGCTTTTTTGACCTAAGTTTTCAGACATTCAACATTTTTTTTAACTATGCAAAGATATATATTATAAAAAAAAGACAAATATTAGTTATCAACGTTGGTTTAATTAAAATATTATTTTTAACATGTTGAACTATTTTTTTGATTTTCAAACTTTGGTTTTGATTTTTTTCTTTAAAACATTAGCTACCTTTGCACCATGAACGAAAATGAATTAGAGTTATATCTCAAACCTACTTATTATTTGGATTTTGATGATCCCAAATTACAAGAATATGCCCAAAATTTGGTAAATGGGATTTATGATCCAATTGAAAGGGCAAAGATTGTATATTTTGCAGTAAGAGATAAATGGCGTTACAATCCTTATAATATTGACCTTTCACCTAGAGTAATGAAAGCAAGTAGTATTTTTGGTAGAAAACTTAAGGAAGGATATTGCGTTGAAAAGGCTTGTTTACTTGGTGCAATAGGCAGGGCTGTAGGTATTCCTACCCGTTTTTTCTTTTGTGATGTGAGAAACCATATTGGGGTTGAAAATTTGATCAAAGTGCTTAAAACAGATGTTTTAGTATTTCATGGAGGCGTTGAAATGTATTTGAATGGCAAATGGGTAAAAGCCACACCAGCTTTTAATGAAGAACTTTGTAGGTATTTAAATGTTAAGCCGCTTGATTTTAATGGTAAAGAGGATTCAATTTTTCAGCAATATGATGAAACAGGAGATCAATTTATGGAATACTTGAAAGATCATGGAATTTTTTCAGATATCCCACATGACAAATTTGTTGAAGAACTACACAAAGCCTACCCACATTTCTTTGCAGATGGAGAGGGAAAGGCATTTCAAAAATTTCTATAATGGTTTGTAACTATAATAAAAAAAGCCACACAATTGTGTGGCTTTTTTTATATCAAATAATTAGATTTTATTGAAGCATTATTTTCTCGGTAGTATTTACACCATTAGCTGAAAAATTAATCAAATATACTGATTTAGCCATTCCTGATAAATCTAGTTCAAAATTAGTTTGATTTGCTGGAACTACTTTCTCAAGCACTACTTCGCCAAATACATTGAATACTCTAACTTGAATGTCAGATATAAAACCAGCATTTTGTTTTACAAATACTCTTCCATTTGTAGGATTAGGAAAAACATCAATTTTATTGTTCAATGATGTAACATGATCAATTCCAGTGACAAATCTATCTACAATAAGACCACTTCTATATTTTAATAATTGGTTACGCATTCTTTTTACTTGTTGCTGGGTAAAAATACTATAACAACTGTCTGTTGAATAATCCATATAATTTTCAAACATATCATCATAATCTACACCATTATATTGTGTGTTGCACGAATTTACAATAGTATCGCAAACATTTCTTGGCTCCACATAATACACTGCATAAGGTTTTTTACTATTAGGAGTATCTTTAATCTCATCATCTTCCACACAACCAGTACTGTAGTTTACAGGGTCTAATACATTTCCCCAAGCATGAAATAAACCCAAATAATGGCCTAATTCATGTACAGTAGTTCTTCCCATTCCATATCTATTGCTATTGCCTAATGAATCTTGGTTGAACCAATTGTGTTGACCAAAAAAACGATAGTCAACTGTTGGGCCGTCTAAAACTCTTGGAAATAATGGAAGTGGATAAAAATAACTAGGAAAATAAGCATAACCGCCCAAATATCCTTCTGAACCATCAGTTCCATAATTTAAATCACAAACCCAAATATTTAAATATTTAGCTGTATTCCAAGCATCTAAACCACCTTTTGCTGATTGTTTGTGGTTTTCACCTGTTAATATTCCCCAACCATTGGCAGTGCCTAATTCTCCTTTTTTTCTTTCGATTCCAGTTGTAGGATTGCCATTAGGGTCAGTATCTGCTAACTTAAATTGAATTCTTGCGTTGCCTAAAAATTGTACAAATTCAGGTCTTAAGCTTGAATAATCATTTAAAAGATTAAAATCTCTATTCATTGCATCTATTTGAGAAGCAATAATATCATCAGGTATGTTTTGATATTTTGTGTCTGCTAAGTAAATCATGTGTACCACAACTCTTACAACATAAGTAGTTGTGTCATCATACAATCGTCCAGCTACATTTTCTTTTATGTCTTCTTGGATTTCCAGCCTGTTTTTAGCATCAAAATCTGGATGCTGATCCGATAATTGGAAATATGCATGCTCAAATCCACAAGTTTTCTGAACCACTTTTTGTGCATTCACAAATTGAATCATACTGCAAAACACAATAATAAAGCTCAGCCTTAATGTAAAAATTCTTTTCATTTAATGTTATTTTTTGCAAAGATAAGTATTTTAAAATATATTTAAAAAAAATATTTTGAGTTAAAAAAAATAAGAGGTGTTACATTATGAAAAATTAAATTTCACTTTTTTTTTGAATTGTCTTGCTTTATTTGAAAATAGGTTTGTATATTTGCACCTCGTTCTGGAAAAAAATATTAAGCGAATGTAGCTCAGTTGGTAGAGCATCACCTTGCCAAGGTGAGGGTCGCGGGTTCGAGTCTCGTCATTCGCTCATTTTTTAAAAAGGGGAGTTGTTTCCCTTTTTTTATTGCATTACAGTGCACAATGCTTATTCAAAAGTAAGTGCCCAGGTGGTGGAACTGGTAGACACGCAGGACTTAAAATCCTGTGACTTTTATCGGTCGTACGGGTTCGATTCCCGTCCTGGGTACCACTTTTGTTCTTTTTGAAAAAAAATCAGTTTTTAATTTAAGTATTTAAAAAAAAATATTAGTGTTTTAAAATATAAAAGTGGTTTATTCTTTTAACTAAAAAACAAACCACTTTGATTATAATGTTAAATCAGTGAAATTTTAAATTACATATTGTTTTACTCCAGCAATCCTTGCCAAGTAGTATGTCTTTTTTGTTCTATAATGGCCTTTTTATTCATTTTATGACTTGCAATCACTTCCTCATTATAGTGTCTAATTGTTAATAAGGTAAGGTTTTCTTTTTGGTCAATATCAAATTCGTGCTCTATAGCTTTTTTTACCTTGGCTATTTTTTCAGGAATATTATCTACACAGGCCTGAAATGAAATGGCTCCGTTTTGCATCATATTCATTTTGAAATTAGCAGCAGCAAATGCTGATAAAAGATCACTAATCACTTCCTCAGCAATAAAGGAGAAATTTTTGGTATGAAAAGTGAGCAAACATTGATCTTCTTTTACCACTCGAATAGGAGGTAAGGAAGCCGAGTTTTTTGTTCCAACGATTGTGCCTTTATTTTCAGGATGAATAAAGGATTTTACCAATAATGGAATGCCTTTATTTTGTAGTGGTTTAATGGTTTTTGGATGGATTACCGAAGCACCATAAAAAGTCATTTCAACTGCTTCTAAATAGCTAATTTCTTCCAAAAGTACAGCATCAGTAAATTTTCGAGGGTCTCCACTTAAAACACCTGGAACGTCTTTCCAAATCGTTTGGTTTTCAGCATTTAAAATATTGGTAAAAATAGCAGCTGTATAATCTGAGCCTTCTCTGCCTAATGTGGTAGTGCAATTTTCGGGTGTGCTACCCAAAAAGCCTTGTGTTATAACGATGCTATTTTCTAATATCGACAATACCTTTTCTTGAATCAATTCAGTTGTTTTCAACCAATTTACGTTACCTTCTCTATAGGTGTCATCCGTTTTTATTACATCTCTAACGTCAAGCCAAGTGTTTTTAATGCCAATTTCATTAATATAATGACTTAAAACAGTAGTAGAAAGTAATTCCCCAACAGATACAATTTGGTCGTAAACATAATTATATTCCTCCATTCGTTCTTCCTCAATTTGCCATTCCATTTCTACAAAAAAATTGTTTAATTGGTCGTAAACTGGATGGTTTTTATCTTCAAACAAATCTTTACATATGTCGAAATGACTTTGTTTTATTTTCTCAATCAAAATTTTAGCCTCACCATTATTACTTATATATGCTTTTACTACATCCTCTAAAGCATTTGTTGTTTTGCCTAAAGCCGAAACCACAACTAATAATTTTCCATCATTATATTTTTCAATAATTGAGGCCACGTTTCTCATTCCATCGGCATCTTTAACCGAGGCACCACCAAATTTAAATACTTTCATTTTTTATTATATTAATTTTTCTTTTTCTAATTTGCAAGTAATCCATTGTGAATCAAATGTACAAGGATATTTTTTGTAAAATCCAATTGCGGGTTCATTCCAATCCAATACATGCCACCTAATTTGATTTACGCTCCTTTTTTTTCCTTCTTCTATAAAATAGTCGAATAATAATTTGCCAATCCCTGCACCTCGATAATCGGCAGAAATTATAAAATCATCCAAATATAAAGTTCTACCTTTCCAAGAGGAATATGCTGGATGGAATAATGTAATGCCTATAATTTGTTTGTTGAATTCAGCAACGATTAATTCAAAACAAGCATTTTCATAATCTTTTTCAAATTCAATAAATGGATTTGATGGTTCATTGGGTTCATGCTCATAAATTGCTAATTCATGAATTAATCCATAAACGGCTTTTAAGTCGGTTTTTGTCCCAATTCTAATGATTATTTCCTCTTTCTTTGTCAAATTTTATTTTTTTTTAAAAAAATTAGCGTGCGAATATAAGTAAAGGTGGAAAATCTATCTAAAATTTTAACTTTGTCCTTTATTAAATTAAAACTAAATAATGCAACCAGTATTAATTACACTCGAAGAATTTATCTACCAACGACAAAAAGATTTCCCCTTTGCCTCAGGCGAATTATCAGGATTATTAAGAGATATAGCTCTTGCGAGCAAAATTATTCAACGAGATTTGAGCAAGGCTGGGCTGGTGGATCATATATTAGGCAAAACAGGTTCGGTGAATATTCAAGGTGAAGAAGTGAAAAAATTGGATGATTTTGCAAATAATATGCTTATTCAATGTTTACAAACGAGTGGTGAATGTTGTGGAGTTGCTTCAGAAGAAGAAGATACTTTTATTTCTTTTCATGAAAAAAACAGACATCAAAAGTCAAAATACGTTGTTTTGTTCGATCCTTTAGATGGCTCATCAAATATAGATGTTGGTGCTCCGGTGGGAACTATTTTTTCCATTTATAAAAGGGTTTCACCTGTTGGTGAGCCTTGCACTAATGCAGATTTCTTACAAAAGGGAACAGAGCAGGTTGCTGCTGGTTATGTTATGTATGGTTCTTCTACTATGTTGTTTTATACCACAGGTGCTGGTGTTAATGGTTTTACGCTCGATCCAAGTATAGGTGAGTTTTGCTTGAGCCATCCCGATGTAAAAACACCCAATTCAGAAAAAACCTATTCTTGTAATCAAGGTAATTACCACTCATTTGAAAATGGCGTGAAGGAATTTATTAATTATTGCCAATCCTCAGAAGGTAAAAAGCCATTTTCATTAAGATATATTGGTTCGATGGTGGCAGATTTTCATCGCAATATGATAAAAGGAGGTATTTTTCTTTACCCTAATACTGCAGATGCACCAAAAGGAAAACTGAGATTGATGTATGAGTGCAATCCATTGGCATTTTTGCAAGAACAAGCAGGTGGAAAGGCAGATTGGGGAGGAGGTAGAATATTAGAAATACAACCTAAAGAATTACATACAAGAACGCCTGTTTTTATTGGAGGAGAAAATTTAGTTAATCGCTTGCTTGAAAATTTAAAATAATGAAATATATTTTAGTGCTTTCGTTTTTATTGATTTCTCAAATTGGATTTTCAAAATCTAATGGAAATGACACACTTAGAGGGACGGTTTCGGTTAAAAAATTAAAAAAATCTTTTGATTGGTTCAAAACGGAATACGATAGTTATGAGCCTGCTGTTTCGGATTACTATATATTAAGGATAAAAAAGGCTTTTGAGGATAAAAAAGTATATATAGTTATGGGCACCTGGTGCAGCGATAGCAAGAGAGAAGTGCCTCGATTTTTTAAGGTATTAAAATATTGTGGTTTAAAAACTAAAAACGTAAAAATGGTGGCAGTTGATAAATCAAAAGAATCTGGGATTACTGAATTTGATCAATTTGAAACTGTTTTTGTACCTACATTTATATTTTTAGACAAAACTGGAAAGGAAATGGGAAGAATAATAGAATCCCCTTCAAAAACAATTGAATATGATTTGATGAAAATTATTAAACCTGGTTTCTGGGAGGCACAATAAAAATTTCTATTCGGCTGTTTTCTTTGGTTTCTTTTTTCCTTTAGCAATATTGGCACTGATATTTAATTCACTTATTTGTGGCTCGGTATTGGCTACAATTGTAACTGATTTGGTCGTTGGGCCACTTTTCCCAGTAGAATTAAATACCACTTTCATTTCTGCAGAATCACCAGGAGCAATAGGTGTTTCGGGATATGAAGGAACGGTACATCCGCAACTTCCCATGGCTGAATTAATAATTAATGGATTTTTTCCTGTATTATAAAACACAAAGTTATGGGTAACAATATCGCCTGATTTTATGTCACCGAAGTTGAAAAGTGTTTCTTTAAATTCGATTGAAGTAATAGGAGCTGATCGGAATATTGAATCTTTTATTTTTCGGATTGAATCCACTCTTCTGAAGGAATCAATTAGGTTTTTTCTATATTCATCCGTAAACTTAACAGTTTCTACTTTTCCTTGGGGTTTTGGTTTGCAAGCAATTAGACTAATTGTAAAAAATAAAAACACAAACAATTTAAGAATATCTTTCATTACTTTTTTCTTTAAGAGCCAAATGTACAATTTTATTTTTTTTCTAGCATTTGTTAATTTCCTTTCTTTTTGTTAAATATTGTTCAAATTCAATTTGATTTAAATTGTTCAATAGAAAATCGAGGGTTAATCCTCCTTTTTGAGCTTGGTAAATGCCATATCTAATATCATGAACGCCCTTTAAATTATGTGCATCTGGATTTATTGCGATTTTAATGCCCTTTTTCATTGCAAAATCAATCCATTTCCAGTCCAAATCTAACCGATGTGGATTAGCGTTTAGTTCTATAATGACATTGTTTTCGGCACAAGCACTGATTATTTTTTCAAAATTGAGTGGATATCCTTTTCTAGACAATAACAATCTTCCTGTTGGATGGCCTAAAATGGTTGTGTATTTATTTTCAATTGCCTTTATAATTCTACTCGTTGCCTTCTCTTCATCCATTTTTAAAACACTATGAATAGATGCAATTACAAAATCGAAAGTTGATAAAATTTCATCTGGGTAATCCAAACTGCCATCAAACAAAATGTCGGATTCTATGCCTTTAAAAATTTTAAATGAAGCCAATTTTTTATTTATTTTTTCTATTTCTTCTTGTTGCTGTAAAACCCGTTCTATTGAAAGTCCATTGGCATAAAAAGCGGATTTGCTGTGGTCGGAAATGGCCAAATATTCAAAGCCTTGATTTTTAACATATTGTGCCAATTCTTCAAGGCTATTTCCTCCATCGCTCCAATTAGAGTGGGCATGTATTATTCCTTTAATGTCTTTTTCTTGAACTATTTGATTTAAATTTCCTGATTTTGCTAATTCGAATTCTATATGATTTTCTCTTAAAACTGGAGGGATAAATGGCAGTTGAGCTTTATCATATATGTCGTTTTCCGATTGGAAGGGAATAATTTTATCTTTTATTTTTTCTAAAACTATGTTGGAATGAATACTGTTTCCTGTGGTTTCAAATCTTTTTAATATAAAATCTGATTGGTTTTCTACCAGGTAAAACTTTCCTCTTATACCGAGTGGCGAAGTATAAACGATTACATTTTTTTCATATGTGTCTATTTTAAATTCATTTTGTTCTAAATATTCAATAAGCCTATTTTGCTCAATTAATGCAACAAAATCTAGACTTTCAACGGTTTGATTTAATGACCTGAATTCGCCAGTAAAATCAATTTCGATACCTATAAAACTAGTTTTTAAGTTATTTAAAATCGAAAGTGCAATTGGCTCTAGCCTTGCCCACAACCATTTGTTTTTATTTTGAAATTTGAATTCGATAATAGAAATTAAGTTTTCTTGAGTCTTTTGACCAAATCCCTTTAAAAGTGCTATTCTGTTTTCCAAACAAGCATAGTAAAGTTCACCTAAGGTTTCAATCTCCAATTCTTTCCAAATTTGCCCAATTTTTTTTGGCCCAAATCCTTTCAATCCTAGCATTTCGATCACTCCAACAGGTGTTTTAGCCAAAAGGATTTCCAAATCGGCCATTTTCCCTGTTTGTAATAACTCTATTATTTTTTTAATTATGGTCTTATTTACTTCTTTTATTTCTGAAATTTCATTAGTTGTAAGGGTACTGATTTCTACCCCATAATTTTTTAGTGTTCGAACTGCATAGGTATAAGGTTTTATTTTAAATGGATTTTCATCATGTAATTCCATCAATTGTGCAAGCAAATTAAAATGATTCGAAAGTTCTTGGTTGCTCATATTTTGTTAAATTAATTTAAAAAAACAAAGGACAAAAAAAAATGTTACTTATTCACTAATTTTACCAGCAAAAAATATAAATAATGGATTTTATAAAGCAAAACATTGATAAATATAAAGACAGATATATTGAAGAATTATTGGAATTACTAAGGATTCCATCGGTAAGTGCCGACCCAAAATACAAAGAAGCTTGTTTTGCAACGGCCGAAGCGGTTTCACATAAAATGAAAGATGCTGGTTTGGATAATGTAGAAATTATGTCGACACCTGGTTTTCCTGTTGTTTATGGCGAGAAAATGATAGACAAAAATTTGCCTACTATTTTGGTTTATGGCCATTATGATGTACAACCTGCTGATCCATTAAATTTGTGGCATTCGCCGCCATTTGAGCCTATAATTAAAGATGAAAAAATATTTGCCCGTGGAGCTTGCGATGATAAAGGACAAATGTTTATGCATGTAAAAGCGCTTGAAATAATGCTTGAAAATAATGCATTGCCGTGTAATGTAAAAATGATTGTAGAAGGCGAGGAAGAAGTTGGAAGCGATAATTTGGGTGAATTTATAGCCAAATACAAGGAAAAATTGGCATGTGATGTAGTATTGGTTTCAGATACCTCAATAATTGCAAATGATGTTCCATCAGTAACTGTAGGATTGAGAGGTTTGTGTTATATGGAAGTGGAAGTGACAGGGCCGAATCGCGATTTGCATTCAGGGGTTTATGGTGGAGCAGTGCCAAATCCGATAAATGCACTGTGTGAGATGATTGCAAAAATGAAAGATGAAAACGATTATATTACCATCGATCAATTTTATGATGATGTGATTGAATTGAGTGATAATGAACGAAAGGCGATGAATGAGGCGCCTTTTAGTTTGGATGATTATAAAAAAGATTTGAAATTGGCTGATATACGTGGCGAAAAAGGGTATACCACATTAGAAAGAACCTCCATAAGACCAACTATTGATGTAAATGGAATTTGGGGCGGATATATTGGAGAAGGGGCAAAAACGGTATTGCCATCCAAGGCATTTGCCAAAATATCAATGCGTTTGGTGCCAAATCAAAGTTCAGAAAAAATTGCGAAATTATTTGAGGATTATTTTATCAAAATCGCACCTCCATCAGTGCATGTAAGCGTAAAGGCTCATCACGGAGGCGAGCCAGTGGTAACGCCTACCGACTCCGTGGCATACAAAGCGGCCGAGAAAGCAATGGAAACCACTTTTGGCAAGAAACCAATTCCACAGCGTGGTGGCGGAAGTATTCCAATTGTAGCACTTTTTGAAGCCGAATTGAATGCAAAAACCGTATTGATGGGATTTGGTTTGGATTCGGATGACATACATTCACCAAACGAACACTATGGCATTTTTAATTTTTTAAAAGGCATTGAAACGATTCCTTATTTTTATAAATATTATGCTGAAATGTTTTAGGTAGAAAGGGAAATTAATTCCTTTAATTTTATTTTTTCTGCAATAAGTACATTTGATTGATAAAAAAGCGCAATTGGTTGAATAATTTTTAATTCAAAATATTTTCAATATACTTTTGGCTTCATAATTGTTTAATTAAAATTAAAAGTATAAAAAAATGAAGAAATTATTTTTATTAGCCATAGCTTCAACAGGATTGTTCGTAGCATGTACACCGGAAAACAACCCTTTGGTTTTGTCAGATCAAGAAGCAGCTCAATCTTTAGCTTATTCTATTGCTGAAGACCAAAATGGTGTTTTAGCTCAGTTTTCGGATGCCATTAATTATGTTGACTCAACAGGTGTTTGCGCTTTTTCGGGCGACTCTTCCATTCATAAAAAAAGTAAGGACGGAGCAAGTTCCATATTTGATTATAATTTAAATTACATATTTAATAGAACATGTAATGGTGATAATCCAGCGAATTTTACTCTAACAGCAGATGGAAGTGGCTTTTATGATGCTTCAAAAATGTCGGCTACTGACAATGTGGGTTTACAGTTAAGTATAGCTGGGCTTTCTGATGCAGCGGACTTTTATAGTGTAAATGCGAGTTATACCAGAGTTGGAACATTTAAGTCTAAAATATTGTCTTTTTTAGGATTTGAAAATGATATAAAACTAAATTTATTTAATATTAAATTGAATAAAGCGAGTGAAAAAGCATTTGCAGGAACAGGTACTTGTAAAATTGTATCAAATCCTACAGTTGGTAAAACGATTTATTTTAATGCATCGATTACTTTTATAGGACAAAGGACTTCATTTATAAAAATAAATGGCAAAACCTTCTTATTTGACCTGGTTACAGGAGAAATAATTCAATAATTTTTAGAAAAAAAATATCAAGGTAGTGCCAAATTATTGGTGCTACCTTTTTATTTTACCAAAAAAATGAAAATTCAATAAATCCAAATACCTTTAAATTGAAATGGAAAATTGGCTAATAAATAGAAAGCATCCAGAGAATAGTGTTTTGCTTCATTTTGGAGCAATATTGGCTTATTTTTTAGTAACTACTTTTCTTTTTTCGGCCAATTTCGACAATAAAGTTGCTTTGGTGAGACAAATGGTTTTTTTTGGAACCGATATTTTTTACTTCTATTTTGTTGCATATTATTTATTCCCCACTTTTTTCGATAAAAAAAAATATTTCAAACATTTTAGTATTGGCACAATAATGTATGGAATTTTGGTTTATTTTAGAGGATATGTGGCCATAAACTCCATTTATTTCGACAAAATAGCTAGTGGTTATGTAAAACCACAATTGGTTTGGTTGATAGCAAGTTTTACTTTATTTGGAAGTATGGCAGTTGCTACGGTATTTAGGCTGATTATCAATTATATGAGGCAGGTGGAAAAGGAGGAAAAATTGGAAAAAGAGAAATTGATTGCTGAAATGAATTTTTTAAAAGCCCAAATTAATCCGCACTTTTTGTTTAATTCACTCAACAATATTTATGGTTTAGCTCTAATTGAATCGAAAAAAACACCTGAAATGGTGCTAAAATTATCACAATTTCTAAGACATAATTTGTATGATGGAAAGGCTGCAAAAGTTAGTCTGGGAGAGGAAATGAAATATATTGAAAATTACATTGAATTAATTAGTTTAAAATACGAGCAACCGCTAAATATCGAATTTAACATAAATGAAATTGACCCTAAAGTAAAAATTGAGCCATTATTATTTATTAATTTTGTAGAAAATGCATTTAAACACAGTCAAGTTGAAAGTGGAGTAGGAGTGATTAGAATAATGTGTAAAACCACTAAAAATGATTTATTTTTTTATTGTGGCAATTCGAAACCTATAAACCCTGGAAAAAAGGATTCAGTGGGAGGAATTGGATTAGAAAATAATAGAAAAAGACTAGAATTAGTGTATCCAAATGCGCATACAATGGAAATTATTGAAACTGATGAAACTTTTACTGTAAATTTGAATATTAAATTGAGACCATAAATTAAGGAATAAAATATGCAAAAATTCAGTTGTGTTATTGTAGATGATGAGCCAATTGCAGCCAAATATTTAGCACTGTTTGTTGATAAAATTGAGGATTTAAATCTTGTAAAAACCTTTTCAAATCCTGTTGAAGCGCTTGATTATTTAGAGAAAGAACAAATCGATTTAGTGTTTTTGGATATTCAAATGCCAAGATTAAGTGGAATTGAAATTGCGAAGAAAATAAGCCAAAAATCGCTTTTTATTTTTACCACTGCTTATACTGAATATGCAGTTGAAGGTTTTGATTTGGAAGCGACCGATTATTTACTTAAACCAATTTCATACGACCGATTTTTCAAAGCAAGCAAAAAAGCAATTGATATATTAAAACTTAAAATTAATGCAAGTGTAGTTGGTAAAGAAGATTTTAAAAAGGATTTTATGTTTGTAAAGGCCAATTTTAAATTGGTGAAAATAAATTATGCCGATATTTTGGTGTTTGAGGGCTGTAGAGAATATATTAAAATTATTACCAAAGAAGGTAAGCCAATAATCACACTTGAATCGATGAAAAATATAGAAACCCTTATGCCAAAAAGTGATTTTATAAGAGTGCATAAATCTTTTATTGTTTCAACAAGAAGTATTACCGCTGTTTCGGGAAATACCGTTGAACTAGGAACATTAGAAATTCCTATTGGTGGAATTTACAAAGAAGCTTTAATGGATTTTTTGAAGACTTAATCAAAATTCCTTTAGTTGATTAGCTGTAAATGTATATTCTGGCGTAATTAGCACATTGCCAAAATCGGCTGAATACCACGGTGAAATACCACCATCATTGGGGTTTTTAAGTAAATGGATTTCTTGAGCAGGCATATAACTTTGGGCCAATAAAAATAGCGTTTCGCCCGTTTTTTCATTTTTTGCTACATCTACAACTATTACTGCATGACCTGGAGATCCGCCTTTGATAAACACATCACCAGGTTTTATGTTTATTGTTTTTTTTTCATTTAATTCTTTTTCTAGGCTTAATGTACCAGCATATGAAAAAACTGTTTCTAAATATGACTCAAAATTATTTCTTGAAGTGGAAACGTTTTGGGTTTTTATCCAATTGACATTATTGCCATTAACCGATATTCTATAGCCATCAGCCCATTTAGAAAAAGAGCATAAAAAACCATTGGTAAAATGAAATTGAATTTTGTCATAATTGCCATTTTGGTAAAAATATTCAGCCCTTAACCTCATAACGGCATCGGCGCATTGTTGCAAATCTTTATTTCCAACAGGCATTTTTATTACAGCGCAATGTGCATTTTGGTTGCCTTTCAAATCACCATTATATAAGTGTACTTTTGAGTCGTTTTGCATAAGTGGCAGATTGCGAAGGAATTGCCCAAAATTATTTTCAATATTAGATACTTTTTTAAAACCTTTTGGCGTCAAAAATCTTCCATCCAAAGTGTTTGAATCTGGGTTTAAAAGGGTTGTGGTTTTTGAGCTGAAAAAACTTATTTTATGCTCGTTCGTAGCATTCTCTTGTCTATTACAAGCCATTAAACATAAAGAAAGTAAAAGGTGTAACAATTTCATTTTTCAGGTATAACGCTGATTTGATGATATTATTTTATTTATTTGAATTAATTATTACATTTACTACAAATGCCTTCTAAAAGCAAATTTGCCGCATTTATTGTATAGCCCATTGGAACTTTAACTTTCGGAATTTGGGCATGATGCAAACATTCAATTTTCGAACAAATAGTGCATTTGAAATGCACATGATTATCATTGTGTTGATGTACCTCGCAGTGGTCATCATTACAAACAGCATATTTTGCACTACCTGAGTCATCTAATACTTTGTGTAAAATGCCATTTTCAATAAAAGAATTAATTGTCCTATATAAAGTAACCCTATCAAATTGATTATTAAAATATTGTTCCAAATTGGCATGTGATAGTGCCGAATTGCTTTCTTTAAAATAAGATAAAACTGCAATTCTTATAGGAGTATTTCTTAATTTGTGTTCTTTTAAAATTTTTTCGGCAATTATTTTCATTTTTTTTAATTTTTATTTGCAATTTAGTTGCATTTAATTACCTTTGTAGTGCAACAATATTGCAATGGAAGGAAATTCAAAAATAAAGATAGGAAAATTTGCTAAAGCAAGTATGGTTTTGTCAGTAGGATGCGCCATTCATTGTGTAGTTTCGCCATTTCTTTTTTTGTTTTTACCTTTTTTTAACCATTCTGCAGACGGTTTGGACCATACTTTTGATTTGATTTTAATCTGTTTTGCTGGTATTTTGGGTTTTTCAGCCCTTTTACATAGTTTTAAAGGCCATCACCAAAATCCTTTTCCAATCAAAGTTTTCTCTATTGGATTTTTATGTATGTTTGTTTCCATTTTTTTGCATAATCCTTTTTTACATTTGCCTTTAATGGTAATTGGTTCAATTATTTGTGGATTTGCCCAATTCTACAATCTAAAAATTGCACACCTGAATGGTGCAAATCACTAATCGTGAAGATTTACAAAGTTTATTCCGTTTTTGTATTCCTTATCAAAAAGTCCTAGTAATTGTTTGTAAGCAAATGCATTCGAAACCCAATCAATATTATTAACATCCACAACAACTACTTTAAAATCGTGGTTTTGTTTAAAATATTCGAAATACATTCTTTCAATACGATTTAAATATACTTTCGAAATCCCTTGTTCGTAAGATCGGCCTCTTTCTTTTATATTTTTTGCCAATTGAGTAGGGTCGGCGTGTAAATAAAAAATAATATCTGGTTTAGGTATTTTTTTTGAAACTAGATGAAAAAAGTGTCTATATAATTGATAGTCCGTTTTGTTTAGGTTGATTTTAGCAAACAAAAGACATTTTTCAAACATATAATCTGTTACAGAAAAATTTGAAAAAATATTAGGCTCACTCAATATTCTATTTAATTGTTGGTATCGTTCTAACAGAAAACTTACTTCCAATTGCAAGGCAAACTTTTCAGGCTCTTCATAAAACTTAGATAAATAGGGGTTGTCATCAAATTTTTCTAAAATTATTGAACCACCAAATTCTTCAGCAAGTAATTTAGCTAAGGTTGTTTTTCCAGCCCCAATATTTCCTTCAATACACACAAACCTATAAATCATCTAAACTCTATTTTTTTTACTACTAACGAATCTTTACATAATAATTGCAAATCTGATATTTTTTTTTGTAAAATAGGATGAAATAGTTTTGGATTTAATTCAATTAATGGAGTTAACACAAAATTTCTATCTTGCATTCTTGGATGTGGGATTTGTAATGAATTAGAATCGATAAGCATATTTCCCCACAAAATTACATCAATATCGATAGTTCGAGGCAAATATTTGCCTTTTTCTTTTCTTCCTAATTGTTTTTCAATCTTTTTTAGCTTATTCATCAACTGAAAAGGCTTTTGGGGATATTCCATTTCCAAAGCAACATTATAGTAAGACATTTGATGACTAACACCCCAAGGTTCGGTTTCGAAAAATGAGGAAACACGAATGTTATTAAATCCCAATAAAGAAATTTTGTCAATTGCTTTTTGAATATAAAACCGCCTATTTCCTATGTTAGAGCCTAATATTAAATAAACCTTTGACAAGCTGTGATAATAATTTTAGTTAAAGATGAACTTTTTCATTTAAGTATTCATTATTAATATTGTAATTTTGCATAAAATTAAAATTGACTATGAAGAATTTCTTTAAAATGGTTTTTGCAGTGATAGTGGGTTTGCTATGCTCATTCTTTGTTTTTCTATTTATAATGATAGGATTAGCAGCAGGTTCGGGAGACAAGAAGAGTACAATAGTGCAGAAAAATAGTATTTTAGAATTAAATTTGGACAGGGAAATAGCAGATGTGGTGGTAGATAATCCTTTGAAAAATTTTTCTGTTTTCAATCCTTCTATAAGTCAAAATGAACAAATCGGTTTGTTTGAATTACAAAAAACCATAGAAAAAGCAAAAGAAGATAAAAATATTGCAGGTATTTACTTGAAAACAGATGGTATTTCAGCCGGCATTTCAACTTTATTTGAAATAAAAAGGATTTTAGAAGATTTTAAAAAAAGCGGCAAATTTATAATTGCTTATACCGAAGGACAATCGCAAGGGTCTTATTTGATAAATACAGCGGCTGATAAAATTTACATGAATCCAGTGGGTGGAATGGAATTAAAGGGTTTTGGTAGTGAAATTATGTATTTCAAAGGATTGCTCGATAAATTAGGTGTGGAGCCAATGATTTTCTATGCTGGTGAATTTAAAAGTGCAACAGAGCCTTTTAGAGCGACTAAAATGAGTGAAGAAAATAGAGTACAAATGACTGCTTTGTTAGATGATATTTATGGCAATTATTTGCTTTCAGTAGCTAAAAGCAGAAAAATGACCATAGAAAGATTAAGACAAATTATCGATAATTTGGAAGCTTTTGAAGCCGATAATGCTGTTAAAATTGGATTGATTGATGGATTAAAATACTATGACGAAATCAATCAAGAATTGATGAAAAAAGCTGGATTAAAAAAGGAGAAAGATTTGAAGTTAACCGCTTATAATGATTATAAAGTAAAATTGGAAGATGCTAGCAAAGGTGATAAAGTAGCAGTGGTTTTTGCACAAGGTGATATTGTTGACGGAAAAGGGGAGCCAGGAGAAATTGGAGGCTTAGCCTACGCTGAAACTTTAAAGGAGATACGTGAAGATGAGCATGTAAAGGCAGTTGTAATAAGAGTTAACAGTCCTGGTGGAAGTGCCTATGCATCAGAGCAAATTTGGAGAGAATTGTCTTTAATAAGAGCTAAGAAAATCCCAATTGTGATTTCAATGGGCGACTATGCCGCATCAGGTGGATATTATATAGCTGCTCCTGGAGATTATATATTTGCCGACGAAAATACAATAACCGGTTCAATTGGTGTTTTTGGAATGATGTTTAATACGGAGAAATTATTCAGGGATAAAGCAGGAATTACTTTTGATAGAGTAAAAACTGCTCCATATGCTGATTTTGGTACTGGCAATAGGCCTTGGGATGAAAGGGAAAAAGAAGTGGTAACAAACAGTATAAACAAAACATATAGTACATTTAAATCAAAAGTTGCAAATGGCCGTAAGTTACCAATGTCTAAAGTGGATTCTATTGCTCGAGGTAGAGTTTGGTCGGGCAATGATGCCAAATATTTGGGTTTAATTGATGCTTACGGAAATTTGGATAAGGCAATTGCAAAAGCTAAGGAATTGGCAAAAAATAAAAATCTGGGCAATAATTATTATCCAAAAGCACAGTCATTTTTTGAAACTATTATTGCCGATTTTACGCAAACAAAAACGGAAAGGCATATAAAAGCAGTTTTGGGTGATCAATATGAGTTGTATAAAACCTTTACCTATTTTAAATCAATAAAAGGACCTCAAGCACGAATGCCATTTATTTTAAATATTAGCGAATAATTAAATGCTAAATATTGATATGAGAATATTGATGGATACTAATTTAATGCACCTTTCGCTTACTCGTTTGGGTTATGAACTTATTGAAAATTATAATGATTTTAGTGATGTTGCAATCATTGGTGTTCAGCCACGTGGAGCTATTTTTGCTAAAAAATTGCATCAAAAAATTGAAGAAATAACGGATTGTAAAATTAGATTCGGAAAAATTGATCCTACATTTCATCGGGATGATTTTAGACGAGGTGATGATATTTTGAAAGCAAATTCTACGGAAATTGATTTTTATGTAGAAAATTTGAAGATAATAATGGTAGACGATGTGCTTTTTACTGGAAGAACTATTAGAGCAGCAATGGATGCTTTGATGTCATTTGGTAGGCCAGAAAAAGTTGAATTATTAACCCTGATTGATAGGCGGTTTAATAGGGAATTACCGATTCAGGCCGATTATCTCGGTTTGTCAGTAGATACTATTGAGCAAGTAAAAGTAAAAGTAGAATGGGAGGGTGAAGGAGATGGAGCAGTAGATAGAGTTTGGATATTAAAAGAAATGGAAAAATGAGTCAACTAAGCACTAAACATTTGTTGGGGATTAAAGATTTAAAAGCAGATGATTTGCGATTAATTTTGTCAACCGCCCAAAAATTTAAAGAAATAATTAATCGACCTATCAAAAAAGTACCTACTCTTAGGGATATTACGGTTGCTAATTTATTTTTTGAAAATAGTACTAGAACGAGAGTTTCTTTTGAACTAGCTCAAAAAAGGTTGAGTGCTGATGTAGTTAATTTTTCAGCATCAGCATCAAGTGTCAAAAAAGGAGAAACTTTATTGGATACGGTAAACAATATTTTGGCAATGAAGGTGGATATGGTTGTGATGCGACATCCTAGTCCGGGTGCGCCACACTTTTTAGCCAAACACATTAATGCAAACATAATAAATGCTGGTGATGGAACACACGAACATCCTACACAAGCTTTATTAGATGCTTTTTCGATAGAGGAAAGAATTGGGAATTTAGAGGGTAAAAAAGTATTGATTGTTGGAGATATAATGCATTCCAGAGTTGCCTTGTCCAATATTTTTTGCTTGAAAAAATTAGGTGCAGAAGTAAAACTATGCGGTCCGCCAACTTTGATACCGAAAGATATCGAAAGTTTGGGCATAAGTGTGGAATTAAATATTCAAAAAGCCCTTCAATGGTGCGATGTAGCGAATGTCCTTAGGATACAACTAGAAAGACAACAAACTAAATACTTCCCTTCTTTGAGAGAATATGCTAATTTTTATGGTGTAAATATGGAGCGCCTAAATAAATTAGAGAAAGAAATTCTTATTTTACATCCTGGACCTATCAATAGAGGCGTTGAAATTACTTCTGATGTTGCTGATTCTAGTCAATCAATAATTTTGGATCAGGTTGAAAATGGGGTAGCGATAAGAATGGCGGTTTTGTTTTTATTAGCAAATAGAACTATTGATTAATTGAGAAAATAAAATTATTTTTACAAAAAGAAAAAATGAAAAACGGTATTTGGATTTTTATATTTATCATTTTCTCCAGTTGTGGTCAAAAAGAAAACAATGGTGACCCAGTACAAAATATGTCTGCTGCTGAAAAATATTATAATTTGCAAAAAATAAGAAAAATTGAACAAGAGGAAAGATATAATCAAGCTTTGCAAGAACAACAAATACAGCAAGAAGCACCAGCAAATACTTTTAATCCTGAACAAGAGTTTTTAGAAAAATATAATACTGATTATAATACTGTCCCTGTTGAATAAATTAAAAATAAAATTTTATAGTTTAAATAATGCAAAAAAGAATAATCCTCCTTTTTGGAGGTAAATCGCCCGAACATGAAATCAGTATAGTTTCTGCAAGAAATATTTATAATGCCATAGATAAATCTAAATTTGATGTTGATTTGGTAGGCATATCGAAAAATGGCACATGGTATTTAGAAAAACCAGAAGAACATCAAAATAGTGCTTTTGTTATTGGTGAAAAAGGAAAAAAAATTGCCCTAATTCCCGGTGAATCGAAAAATAAATTATTGCTTTTGGATGAAGGAGTTTTTTTAAGTGATTTTGATGCCGTTTTTCCCATCACACACGGTCCCAATGGCGAAGACGGTACTTTGCAAGGGTTGCTTTGTCAATTAGATTTGCCATTTGTAGGTCCAGGAGTGCTTGGCTCTTCAATGGCTATGGATAAGGATATTTGCAAGCGAATTGTTCAATCAGCAGGAATAAAAACAGCACCTTGGGTTGTTGTTTACAAGCACGAAAAGGAAAAAATAAATTATAAGGAAATAACGAATAAGTTAGGTTCTATTTTGTTTATAAAACCAGCAAATATGGGTTCCTCCATAGGCGTTTCCAAATCGACTGACGAAATTAGTTTTAATAAGGCAATCGAGCAAGCCTTTATTTTTGACACCAAAATTTTGATAGAAAAGGGAATTAATGGTAGAGAAATTGAATGCGCTGTATTGGGAAATGAATTGGCGGAAGCTAGTTGTGTGGGAGAAGTGGTTATGAATCAGGGGATTTATGATTTTGAGTCAAAATATAAAAGTGCTGATGCCGCTCAATTATTTATTCCTGCCCAAAATTTATCTGAGGACGAAGTACAGCGTATAAGAAATACATGTTTGGCTGTTTATAAAGCATTGGGCTTAGAAGGCATGAGTAGGGTAGATGTGTTTTTGACTTCAGAAGGAGAAGTTTATCTAAATGAGCCCAATACATTGCCAGGATTTACATCTATAAGTATGTATCCAAAATTATGGGGAGAAAGCGGTATAAAATATGCAGATTTAATCGAGAAATTAATTAATTTAGCCATCGATAGACACAATAGAGACAATAAAATAAAAAGAGATAGAATTTAATTTTTTAAAACAAATAAAAACAATAAAAATGGAACCAATTGATTATCACACACAAAATCGTAATGGCTCGTTTACAACTGAGCAAATTCAAGCTGAACAAGCCTCGTTTATGGCAAAAGTTTATGGATGGATGGCGTTTGCACTCGTTATTACAGGAATTACATCACTTTATGTAATTCAAAATGAAAGTATTGTAAATTTAGTATTTGGAAATAGATTAGTATTTTTTGGATTGATTATAGGTGAATTATTGCTAGTTGGGGCATTGTCAAAAATGGTTAATAGAGTTTCGGCAACTACTGCAATGGCAATGTTTATAGGATATTCAGTAATGAATGGAGTTACTATTTCTTTTATTTTCTTCGTTTACACAATGGGCTCTATTGCAAGCACCTTTTTTATTACTGCAGCTACTTTTGCAGCTATGAGTGCAATTGGATATTTTACCAAAAAGGATTTAACTTCACTAGGTAATATCCTTACAATGGCTCTAATTGGATTAATCATTGCCTCTATTGTAAATATATTTTTGAAAAGTGATATGCTATATTGGATAGCTACTTATGCTGGCGTATTGATTTTTACAGGTTTGACAGCCTATGATACTCAGAAAATAAAGGAAATGAATATCATTGGAAATGCTGGAACTGATGAGGATAAAAAAGAAGCAATAATGGGAGCACTTACTTTATACCTTGATTTTATCAATTTATTCCTTTTCCTTTTAAGAATATTTGGTGGTAGAAAATAATTTTACTTGATGGATTATCGTTCGGCTCGTATTATTTTATCACTTCCGAAAATTGAATTCGCTACTTTAAGGAGAGATTTTTATTGCGATAATAATTTGTTTTTTAAGCCATTTTTGCCAATTCAATCAAGCTTGTTGCCTGAAATTGATTTCCATAAAGACAAATTAATGCAGGAAATTAGTAATCATGAGACAGAGAATGGATTTAAATTTTATGTTTTTTTGACTAATGAAACAGATAAAATAATTGGTTCTTTAGAGTTTTCTAATATTGTTAAAGGCCCTTTTAGGTCCTGTAATTTGGGATATCTTTTGGATGAAAAATTTCAAGGGAATGGATATATGGAAGAAAGTATAAGGCGCGCAATTGATTTTTTGTTTTTGGAAAAGAAATTACATAGAATTCAGGCGGCAATAATGCCAAATAATTCTAAATCAATACGATTAATTGAAAAAATTGGGTTTCAAAAAATTGGATTAGCTCCAAATTATTTAAATATAAATGGTGTTTGGGCCGATCATTTTCTTTATCAATTGATTAGTCCAGAGTTATTTTAAACCAAAATTAATTTCCACAAAAGAATAGTTAAAAATGAAATAGGCACTCCTATTGTCACTAAGGCATTACCGAGTTTAGGGTTTAAATTGTATTTTGCAGAAATAATAGCAGCTGTCATCATAGGTGCCATTGCATTTTCCATAATGCCTACTGTATTGATTAAATCTGATTTGCCGTAAAATAATTTCAAATAAATCATTACAATAAACGGCCCTAGTAATAGTCGGTAAATTAATCCCAATGTAAGCGGCAGCCATTCTGTTTCTTTCAAATTTAATGAAAATTGTAAACCAAGCGAAAAGAGTGCTAATGGACCAATTATTTTTATAAGAAATAACATTATTTCTTTTAGATATCCTGATGGATGGATTGGGACAAAAACAGCAAAAAGAAATGCAATAAATGGAGGGAAGGTGATTAATTTAAAAAGAATTTGAGGAATAGAAATTTTTCCTGAAGCAGCTATGATGCAAAGTGCTGTCCCAACTGTGGATATAATTAAAAAACTGCCTGGCTGATCAATAAAAACGGCATAAGTAAGTGCCTCTTCACCAAACAAACTACCAATTATAGGCAAACCAATAAATGCAGTATTGCCTAGGCCACAAACGACAATCAAACAAACCAAAGTTTCCTTTTTCCATTTAAATATTTTTGAAAGCAAATAAAAAAAGGGGATGCCCGCAAAAAAAATTAGCCAAGCAGTAATTACCAAATGTATCATTTGTCCATTGAATTCAAGGCTTGGTATTTTTAATAACGAAATGGAAGGAAGGCAAAATAAAATTATAAATTGATTAACAAATAGATATAGTTTGGCAGGGCATTTTTTGCTTTTTTTTACCACAAAACCAAATATAAATGCAATAATTGCAATAATATGTATGATGTCCACTTTGCAAAGGTAAAAAAGTAATTGAGTAAAATGTCCGTTTTGATTAATGATTTCTCTATTTTTGGGTTTTATTAATTTATTGATATGGCAGAAATATTATCCTCAAATCCTTATTTTAAAGTAAAATCGATTAAAACATTTATTGATCCTGAATCTCTTATGTTTGGAGAAAGAAAATATAGAAAAGTTTTTGATGAGTCGGAGGCTAAATATGTATATCCAGAAGTAGCCTTATTTAATAAAAAATTTGATGAGGAAGAGTGGACAGCCAAAGCACAATTTCTTATATTTAACAATACAACCAACGAGAAAATTGGGGACTATACAAAAGATTATTTGGTTTCGAAAGAAACAAATATTGTAAATGTGAATGAAGGTTGGGGTAATGAATCAGGTACTTTTTGGAAAAAAGGAACTTATCGTTTTGAATTTATAATCAATGGCATTAATGTAGGAAACACTTATATTTATATAGTAAATTATGGTGTTTGGTCGAATGAGAAAAATCCCTATTTCAATTTGGTTTCTATGAAATTGTACGAATCTGGAAAAGAAGATCCAAAAAAGGGAGAGCGCACTTATGTAAAACAATTTTTGGCTGACAATACGAAATATATAAATATCGAAATTTCCCTTGAAAACCTTTTAAAAAATGAAGATCACAATCCAGTTGAGTTTCAGTTTAATATTTATACCAAATCAGGTTTTAGAAAAGCATATATAGAATATTTCTATTACATAAGTGATAAGCGTTTGTTTTTAGATTTCTCGAATGGTTATGGAAGTACAACTGGTTCATATTTTACAAAAGATGAATATACTTTTGAAGTCATTTTTATGGGCAAATTGTTTGCAATTGTACCATTTTCTGTTGGTGATGAATTGGTGCTTTTTGAGGGAGAAACACAGCACCTAGGCACCGAAAATTATAATAATGAATCAATTGTTGCTCCCGTTTCAAGCGAACAAACATTTGAGTCGGCAAGTCAGGCACTAAATGAGTTAATTGGACTTGAGAAGGTGAAAAAAGAGATTAGTGAATTGTCTACTTACTTAAAATTTGTTGCATATAGAAAAGAACAAGGGTTTGATGAAAAAACTGGGGTGAATTTAAATTTGGTATTTACTGGTAATCCGGGTACTGGAAAAACTACAGTTGCAAATCTTTTGGGTAATATTTATAAAAGCCTTGGTTTGCTTAGTAAAGGAAATGTAATTGAGATTGGAAGGCCAGATTTGGTAGGGGAGTATATTGGACAAACGGCGCCAAAGGTGAAAAAGGCAATTGAAATGGCTCGAGGTGGAATTTTATTTGTTGACGAAGCATATGCACTCACCGATAGAGGAAGTTCGGACAATGATTTTGGAAAGGAAGTAATTGAGGTATTACTAAAGGAAATGTCTGATGGAAATGGAGATATTGCATTTGTTTTTGCAGGTTATACCAATGAAATGACAGAATTTGTAAATAAAAACCCAGGATTAAAATCTAGGATTGGTCAGATAATACATTTTGATGATTACTCCCCAGAGGAGTTGTTGAAAATTGCCGATTACGCTGCAAAGAAAAAACATATTACGCTCGATGTATCTGCATGGCAAATGGTTCAAAAATACCTTTCTGATGTTTACCGAGTAAGAGATAAGTCGTTTGGAAATGCACGTTTGGTAAATGGAATAATGGAGGAAGCAAAGCAGAATATGGCATTAAGATTAATGAGTAAGGGTGATTTGCAATTGAGAAATAAGGAGGAATTGACCTTGGTGATTGGTGAAGATTTGCAGAAATTTTTTGAAGAATCAAAACGAAAAGTAATTAATTTTCCAGTAGATGAGCCCAAATTGAATATCGCACTAGGCGAGTTGCGCAATATGGTTGGCCTCCATAATATTAAAAAAGAAATTGAAGAGATAGTAAAATTAGTAAAATACTATAATGATATTGGTAAGGATGTAAAAAAATCGCTATCACTTCACATGGTTTTTACAGGAAGCCCAGGCACCGGCAAAACAACCGTTGCACGCATTGTAATTGAAATCTTCAAATCATTGGGAATACTTGAAAGAGGTCAAATGGTGGAATGCGATAGGCAAGATTTAATATCAGGATATTTAGGTCAAACAGCCATTAAAACGGAAGAATTAATTAATAAAGCAATTGGGGGTGGATTATTCATTGATGAAGCATATAGTTTGAGTCAGGGTGGTGAAAATGATTTTGGGAAGGAAGCAATTGAAACTTTATTGAAGAGAATGGAAGATGATAGAGGTCGATTTATGGTAATAGCAGCTGGTTATACTGATGAAATGAGGCGATTTTTGGAGTCAAATCCTGGTTTAATTTCTAGGTTTGATAAGACATTGCATTTTGAAGATTTTAGTGCAGATGAATTGTTTTCTATAGGAGAGAAAATGTTTGCAATTGAGCAGTTATTTCTAAATGAAAAAGCTGCTATTTTCTTCAAAAATTTGATTGTTGAATTATTAGAAAAGAAGAATAGATTTTTTGGAAATGCTAGAACAATTCGAAAAATTGCTGAGCAGACTGTCAAAAAACAAAATTTAAGGATGGCTGATATTCCAAATGCAGAAAGATCATTTGATAAAATTAAAGAAATTATACTTTCGGACTTGGAAAATTTCTCATTAGAAGAAGGACAAACGCGGAAATCAACGATAGGATTTAATAAATAGAAAATTTGTACTCAAAAAACAATTGTTTTTTTTTCGATTTTTTAATAAAAATGTCCCCCTGGTAATCAAAAATATATTGTAACTTTGTTTTAAATAAAAAAAACAGATGCAAAAGATTTTATTTTGTGCAGACTTTATGCCAATTTTATATTTCGTAATTTTACTTGAATTTTTTATTCTGAAATTTGTAAAAAAAACAGACATCAGGTTTCAAAATACACTTACCAATTTGAATTTTGGATTTGGTTATTTTATGTTCAAAGTATCTTTAGGTGGCCTTATTCTCATTTCCTATGAATATCTATTTAAGCATTTTAGCATTTTAAATATTCGTTTTAGTTGGTATAATCTAATTTTTATATTTTTTGTTTACGATTTCTTATTTTATTTAGCTCATCGGGTAAGCCATGAAGTCAATTTTTTGTGGGCTATGCATAGCCCACATCACCAAAGCGAGGATTTCAACCTTTCTGTAGCAGCACGGTCAGCTTGGTTTCATGGTTCTTTTATATTTATTGTTTTTATGCTTGCGGCAATAATTGGGTTTGAACCTAAGTTATTTTTTTCAGTGGTAGCAATAAATGTTCTTGTTGTTTTTATAGCGCACACTTCTGTATTTCAAAATTACCCTGGATTTCTAAATAAAATTTTGGTAACACCTAAATATCATTCTGTTCACCACGCTTGTAATCCTCAATACATAAATAAAAACCATGGTTCTTGTTTTATTATCTGGGATAAAATGTTTGGCACTTTTGCTGATATAGATGAAAAACCAGTTTTTGGGGTAACCGAAGCATATCAAAGCTGGGATCCAGTTAATGCTCATATTCAACCATATGCTGACCTAATTCGAATAACAAGAAATACTCAAAAATGGCAAGAAAAAATAAAATTGTGGTTTGCATTTCCTGGCTATATTCCTGAGTCTTATAATGGGCCAGAAATAATTGCACATACTATTGATGCCAAAACGCATGAGAAATTTGAACCAAAGATTTCTAGAAATTGGACAATTTATGTTACCATTCAATTTTCAATTATGATGGTATTTGTATCCATTTTTCTTGAAAAATATAGAGAAATAGATGATGTTTACAAATGGTTATTTATTGGATTTTACCTAATCTCTTCCATTATTCTAAGTAAAATTCAAGAAGGTAAAACAAATGTATTGAGTTTTGAGGTATTGAGAATAGCTATATTTTTATTCTGTGTAATTTACCAATTTCAAATTCTATAATATTTATAAAGAATCAGGTAAATACTAATTAAAATTTCATTTTGGTTAATTTGTTTGTTGAAAAACAAAGCTCAAATCGCCATTAAAACTTGTACTACCTCCCCCAGTTGGTATATTGTCAGGACTAAAAATAGGGTCTACCAAAAATTCTTTAAAAACGATATTTCCTGATGTTATTGGATAAGTAATTGAACCCATATCCGTTTTTCTTCTATAGTAGTTATCATTAGTATACATACAAATGATATAATCTTTGTCTTTTTCCAAATTAATTGGTGTAATTGTTTTTATAACATTTACATTGGCATTTGGGACAACCATATTTTCTGAATGTAATAATTTACTACTTGAAAAATCAAAGATATTAACTTTGACAAACTCTTCACCGTCGGGAATTTTTAAAGTAATTGCATTAATTTTTCCATTCACTTTTGCTGAAAATCGATATCCAGTTACGAAATCATCAGAGGCATCTATCCAATTCGTTATTTGCTGATTAAATCCAGTTGCAATATAAAATCCTTCAATTGGATTTTCCTCACTATAAACGGCATCCTTGTCTTTTTTGCAAGAAAATAATTGAAAAACAAGACAAGCAAGAATAACTTTTGAAAATGAAATCTTCATAATATATTTTCACATAAAGCTACAAGTATTATTTATATAAAACAAATATATTTTTATTTTGTAATATAATAAGTTGGTAAAATTTTAATTTTTTTTTTAATTGTGGAAAAATATTGTTTAATTACGATTATTTAAATACTTATACTTCTGTAAAAAAATAACCTGGTTGATGATCAATCTTTATATTCAATGAATTAGCAATAAAGCACAATTTGTTTGCCTTTTCTTGTAATGAATTCAATTGTTCTATGCTTGGCTGGCCTATTATACTAATTATTGGTCTTAAGGTTATTTCAGAGAATTTTCCACCACCATCTGCAAAAATTTCTAAAACTCCGGTTGGCTCGTCTGAATATTCAGAAACAACAACATCGCTTACTGCGCATAAGTGCAAAAACCACAACATATGACAAGATGAAACCGACATTAACAACATTTCTTCAGGATTATATTTTTCAATATCACCCAAAAAATGAACATCAGATGAGCCAGATATTGGCGGTTTCCCCTCACCAACAACTACAAAATCACGCTTGTAATGCTTATATCCACTCGTTCCAGTACCCTCATTTCCTAGCCAAGCCATTATAAGTTTATAATTAATTTTATTACTCATTTCTTAAAATTTATTCTAAATTGCGAAATATTTTTGATAAATGGTACATTTTAAACCAATTGATTTTGCACAGACTAATTTTTTTAGTTCTTTAGTCCTCGATTATAATGAGCAAAAAGAAAGGTTAAAACCATTTTATCGTTTTTCAAATGACAATTTAGGAATTCATGATGCAATTAATCAAGTAAAGCAATTTACATATAATAGGAAAATATTAGTTAATACTTTAATTAAACAATATCAATCTATTGATTATAAAGAGAATATACAATTTAATTTAATGTTAAATAGCAGTACTTTCGCTATTGTAACTGCTCATCAACCAATTATTTTTGGAGGTCCACTATATTTTATAATAAAAATTGCAAATGCGATCCGACTTGCACAAGATTTGAAAAAACAATTTCCAGCATTTGATTTTGTTCCTTTTTATTGGATGGGATCCGAAGACCACGATATGGAGGAAATTGGACAAATGCAATTATTTGGAAAAAAAATTATTTGGGAAAATGATAGTAAAGGACCATCTGGAAGGAAATCAATGAATACAATTCAGCCACTTTTACAAACTTTAAATTCTATTTTGGGTAATTCGCCGAATGCCGATAAATTGAAAACTATTTTTGAACAAGCCTATTCCAGTGAAAAAGATTTGAAATCAGCAACAAGGCAATTTGTTCATTCCATTTTTGGTAATTATGGTTTAATTTGCATTGATGGAGATGATGTTGATTTAAAGGCTTTATTTGTCCCAATTATTAAAAAAGAGATTTTTGAAAGGAAGTCATTTGATTTAGTCGAAGCCAGCTCCACTAAATTGGTAAATTTGGGTTACAAGAAACAATCTACTCCAAGACAAATCAATTTCTTTTATTTAGGGGATACTTTAAGGGAAAGGATTATTTGGGATGAAATATCCAAAATGTATAAAGTAAATAATACAGAAATTACCTTTTCTGAGGATGAAATGAAAGCGGAAATTGAAATTAATCCCCAATGTTTTAGTCCAAATGTAATCATGCGACCGCTTTATCAACAAACAATTTTGCCTGCCATAGCATTTATTGGTGGTGGTGGCGAAATAAGTTATTGGCTGCAATTAAAGGCTGTTTTTGAAGCCTATAATACATTTTATCCAGTTTTGTTACTCCGAAATTCTGTTCAACCAATAATGCAAGCACAATTAAAAAAATGGCAAAAGTTGGGATTGGATTTAAGTTATATCTTTTTAGATACTAAGGCAATTCAAAATCATTTTTTAGCTTTAAGGGAAGTGAAGGAAATTGATATCGAACCAGCACTTGAAAAATTAAATATAGCTTTTCAGCATTTAAACGAAATAGCGAAAACAATAGATTTAAATTTATTAGACACAATAGGAGCAGAGCAAAAAAAGACAGAAAATGTTTTCAAACAAATAAAACAAAAGCTTACAAAAGCGCAAAATCAACAATTTGAAAACCAGTACAACCAAATTGACAATATTATAAAGGGTTGGTTTCCCAATGCAAACCTTTGGGAGAGAGAAGAAAGTTTTGCTTCGCTATATCTTAAGTTTGGCGATAAAATTTTAAATGAATTTATAGACAATATGAATCCATTAGATTTAAAATTTTATTTAATCTTAGAGGATTAATAAAAAGTGTTGTAAATTAATTAGTTACCTTGTTGGAATTGTTGCCAATTCATTGTTTTGTATTTATTATCTCCATAAAACTTTAATTTTTGGAGCATTTGTGGTACTTCTTTGTATCCAGGGTCAGCTTCTAATTTAACCAAATTTTCATCTAAAAATACTAGAGTTGGATATCCAATTCGTCCCTCAGTGCTACCCCAATCAAAAGCCAATTGGTTGATGCCAGTTTTGCCCAATGCAGGATTAAAAGCATATGTTTTCCCCTGAAAAATTACAGATTCTTTTTGTTCAGCATTCAATTTGACGGCATAAAAATTTGTATTTATATATTCATAAACTTTTGCATCAGAATATACTTTTTGATCCATTACCTTACACCAACCACACCAATTAGTGTATAGGTCTATAAGAAATTTCTTTGGTGCAGTTTTATTTAATTTTTCGGCTTCTTCTAAACTAATCCAATTTACAGACTGTGATTTAGGTTGAGAATACTCAGAAGTTGTGGTCGTTTCAGAACGTGTAATCGCCTTTTCTTTGAAAGCAAAAATACCTACAATACTTAATAAAACCATTGGTGCCAATATTACATATATTCCTTTTTTCATTTTAATGTTTTTAATTATTAAACAAATTTAATACCAAGATTGTTATTTATTCTATTTTTAGGCTTATAAAACATTAAAAAGAATGAAAATAATTGTTGGCATTACTGGTGCAAGTGGAGCAATTTATGCAAAAGTGTTGCTAGACAAGCTTTTACAGCAAAAAGATAAAATTGACAAAGTGGGCATTGTTATGTCGGATAATGCCAAAATTGTATGGGAATTTGAATTAGGCAATCGAGATTATGAAAAATATCCCTTTGATTTTTATTCGAAAATGGATTTTAATGCTCCCTTTGCAAGTGGTTCAGCCAAATATGAATCCATGATAATTTGTCCATGTTCAATGGGTACCTTGGGGCGCATCGCTCATGGCTTATCTGATGATTTAATTACACGAGCCGCCGATGTAATTTTAAAGGAAAGAAGGAAACTAGTTTTAGCTGTACGAGATACTCCTTTTTCATTAATACATATAAAAAACATGGAAATGGTTTCGTTGGCTGGAGGCATAATTTGCCCTGCCAATCCATCATTTTATAGCATGCCAACTACTTTTGAAGCATTGGCTGCTACGGTAGTTGATCGACTTTTGGACTTGATAGGTATCGAAATCAATACTTTTAGATGGAATAGTTAAGTTGTTGTTTTATATTTAATTATGTTATTTTATTTAAATTAAAAATTTAAATAAAAATATATCTTTTTAGAAAATTTTCTTTCCAATTATTTTACATTTTTTTGTTTTTTTTTACTTTTATTTATAAAATATGTTAAATTTATAATTAATTTATTTTTTTAATTCAGTAATATTTCAAATCATGAAATTAATAGTTGTTACATTTTTTTTGATTTTATCTTTTTCAAATATTTATCAAGGGGTTGCTCAAGAATATTTGGATACAAAGAGCGCTGAGAATGCTATTGATAAACGAATTGTCGAAGTATATGGTGAATATATTAGTGAACTTATTAAAGAGCCACTCATATTAAAAACAATAACTGAAATAGTTCAAAATAGAACTGAAATAGTATATGAGCCTTTTCGAGATTATGAGAAATATGAAAAATTGTCTGATTATCCTCTTTATAATGAATATAATCCTAATTTAGAAAGAGATACAGATATAAATCCCTATACTTTTAATGTATTAAAATATGATTTGCCTTTTTTTCCAAAGTTGCCTAAAAAATATAGGATTGATGGGTCTGATTATGTGTTGGTTATTTTCCCACTAGACTACAAACCATAGATACGCATGAGAAAGTATTTTTTGCTAATTGGTGTTATATTTAGTTGCTATTTAAGCCTTATTGCTCAAAATTACAATATGAGTAATGACACTATTACTACTTGTGGTGGTAAATTTTTTGATTCAGGCGGAAGCGGTGGTAGTTATGGAAATAATGAGGGTTTTATAATGACTTTTTGTGCTTCTACACCTGGAGACCAAATAAAATTGGTGTTCTTAACTTTCAACCTTCAGAACAATAATGACTATATGTATATTTTTGATGGACCAGATACCACAGCACCACAACTAACAGTTGCTACGGGTTTAGGTTTACAAAATAGTCCGGGTACGGTTCAAGCTACATCAGCAAATCCTTCGGGTTGTATTACAATATGGTTCGATTCAAATGGATCAACCACCCAAAATGGTTGGTCTGCAGATATATCATGTGAAACACCTTGTCAAATAATTACTTCTCTTTTAAATAGCACTACGCCAGCAGCGCAGGCAGATGGTATAATAAGAGTGTGTCAGGGGGCTTCCATTAATTTTAATGGGACTGCTACTTTTTCCAAAAGCCCAACTGGTGCTACTTATATTTGGGACTTTGACAATGGTACTACTGCTGCTGGAAAAATAGTAAATAAAGTATTTTCTACTCCAGGAATTTATTTAGTAAACCTTAATGTAACAGATCCTAATGGCTGTATCAATAATAATAAATTAAACCAGGTGGTGCATGTATCTACTACACCAAATTTTTCGGGTACTGGTCCAAGTGTTGCAAGTGTATGTGTAGGTGCTACTGCTACAATGAATGGTGTGGTTGCACCTACTCCATATACATATAATTGTGCTCCACCATTAAGTGGAACTACATTTTTACCAGATGGAACAGGGGTTTCGTACAAAACATCTGTAACCGTTGATTGTTTTGATGCAGGATTATTAATTACATCTGGTACTCAAATTAATGATGTCTGTATGAATATGGAACATTCATATATGGGTGACCTTTCATTGAGTTTATCTTGTCCAAATGGTAGTTCAGTTACTTTTTTAACTTATGCAACAAATGCTGGTGGTGGTACAGTTATGGGCAATCCTAGAGCGGTAGATTTGCCTGTGGATGCCAATTCTGGAAATACTACACAAGGTACTGGAATGAATTATTGTTTTGCTCCTGGTGCAACAAAATTAATTGATGTAGTAGCAAATTGGAATGCTCTTGCTACCTATACTGATGTAAGTGGAAATGTTAGCAATAATATTAACCAAGTTAAAGCTGGTACCTATAAGGCAGATGGAAATTGGGATAATTTTATAGGTTGTCCCTTAAATGGAAATTGGACAATAAAGGTTACAGATAATTTGGCACAAGACAATGGATATATTTTTTCATGGGGCATTACCTTTGCACCAAGTATTGTACCCCCCGAATATAAATTTACACCAATAATTGTTTCTCAAGGATGGCTACCAAGTCCTGATATTATTGCAACTGTAGGTAATAATATTACAATTCGTCCTACATCAAGTGGTTCCAAATGTTATACTTATAGAGTAGTTGATAATTTTGGATGTACTTATGATACAGTCGTTTGCATAAATGTTACGGCGGGTCCATTTGCTGGTACAAGCACTTCATTAAATACTTGTGGTTCTGGAGCAAATGTAAATTTATTTTCTCTTTTGGGTTCAGGTGTTTCTACAAGTGGCACTTGGACGGGACCAAGTGCCTTGGGTGGTGCACATTTAGGTACATTCAACCCAGGAACAAATATTTCAGGGGTTTATACTTATACTGTTCTAGGAGTTGCACCTTGTCTTATTTCCACTTCCACTGTATCTGTAACCAATGGAGTCGCTTCTGCAGTTCAGGTTTCAATTGCAGCAAGTACTAATCCAATCTGTGCAGGTACAAATGTAACCTTTACAGCCACACCTACCAATGGTGGAACGCCTTCTTATCAATGGAAATTAAATGGTGTAAATGTAGGTAGTAATTTGCCAACATATTCCAATAACGCGCTTTCTAATGGAGATTTGGTTAGCTGTGTGATGAATTCATCCCTTACCTGTATTACTGGAAACCCAGCAACTTCAAATGTCATAAATATGGCAGTAAATCCAATTTTGCCCGTTTCCGTTTCCATTGCTGCTGTCCCAAGTGGTCCAATCTGTTCAGGAACGAATGTAACCTTTACTGCAACACCTACCAATGGAGGTGCTGCTCCTGTTTATCAATGGAAGAAAAACGGTGTTAATGTTGGTTCAAATTCAGTTACTTATAGTTCAAATACCCTAGTAAATACAGATAAAATTACTTGTGTTTTAACTTCCAAATGTTGCTTGTCCTTCAGGAAGCCCAGCTACCTCAAACCAAATTACTATAACAGTAAATCCCAATTTACCAGTTTTGGTTTCCCTAGCAGCAAACTATAATCCAATCTGTGCAGGCACAAGTGTAACATTTACTGCCACTCCAACAAATGGCGCATTGCAGCCTGCTTACCAATGGAAGAGAAATGGGTGAATGTAGGTGCAAATTCAGCCACTTATAGCAGTACAACACTAGTAAATGGCGATATCATTACTTGCGTATTGACATCCAATGCAACTTGTCCTACAGGAAATCCTGCTACAAGCAATCAAGTAATAATGACAGTAAATCCAAACCTTCCTGTTTCTGTTTCTATTTCAGCAGATAATAATCCAATTTGTGCAGGCACCAATGTAACATTTACTGCCGTTCCAACGAATGGCGGTGCAGCACCTGTTTACCAGTGGAAGAAAAATGGAGTAAATGTAGGCTCAAATTCAGCTACTTATAGCAGTTTGACACTTGTAAATGGAGATATCATTACTTGTGTATTGACATCCAATGCAACCTGTCCTACAGGAAACCCTGCCACAAGTAATCAAGTAGTTATAACAGTTACTGCACAGCCTACGGCAACGTTTGCCATTGTAGCGGATAATAATTCAATCTGTGCAGGCACAAATGTAACCTTTACAGCCACGCCGACCAATGGAGGCACTCCAACTTATCAGTGGACACTCAATGGTGTGAATGTAGGCTCAAATTCAGCGACTTATAGCAATAATACACTAGCAAATGGAACAACATAACCTGTATTATGACATCCTCTTTGGGATGTGTTACGGGCAGTCCTGCCACAAGTAACCAAATAACGATGACGGTAAATGCCATCAATCCTGTTGTCATTAATATAGCACCTTCGGCCAATCCAATTTGTGCAGGCACAAGTGTTACATTTACTGGCACTCCTGCAAACGCTGCATTTCTGCCTGTTTATCAATGGACATTAAATGGTGTAAACGTGGGAGTCAATTCTAATACTTACACTAATACAAGTTTTGTGAATGGAGATGTGGTAGCTTGTGTTTTAACTTTTAATGCAGGCTGTGTGAGCAATAATCCTGCAACATCTAATAATGTAGTAATGACAGTAAATCCAAATTTACCTGTTTCTGTTGCTATTTCTGCAAATAATAATCCAATCTGTGCTGGTACCAACGTAACCTTTACTGCTACATCAACAAATGGCGGTGCAGCACCTGTTTACCAGTGGAAGAAAAATGGAGTAAATGTAGGTGTAAATGCTACTACATATAGCAATTCAACACTTGCAAATGGCGATATCATTACTTGCGAATTGACATCCAATGCAACCTGTCCTACTGGCAACCCTGCCACGAGCAATCAAGTAGTGCTGTCAATTGTTTCTCCAGCAACTGCAAATATTTCTATCTCGGCAGATGATAATTCAATCTGCGCAGGCACTAACGTAACCTTTACTGCTGTAGCTGGCAATGGAGGTGGAACACCCACTTATCAATGGAAACTAAATGGTGCAAATGTGAGCACCAACTCCAATACTTATTCTAATGCTGCATTAGCTAATAATGATGTTGTATTCTGTGTTATGACCTCTTCACTTTCTTGTGTATTGTCTAGTCCAGCGTCATCGAATATTATTTTAATGTCTGTAAGTCCTAATTTACCAGTATCTGTTTCTATTGCAGCCGATGATAACAATATCTGTGCAGGTACAAACGTAACGTTCACTGCCACTCCAACGAATGGCGGCGTAGCGCCTGTTTATCAGTGGAAGAAAAACGGTGTAAATGTAGGCTCAAATTCAACGACTTACAGCAGTACTGCATTTGCAAATGGCGATATCATCACCTGTGTTTTGACATCCAATGCTATTTGTCCTACTGGAAATCCTGCTACAAGCAATCCAGTGGTGATGGTGGTGAATCCGAACTTACCAGTATCGGTTTCTATTTCTGCGGACAATAACAATATCTGTGCAGGCACTAATGTAACGTTCACTGCCGTTCCAACGAATGGCGGTGCAGCACCTGTTTATCAGTGGAAGAGAAATGGTGTGAATGTAGGTGCAAATGCTACTACTTATAGCAGTACTTCATTTGT
>JADIYW010000012.1 GCA_016705125.1 Bacteroidota bacterium
GCGTATTATATTATTATAAAGGTGTATAATTAAATTAGCTTTATTTACCGTGGTGTTTGATGTTGGTTGGCTCTGAATGAGTTATGTGAAAGTTGGTTTTTAAAAGTTTGATTTGCGATTTTGTAAAGTGTTAAGGAATCAATTTTGATGTTAAGGAAATTTACGAACAATGTAATTTGTTTGAGCCGCAAAAGATTATGTTTAGTTTTGTTTTTTTTCAAAACATTTATAAATATTGATGTTTCAATAAGTACCTCAAGTAACAATGGAGTAACAAAAAGTAACAAAATAAAGGAAAATATGAAATAGTTATAAATAAAAAAGCCCTTGATTGCTCAAGGACTTTACTTTTTTGGTAGCCCGTAGGGGAATCGAACCCCTGTTACCAGAATGAAAATCTGGTGTCCTAACCGTTAGACGAACGGGCCATTTAGAACGCCTTATTTCTAAGGTGGTGCAAATATAGGAACTCTTTTTCTTTTTCCAAGCCTCGCAACCAAATAATTTTTCTTTTTTTCTTTAATTAATACTTTTTTAACCCATTTTTGACCGTTTACAACGTATATTTGATTTTTATTCTACAATTATAAAGTTTCAACCATGAGCAAACCACGAATAGCCATAAACGGAATGGGTCGCATCGGGCGACTAGTTTTAAAATTACTAATCGAGAATGATGAAGTTGAAGTGGTCGCCATCAACGACCTAGCGCCCAACGAGTCATTGCTTTACCTTATCAAATACGATACCGTACAAAAGCACCAGCCAAAGTCAATATTCTGCGATGGCGAGTATATCGTCATCAATGGCAAGCGCGTTCACAGTACTTCCATAGCCAATCCGCTCGAATTGCCTTGGAAAGAAAACAATATAGATATTGTAGTAGAATGTACAGGTATTTTTCGCAAAAAAGATAAATTGGCACTTCATCTGCAAGCAGGAGCCAAAAAAGTAGTCATTTCTAGTCCTGCCGATGGTGATGTAAAAACCATCGTCCTTGGTGTCAACGACCATCTTTTTTCTTCTGCCGATACCATCCTGTCCAACGCCTCTTGCACCACCAATTGTTTGGCGCCCATGGTCAAAGTCATGAATGCCCATTTCGGTATCGAGCAGGCTATCATGTCTACCATACATGCCTATACCGGCGATCAGAACCTACACGACGCCATCCACAAATCCGATATGCGCCGCGCACGTGCTGCCGCCGAAAATCTAGTGCCTACTACCTCCAATGCCACGTCTACCGTCGAAGTGGTAATGCCCGAAATGAAAGGCAAACTTACAGGTGGCGCCGTTCGAGTGCCCGTTATTGCGGGTTCCATCACCGAATTGTATTGCAATATTCAAAAAACCGCGACTGTCGAACAAATAAATCAGGCATTTTTGGCCGCTTCCGAGGGCGATTTGAAAGGCATATTGGCCTATAATACCGATCCAATTGTGTCGTCCGATATCATCCACAACCCACATTCCTGTATTTTCGATGCCGATTTAACCCTCGTTTTGGGCAATATGGTCAAAATAACAGGGTGGTACGACAATGAATATGGTTATGCCAACCGACTTTGCGATTTAGTAGTGAAAATGGGACAGTAGAATGAAATAATTAAGTAATGAAATAATGTAATAATTTGGGGATTTGGAAATCTTAACCGCAAAGGACACAAAGCTTTTACACAAAGTTCGCAAAGGTTTTTAATCAAAGAACAAGCTATCTCTTTACTAATTACTTGGTACTAATTACTTAATCCTAAAACAAACAAAGATTGAAAAATTTGGGCGCTTTTCGGGCTATCCGTTTACAGTCCTCATGCCATCCACCAAGCCAATCTATTCCGGGCTGCCACTGCTATCCCTAGCGCGGGAGGAGAGAAGATAGATTTGAGATTCAAGAACCAAGATTTACTTCTCACATCTTGATTCTCACTTCTCAAATCTCTATCTTTGCAAAGTTTTAAATCAAAATTCTAAATTATATATGCAAACCATTGACCAAATTAATTTTTCAGGTAAGCGAGCATTGGTTCGCGTCGATTTCAATGTGCCATTTGATAAATCATTTATAATAACCGATGATACACGGATAAAAGCGGCTTTGCCTACGATTAAGAAAATCCTGGAAGAGGGTGGAAGTGTGGTGCTGATGTCGCATTTGGGTCGCCCACTAAAAAAATTGAAAGAGGACGGTACAATTGATAAAGAGAAATTTTCATTACAACATGTTGTAGAGCATTTATCCAATCTTTTGGGCCAGCCTGTTCAATTTGCAAATGATTGTATAGGAGCAGCCACGCTGGTTATGGCACACCATTTATTGCCTGGCGAAGTTATGTTGATTGAAAATACCCGTTTTCACAAAGAAGAAGAAAAAGGAGATGCCGTTTTCGCAGCCACTCTAGCAAAATTGGGTGATATTTATGTAAATGATGCCTTCGGTACTGCTCACAGAGCACATGCAAGTACTACAATAGTTGCCAACTCATTTGCAGCGGAAAACAAATGTTTGGGTTATCTAATGGCTGCAGAAGTAAAAAATGCCCAAAAAGTGCTGAACACACCCACAAAACCGTTTACAGCTATTTTGGGTGGCGCAAAAGTATCAGATAAAATTTTAATTATTGAAAATTTATTAAGTATTGCCGACAATATAATTATCGGTGGAGGAATGGCTTATACTTTTTTTAAAGCGCAAGGCGGAAAAATTGGCAACTCATTAGTAGAAGAAGATAAATTAGAATTGGCTATTGAATTAATACAAAAGGCAAAAGAGAAAGGCGTGAATTTGGTTTTACCTATCGATTCTATCATTGCTGATAAATTTGATGAAAATGCAAATACTGATATTGCCAATAATGATGAAATTCCAGATAATTGGATGGGATTGGATATTGGACCTAAAGCGATAGAAGCATTTAAGACCATAATAGCTTCATCAAAAACCATCTTATGGAATGGTCCGATGGGTGTTTTTGAAATGGAAAAATTTCAGCAAGGCACTAAAGCCGTGGCTTTGGCAATTGTAGATGCAACAGCAAATGGTGCTTTTTCCTTAGTTGGTGGTGGCGATTCAGTGGCGGCGGTCAATAAATTTGAATTGGCCGAAAAAGTAAGTTTTGTATCTACAGGTGGTGGTGCCATGTTGGAATTTTTTGAAGGCAAAACTTTGCCTGGAGTGGCGGCTTTGAGTTGATATTATAATTTTCCTTGAAAATTACAAGTTTAAAAACCCTATTTTCATACAATTTTAGGATAAATACCTAACGCCATGCCACACGAAATTGAAATTAAATTATTGCCAGAACATGCTTTCGACGAGGAAATTATTCGTCATAGAGTGAGTGAAGCCTTAAATAAAAGCCCAGATTCAATTGGGTATATTAAATTATTAAGGCGCTCAATTGATGCAAGAAGAAAACCGATACAATACCTTTTAAAAATCCATGTTTATAATCCTTCAGAAACGTATTTGGAAAAAAAAGAATTGTTCGAAATTAAAAAAAGCAATACTTTTCATAAAACAGTTGGCATTATTGGAGCCGGTCCTGCTGGCCTATTTGCCGCATTACAATTATTAGAAAGAGGGATCAAACCCATCATTATCGAAAGAGGCAAGTCGGTAAAAGAACGGCGACGTGATTTGGCCATTTTGAATAAAGAGTTGATAGTGAACGCTGAAAGCAATTATTGTTTTGGCGAGGGTGGTGCAGGTACTTATAGTGATGGTAAATTATATACCCGAAGTAGTAAGCGTGGAAATATTCATAAAGTACTGGAAACTTTTGTTCATTTTGGGGCTGATGATAATATCTTGGTAGATGCGCATCCTCATATTGGAACGAATAAATTACCTCAGATAATTGAAAATATTCGGAATTTTATTCTTGAAAATGGAGGAGAAATCCATTTTAACACCAAAATGCTAGATTTTATTGTGAAAAACAATACTATAAAATCAGTGATATGTTCCGATGGAAAAGAATTTGTAGTCGATGATTTGATTTTAGCAACAGGGCATTCGGCACGCGATATTTTTTATTTATTGAATCGGAAAGGTGTTTTTTTGGAGTCTAAGCCATTTGCATTAGGTGTTAGAATTGAGCATCCACAGGATTTAATTGATCAAATTCAGTATAAACAAACCGAAAGAGGTGATTTTTTGCCACCTGCCGCATATAGTTTGGTTACACAAGTGAACAATACTGGTGTTTTTTCTTTTTGTATGTGTCCGGGTGGAATTATTGCACCTTGCGCTACGAGTGATGGAGAGCTTGTAGTAAATGGCTGGAGTCCGAGCAAAAGAAATGGCCAATTTGCAAATAGTGGAACTGTGGTAAGTGTAAACACTACAGACTGGCAAAAACTTTTTGGAGAGGATGTTTTGGGAGCACTAAAATTTCAGGAAATGGTTGAACAAAATGCTTTTTCAGTTACCAATAGCATAATTGCTCCTGCACAGCGGATGGAAGATTTCATACAACACAAAGTATCTAAAACATTGCCTAGTAATTCGTATATTCCTGGTACTATTTCATCCGATTTGCATCAAATATTACCGCCATTTATAGCAAATAATTTGCAGCAAGGACTAATTAATTTTGGAAAAAGCATGCATGGCTATCGTACAAATGAGGCCATTTTGGTAGGTGTTGAAAGTCGCACTTCGTCGCCAATAAGGATTCCGCGGGACAAAGAAAAATTGTGCCATCCTCAGATTTCTAATCTTTTCCCTTGTGGTGAAGGTGCAGGTTTTGCTGGCGGTATAATGAGTGCTGCTTTGGATGGAATGGCATGTGCTAATGCGGTAGTGTAATAAAAATTAGTTTAATATTGTAAAGAATCTTTTTAAATTTACTTTTTTGCGCTAAAATTTATATTTATGAAAAAGGCATTTTTATATTTGGGTATATTATTTACGTTGTTTGCTTGTAAAAAAGAGCAATTTGAGAAAGATGAGGAATTAATAAAACAATATATAGCGGATAATAATTACAATGCAACTCGTACATCTACAGGACTCTATTATATTATTAGCGACACAGGTACAGGAAGCACAGCAAATGCTGCTTCGTCTGTAAAAATTAATTATGTTGGCTACCTTACAAATGGAAAAGTATTTGATAGTAGTCCGGTTGATGCACCACCTACATTTGTATTGGCGCAACTAATAAAAGGATGGCAAGAAGGCATACCCTTGATTAGGGAAGGCGGAAAGATAAAGCTAATCGTGCCATCTGCTTTAGGTTATGGCTCTAGTTCTCCCTCTAGTGACATTCCCAAAAATTCGGTATTGGTATTTGATATTGAGTTGTTGGATGTAATTTAGGTTAATCTAGCCCCTTCAGTTTATCATATAACTTATGGATAATTCCATCGGTTAGTCCTACTTTAGGAATAAATACATTCTTAATTTCCAGTGATTTGAGAATAGTAAGATATATTTTTACAGCATGTAGAATAACATCGGCACGGTCAGGTTTCAGCGAAAATTTAATAACCATTTCTTGCGTTGTGAATTGAGATAATGTTGCATAATCTACTTCAATTTCTTCAGTAGTTAGTTCCATCCCTTTTTTCGAACCAAAAGCTTTAATAAGGGTATTGATATTACCACCCGAACCAATAGCGGTAATTGGGGCATAATCTTTTTTGAAGGGACTAATCCAATTTTCCATTTCTACCCATTCGTTTTCATCCACTTTATTGTGTTTAAGCCTTAATGTGCCTATATTAAAAGATCTTTTGGCAATTAGTTCCCCTTTCTTAATCAAAACTAATTCTGTACTTCCGCCGCCAACGTCGATATACAAATAGTTTTTGTCGGGATGAAGGCGCATTTTTTCTACATGGTTTGCAAATATTATTTCAGCCTCTTCAGCGCCTGAAATAACCATTATCTCTAACCCTGTTTTTTTCTTTACTGCCTTAATAATTTCTTTAGAATTTTTGGCATCACGCATTGCTGAGGTAGCACAAATCATATAACCTTCGGTGCCGTGAACAAGCATTAATTTTTTAAAAGCAATCATCGTGTCCAAGGTGCGTCGTTTGCCTTCTTTCGTGATTTTACCTTTCAGAAACACATCATCACCAAGGCGCAAAGGAACTCTATATATTGCATCTTTTACAAATACAGGACCATTGTCGGTTTCATATACGTTCATAAATAAGAGGCGTACAGCATTAGAACCTATATCAATTGCAGCTAGTTTCATATTTCGTTTTTTTGTTGTTGAGCAAATTTTTCGTAGTAATCATAAATGTCGTCCTGACTTCTAATTATGGTGTCGTCTTTTGGTTCTCTAAATTTATTGGATTGATCCTCTGAAATAATACGCGCTTTTTGGTTGTCATTCCATTGCATGTTCATTATGTCAAGCACTTGATTCGAAATATTTTGATCTAAAAGCGGGGCAAGTAACTCTACCCTAAAATCTAAATTACGAGCCATCATATCGGATGAACCAAGGTAAACATCAGGAGAGCCTCCATTTTCAAATATAAAAACACGCCCATGCTCCAAAAATTTATCTACAATACTAATTACTTCTATGTTTTCGCTCTGTTCTTCAACATTTGCCACCAAAGCACAAATTCCCCTAATGATCAATTTTATTTTAACACCTGATTGACTTGCTTGATATAATTTCATTACAATTTCTGGGTCAACCAAATTGTTCATTTTCATCATTATCTCCGCTTTTACACCACTTTTAGCAAATCTTATTTCTCTGTTTATCAATGAAACTATCCTAAAACGAAGGTTAAAGGGCGCAACAAGTAATTTGTTTGGCTTGGGCGCCATATAATTTTTTTCAAAAAAGGAAAATAATTCTCTTGCTTCCTTGTTGAGTATTTGATTGGCAGTAAGCAATAAAAAGTCGGTGTAAATACGGGCTGTTTTTTCATGGAAATTGCCGGTTCCAATGGCGCTATAGTAAATCTTTTTACCATTTTCTCTGCGTGTAATTAAGCATAATTTAGTATGTACCTTTAAGCCATTAACACCCGGAATTACCCTAATTCCTTCTTCGATTAATTTATTTGCCCATTTGATATTTGAAGCCTCATCAAATCGAGCCCTTAATTCTATTACTACAGTTACAAATTTTCCGTTTCGTACCGCATTTATAAGTGATTTTATTACATGGCTATCGTTTGCTAATCTGTAAATGGTTATTCTTATGTGCGAAACTAATGGATCAATGGCAGCTTCACGCAATAAATCGAGAAAATAGTCAAAACTGTGGTATGGAAAATAGAGCAATATATCTTTCTCTTTTATCTTATTCATCAAGCCCCTGGATTTTTCAAAGTCGGGATGTGGCAGCTGTGGTGGAAAATTATACCATAGATTTGGTTTTCCTACTGTGGGAAATTTCATAAAATCTTTAAAATTATGGTACCTCAAACCTGCATACAAATGCCCACGCTTGCTAATGTCCATTTGCTCGACAATGAAATTAAGAAAATCCTTTGGCATGTCGGCATCATAAATAAACCGAAGTGGCTCAGCTGCTTTTCGTTTCTCCAAACTTAATTCAACGGCCATCAAAAAGCTTTGCGATACATCATTATCAATATCCAACTCCGCATCACGAGTGAATTTTATAGTATATGATTCAAGATTTTTGTGGTCATAAATTTGAAAAATTTCGTCAAAATTAAAACGAATTACATCATCCAAAAACATAATCTCTGTTTTTGAGCCGTCTGTTGGTAGCACCAAAAAACGGGGCAAACTTGATGGCACTTCAATCAGCCAATACTTAAATTCCTTATCTTTTTTGTCTAAAAAACGGATTGCTAGATATATTGAGGCATCTTGTAAAAGAGGAAAATCTTTTTCTGGATTTACCGAAATGGGAAAAATTTCGAGCCTTACTTTTTCTCTAAAATATTTTTTTACAAAAATACCTTGTTGCTCATTTATCTGATTTTCATTTACAATAAATATCTGCTCCTTCTCTAGGTCTTCTAAAATGTTAAAATAGGCCTTGTCGAATCGCTTTTGTAATTTTTTAATTTTCTCTTCAACTTGGTCTAAAACCATAGAGGCGTTAAAGTCAAACTGTTCATCCGACTGCTTTTGAAAAGTAACCATTCTTCGTAGAGTGGCAACTCTCACTCTAAAAAATTCATCCCTATTGCTTGAAAAAATGCCAACAAATCGAAGTCTTTCCAATAGTGGTACATTTGGACTTTCGGCCTCCTGCAATACCCTTTCATTGAAAGAGAGCCAGCTTAATTCTCGGTTAATTATCTTATTTTTACGCAAACCATTTAATTTTCGACCAAAATAAAAAGAAAATAAGCGTTTTTAAGGTTTTTGAAGGATAAAATCTTTGGGAATCAAAGAAAAAGAGATTTTTCCACTTTCTTTTTCAATTTCACTCCACTTTTCGACAGAAAAACAAATTTGGAAAACGGCACAAGTAGGAAATTTAGCTAGTATTTTTCCTGTAAAAAATTCGACCATTTCGCTCAAATTGGGTTCATGACCAAATAGCCAAACATTGGAACAAGAAGGATTGATTTGTCTTATTATTTCCAAAATTTCATCCAAGCCATCAAAATAGATGTTTTGTTTTATTTCGAAAATAGTTTTATTATTTTTGAAAAAATCAGCAGTTTGCATGGCACGTTTGGCGGGACTACACAAAATCAAATCGGGCGAGGGAAGTTTAATTTTAAGTTTTTGAGACACTAGAGGTGCAGTAAATAAACCTCTTTTATTCAGCGGTCGTTCAAAATCATCTAAACTTGGGTCATCCCACGATGATTTAGCGTGTCGGATAAGGGTGAGATTAAGCATAGTGCAAAATAAATCATTTTTAATTTGCTTTATCTATTTTTAATATTTAAATTTAAACTTTATTTAACCTGTTAAACCCAATTTTATGAAAATTTTATCGTACCCCCCCCTAAATTGCAAGATTGCAAAAGGAATAGCTATGCTATGCATTAGCTTAGGATTTGCCACCCAATCAGTGGCGCAAGTAAAACTCAATGCCAACAGTAATTTAGGTATCGGCATTGGTGCCACTACTGCCCCCAACCCTGCTTACAAACTACACATTATGGATTATGTAACCCTAGGACCGTTTAATAATCAAGGCTTTGCAAAAGGCTTATTGTTTTCTCGTATTAATAATCCCACCAGTTTGGATGGTATCGATTGGGGAATTGATACCGATTGTGGAGGCATGAACTTTTGGCGACCTTGGTCGGTGGCTAATTTTGGAAATTGTAAATTCATTATTAAAGATAACGGAAATGTGGGCATTAATATGGATCCTTTATACCCATTAGATGTAAATGGATATGTACGAGCTTTTAATGTTGATATTCCTTCAGATTCTAATTTAAAAGAAAATATCCGGGCATTTAATACCACATTGGATAAATTGATGGAATTAAAACCTGTAGAATTTAATTACAAAACGATTTACAACGACCAATCAAGCTCAAGCAAAGAGGAGTTTAAAGGCATGAAAATAAAGGTTGAGGATGAGCGACTTTATAGAAATACAAGTGGATTTTTGGCACAAGATGTACAAAAAATATTCCCTGATATGGTTCAAAAAAATGAAGATGGTACGTTATCAATTTACACATTTGATTGGTTTCCAATAATTGTAAAATCATTACAAGAATTGAATGATAAAGTAGATGAGAAATTGGGTGTTTCATCTGGCGAAAGAATTGGTATAATAAATACAAATGCTTCTTTATTGCCAGCCGAGCCAAAAACAATTAATACGCCTACCGTTTTAAATTACAGACTACCAAGTACATTTAAGCGTGCGCAAATGCTTTTGTATAGCTTTGATGGTAAGGAACTAGCACAATACGAATTGGCACAAAATAGTAACCAAATAGCCATCGAAAATACAAAATTGTATGCAGGTATTTATTATTATACTTTATTGGTAGATGATAAAGAGGTAGCGACACACAAATTAATAATCACCTCAAAATAATCAAAAGATGAAACATTTATTGGCTATATTGTTGGCAATGGCTATGCTATTTGCCTGCAAGCACGACCCCGACCCCACCGAACCACCAACTGGCTGCGGAATGACCATCGACCAATTTCCACTCAAAGTGGGTAATAGTTGGACGTATGAGATATGTAGTGCTGCAGATGGTTATCCTTATACTAGAATAGGAAAAATAAAGTTTAATATAATTGGGTATATTGTTAATGGCATAAATGACACTACATATAGGATAGAATATATTTCTTTTAAAAATGGAGACACAAGTGATTATAGTATTGAAGAAAACATAAGAAAAAATGAAAATATGCTAATCCCATTTTTTGCTCAAAGATTAAATCATAGCGATGGGTTTACAAAATTCCCTCTTATCTGTACAAATATTGATACTATAGAAAATTTTAAAGAATCAGACCCTTTATATTCAGTCATAATTAAAGAGGGATATGCAATAAAGGATACTATTTTTAGAATTAAGAATAAATCAATTCCAGCAGTAAAATGTTTGAGATACGAACGAACCAAATTATTGAAATTTTCTTATGACCATGATAATATTTTTCAATGGTATTATATTGCTCCAAATGTTGGTACAGTTTATTCAGAGGTTCGAGGACTTCATATTTATCCCTATGGGATAAATTTTAATTATAAATACATTTTAATTGACTATAAAATCCTTTAATTATGAGAAGTTTAAAAACACTTATTTTTTGTATTTTAATTCAAAATACAATAATGGCAAAGCCTCCCATAGATAATCCAGATATTAGAATTTTTCCTAGTACCTCCCATCACCAAGTTGAAGTTTCAACAGTAATAAGTAGGTTGTATCCAAATAGTATTTTGGCAACTGCCATATTATGAACTAGGTGATATAACCTTTTATTTTAAATAACAAAATTAAAACAATCAAAATGAAAAACATACTTATTTTTATACTTGCTTTAGGCTTATTTGCCTGCAAGCAAGACCCCGAGCCCACCATACCACCAACAGGCTGCGGCATGACCATCGACCAATTTCCGCTAAAATTAGGTAATAGTTGGACGTACGAGGTGGGAGGTGCTGCAGATGGTTATCCTTATACTAGAATAGGAAAAATAAAGTTTAATATAATTGGGTATATTGTTAATGGGATAAATGACACTATATATAAGATAGAATATATTTATTTTAAAAATGGAGACACAAGTAATTATTATATTTTAGAAACCATAAGAAAAAATGAAAATATGTTAATTCCAATTTTTGCTCAGGGATTGAAACATAGCGATGGGTTTACTAAATTCCCTCTTATTTGTACAAATATTGATACTATAGAAAATTTTAAAGAATCAGACCCTTTATATTCAGTCATAATTAAAGAGGGATATGCAATAAAGGATACTATTTTTAGAATTAAGAATAAATCAATTCCAGCAGTAAAATGTTTGAGATACGAACGAACCAAATTATTAAAATTTTCTTATGATCATGATAATATTTTTCAATGGTATTATATAGCTCCAAATATAGGAACAGTTTGTTCAGAGGTTCGAGGGCTTCATTCTTATCCCTACGGAATAAATTTTAATTATAAGTACATTTTAATTGACTATAAAATCCTTTAATTATGAAAAGTTTAAAAACACTTATTTTTTGTATTTTAATTCAAAATACAATAATGGCGCAGCCTCTGCTAGACAATCCAGATATTAGAATTTTTCCTAGTACCTCCCATCACCAAGTTGAAGTTTCAACAGTAATAAGTAGGTTGTATCCAAATAGTATTTTGGCAACTGCAATTAGGAGTAATTTAGTTATAATTCCACTTCCAAACCGAAATAGAACTAATTTCTATACATACAGTTACGATGGCGGAATCACTTGGTTGGGCAATAATAATTTGCCTAATAATGCAAATAATGGACCAGATCCATTGGCTATAATAGATGCGGATGGAAGAGGATATTTGGGATATTTGAGGTTTTTGGGAGATAATCCAGAAGATAACCCAGAACCCAATATTTATGGTATTTCAAAAGCCTCAATAGTTAATAATTTCTCCATTTGGAATAATCAGGTAAATGGCTGTTCACCACAAATTAGAACTTATTTCAATGATAAACCATGGATAGTAGCGGATAATTATAGAATGAGCCAATACAAAAATAATATTTATGGAGCGTGGACAAAGCGAGGGGGAAATTATGAAATATTTGCAAATAGAAGTACAAATGGATATACTTCTTATTCTGCTGATATACTTTTGTCGGATGTGGGTAAGGGGCAAGGCACAAGCATAGCCACTGGCGCCAACGGTGAGGTTTATATTTGCTGGGCAAAAAGCACCGATGTCGATTGGGATGCTGAATCATTGGGGTTTGCCAAATCATTAAATGGTGGAACAACCTATACCACAAGCACGCCCTTCAATTATGATGGTATAAGGGTTGATGTAAGTGGCGTAAATCCCATTTTCAATAATACCCAAGTAACTGATTTTCCTGCAATAGCCGTAGATAGAAGTTGCAATAGTACCCGTGGGCGTATATTTGTAGTATATCCCGAAAAGGAAAATGGGAATGGAAAAGCCATCATTAGGGTTCGGTATTCTGATAATCAAGGCAGCACTTGGTCGGCGGCACAAACGGTAAGTATTCCCAATGGAAGGCAAAATTGGCAACCAGCCATTGCGGTAGATGAAACTACTGGAGCTGTATGTATTATTTATTATAGCCTCGATGGTGCATCGGGTTGGGGTACCAATACCTATATGGCATATTCTACCGATGGAGGTACGTCATATACCAATTTAAAAATAAGCGATGCATCTCATATAACCGAAATAGTTGATCAAGTGAATCAACCGCCATTAGGACCATTAATTAAATCTGGTCATTACAGTGCTGTAGATGCCTATGGAGGCTATGCCATAGCCACTTGGTCGGATCATCGCCCCAACCAAAAGTGGCAAATTTATAGCTCAAGAGTAGATTTTAATTTGCCAATCAAGTTTTATAATAACCTAGCCACCGAGGATTTACTTATCAATGGCCCACTAGCATATAGTAAGCCCAATATTCGGTATGAAGGCGGTAGGGGAGTAATTATCAACAACAATAATACGAGTTATACCCTCAATAGTGGTGCCGATGCAGTGTTTACTGCACCCCAATCAGTGGAGTGGAAGGCTGGTTTTGAGGCAAAGGCAGGCAGTAGTTTTTATGCGTATATAGCTCCTGTAAGTGCTTGTAACGGCGCTATGCGGATGGCAAATACAGCAGAGGAGGAAAAAGAAAGTATAGCAAATATCCAAGTATTCCCCAATCCATTTACGAGCCATGTTAGCTTTCAAATAGATTTACAAAAAGCCAGCCAATTGTCGATAAATATTTATGATATTCAAGGCAAAATGATTGATGTAAGTGTACAAAACACCACCATCAACGAAGGCATTTATACCAAAGAATTTGATTTTGGACATTTATCAAAAGGCATTTATTTTTATACCCTCCGCATTGACGACCAAGTGCAATCGGGAAAATTTGTGAAGATGTAGGGTGTGTTAAATTTTGGCTTGTTTTTTTTAGGGGAAACACTATTTCAATATTATTTAAATAAATCCTTTTTAATCCATTTTTTTATTTTAAATAAATGTTGTACATTTGCATCGTGAAAAGATAGGGGGCACTAAAAAGTCCCCTATTTTATTACTATAAGGTGATGTTTCAGGAAGAAAAACTAAAAACGGTAATTAACGAGATTTTGGCTCCATTTGTGGCTGAAAGAGCTTTATTTATTGTCGATATTAAAGTTTCGGCATCTTCAAAAATAATGGTTTTTGTAGATGGAATGGAAAATATACGAATAGAACAATGTGCCGAAATAAGTCGTTTTTTGGAAGCATATTTGGAGGAAAATGGGTTAGTGGGCGAGAAATATACAATGGAAGTTTCGTCGCCAGGCATGGGTTCGCCTTTGTTGGTGGAGCAACAATACGAAAAGTCTATCAATAAACCTGTAGAGGTTTTGATGGATTCGGGTATAAAAATTGAAGGAACACTATTGTCAAAAGATGAAAATAGTATAACTTTGAAGGTAGAAAAGAAAGTAAAACAAAAAGTAGTAGAAGAACAAGAGGTGAATATTCCTCGATTAAATATTAAATCAATCATTAGACCTATAAAATTTAGTTAAGCAATGAATAGCATAGAACTAGTAGAATCGTTTTCGGAGTTTAAGGAGTTCAAGAATATTGACAGACCCACCATGATGAAAGTTTTGGAGGATGTTTTCCGTACACTTTTGCGAAAAAAATATGGCTCAGATGCCAATTTCGATATTATTGTAAATACCGATAAGGGAGATTTGGAAATTTGGCGTCACAGATTAATTGTAGAGGACGGCGATGTGGTAGAAGAATTGGAAGAAATAAGTATTTCAGATGCCAAAAAGATAGAAGAAGATTCGGAAGTGGGTGACGATGCTTATGAAGAAATTACTTTAGAATCTTTTGGAAGAAGAGCTATTTTAGCTGCCCGTCAGACTCTTATTTCCCGAATCCTTGAATTAGAGAAAGACGACGTTTATAAAAAGTATAAAGATAGAGTAGGTGATATAATTACTGGTGAAGTTTACCAGGTTTGGAAAAAAGAAGTTTTATTATTGGATGATGATGGAAACGAATTGATATTACCAAAACTTGAACAAATAAAAACAGATTTTTTTAAAAAAGGTGAAAATATACGTGCCGTAATTACTAGCGTAGAAATGCGAGGAAGCAATCCAATAGTAATTTTATCACGTACTGATCCATCGTTTTTGGCTAAATTATTAGAACAAGAAGTACCGGAAATTTTTGATGGTTTAATTACAATCAAAAAAATAGTACGTGAACCAGGAGACAGAGCAAAAGTAGCAGTAGAGTCTTACGACGATAGAATTGACCCAGTTGGTGCATGTGTGGGAATGAAAGGATCAAGGATACATGGTATAGTGAGGGAATTGAAAAACGAGAATATAGATATCATAAACTATACTAGCAATTCTAACCTATTGATACAAAGAGCGCTTTCGCCTGCTAAAATCGTTTCAATAGAACTCAACGAAGATTTGAAAAAGGCTTCAGTATATTTAAAGCCTGACCAAGTTTCATTGGCAATTGGTCGTGGAGGTATGAATATAAAATTGGCGAGTAAGTTAACTGGATATGTAATTGATGTATTTAGAGATATAGATGAACTAGAGGATGATGTGGACTTAGAAGAATTTTCTGACGAAATTGAACCATGGGTATTGGATGCACTTAAAGGTATTGGATGCGATACAGCTAAGAGTGTATTAGAATTAGATAGAGATGAATTGGTAAGACGAACAGATCTTGAAGAGGAAACCGTAGATGAAATTATCTCTATTCTTAAATCTGAATTCGAATAAAAAATTAAAACCTTATAATGTCTGAGGGAAAAGTAATAAGATTAGTAAACGCAGCAAAAGAGTTTAATGTAGGATTTCATTCCATCGTTGAGCATCTTAAATCAAAAGGATTTGTAATAGAGGATAAGCCTACTACAAAACTAACGGAAGACATGTATAATGTACTTTCAAAGGAATTTCAATCCTCTATGGCAATTAAGGAAAAAGCTGATTTAATTGCAATAGGCCGCACTCGTAAAGAGGCAGAAGTAGAAAAAGAGGTTAAGGAGGAAGAGATATATCGACCTGGAAGGGGAAAAGTGGAAGGTTTTACCCTTGTGGACAAAATCGACTTAAATCCTAAAAAGAAAGAGGAAGAGCCAGTAAAACCAGTTGAAATACCTAAGAAAGAAGAGAAACCTGTAGTAGAAAAGCCAATTGTAAAGGCAGAGCCAGAAATAATTAGGCATTCTGCTTCAATTCCAAAAGTAGAAATAAAGGTAGTAGCTAAATTGGAAACACCAGTTAAGCAAGAAAAAAAGGAAGAGGTTAAACCAAAAATAGCAGAAGAAAAACGGGTAATTGTTGTTGAAAAAACAGTTGAAAATATTGTAAATCAAGACACTACAGAACCTAGCATTCCTGAGGTAGATAAGGTTATAAGAGGCGAAGCAGATAAGCTTTCAGGGTTTAAAATAATGGGTAAGATTGAATTGCCTACAAAATCTACCAAACCAACACATCCTCAACAACATGGAGGAAATAGTAATGATAGAAATAAACGGAAACGAATCGCTCCAAAGGCGGTTGATCCAACTGTTTTTGTAAAGCCAACCGAAAATAAGGATGCTCCGAAGCCATTTGCAAATAATAACAATAATGGCCCGAATCGTAAACCAGGTGGAGGATTTGCTGGAGGTGGCGGACGAAACAATAATTTTAAAGGAAAACAACCAGTTGTAAAACCAGTTCAAGATGTCGTTTCTCAAAAAGAAATTGAAGATAAAATAAAAGCAACAATGGCTAAGTTGGGTGGAGGAAAAACCAAAACCAGCAAGTCTAAGTATAAAAAAATTAAGCGAGAAGATGCACGTTTAAATGAGGAGGAAGAGGGCGAAACTAATATCTTACAATTGACAGAATTCCTTCCTGTAAGTGAATTGGCCAATTTGATGGATGTATCACCTACACAAGTTATTTCAGCCTGTATGGGATTAGGCGTATTTGCATCTATTAATCAAAGATTAGATGCAGAGGTAATTGAATTAGTAGCAAGTTCTTTCGGATTTGAAGTAGAATTTATTAGCGTTTCAGACCAAGAGGAGGAAGATGATGAGGAAGAAGAGAATGAAGGTGATTTAGTTGAAAGACCGCCGATTGTAACCATTATGGGACACGTTGACCACGGTAAGACTTCATTACTAGATCATATCAGAAGTACAAAAGTTGTAGCAGGTGAAATGGGTGGTATTACGCAGCATATTGGTGCTTATGAGGTAGAATTGGAAGATGGTAGCTTGATTACTTTCCTCGATACTCCTGGTCACGAAGCATTTACAGCAATGAGAGCAAGAGGGGCAAAACTAACCGATATAGCTGTTATTGTAATTGCTGCAGATGATAGTATAATGCCACAAACGCGAGAGGCAATTGCGCATGCACAAGCTGCTGGTGTTCCAATGATATTTGCCTTTAACAAAATGGATAAAGTTGGTGCTGATGCTGATAAAATCAGAAATGAGTTATCCCAAATGAATATTTTGGTAGAAGAATGGGGTGGTAAATTCCAAACGCAAGAAATATCTGCAAAAAAGGGTACAAACATTGATTTATTGTTGGAAAAAATACTTCTAGAGTCTGAAATGTTGGCACTAAAAGGAAATCCTAATAAAAATGCCTCTGGCTCTATTGTTGAAGCTTCATTAGATAAAGGTCGTGGATATGTTTCAACGGTAATGGTTCAAGATGGAACGTTGCGAATGGGAGATTTTATCGTGGCAGGACAGTATTTTGGAAAGGTAAAAGCGATGATGAATGAGCGTGGTATGCGAATTAAAGAAGCTGGACCATCTACACCAGTTCAGGTATTGGGTCTTACTGGAGCTCCTCAAGCAGGCGATAAATTAAAAGTTTATAAAGACGAATCAGAAGCCAAAGAGCTGGCAAATAGAAGAGGTTCAATTCTTAGAGAACAGGGAATCAGAGCCAAAAAACATATTACACTTGATGAAATTGGTCGTCGTTTAGCATTAGGTAACTTTAAGGAGTTGAACTTAATTATAAAAGGTGATGTGGATGGATCAGTGGAAGCATTGAGCGATGCATTACAAAAAATCTCTACAGAGGAAGTACAGGTAAATATCATCTTCAAAGGCGTAGGACAAATTTCAGAATCAGATGTATTGTTAGCGTCTGCATCCGACGCAATCATTATCGCATTTAATGTGCGACCATCGGTAAATGCAAGAACATTAGCAGAAAAAGAAGATATCGACATTAGAATGTATTCCGTTATTTATGCTGCCATTGAGGAAGTAAAATCGGCAATGGAAGGGTTGTTGGAGCCTACTTTTGAAGAAAAAATAATCGGTAATGTAGAAATTAGAGAAGTATTTAAAATTTCTAAATTAGGTACAATTGCTGGATGTTATGTAATGGATGGTAAATTAGAAAGAAAAAGCTCCATCCGTATCATTCGAGATGGTATCGTTATCCATACTGGCGAATTAGAATCTTTAAAGCGATTTAAAGATGATGTGAAAGAAGTAACACGTATGATGGAATGCGGATTGAAATTGAAAAACTTTAATGACATTATCGAAGGAGATGTAATAGAAGTATTTGAAAAAGTAGAGGTAAAAAGGAAATTGTAATTTTATTTTTAATACACAAAAGCCCTACTAGTTTTAGTGGGGCTTTTTTTTGTTAAAAATAATCCAAAATATACTTGCATTTTCCATTTATTAACATTATATTTACATATTCATTTCACCCTTATAACCCGATTTTATGAGAAATTTTAGTCCGCAGTCCGCAGTCCGCAGTCCGCAGTCCGCAGTCCGCAGTCCGCAGTCCGCAGTCCGCAGTCCGTCCGCAGTCCGCAGTCCGCAGTCCGCAAGAAAAAACAGCTTAAACAGCCGTTTTTTATTTTTAATTGTTTTATTTTTTAGTACGCTAAAACCTCCTCTTATGATGGCTCAACTTACTTTTCCTACCAAACCGCAGGAAATTAATTATGATGTAGGCTTGTGGAAACAAAAATACGAAGTACGCACCGACACTATTTATAAAAACATTGCCGAAATGGAGCGTCTCGAAGGTTTTAGTAGTGATTTTGGGGCTTATGTAGGCAAAGAAGGTACGCCTGATATTACAATTATACATTATTCGCCAATTTTGCCAAAGGGAGAGGGTTCAGAAAGAATGGAAGCTTTACCTCCAAGATTAAAAACTATAATTATTGTGCCAGGTGGTGCATTTTTCACAAATGATGTTAGTAGAATAATAAACGCAGACAATTGTACTGATAATATACCTAATATGTTGGCGAGTGCGGGTTATAATGTTTTTTTAATACAGTATCAAGTTTTTACTAATGACCCCGATATTGTTTGTTTATTTGATGGACAGAATCAAAATACTGGAACTATTTGTATTCCAACCCCAAATGCCAAGTATCGTTTTGAAAAATCATCCATTCGTTCATTTTGGAGTTTGCGAAATATTTTAAGGAATGATATTTTTAATAAAGCAGATTCATTAGGCATTGATACCACACAAACGCTATTAGTTGGGCATAGTGCAGGTGCAATATTATCGCTTTATACCCAATTTTTGGACCAATCAGAAATACCAACACAGGTATGTAATTTGTCAAATCCGATATCGTATAATACTTATTGCAAAATTGACTCCTATTGGCGAACTCAATTTTTTAATTTGCCCAAATTTAGGGGTGTAATGGCGATGTCAGGAGGCTCGTTTTATTCCGATATATTTAGTAATAATATTACGGCAATCAATACAGCCGGAACCAAAATTCAATTATTGCATGGTACATGCGACGAATTGATAAATATCTTTGAAAGACGAACAGCTCCATGGAGAAATGACTTTCCTGAACGAGAACATTTTACTACAGGCGATTTGTATACTAATAGATATGCCAAAATAGATGGTTCTGCCTATATATTCAAACAATTGGTTGGCAAACTGAATGCCGTTCAATTTGAAGAAGGTTGTGAAGCAGGACATGGATTGATAATTGAAGATGAGTTTGTTAATTATCCTTATATAAGTCCAAGTGGTTCACCAAATCAAATTGCCTTTCAATATGCAGTAAATCATGGCGGTTGGAATTTCTGTGATTATCCTAATCCAACAACACCGACCAATATAAACCAAAATCATTTTATCACTCAAAAGATATTAGCATTTGCAAATAGTGTATTATTCAATAGCCCTACATTTGTAAGTAGCTTCAAAGGTTTTAAGCCCGAATTGCCTTATTATAATTGTCCCGATACTACCGATATTTGTGTGCCTACCAATATTTTATACACTTTTAATGATGCCGATTGTAATAAGCGCGTATTAAAATTAGAAGGTGGCGAATGCCTCGAAAAAGCAATACTATATTTTTGGCGATTCAAAACTTTGCCATCTGGCACATGGTCTACCAATACTTATACTGTAACCACAATTTGATTTAAGTAGTTTTACACCCAATAATGCCTATACAGTGGTGGATGTAGTGGCACTTAATGCCTGCGATACGGTGTATAAGCGCGATACTATTCAGTATTGCGATTTGTGTGTGGGTGGTTGCAATCCCAACCGATTGGGTGAAGTACCCATTATAAACAATTTTGACATGCAATGGCAGGCCACTTCAAACACCATAAATGTAGAAAGCGATATAGCTGAGCAGGGTAATTTTCAATTGATAGATACCAAAGGCACGGTATTGTACAATTGGGTAGCGAGTATTGAAAAGGGCAATACACAGGTAAATATGCCAAAAGATATAAAACAATTATCCAAAGGCATTTACCTTATTCACTACCAATCGGAAACACAGACGAAAACAATTTCAATTTTTAACGCTAAATAACCAATTATGAAAACATGTATTAAGCTACTACTTGTAGCACTAATGCCGTATATATTTATGGCATGTAAGAAAGACATTTCGCCCACTAAATCGAATATAAGAATTGGAACAATTATTTATGATTTTAAATCTATTTATCCAAATGGAAATGCAGTTAAATCAAGTTATGTTTTTTCTTATTCAAATCAAAATATCCTTAAAACAATAAATTTAATTGGAGAAATTAAATTTTGGCAACATTACTTATAATGAGGATTCAAAAATTTTATACTCCACGATATGTAGGTAGTGAATTTATTTTAGATAATTTATTTGGACAGGGTAGAATAATTTATTCAGATGAAGATGAAAAATTAATCTTAAATAATGCTGGAAAAATCACAAATTCTAAATTTTTATATGGATACTATCCTGAACTTTTCCTTCCAGATGAATTTACAACAAAATTTGAATATGGAATTGGAAATTTAAGCAATATATATATAACTATCAATCAGATTCATTAAATGATTTCTTTTTCTAAATAACAAAATAATTTCATTTAAAAATAGAAAAGTCGTTATATCCTAATTTGGAATTAGATTCAGCCATCTCTTACACGCTTGGCTATCAAAATACAACCCCCGACACAAGCATAATCAAAGTAAATGGCATTAATAATTTGATATTGTGTATTCCTTTTGAGGTACAAGAAACATTGCCTTTTTTGGTGGTGGATGATAGGCTGAGCCTTACGGGCAAAAAGCAAAATTATTTAATCAATAGCATTTCGGTGGAGGAAAAACGAGGAGGAGTTTCTCAAAAAACCACCACATATACCATCAATTATTTATACGATTTGGAAGGTCGAATCACCCATGTACAATGGATAAATAATGCCACTTTGGCTATTTATAGAGAGGCAGTAATTGGGTATTTGTAGTTTAATATTTTTAAAGAATCTGAAAGCCTCATTAATTTTTAATGGGGCTTTTTTTGTAAATGGAAAATTAGCTGATTATTTAGACCATTTTATTTTTTGCCAAACCCTTTCATGTATATAAAATAAGAATACTTTTGTAAATACTTCAGTGAACCCAATTTTTAACGCCTTTGTAAAATCTCCAGTCCACAAGGTCGCAATCACTATGGTGTCGAGCGTACCTACAATACGCCAACTAATTCCTTTTATTACGCTACGCCAATGCTTGTCCTCAAAGTAATAGTCAGTTTTTTCGGCATGAAATACTTCTTCTAATTCTTGCGTTTCTTCGTCTAAAGGAGGAATTTCATTTTGTTTTAAATAAACTTTCTCTCTTCCAATATTTAGTTTTAGCCAAACTCTTTCATGTAAATAGTATAAAACAATTTTTGTAAAAACCTCTGTCCCGCCAATTTTAAGCGCATCTTTTATTTCTCCAGTAAATAACCACGAAAGAAAAATAGTATCTAAGGTGCCAATTATTCGCCACGAAATGCCTTTAAAAATGCTTCTACTATGTTTTTCCATTTCGAGTGGTTAAATATTATTAAGGCTATTGGTTATAGACTAAATGCAAAGGTAGAGATAATTTTTTGGCGATTTTTATATTTTTGAAAAAGTATAGTTTTAATTTTGCATGAATTTTTTATTTATTGAACAATAGGTTTGGTTGAATTGCTAAATTGTACCATATTTTTATCAAATGGAAAAACCAATTTTAGTATTTAAAGTAGGCACTGCATCAATTACCACAGCGGACGGAACGCCAGATGTGTCGCTTATTGCCTCTTTTGCACGTCAAATTGCACAATTGCACAACGAGTTTCGTATTGTTATTGTATCGAGTGGAGCTGTAGGAACAGGCAAAAAATTCATAAAAAATTATGCAGGCAAATTGGTGGAAAGAAAAGCCGCGGCAGCAATTGGAAATCCAATTCTTATTAATAAATATGCCGATGCATTTGCACCATTTAATATTCCAATCGCACAAAGTTTGTGTGAGCGTTTGCATTTTTCCAACAGAACTCAATTTTTACAGTTAAAAGAAACCTATAATGAATTGTGGCGCAATGGTATAATTCCAATTGCCAATGAAAATGATGTGGTAAGCAATTACGAATTAAAATTTTCGGACAATGATGAATTAGCCACTTTAATTGCAGTAGGATTTGGTGCTAAAATATTACTCATTGGCACGTCAGTGGAGGGTTTATTAGATGGAGATGGCAAATTGGTGAAAAAAATCTTAAATTTCGATGAGCAGATATTGGAAATGGCTACGCACGAAAAATCTGCAGCGGGCTTAGGTGGAATGCGTTCCAAATTGGCATTTGCTCGATTAGCTACAAGCATGGGCACAAAAGTAGTCATCTTTAATCCACGTGAGGAAGATGGACTTATAAAAGCAGAAATGGGCATTACTGGCACACAATGTGAACCTCGCAATACTTCCGCTAGCCAAAGAAAAAAATGGCTTGCAGGTGGAGGAGTAGCCACCGGAAGTATAAAGGTAGATAAAGGTGCAGAAGGAGCTTTGCAAAATTGTAAAAGCCTATTGGCTGTAGGAGTTGAAAAAATTATTTTGCCATTTGAAAAGGGTGATGTGATAGAAATAAGAGGCACTTCAAAATTGCCAATTGGTGTTGCAATTGCAAAAATATCATCAAAGGAATTGGAAAATAGACTAAAGGAAAAAAATTTAGAAGTCGCCAATGTGGATGGAATCGTTATTTTGTAGGTTTTTAGTAAAGCACTAAAAAAGATAACCTTTTATAGCATTTCCAAAACAAGATATTACCACTAATTTCTTTATTTTTGTGCCATGAATCCTATAGAGCACATCATAAAATGGTATATTGGTAATAAGGCAAAAGACGTTTTGAATTGCCGAACCAATGCTATAGAATTGCAAGATAAGGTATTTCATAGCCTAATTGAAAAGGGAAAAAATACGGATTATGGCAAAAGGCACAATTTTGCTTCCATTCGCAAGCCAGCCAATTATTTTAATTCAGCGCCAGTAAATGATTATGATGCCATAAAAGACGATGTGCAAAAAATGATGGAAGGGGCACAAAATGTTTTGTGGCCAACAACCGTAAAGTGGTTTGCCAAATCAAGTGGTACCACAAGCGATAAAAGCAAATTTATTCCCGTAAGTCCAGAAGCATTGGACGATAATCATTTTAAAGGCGGTCAAGATTTATTGGGCATGTATGCTTATAATAACCCTAAAACAAAGATTTTCAACGGAAAAATATTAGCAATGGGTGGCAGTCAAACAATTGTTCCAATTAATAAAAATGCAAGATTTGGTGATATAAGTGCAGTGATGTTAAGCAATACACCTCCTATTGGCAATTACCTGAGAGCACCCGAAAAATCAATTGCCTTATTACCCGATTGGGAAGAGAAATTACAACGGATTGTTGAAACTACACTCACCGACGATATTCATGGTATGGCAGGCGTACCAACTTGGTCGGTTGTGCTTATTCAGCAATTATTTGAAAAAACAGGAAAAAAGGATTTGTTAGATATTTGGCCAAATATGGAGCTCTATGTACATGGAGGAGTTAGTTTTGTGCCTTATCACGAAAAATTTAAACAACTCATACCGCATGAAAGTATGAACTATCTTCAAACCTATAATGCCTCAGAGGGTTTTTTTGCATTTCAGGATGAGTTGCATGCCGATGATATGTTATTGGCGGTCGACCATGGTGTTTTTTACGAATTTATTCCTGCAGGCGATTGGGATAAAGCATTTCCAACAAGCATTCCCCTTTCTGATGTAGAAATTGGAAAAAACTACGCTTTGGTCATTACCACAAATGCAGGTTTATGGAGATACAAAATTGGCGATACTATTCAATTTACAAACAAAAATCCTTACAGAATTAAAGTTTCTGGGCGAACTAAGCACTTTATAAACGTATTTGGCGAAGAAGTAATTGTGGACAATAGCGACCAAGCCATTGCAAAAGCTTGCTTGCAAACTAATGCAATTGTGGTGGATTATACAGTTGCCCCCATTTATTTTGAAGCAAATGAAAAGGGTGGACATGAGTGGCTTATAGAATTCGAAAAACAACCAGATGATTTTGATAAATTCAAAGAGATACTAGATAATACCTTGCAAAGTATCAATTCAGATTATGAAGCCAAAAGATTTAAAAATTTCGCTTTAAATTTTCCAGTAATACATTCGGTAAGGGCACATTTGTTCACCGATTGGCTACAATCTAAAGGCAAACTGGGCGGGCAGCACAAAATACCTCGATTGAGTAATGAACGAAAATATTTAGAGGAATTGTTGAAATTGAATGCGGAAATTTAATCATAAAATTAGTTGATATTTACTGTCAAATTTTAAACGATTACAACCTCTAAACTTAATATTTATAATTCTGAATTATGAAAAAATATAGCCTATTAATTTTTATCTTATTATTGGCCAATATTGCCTGTAAAAAAAAGACAAACAAATCTATTTTTATTGAAGTTAACGCCAATTCAAAAACAATTGATAATGCGCCCGAATACGAACCCAAAATTGAAGGAATAGGACAAATTGTAGCCATAAATGAAAAGGAAAATAAAGTAGAACTAAGTAAGGAGCATCCATTTGGATTAACCGTTTCGTTCAATACCAATGGCAAAAAATTCATTCATGCTAGTCTGCTTACCAATTCCACAAAACCAAACCTAAATTTAGCTTGCGAAAGCAGTTGGGGCAAATGGTATGGCAATAATAGTCATTTTAATACATCTAAAGATGGTTGGTCGGAAATGCACCTAATCATAAAAGTGCCAGATAGTTTGAAACAAAATACTTTAAAATTTTATGCTAGTTTTTTTGGTGATAATCCAATTTTGGTAGATAGTTTGAAAATAGAATTATGGGACGAATCGCCTTTTGGAAATAAAATTCCTGATTTTGTTTTTCAGCCCTTGCTATATGAAATTGTACACCAATTGGAATATTGTGGTATCGATTTTACAAGGGATGATTTTATAGATAAATCTGCACAATTACCCGATAATATTTTTGACTATTTTGGTGTAGAAAAATCGACCTTTAAAAAAATGTGTACCCAAAAGGGCGATAAATTATTTGAGGAGAACAAAGATTATGCTTTGCAGTTTAAAACTCAAAATGTAGATTTTGAGAAAAAGCCTTCCTTTGAAAACCTGCTTTCAGGATATACAAAAAAAATCGTTTATAATATTGGAGAACAAATTCCAATTGAATTGCTTAATGCAGCAAATTTGACAAAAATTGAACTGCTTAAGCCAATAAAAAATTATCAATTTTCTTTAATCCGAACAATAGACAAAACAAGTAAAACAATCGATACAAAAGATTTGGCAGTTGGTGTTTATTGTATTAGATTGACCGCCAATGACAAGTCTAGCTTTAATATTCCTGTAATTTTGAACAATCCAAAAAGCCAAAAAACAATCGTTTTGGCGCCCATTACCACTTGGCATGCATATAATTATTATGGTGGAAAATCGTTTTATGATAATACCAAAGATTCAGGATTTGTATATAATATTTCCATGAATCGACCGCTCGTTTCCTGTGTTTTTGATTCAACTTATGTGGGTCACGATTTGTTTATTTTCGAGAATATTTTGCAATATTTCAATAATAATGGAGGCTGCAATGTATATCCTGATTACTATTTGGACCAATTTCCAAAATTATTTGAAAATGCAAAAACAATCATTTTGGCGCAACACTGTGAGTATGCTAGCGAAAAAATGTATAGTAAATTAAATGCGCTCAAAGTAACCAAAAACATTATAAGTTTGGGTGGAAACCAGCTGTATTGGAAAGTGAAATTTTTGAATAATTACAGCGAAATAGAATGCCGCAAAGATGGAACTTATTATGAAAATGACGTAAAACATGGAGGCAATTTTCGAAGTGTTTTGGCAAATGAAGCATCGCTTTTGGGCGTGGCTTATACCGAGCTGAGCTATGGAACTTATGACTCATATAAAGTATTAAATCCAAACCATTGGATATTTGAAGGCACAAATGTAAAGGAGGGTGATGAATTTGGTAAAAAAGGATTAGATGGCCGTGGCATATGTGGAGATGAATTGGATTTTATCAATCCATACAGTCCCCAAAATGTAGTTTTGTTGGCAAAAGGCATAAATAACAACAATAACGGCGGTGATTTTGTAATCATCGAAAACAAACAATCAGCCATTCTTTCTACAGGCTCCATCGCAAGCGGAAGCGGGTTGGGCGTTGATAGTGTTTTTACAAAGATGGTGAGTAATTTTATGGATAGGTATGGGAAGTAATTTAAGTTAATAAAATTGCTCCTCCTTAAATTTAGGTATTGATTTATTTTTTCGGAAAATATGCTTTCTTTTTTTATCCATTAATTATTAATTTTCATATTTTTCACCTAACTTTGCACCCGTTTAAGGGAGCGGAAAAACTTTTTTTGCTTTTCCTTGTTTGAAAAATTAAAAGATGATGACGGGTTTATATTTGGCGGCTTTTTCAAATTATTTTATACCACTTCTAATACAATTTATTGTGGTTATTGGGTTTGTGCTTACTTCAAGTATAGCCTCATTTTTTCTTGGACCTAAGCGTAAGTCTGTAAGAAAGCTCGATAATTTTGAGTCTGGGCTCGACCCAGTTGGAAATGCAAGGGTGCCTTTTAGTGTAAAATATTTTTTAGTGGCAATACTTTTTGTATTGTTTGATGTCGAAATAATATTTCTCTATCCTTGGGCTGTCAATTTTAAAGAATTGGGTCTTGTTGGTTTTATAGAGATGTTGACCTTTATTTTGTGTTTTTCATTAGGCTTTTTTTATGTTTTAAAAAAAGGTGTTTTAAATTGGAACGATTAATTGGGTGATATGGAATTAGAAAAACCAAAAATAGTAGCACCTCCCGAAGGAGAAAAAGGAGAAGGGTTCTTTGTAACTTCCATGAGCGATGCCGTAGGGCTGGCTCGTAAAAATTCCCTTTGGCCACTGCCTTTTGCAACTTCTTGTTGCGGTATCGAATTTATGGCTACCATGGGTTCGCATTACGACTTGGCTAGGTTTGGCTCCGAGCGGGTTAGTTTTTCGCCCAGGCAAGCAGATTTGTTGATGGTAATGGGCACTATAGCAAAAAAAATGGCACCTGTTTTAAAGCAAGTTTACGAACAAATGGCCGAACCACGTTGGGTAATGGCAGTTGGTGCTTGCGCATCGAGTGGTGGAATATTCGACACGTACAGCGTTTTACAAGGTATTGACAAAGTTATTCCAGTAGATGTATATGTGCCAGGTTGCCCACCACGCCCTGAACAAATTATAGAAGGATTGATGAAAATTCAAGATTTAGTAGCCAATGAATCAATAAGAAGAAGATATTCGGCTGAGTATAAAGATTTGTTGGCTAGTTATGGTATGGAGTAAATGATGGTTACGAATGATATAATATTAGAAAAAGCAACCCAATATTTGGGTCAGGATTTTATTAGTGCCGAAACGCCTTTTGATTTATTGACAATAACAGTTGCAAAAAATAGAATTATAGATATTTTGCAGTACCTCAAAACAGATGCTTCATTAAACTTTATTTTTTTAACCGATATTACAGCCGTTCATTACCCAAATCAACTAGGTAGCGAGTTGTGTGTGGTTTATCATTTGCATAATTTGGAGCAAAATATTAGGGTGAGAATTAAGGCATTTCTAGATATTACCCAACCGGAAATTGAATCTGCAACTGCTGTTTTTAGGTCTGCAAATTGGATGGAACGTGAAACCTACGATTTTTATGGAGTGATTTTTAAAAACCACCCTAATTTGATACGTATTTTAAATATCGACGAAATGGATTATTTTCCAATGCGCAAAGAATATCCTTTGGAAGATGGCACTCGAACGGACAAAGACGATTCCATGTTTGGCAGATAAACAAAAAAAGAAATGGCAGACATCATAGAAAAACAAACGAATGAAAATTTAATTACGGTCAATCTTGGCCCTACGCACCCTGCTACGCATGGTGTTTTTCAAAATATCATTCAAATAGATGGTGAAATAATAGTAGATGCAGTTCCAACAGTAGGATTTATACATCGTGCTTTTGAAAAAATTGCAGAACACCGTCCATTCAATCAAATTACTCCACTTACCGATAGGTTAAATTATTGCTCCTCACCACTGAATAATATTGGCTGGCACCTAACAGTAGAAAAATTATTAGGTATAAAAACACCCAAACGAGTGGATTATATGCGTGTAATCGTAATGGAATTAGCACGTATTGCCGATCATATAGTTTGTAATTCCATTTTAGGTGTAGATACAGGCGCATTGTCAGGGTTTTTATATATGTTTCAGCACCGTGAAAATATTTACGAAATTTACGAAGAAATTTGTGGGGCACGCCTAACGACAAACATAGGCAGAATAGGCGGTTTTGAAAGAGATTTTACCAAAAAGACATTTGAGAAAATAGATAAATTTTTAGTAGAATTTGAAAAAGGATTGTTTGAATTTGAAGAGCTATTCAACCGGAACCCAATTTTTAGAGGTAGAACAGTAGGCGTTGGCGCCATTGATGCAGCCACAGCCTTAGATTATGGATTTACAGGACCTAATTTAAGAGCAACAGGAGTCGATTATGATGTTAGGGCAATGAATCCTTATTGTTCGTATGAGGATTTTGAATTCAATATACCAGTAGGCACAAAGGGCGATACATTTGATCGATTTATGGTAAGAAATGAAGAAATGCATGAAAGCATGAAAATCATTCGACAAGCCATCAAAAATATGCCCGAAGGACCATATTTTGCCGATGCACCAGAATTTTATTTACCTCCAAAAGAGGAAGTTTATCGCAATATGGAAGCCCTAATTTACCATTTCAAAATTGTAATGGGTGAGATGGATATTCCTGTGGGTGAAGTGTATCACTCCATAGAAGCAGGAAATGGAGAACTAGGTTTTTATTTAATCAGCGATGGTGGACGTTCACCACATAGATTGCATTTTCGAAGACCTTGTTTTGTATATTATCAGGCATTCCCTGAAATGATAAAAGGGTCGACGATTGCCGATGCGGTAGTTACAATGAGTAGTATTAATTTGATTGCAGGCGAAATGGACGCATAAAACATGGAGACAAAACAACAAATAGCATTTACAACCGAAACCATGGATTATGTACAATCCATTATAAAGCGATATCCTGAGGGGAAACAAAAATCGGCATTAATTCCTATTTTGCACGTGGCGCAGGCTGAATTTGATGGCTGGTTAAGTGTGCCAACAATGGATTATGTAGCCTCTATTTTGGGAATTTTACCTATTGAAGTATATGAAGTGGCTTCATTTTATTCCATGTTCAATTTAGAACCAGTAGGTAAATATTTGATAGAAGTTTGTCAAACAAGTTCGTGTTGGTTGAATGGAGCCGAAGATATTGTACGTTTTATAGAGAAAAAATTAAATATTAAAAATGGCGAAACTACTGAAGATGGTATGTTTACCATTAAAACAGTAGAATGCTTGGGTTCATGTGGTACAGCGCCAATGTTGCAACTGGGAGAAACTTACCACGAAAATTTGACACTTGAGAAGGTAACAGATATAATAGAAAATTGTAAAACAGAAAATAAAAGAAGCAGGTACTGCTAAATTTAAATAATAAGCGAAATGGAAAGGAAACTGCTTTTAGCCAATGCACACATTAAAGGAATAGAAACCTTGGAAGTGTATCGCCAACATGGTGGTTATAAATCCGTTGAGAAGGCTTTAAAAACAATGGCACCAGAGGCGATACTTGAAGAAGTAAAAACTTCGGGATTGCGTGGGCGTGGAGGTGCAGGATTTCCAACAGGAATGAAATGGAGTTTTATAGCCAAACCAGAAGGTGTTCCTCGTCATTTGGTATGTAATGCAGATGAATCGGAGCCAGGCACATTCAAGGATCGTTATTTAATGGAGAAATTGCCACACCTTTTAATTGAAGGTATGATTGTTTCTAGTTTTGCATTAGGCGCCAACTTATCTTATATTTATATTAGAGGAGAATATTTTTATGTAGCCCGCATAATGGAAAAAGCTATTGCCGAAGCATATAAAGCAGGTCTTTTGGGTAAAAATATATTGGGAACTGGATTTGATTTAGACCTATATGTACAAATTGGAGCCGGCGCATATATTTGTGGAGAGGAAACAGCATTGATTGAATCGCTAGAGGGAAAAAGAGGAAACCCACGAATTAAACCACCTTTTCCTGCAATTGCAGGTCTTTGGGGCAGACCAACAGTGGTAAATAATGTAGAAACATTAGCAGCTGTAGTGCCTATTGTAAATGATGGTGGAGCAGAATATGCAAAAATTGGAATAGGCAAAAGCACGGGAACAAAATTAATTTCAGCATCTGGTCATATAAATAAACCAGGCGTTTATGAAATAGAAATGGGTATTACTGTAGAAGATTTTATTTATAGTGAAGCATTTTGTGGAGGCATACGAAACGGAAAGAAACTGAAGGCAGTAGTGGCTGGTGGCTCATCGGTGCCTATTTTACCTACAGAATTAATACTAAAAACGGCCGCTGGCGAACCTCGATTGATGAGTTATGAGTCCTTGTCTGATGGTGGTTTTGCTACAGGTACCATGATGGGATCTGGCGGTTTTATAGCAATGGATGAAGACACATCGATTGTAAAAAACTTATATACTTTCTCCCGTTTTTACCACCACGAAAGCTGTGGGCAATGCTCGCCTTGTAGAGAAGGAACCGGATGGATGGAGAAAATTTTACATAAAATATTGGATGGGCGAGGCACTTTGAAAGACGTTGATTTACTTTGGGATATTCAAAGTAAAATTGAAGGAAAAACAATTTGCCCACTTGGTGAAGCCGCTGCTTGGCCGGTAGCTGCTGCCATCCGACATTTTAGAAAGGAATTTGAGGAATATGTTACAAACCCTCAGAATATAAAGGATGTGAAACATTTTTATCGTTTAAATCAACTAACGGAGGCATAATAAATGGCAAAAGTAACAATAGATGATATAGAAATAGAAGTTCCAGATGGTACAACTATTTTACAAGCTGCCAGAATGATAGGAGCAGATGTGGCGCCGCCAGCTATGTGCTATTATTCAAAATTAGCCACCACCGGAGGCTACTGTCGTACTTGTATTGTAAAAGTGGAGCAGGGCTCAACAAAGGATCCTCGGCCGATGCCAAAACCAGTGCCTTCGTGCCGTACAACGGTAATGGATGGAATGGTGGTGCGCAACAATACATCACCCGAAATACAGGAAGCACGTGCTGGTATTGTAGAGTTTTTATTGATTAATCACCCACTCGATTGCCCCGTATGCGACCAAGCAGGCGAATGCGATTTGCAAAATTTGGGTTATAAACACGGCGCAGAAGCCACTCGATACGAATTTGACCGACGAACCTTTGAGCAGATTGACATTGGTGAAAATATAAAACTGCACATGAATCGTTGTATTTTGTGCTATAGATGTGTAAAAACATGTGAGCAGATTACAGATGGCAGGGTGCATGGCGTATTGAATAGGGGCGATCATGCTGAAATATCAACCTATATCGAACAAGCAATTGACAATGATTTTTCCGGTAATGTAATAGATGTTTGTCCGGTAGGTGCATTGACAGATAAAACATTTAGATTTAAAAGTAGAGTATGGTTTACCAAACCTATGGATGCCCATCGCGATTGTGATAAATGTGAAGGAAAGGTGGCTGTATGGATGAAAGGAAATGAAATATTAAGGGTTACTGGTCGTAAGGATGAATTTGGTGAAGTGGAATCCTTTATTTGTAATACCTGCCGATTTGAAAAGAAAAGCGTTTCAGATTGGACAATTGAAGGACCTCGAAAAATAAATAAAAAATCGGTAATTTCGGCCAATCATTACGAAGAAACGAAAAAGCCTACTTATTTATATGACAGGGTTCAATTATTGAATGATGGAAAAAAATTACCTGAAGTAAATTCAAAAGATAATGGATAGTTTTTTGATTTATAAGGCCATTTTGGTATTGGTTATATTTGTTGTAAGCCTTGTAATTGCAATGTATTCTACTATTTTAGAAAGAAAATTTGCGGCTTGGATACAAGATAGAGTTGGACCCAATCGAACGGGACCAGGTGGAGTGCTTCAACCGCTTGCGGATGGTGTTAAAATGTTTATGAAAGAAGACATTATTCCGGCTCATGCACACAAATTCTTGTTTAAGGCAGGTCCAATGATTGCAATGACTACCGCTTTAATGGCAAGTGTGGTCATTCCTTTTGGAAAAACCCTTTTAATTGGGGGGAAAGAATATGCATTGCAAGTTTCTGATTTAAATATTGGCATTTTGTATGTTTTTGCAATGGTTTCAATCGGCGTTTATGGCATTATGATCGGAGGGTGGGCATCAAATAATAAATTCTCCTTATTGGGTGCATTAAGAGCATCTTCTCAAATGATTAGTTATGAATTAGCTATGTCGCTTTCTCTTATTTCGGTAATTATGGCATCGGGCACACTTAGTATGTCCGAAATTGCACAACAACAATCGGGATGGCATTGGAATGTAATTACTCAACCATTAAGTTTTATTATATTCCTAATTTGTGCATTTGCCGAAACAAACAGAACGCCTTTTGATTTGCCAGAGTGCGAAACAGAATTAATTGGTGGGTACCATACCGAATATAGCTCAATGGGTTTGGGTTTATATTTATTTGCTGAATATGTAAATATGTTTATTTCTTCAGCAGTAATGGTTACCTTATTTTTTGGCGGATACAATATTCCGTACATCGAAAAATTAGGGTTAGCACATAATTTGGAAACAATATTAGGTGTTTTATTCTTCTTCGTTAAAACAGGATTTTTCATTTTGTTTTTTATGTGGGTTCGTTGGACGATTCCACGCTTTAGATTCGACCAATTGATGAATTTGGGATGGAAATATATGATTCCTTTGGCATTGATAAATATATTGGTTACAGGCGGTTTAATTTTAATTTTCGATTATTTTAAATAGTGTAAATGTTAAGTTTATCAAATAGAAAAAAAGTAATAGAACAAGGTGAGCTTAGCTTTATGGAAAAGTTATATCTTCCTGTAATTGCTAAAGGATTGGGTATCACAGTAAAACATCTTTTTAAACGAAAGGTAACTATAAAATATCCAGAACAGAAAAGGTCGTTTGCTAAAATATATAGAGGACTTCATGTTTTAAAAAGAGATGAGCAAGGAAGAGAGAATTGCACCGCTTGTGGCATGTGTGCAGTTGCTTGTCCGGCTGAAGCGATTACAATGATTTCTGCTGAACGGAAAAAAGGAGAAGAGCATTTGTATAGAGAAGAAAAATATGCAAGTGTTTATGAAATTAATATGTTGCGTTGTATATTTTGTGGATTGTGTGAGGAAGCATGTCCAAAAGATGCAATATACCTTACAGACCGAACGGTAGATTCGGAGTATAATAGGGATACCTTTATATATGGAAAAGATAAGCTAGTAGAGAAAATTGACAATAGAATTGATATTTCGCAGCGGAAAATTAAAACAGAGCAAAAATTAGATAAACTTAAATAGGAAAATAAAAAAAATATGTTACCAGTACTTTTTATAGCATTATCCATTTCAGCCATTTTATGTGCTTTGGGTGTGGTGGTTTCCCGAAATCCTATTCATAGTGTTTTATTTTTAATCCTTACTTTTTTCTGTATAAGTGGTCATTATATATTAATGAATGCACAATTTTTGGCCTTGGTAAATATAATTGTTTATGCAGGCGCCATTATGGTATTGTTTTTATTTGTGGTGATGCTTTTAAATTTAAATAAGGCGACCGAACCGCACAAATCAGATATGGCCAAAATAGCCGCATCTATTACTGCCGGATTGCTTTTAATGGTAATGTTAGGCGTAATTAAGGGTGTGTCTTTGCCTAGTTTTGATGGAATGATGGACAGTGAAAATGGGTATGTAAAAAACCTTGGAAGGGTTTTGTTTCAAGATTATCTAATCCCATTCGAATTGTCATCTATTTTGTTTTTGGCAGCCATGGTTGGTGCCGTTTTATTGGGTAAAAAAAATATTGAAGAGTAAGATGTTTGATTTTTTAAATAATACTGGTTCAATTCCAATTGATTACTATTTGTGGTTGAGTGGTGTTTTGTTTTGTATAGGTGTAATGGGTGTTTTGTTGCGTCGAAATGTAATCATTATGCTAATGAGTATTGAGTTGATGCTTAATTCTGTAAACCTTTTATTTGTAGCATTTTCTACTTATTTGGGTGATGCAAAAGGACAAGTTTTCGTATTTTTTATCATGTTGGTGGCTGCCGCTGAAGTAACGGTGGGTTTGGCCATATTGACCATGATTTATAGAAACACCAAATCTGTTGACATTGATTTTCTTAAAAATTTAAAAGGCTAAGATGGAATCAATATTATCAATGATTATATTATTACCGCTACTAGGGTTTGTTTTTACTGGTTTATTGCGAAATAAGCTTTCGAAAAATATTTTAGGTATTTTTTCATCAGGAACAATACTTATTGCATTTGGTTTAGCAGTAAAATTATTTTTTACCCTTACAGGAAGTGTTCAGAAATCATTTAATCATACTTATTTTGATTGGATAAAAGCAGGAGATATAGTTATTCCCTTTAATATCCAATTGGATCCTTTGTCTATTTTGATGACATTAATAATTACCGGAATTGGATTTTTAATTCATATATATTCCATTGGTTATATGCATGAAGATGAAGGGTTTGGTCGGTTTTTTGCCTACCTCAATTTATTTATCTTTTTTATGCTTTTACTTGTTTTGGGTGGTAATTTATTGATAACATTCATTGGATGGGAAGGTGTTGGTTTATGTTCATTCTTGCTTATAGGTTTTTGGTTCAAAACACCCGAATATAATGCGGCAGCGGCTAAGGCTTTTATCATGAATAGGATTGGAGATTTGGGTTTATTGGCAGGTATGTTTTTGATTTTATTCCATTTCGGAACACTTAATTATCCAGAATTATTTGTTAAAATTCAAGCCTTTCAAAATATAGACATTCTCTCTTTAATTGCCCTTTTTCTTTTTATTGGCGCAATTGGAAAAAGCGCACAGTTGCCATTGTATACTTGGCTACCAGATGCAATGGCGGGCCCAACACCAGTATCGGCACTTATACATGCTGCCACGATGGTTACTGCTGGTGTGTTCTTAATTGCAAGGTTTAATGTATTGTATAATCTTACTCCAATGGTGCAGCATTTAATCTGTTATGTGGGTATCATTACTTCTATTTTTGCGGGCATTATTGGTCTAAAACAAACAGATATAAAGAAAGTATTGGCTTATTCAACAGTCAGTCAATTGGGATTAATGTTTTTGGCTATTGGTACTGGAGCTTATGGTGTTGCCATGTTTCATATAACTACTCATGCTTTTTTTAAAGCATTATTATTTTTAACATCAGGAAGCGTAATTCATGGTATGCACGGCGAGCAGAATATGATTAAAATGGGTGGTTTGAGAAAATTAATGCCTATTACTTGGGCATCTATGTTGATTGGCTCATTAGCAATATCGGGGATACCGCCATTCGCAGGTTTTTTCTCCAAAGATCAGATTTTAGCGGTCGTGTATGCGCATAATCCAGTTTTATTTGCTTTGGCTTTTGTAGCATCTATGATCACCACATTTTATATGTTTAGGTTAATGTTTTTAACCTTTTCTAATGCATTTAGAAGTGATGAAGGCGTAAAATCAAAGGTACATGAGTCTCCATTGATTATGACAGTTCCATTGGGTGTTTTGGCAATTTTGTCTATCATCGGTGGTTTTATGGGTGTGCCAGCAATATTGGGAGGAAATAATAATTTCATGCATTTTCTTGCTCCAGTAGTGGGCGAAATGCATCATCCGGAAATCCCACATAATATTGAAATGATGCTTATGGGCGTTGCAGTTCTTGGGGCTTGTTTTTTTATTGGTTTGTCATTTTATATTTACCGTATCAATAAATTGATCCCTTCAGATGATACAAAATCTATGAATCCTATAGCTAAATTGGTTTATAATAAATTTTATTTGGACGAGATTTATAACGTAATAATTATAAAACCAATTAAAACGGCCTCTTATGTTTTTTATGAATTTATAGAAAAATATGTTATTGATTTTGCAGTAAACGGGGTAGCCAAAATAGTTAATTTAAGTGGAGTAATGATTCGGATTTTACAATCAGGAAGTTTGAGCGCTTATTTATTTATTATGGTTTTTGGGATTTTAGTGTTTTTGGTTTTACAGGGATTTGTATTTAATTAAACAAAGTAGATTTTAGATGATATCATTGTTGCTTATATTATTACCAATACTAACTGGCAGTTTGCTTTTGCTCCTTAAAGGCAAAGGTTCAATTTGGCTAGCACTAATAAGTGCAATGGCTGAATTGGGGATAACGATATATGCCTTGTTAAATTTTGACCCATTGGGAGGCTTTCAATATGTATGGGATTATGCTTGGATTCCAGATTTGGGAATGGCATGGAGTTTTGGGGTCGATGGGGTTTCAATGGTCATGCTATTGCTCACTAATATCTTAATACCATTAATTATTCTTTCCCAAATAGGTCGTAAAATTGAAAACCACCATGCATTAGTTGGCCTTGCATTAATTATGCAGGGAGCTTTGATTGGTGTTTTTACAGCAATGGATACCATTGTATTTTATGTTTTTTGGGAATTGGCACTTATACCCGTTTATTTTATAGCTGGACTTTGGGGTGGTCAAGAAAGAATTAAAGCAACCCTTAAATTTTTCATTTACACCTTATTTGGTTCTTTATTAATGTTAGCCGCTTTTGTATTTTTATTAGGCAGCGATATAATAATTAATCAATTAGATGGAATTAGTTTAATATTATCTCATAAGGTAGAAATGTTTATTTTTTGGGGTATTTTTATGGCATTTGCAATAAAGATTCCCATTTTTCCATTTCATTCTTGGCAGCCCGAAACATATACCCAATCAAGTACAACCGGTACAATGTTATTGTCAGGTATAATGCTAAAAATGGGATTATATGGTATTTTAAGATGGTTAATTCCTTTGGCTCCAAATGCAAGTGCGTTTTATGCAAATTTGATAATAACATTAAGTATTATAGGTGTTTTGTATGCTTCCATTATTGCAATAAAGCAAAATAATATAAAAAGATTATTGGCTTTTTCATCTATGGCGCATGTCGGATTAATTGCAATCGCATTCTTTACAGGTACTTTAGCGGGTTGGCAAGGTGGCGTATTCCAAATGTTTACACATGGAATAAATGTAGTTGGATTATTCTTGGTGGCAGATATTCTAATTGAAAAAACTGGTGTTACAGATATCAGAAAAATGGGAGGCATTGCTAGCAATGCACCCAAACTAGCGATTTTGTTTTTATTGTTAGTCTTGGGTAGTGTTGCTTTACCACTAACTGATAGTTTTGTTGGTGAGTTTTTGATGTTTAGCGGTTTGTTTAAATGGAATATGTGGGCGATGATTATTACGGGAACTTCGGTCATTTTTTCTGCAGTATACATGCTTAGGTTGTATCAAAAAACAATGTTTGGTGTAGTAAATGAAAACACCAAAAATGTTACTGATATTAGTTGGAATGAACTTTTAGTTTTGTCAATTTGTAGCGGTATAATGTTATTTTTGGGGATATTTCCAAATGCATTAATGCAAGTAAGTAATCCTGTTCTGGAACAAATTTTGAGTAATTTTAGTAGATTTTAAAAAATAAAAATGAGCGCAATCATTGCACTATTTATAACAGGAGTCTTAGTTTTATATCTAGGCGTTTTCGGACATAAGAAGATTTTGCTTCCAATTTCTATTACCGGTATTTTTATTGCTTTTTCATTAGTCCTTTTCAATGTGGGTCTTAATTTAGAAATAGATAATCACATGTTGGTTTTGACCAATCTTCAAGAATTTATAGTTTGTTGTTGCTTTTTATTATGGGCCTTGTTTTTTTGCTTTCAGAAAAAAATATGAATTATGCCTCTAAATACAAGGAAGATGTTTATGGATTAATGATTTTTAGCACTATTGGCGGCCTTATGTTATTGTCTTATGCCAATTTAGTTACGCTTTTTCTAGGCATCGAAACACTTTCAATTCCGCTTTATGTATTGGTTGGTAGTAAAAAAAGTGATTTAAAGTCAAATGAAGCCGCTATGAAGTATTTTATAATGGGCTCATTTGCAACCTGTTTTTTGCTTTTAGGTATGGCTTTGATTTATGGAGCTGTTGGTAGTTTTGATTTTAGAGAAATTGCCTTGCAATGTTATACTGATGCAGGAAGAGTGAATAGTCTTTTTGAAATGGGCATACTGTTTTTATTATTTGGAATGATTTTTAAAGTTTCAGCAGCACCTTTTCATTTTTGGACACCCGATGTATATGAAGGAGCACCCTCAATTATTACGGTTTTTATGGCTACTGTTGTTAAAATTGCTGGCTTTGGCGCACTTGCTCGATTGTTGCGTGGAGGATTTCCAGATTCCATTTTATTTGTGAATTTCTTATGGATTATTGCAGTACTAACTATGACAGTAGGCAATTTGGGGGCAACCCAACAAAAAAGCATAAAACGATTATTAGCATTTTCGAGTATTGCCCACGCTGGTGTTATGATGATAGCCGTATTGGCTGTTTCAAAAGCATCAATGACAAATGTATTTATTTATCTTTTAGCATATTCTTTAGCTACTATAATTTTATTTACCTTATTCATGCACTTCGCTGACAAAAAAGGACTATCTGATATTAGTAGTTTTAATGGTTTAGGAAAAACGAATCCATTCTTAGCCGCCACTTCAACTTTAGCACTTTTAAGTTTGGCTGGCATACCTATTACCGCAGGTTTTTTCGGAAAATATTATATATTCTACAATGCAATGAACCAGGGATATATTTGGCTAGTTATATTAGGTTTATTAAATTCTGCAATAGCCATTTATTATTATTTGGGGATAATAATTGCGATGTATTTTAAAGAGCCTGTAGAAATGAAAAGTGAAACAGATGATTTACCGTTTTTACATAAACTAGTAATTGCAGGATGTGCAATTGGTATTATCTTAATTGGAATTTATCCAAATAGATTAATGATGTTATTTTAGTTTTTTCTTTATATTTAGGGGATGAAATGGCTTCTTTTTTCCCTACTCGTTTTTCCTTTCTTTGTAAAGGGTCAAGAAGGAGCTGAATTATGCGCAAAGGGAAAACAATCAAAAAGCTTTTTAAATAGAAATTATAGGCAAACGACGGATTATTTGGTGGGCGATCAAAATATTGATGCCTTGTATTATGGTTTAAAAATAGATGTTCAAGATTTTGCAAATAAACAAATCAAAGGAATTTTAAACGCACGATTCAAATCAACCGCAAATGGACTGCAAACTATTTTCTTGAATCTCAACAATTCCATGGTGGTGGATTCCATAAAAAGTGATTACACAATTGGTTCCTTTTTACACTTTGAAAACAAAATAAATATTTCTTTTTTAAATAAGATTGAATTAAATAAAACCTTTGAACTAATTATTTATTATCACGGCAATCCAAGTACAAGTGGTTTTGGAAGTTTTGAATTTGGTAGTCATGGTAATAATATACCTGCAATATGGTCGCTTAGTGAACCATTTGGAGCACCCGATTGGTGGCCTTGCAAAGATGATTTGTCAGATAAGGTTGATTCTTCTGATGTTTGGATTATTTGTCCAAATGATTTAATAGCTGCCTCTAATGGCTTATTACAATTGGTAGAAGAGAATGACGAAAATTCAAAAATCTACCATTGGAAAAATCGATATTCAATTGCGCATTATTTAATTTCAATAGCAGTTTCGGATTACCAACTTTTTGAAGATAAATGGAAATATGAAGGATACGATTCCATGCCGATAATGAATTTTATTTACCCCGAAAATTTTACAGAATTAAATAAAAATAGATTAAGTAAAGTAAAAGACATGCTGACTATTTTTTCAGATTATTTTGGTGTTTATCCATTTGTAAATGAAAAATATGGTCACGCGCAATTTGGTTGGGGTGGAGGAATGGAGCACCAAACTTGTACTTCCCTCGGTGGATTTGGTGAAAGTTTAATTGCCCATGAATTAATGCACCAATGGTTTGGAGATATGATAACTTGTGCAACCTGGGAAGATATATGGCTAAATGAAGGATTTGCTTCCTATGGCGAAGCATTATATGTAGAGGCAAGTGGAGATTCAATAGGATATAGAAATTTGTTGAATTATTTTATCGACGGCGCCAAATTGGCCAAAGGCAGCGTATATGTTGAAGATGTTTCGAGCGTTGCTTCAATTTTCAATTATGTAAGAACGTATGAAAAAGGCGCTATTATTTTGCATATGCTTAGAGGTATAATGGGCGATGAAGTATTTTTTAAAGGCATGCAGAATTATGCCAATTCAATACATGCTTATGGAAATGCAACTACAGAACACTTCAAGGAAATAATGGCAAAAGAATATGGTCAGTCTTTAGATTATTTTTTTGATGAATGGATTTATGGGTACAATTTTCCTAAATATCAGATTGATTTAAAATGGAAGAAAGTTGGGGAAATATATCGATACAATTTAATACTTAATCAAGAGATAAACGAAAAGCCACATTATTTCACTATGCCTTTAGAAATAAAATTTGTTTCAGAGGATGGATTTGATACGACCCTTCTTTTTTTAATGATAGATTAAATCAGCTTTTTAATTTTAGTTATAATAAAAAAATAAAGGAAATTATATTGGACCCAAATCAGCGATTTATAAATGAGGTAACTAAAATAGCTATTTTTGAAGGGGATGAAAACTTAGGGCAACCCCTTAATGTTTTTCCTAATCCAGCAAATGAAGAAATATTGCTTTTGTGGAAGGAATTAAAAGGAAAGCCAGTTAATGTTCAAATTTATGGAGAGATTGGTAATTTGATAGCTGTTTTTCCAATTGAAACCAACCTGACAGGTTCAAAAATATTAAACATTTACAAACTAGCTCCTGCTCCTTATTTTATAACCCTTGAAACTGAATTGACTAAATACACAGTAAAATTTATAAAAACGAATAAATAATAAAAAAATGAAATTTGAAGAATATAGAAAATATGACGGTTTAGGTTTAGCCGAATTAGTTAAAAATAAAGAAGTAAAATCTATCGAACTATTGGAAATCGCAATCAATAGGGCAGAAACCGTAAATCCTAAAATAAATGCCATAAACAATAAATTGTATGATTTGGGAAAATCAACTGCCGAATCGCCAATTGAAGGTGATTTTGGTGGAGTTCCTTTTTGATAAAAGACCTAGAATTGCAATTAAAAGGTCAAATGATGCAATGTGGGAGTCAGTCGATGAAAGGATTTGTTTCGAAAGAAGATAGTGTTACAGTTCAAAGAATGAAAGCTGCAGGTTTGGTTATTTTCGGAAAAACGAATACACCCGAATTTGGTTTAACACCTTATACGGAGCCAAAATTATTTGGAGCTACCCTCAACCCATGGAATAATGCGCATACTTGCGGTGGGTCGAGTGGCGGTTCGGCTGCCGCTGTTGCAGCGGGCATTGTGCCACTAGCCTCAGCGAGTGATGGAGGCGGTTCCATCCGAATACCAGCTTCTAGTTGCGGATTGTTTGGATTAAAACCTAGTCGTGGAATAGTTACCATGGGACCTTACGTTGGCGAGGCTTGGGGTGGCGCAGTTTCTAGTTTATGTGTTTCTCGTTCGGTAAGAGATACCGCTGCCTATTTGGACAATGTAAAAAGGACCATCGCTTGGTGATATGTATTATGTGAGACAACCAGAAACACCCTATTTGGTAGGCAGTAAACTTTCTCCGGCAGACTTAAAATTGGTTATTCGTTAGCTCATCCATTTCCAGGACAAGCAATTGATTCGGAATGTAGAATGGCAGTATTAGAAGCTGTAAAGTTGTTGCAAGATTTGGGTCATACCGTTGAAGAGGTAGATTTGCCGTATCAAAAAGAAGTGTTGACGAAGCATTTCTTTTTTATGGTGGTAAGTGAAGTAGCAGCAGAAATTGAGCATGTAACAAAATTGAGAGGAAAGAAAACGCCAGATATTAATGATTTTGAAATCACCACTTGGCTAATTGGGCAGTTGGGCAATCAATTTAGTGGTAAGCAATATGCACAGGCAAAAAGAGGATGGCATGATTTGGCAGTTGATATGGCTAATTTTCACCTTAATTACGATTTCTTGCTTACGCCTACTTTAAGCAGACCGCCAGTTACCATTGGCGAACTAAAAACCAAGCCAATGGAAGAAACTTTGTTTAAGGCAGTTTCGCAGGTTGGATTAATCGGAATGGTTAAAAATTCATCCATAATTGACGAAATGGCACTGCGGTCGTATAATTATTTACCTTTTACACCCATTGCAAATATGACAGGACAGCCAAGTATGAGTGTTCCTCTTCATTGGCAACAAGGCACTAATTTGCCCGTAGGCGTAATGTTTACAGGCCGAATGTGCGAAGAAACCCTCTTATTGCAGTTGGCAAATCAATTGGAGCAAGCAAAACCGTGGTTTGATAAAATGGCGATGTAGGGATATTTTATGTGGGAATTAGGATTTAGTTATTCATTTCCATTTCCACAATTTATATTTCTTATTTGCTCAAATCGTAAAGTGGTAACCTAATTGTTCGATTTGTAAATTGGTTTTACTTCTAAGTGTTGGCATTATAAATACAGATTTTATTTCAAGTTTTTAATAAACGGTTCTATTGCACTTTCAAACTTTGGAAGAAAGAGTACAAAAAAGTCATTCATTTTTTCCCAATCTGTTTCATTAAATAAGTTTACATCTTGCAATTCAAATTTTATTCTAATTTTGTTGTCAGGCAATTCTTCCCAAACCAAAGTATTGCCAAATAATTGTTCAATTTCTTCTTTATTTTTTAATAACTTTTTGAAGTAAAATTTATTTTTCTCTTTACTCGATGTCGAAATGCCTAACTCTATTCTTATGTTTGATTTTGTTATTATAAGTGTAAAAGCTAATCCACCAATACCTGCTCCAGTGCTTAACCAATGGTCTTTTGACGGGCTTACATTCGATAATAAATTAGTTGGATTTAAAAGAGGTAAGATTTGTTGCCAATACTTTTTTCTTATTCCAAAACGATTCGGTTCTGTTTCTTTGGCTGTGCTTGACAAATATTTAATTAATAATTCATCTTCCATTTCAAACAGAGAAAGTAACTTCTTTAAAATGGCGAATTTGGAATTGCTGTCTATGTTAGATTCTATATACCAACCATTAATCACCTCTTGTGATGCTCTGAAATCAGTTGCGTTTCTTGTTATTTTAAAAACATCTTGATTGCTTAATAATAATTGTGAATTCTTTTCGTAAAGATTTCTAATCACATAAAAATACATTTGTGCAACCGTATCTTCCTCCACTTTTGTATTTTCAAAAATAAAGTATTCAAGCTTTTTATATGTAGGACTTTCTGCATCGAAAATATTTTGCTCTTCAGATTCATCACTTTCGGAAATATCCACGTTTGGAAACTCCCATATTTGCAAGAAGCGGTCATAAATGATATTCAATCTTTCTTCATATTTTGATACATTCCAAACTTCTAGATCTTGCAAATATCGGTTTAGCCATAATTTGCTGAATTGATAGCCTTGCTCTTTCCCATCAATATTCATTTCTTTTTTTGCTAAAAAAGATTTATTGCCTAACGCACTATTATTACCAGACAAAGTTAGATTTCCGATAGTGTTTAAATATTTTTCTTTAAAAATATAATATTCTTCTGAAGACAAATTTGTATTCCAATCTTCATGTGGAGTTTTAGGAAATATGTTCGATAGTAATATACTCACTGCTTGTATTCACATATTCTCGATTATTGTAATTCTCCAACATTTCAAAAAGATAGTTTCTGTTTTTTGGTTGAGTATTATATAAATCCTTATCTTTTAATGCAGTTTTTAAATCTTCATTGCTTGGAAATTTGGCACTTCCTTTCTTTTTAAGTAAAGATTTTGCAATAGAATCATAATATTCTTCTGTATCTACTTCAGAATACAGTGTCATAAAAATCTTATTCAATGAACTAGTTGGTAGACCTACAATAAACCTTCTCCAAGCATAGCTTTGAATTAATTTTAAAACTTTAATCAATTCATCTTTTGTGAAAATCCGTTCTCGGCATCTTAAAATACTTGAAGCAATTCGAGGGTTCCCTCTACTTCTTCTAGCAATTTCTCCAGCTCCTTCTTCATTTATTCCTAAAGGAGGGGAAATTCAGCAGCGATGCAGAACGTTTAATTATTTTTTTAAGCGTAGCATGGTCGTAATAATCCTAACCGGGAGTAATACCAAACCTCGATCGCATGGGAGAAAGTAATCCAGAACGGGTGGTGGCACCAGCGGGGTAAATTTATTTAAATGGATTTGTATACTTCTTGCACTAGGCCCTGAATCAAGCATTATGTCAATTCTAAAAATCTTCCATTGCGCTATACAAATATTCCTCAACCGTAGTGTTTAGGCGATGTATTTCATCAATAAATAAAACATCATTTTCTTGCAAGTTGGTAAGCAAACCAGCCAAATCTCCTGGGTTTTTCAATACAGGCACGAGGTGATTTTCATTGCCACTTAAGTTCATTGGCAATTATATTGGAGGGGTAGTTTTGCCCAATCCTGGGGGGCCATGCAACAAAACATGGTCTAGCGCCTCACTTCTTTGTTTGGCTGCCTCAATAAAAATAACCAAATTCTCGACAATCTGGGGTTGCCCCACTAAACTGTTCGAAAAAGATTTGGGGGTAGCGCACTTTCTATCTCCTTATCGGCAGCATTTAAGTTATCACTGTTGGCATCTAAATTTTGGATTTTGCATCGTTGGTAAAGATAAAAATAGAAATTTAAATTTTCTGGAACTTTTTAACCAATTTCGTTTCTTATTGGTATGATTTCTTAATATATTTGCAACTTGAAATTGATTTTAAATTAACATATATAGTGGACAAAAAATTACTTTAGTAAATGGGCAATTAAATGTGCCGAATGAACCTATTATTCCTTTTATTGAAGGCGATGGTATTGGACCAGATATTTGGAAAGCATCCGAAATGGTTTTCAATGCAGCAGTGGAAAAAGCTTATGGCGGAACAAGGAAAATTCATTGGAAGGAAGTATTGACAGGAGAAAAAGCGTTTAAACTAACAGGGAATTGGTTGCCAGATGAAACATTGACTGTGATAAAAGAACACTTAGTTGCCATTAAAGGCCCTTTAACTACGCCTGTTGGTGGAGGAATACGATCTTTAAATGTGGCATTAAGACAAATTTTAGATTTATATGCTTGCGTACGTCCAGTACGATATTTTGAGGGTGTTCCATCTAATTCAAAAGTGCCTGAGCAGGTGAATATGGTCATTTTTAGAGAAAATACAGAAGATATTTATTGGTATTGAGTACCTAATAGGCACACCAGAATGTAAAAAAATAATTGATTTTACAAAAATGAAATGGGCGTAAATAAAATTCGTTTCCACGAAACTTCCTCTATTGGTATCAAACCAGTTTCTTTGGAAGGATCAGAAAGGCTGATTCGTTCTGCATTGAAATATGCTGTTGCCTCACAAAAGAAAATCAGTTACCCTTGTACATAAAGGAATATCATGAAATTTACAGAGGGTAAATTTAAGGAGTGGAGTTATGCACTTGCTGAAGAGAATTTGGTGATGCCGTATTTACTTGGCCACAATATGATAGAATACTAGCAGACGAAGGACCAGAGGAGGCAAATGCAGCTATGAAAAAAGCGATAGCAGATGGAAAAATAATTATTAAAGATGCCATTGCAGATAATTTCTTACAGCAAATAATTTTGAGACCAGATGAGTATGATGTGGTGGCTACTTTAAATTTGAATGGAGATTATATTTCAGATGCGTTGGCTGCTTTAGTGGGCGGAATTGGAATTGCACCTGGTGCAAATATTAATTACTTAACTGGAATGGCGATATTTGAAGCTACTCACGGTACTGCTCCAAATATGCAGGTCAAGATAAAGTAAATCCAAGTTCGGTGATTCTTTCAGGTGTTATGATGCTCGAATTTATGGGCTGGAAAGAAGCAGCGGATTTAATTGAAAAGGAATGGAAGCTGAATTGCCAAAAAACAGTCACTTACGATTTTCATCGATTGATGGAAGGCGCTAAATTGCTCAAATGTTCAGAATTTGGACAGGCAATTATAGACAATATGTAATCTTTTTTTTGAATGGTTTATGGAAAGGTCACAAATTTTTGTGGCCTTTTTTTTAAACTTAAATAGTAAAATGTTTGTTTGAATGTATGTCTAGTAATCGATTAAAGAGATAAAAAATGATTGAAAATCAATGGTATCTAATATGTGTTTAGCCGAGTTAGATAAACAAAACCCTTTAAAGAAGAAAATATTAAATAAAGATTTGGTCGTTTTTAAAACCAATTCCAATAAAATAGCAGTATTAGAAGATAGATGTTGCCACCGAAATGTACAACTCTCCTTAGGATATGTAAATGGCGAAAATCTAGTTTGTGCCTATCATGGTTGGCAATATGGCGCTGAAGGAAAATGTGCATGCATTCCATCACTTCCAATAGATCAGCCCATACCAAAGCAGCAAAATAAAAGATTATCCTGTTCAGATTAAACATAAATGTGTTTGGGTATATTTGGGTGATGAAAGTAAAATGGAGTCAGCTTCGATCCCGCCTATGAATGAAATGGATAATTTTCCGATGGTGTATAATTACCATTTTCTAAATGCTGATTTAGCACTTGTGGCAGAAAGTTTGATTGATCCATATCATATAAATCACGTACACAATAAAAGTATAAAAACCTTATTAGGAAATTTATATCAGGAGAAAGTAAATTTTAATTTAGAAGTAAATGACACCAACCTGACAGGTTGGTATGAACGACAATTTGACGCCTCAATTTGGGAAAAAATTTATTTCGGATTTCAGAAAAAAGTAAAAACGCATTTCGGATTTTGGTTTCCACACACCTCAAAACTAGATATTTACTTTCGAAAAAGGAGAATGATTATCTATGAGCATTTTTACCAAATAGATGAAAATACAATATCTATGTTGCAAATAACCCTTTGGGATAAAATATTCAATGAATTCCCACTACAAATTATTGCAAAGCCATTCATGCTTCAAATCCAATAAAATTGTAGAAGAAGATTTGATTTTTTGGAAAACAACAAACAAGTAAAGCAAAAAACAGGAAAAGAGATCTTTTGATTCCTTCGGATGAAGTGACTTTTGAATTTATGAAAATTTGGAATAGAAATATAAAACAAGATGAGAGCATATCTGAGGAGGAAAATTAAAGCGAAGTTGCAAAACTATCGAGTGGCGCTCAATAAACCTGACGAAAATTTGCCTACTCGTTTATCGAAAATTAAAAGTGTCGCCATTTTGGGTGGAGGAATTGCCGGAATATCCGCTACTGCTAACCTATCCGAAAGAGGTTTTAATACTGTTTTATTCGAAAAATCAGATTATTTGGGCGGAAAAGTAGGGTCTTGGACGTTTGAAAGTAATGGAGAAACTTTAAGAGCAGAACATGGATTCCATGCATTTTTTAGGCAATATTATAATTTAAGGGAATTTATGAAAAAAATAGATTCTTTTAAGCATCTAATACCTATTGATGATTATGTGATAATGTTTGGCGAGCAAGAAACTCAGGGTTTCAAAGGATTAGACAATACGCCTGGATTAAATGTATTGGGTATGCGAAAGCAAGGCATTTTTAATTGGTTTACTTTTGTAAATCCGTTTAGTATTCCATTCTTGAATCTCCTTAGTTTCAATCCTAAAACACTTTTAAAAAATTAGATAATGTAGATTTTAAGAAATTTGCAAAAAGAACCATGATGCCCAAAAATGCAGATGGTTTTTAATTCATTTGCACGTGCTTTCTTTTCAGCACCCCGAAAAAATGAGCATGGCAGAATTAATCAAAGGATTCCATTTTATTTTTTAAGTAATGAAGATGGATTATTATATGATGTGCTTAATAATGATTTTCAGCATACCTTTTTAAATCCATGCATAGAGTTTATTACTAAAAATGGTGGTCTCATAAAAATGAATACAGCCGTAGAAAGCATAGAAAAAAAGGAAGATGGATTTTTGGTTAATGGGCAAATGTTTGATTATGTAGTTTGGTGTATCGATGTAAAACATAGTCAACCCTTGATTCAAATTCCACTACTTTAAAAATTATGGTACATTTTATACGCAAATGACAAGTCTAAAATGTTCGGATAGATATGCTGTTTACCGAATTTGGACAGATAAATTTGAAACACAGAAAGTACCCTTTTTTGTATTTACCGATCGGTTGAAATGTTTGGATAGCATTACCTTTTACCACAATATGGAGATAGAATCCGGCGATTGGAGTAAAAAAAATAATGGAGGCATTTTTGAGTTGCATTGTTATGCATTACCCGACGATTTGAAAGAGGATACAGATATAAAAATTCATTTATTAAAAGAAATGATTCACTTTTTTCCAGAATTAGAAGGATTTAATATCAAACATGAATTTTTCCAACATCGTCACGATTTTCCCGCTTTCCATGTAGGTTTACATAAAGATAGACCAACCGTAAAAACAGAAGTACCTGGATTATTTTTGGCAGGCGATTGGGTGAAAATGGACAATTCGACTATGTTAATGGAAGCCGCCTATACATCAGGCGCACTTGCGGCAAATGAAATATTTAAATTGGAACAATTAAGAGAAAATCAGTTGGAAAGTGTAGCGATGAAAGGGATTTTTGGATAAAAGGTATATAAATTTTACAACAACCAATAATTCACCAAACCAAAAATTAAACTAATTCCGAGCCATACAATCAGATTTGCCTTATATTTATGCAAAGCAAAAAATGAAATAATTACCCAAGCCGCTGCTGCCCAATCAAATGAATTAAATTGTTTTGTAGGTAGTAAAACAGAAAAAGCTAAATATAAAACCAAATTAAACAATACTCCAACTACAGCAGCACTTACAAAACCTAAAACAGCTTTTACTTGATTATTCTCTTTTGTTTTTTCAATTATAGGCGCACCGACCAAAATAAATATGAAACTTGGCAAAAAGGTATAAAAAACGGTAAGCAATAAACCAATTGTGCCTAACAAAATGGAAAATCCGAAATGATTATATGCACCCTGAAAACCAACAAATGCCAAAACCATAATTAATGGACCAGGGGTGGTTTCGCCCAATGCCAATCCATCCATCATCTGATGACTAGTGAGCCAATGGAATTTTTCAACACTCTCTTGCGCCACATAAGGCAATACCGCATAGGCCCCACCAAAAGTAACAAATGCAGCTTTTGAGAAAAATAAACATAGCGTTTTCCAAAATGCAAAATCAGTTGAAAATTGATAAATTATTCCCAAAGGTATAATCCAAAATATTATTCCAATTGCTACAAACATAAATAATTTCTTATAGCTCACTTCAGATTTTACATCATTTGAATTGCTATTTAGGTAAAAATTACTTTCGTCTTTTGCTTTTTTATCATCATTTTTATTTTCTTTATTTAATGTTTTAGGCAAAAATTTAGTAATCAAAAAACCAATAATTAGCGTGGATAAAACAATCAATGGAAAAGGAATATGAAGAAAATAAATGGCTATAAAGGCAATAATTGCAATCCCATAATGGAATGCACTAATTAAAGATTTTTTGCCAATTTTAAACAAAGCAACAATAATGATTGCAATAATTGCAGGTTTCAAACCAGCCATCATCGCCATTACCCAAGGCAATGTTCCAAATGTAACGTAAATGATGCTTAAGCCAAGCAAAATAAATACAGAAGGTAAAATAAATAACATACCTGCCACTACTCCGCCAATAGTGCCATGCAAAAGCCACCCAATATAGGTTGCAAGTTGTTGCGCTTCGGGTCCAGGCAAAATCATGCAATAATTGAGCGCATGCATAAATCGCGATTCGCTTATCCATTTGCGCTCTGTTACCAAAAAATCATGCATGATGGCAATCTGACCTGCTGGACCTCCAAAACTAATACAGCCCAATTTAAACCAAAATCGCAAAGCTTCCTTAAAGCTTGGTTTCGTCATTTTTTTTTGCCTAAAGTTAACATTATTTCAATTCTGTTGTTTTAAACTATAGGATTCCCTCAATTCTTTTATTTTTTATATTTTTATGCCACAAAAGACAACTATGGAATTTGAATTGACCGAAGAGCAGTTGATGATTAAAACGTCAGCCAGTGATTTTGCACAAAATGTACTAAAGCAAGGCGTAATTGAGCGCGATAGAGACATGATTCACCCGACAGCCGAGGTGGCTCAAATGGGTGAAATGGGATTTATGGGAATGATGGTGGATACAAAATATGGCGGTGGCGGTATGGACACCGTTTCTTACGTAATTGCAATGGAAGAAATCGCCAAAATTGACGCAGCTACCTCTACTATCATGTCGGTAAATAATTCATTATATTGTTGGGGGCTCGAGAAATTTGGTACCGAAGAACAGAAACAGAAGTATTTAACACCTGTTGCCAGCGGAAAAGTAAGCGGTGCATTTTGTCTTTCCGAACCCGAAGCTGGTTCCGATGCCACCTCGCAACAAACCATTGCCGAAGATATGGGCGACTATTATTTGCTAAATGGAACAAAAAATTGGATAACCAATGGTGGAAAAGCGCAGTATTATTTGGTTATTGCACAAACCCATGTCGAAAAGGGACATAAAGGAATTAATGTATTAATTGTTGAAAAAGGAATGCCTGGTTTTGAGATAGGCGCTAAAGAAGACAAATTAGGGATTAGAGCATCCGACACACATAGCTTACTTTTTACCGATGTAAAAGTGCCAAAAGAAAATAGGATAGGAGAAGACGGATTTGGATTTAAATTTGCGATGAAAACCCTCGATGGTGGTCGAATTGGAATTGGTGCACAGGCATTAGGTATTGCCCAAGGGGCATATGAGTTGGCTTTGGCTTATTCTCAAGTTCGTAAGGCATTTGGCACTGAAATATCGAGCCACCAAGCCATACAGTTTAAATTGGCCGATATGGCCACCAATATAAGTGCCGCAAGATTGCTTTTGTATAAGGCTGCTTGGCTCAAAGACCAAGGTTTGGATTACGGACAAGCGGCTGCAATGGGCAAATTATTTGCATCCGAAGTGGCCATGAAAACCACCATTGAAGCCGTACAAATACATGGTGGTTATGGTTATGTAAAGAATACCATGTAGAACGTATGATGCGAGATGCCAAAATAACGCAGATTTATGAGGGCACATCTGAAATACACCGAATGGTCATTTCAAGAGGTTTGATGAATAGGAAATAATAAAGTAATGGAATAATTTAGGATTTGGAAATTTTGTAATGAAATAACAAATAACCCTATGTCCAGTTATTAATTTCCAAATCTTTAAATTTTCAAATCTCATCTTCAATAATTTTCCATATACTTTGGGCGTGTCCACTCCTTTGATCGTGGTCAGGCTTCCGAATGGTCGGAACGCTGCAAGTCCTCGTGGCTCCCTGCGGTCGCCACTTCGGGCTTTTTCGCTCTATCCTTCACGCAGAAGAGAAAGAACATTTGCCTAAAATAAAAAAAGCCTTCCTATTTGGAAGACTTTTTTATTTTTTACTTGAAAAGTAATATTGTAAATTATCTTATTTCTTTAGAATAGTATTTGCACTTCCTATCCAAGCCTCAGGACCACCAGCAACATATCCAGTACTGCCTAATTTTTCCAAATTAATTTTACCTTCTTTAACGGTTGAATTTACAAACCAGCAAGTAGGATAACCTCTAACTTCAAACATTTGTTGTAATTGTTGGTTTTGTGCGGTAATTGAAGCCTCTAAAGTTTTGGTTCTTGGAAAATCTAATTCTACCAAAATGACATTTTTGTTTGCCCAAGTTTTAAATTCGTCCATAAAGAAAACCTCTTTTTGAAGTCTTTTGCACCAGCCGCACCAATCACTACCAGTAAAAAATAACATAATAGATTTATTCTCTTTTTGAGCTAATTCTGTAGCTTTCATTAAGTCTGTATGCCAAACTAATTCCTCTGCTTTGCTTGTAATAGCCAAAAAGGCAACCAATAGTAAAGTAAATATCTTTTTCATTTTTTTCTTTTTTATAGATTTATTATTTGGTAAACAAGAATGATGCCATTTTTTTTATCATACAAATATAATAGCTTTTTAGAAGTTAACCAAATGCATGTAAAATGTTTAATAGTATAAATTAGAAAATAAATAAAATCAGATAACTGGCTCATAAAATTAATATTTATAACTAATACCAAATATAACTACAAAATAGTCCATTCTGCTCGTTCTTTTTCACCAATAAATCTTCAAAAAATAGTTCCGTATCTAATTGATATGCAACAATTTTTTTTATCTTCTTGGCAAAAAATTAAGTCGCATTTATGGACCATTTTATAATTATGTTTGGTATAAGACAAGGCATAACTTGTTGCAAAATTCCAATCACCTTAATCTAAATTCAAGCTTTCTCTAATTTTTTGGATATGTTCTAATTCTATTACATCAATTTTATCTTTAGGTCTATTGGTTATTTTTTTATTTTGTATCAAATGGTTAAGGTGTAAAAAGGGAATGGGAATTTGTTCTATTTCTGCTTCCGAAGCCATTTGAAAGCAATCCTCAAATGTGTAATTTTCTAATCCTTTCATTTCTATAATGATATCCAAAAATAAATCGCTACCGATACAAAAGTTTGTCCATCCTGGAATCAAGTCTATTTTTTCCCAATCAATATCTGTATAAGAAAATTGTTCCAAAACTTTACCTAATGCTTTTCTGTTTTGAATTGTATTTTCAATCCAAATATCCACATCGTTTGTTGTTCTATGGAAGCCATGCAAATTCACTGCAAAGCCGCCAATCATAATGTATTTTACTTTATTGTCATGCAATAGTTTCCAAAAGCGCAATAAATCATCGTCTAAAACATCCATGCCTTATTTTTTTGTAGGGGATGTTTTGTGATTTATATTTGCCTTTTTTAGCATAATGCCAATTTTCATTAATCTAGTAGTAGATAAAAAACGTTCCTTATCTGTTTTTAATATATTTTGTTTTAATCTTTCTAAATGGTTTTCTAATTGAATTTTATCTATATTTTGATCTTGCATTTACCAATTTTTTAAAAATATAAAGTTACTTTTTTTTAATAAGAAATGAGTGAAAAAATTTGTAATTGGAACAAATTAAACTACAAAAATAGCATCATATTTCAGCAATTGCCAATGTGGCAAAACTTATGGTAATTCCAGGGATTTGTTGTAATGCTATAGCGCAGGCTTCAATAGTGGCTCCAGTGGTCATTACATCATCCACCAATAGGATATGTTTATTCGATATTTTTATCTTTTTATTCAATTCAAATTCGGTAGCCACATTTTCCCATCTATCGCTTCGGTTCTTTTTAGTTTGCGATTCAGACAATGATTTTCTAACTAATAGATCGGTTCGATACTCAATATGACTCACTTTTGAAATGCCTTTACACAATAAGTCCGATTGATTATAGCCTCTTTTTTGTTCCTTTAAAGGGTGAATAGGCACAGGTACGATTAAATCTGGGAAAGTAGTAAATGGTGTATTTTCTAGCCGAAGTCCCATCTTTTCGCCCATAAATTCTACCAAATCAGGGTTGCCACCATATTTAATTTGGTGTAATAGGTTTTGTATTATTGATTGTTTTGAAAAATGAAAGACAGAAGTTCCATATTGGAAAGGAAATCTGCCCCACATCCTTTGAATAGCGGGATTGTTTTCTTGTTTTTCGAAATGAGTATATGGCAAATCGATTAAGCAATTCAAACAAAAATGCGTTTCATTTTTTGATAAAGGTTCAGCACAAGTACAGCAAATCCTTGGAAAAAAAAGGTATTGCATTCCTTGGAAGAGCGATTGAATGGGCTTCATCGGCTTAAAATTGTAGAAAATTGTACGTGTTTTGTATAAATCAACATATATTTAAAAATTAAATTTACTACTCAAAACTCAGATTACCAAATTGACAATTACTATTACAAATTTTATTTGGGCAGATCTTTAAATTGTCCAATCTTCAATTTTTATGTTTTTCAACCTTCCTAGATGTTTAACATTATTTGTTACCATAATCATTTTTTCAGAAATTGAGGTTGCACCTATTAATAAATCAAAATCATCGATAATTATTCCTGATTTTCGAAGTCTTGATTTTTCTTTAGCATAATAATCTAAACAACTGTATATAGGTATAATTTCAAATTTGCTAATTAATTCGTTAACTATTAATCTTGTTTTACTTGGATTTTCTGAATGTTCTGAACCATATTTTAATTCAGCCACAGTAATTTCTGAAATAAAACAGTTCCCTATTCCAATTTTTTTAAATTTATTTTGTAAGTCAAATTTTCCTTTTAAATAGAAAATACAAATGTTTGTATCCAAAAGATATTTCATTAAAATGATTCTATTTCTCGGTTAGAAACTCTTGACTTTCTAATATCATTTATTATTTCTTCAGCTGTTTCTTTAGATTTCCACGCACCAAATAACGAATCAAATGATTTTGATTTATTATTTCTATTTTTTAGAATAGAACTTGACAAATGTGCAATTAGCTCCAATTTACTATTATCATTCAAATTTGATAATAAATCAAAATAAGCACTTGCATTGCTATTTTCTTTTAATTGCATATAGATTATTTTAGTATATCAAAATTAGTAAAAAAATAGAATTAGTAAGCTACAATTGAGGTATAATTTGCACCATCTTATATTATCTAAACTAGATTTGTACGATTAATAAAAAAAGAATTCATTTTATTAACTAATTTAATACATTTTCCATAAATAGCTTTGAAAAAATTTCTTCCACTTTTTTTACCAATTCCACTTTTATATTATTTGTATAAGTCGTTTTCTGGTTGTATTTCGAAATAAAAATTCTTTTATAGCCTAGTTTTTCAGCTTCTAAAATCCGTTGGTCTATTTTGTTTACTGCTCTTATTTCACCCGAAAGGCCTACTTCACCCGAAAAACAAACATCATCACCAATAGGTAAGTCCTGAAAAGAAGATAATAAGGCAGCCACTACGGCCAAATCTACCGCTGGGTCTTCTACTTTTATGCCGCCTGCAATATTTAAAAAAACGTCCTTTGTAGAAAAGGTAAATCCACAGCGTTTGTCTAAAACGGCCAATATCATACTTAACCGCTTGCCATCAAATCCATTACTCGACCGCTGAGGTGTGCCAAATACAGAAGCCGACACCAATGCCTGTACTTCAATTAATAATGCTCTTTGTCCTTCCATTGTTGCAGCAATTGCCACACCCGAAACAGGTTCGTCCCGACTTGTAATTAGAATTTCACTCGGGTTGGAAACCGGCCTAAGGCCTTCGCCACGCATTTCGTAGATGCCCAATTCGGCACCTGATCCAAAGCGGTTTTTAAGGGTTCGCAAAATGCGATAATTATAATTTCGATCGCCTTCAAATTGTAAAACAGTATCTACTATATGTTCCAATATTTTAGGTCCAGCGATATAGCCTTCTTTAGTTATGTGACCGATTAAAAAAGTAGGGACGTTTTTCTTTTTGGCATATTGCTGCAAAATATTGGCAGTCTCTCGTATTTGAGAAACACTGCCCATTACCGATTCCGCCCGAGCCGTTTGTACCGTTTGGATGGAGTCGATGATTAAAATATCTGGTTTTATTTGGTCGGCCTGTTGTAAAATCGTTTCAACATTGGTTTCGGTAAATACATAAACTAAGTTATTTTCTCCGCCAATGCGTTGAGCCCTCATTTTTATTTGTTGCTCGCTTTCTTCTCCTGAAATATAGAGTATTTTTTTGCCTAGTGTTTGCATGGCAATTTGAATCAAAAGGGTTGACTTCCCTATGCCTGGGTCGCCTCCAATTAGCACCATACTACCTGGAACTATACCACCGCCTAATACTCGATTGAATTCGGAGTCATTGGTTTCTATCCTTTTTAAGTGAATATTTTCAACGTCTTCCAAAAGAATTGGTTTTGCCTTATCGATACTTATAATATGGGTTATCGAGTTGCTGGGTTCCTTGGTGATTATTTCTTCAACAAAAGAATTCCATTCTCCACAAGTATTGCATTTTCCCATCCATTTGGGAGAATTTGTACCACATGATTGGCAAACGAATAATGATTTCTGTTTAGACAAAAGGGACGAATTATTTGTTTTTACAATATTGTTTTAGGGCTGCCTTTGCATCCTCATAGCCCATTTCTGCTGCCTTTAGAAAATCCTGACATGCGCCTATTTCATCGCCTGATTTTTGTTTTGAATAGCCTCTGTCGAAATATGCTTCTGCAAAATCAGGTTTCATAGCTATGGTTTTGTTGTGGTCTTCAATAGCGCCAGCATAATCTTTTAATCCTTCCTTAGCATTTCCTCTGTAGGTGTATGCTTCTGGTATTTTTGGATTTATTTCTAATGCTTTGTCATAATCGGCAATGGCTTCCTTAAATTTAAACAAATAAATCAAAGCATTTCCGCGCATTAAATAGGCTTTATAATACTGAGGATTAAGTTCAATTGCTTTATTAAAATCGACAATCGCTCCTTTTGGGTCTCCTAAATAGAATTTTGTACCGCCTCTATTTACATAAGCCTCAACAAAATTAGGATCCATTTCTAACGCTTTATTATAGTCTTTTCGCGCTTCTTTTTCATCACCCAAATTGCTTTTTGCAATACCTCTATTATTATAAACTTTTGCATTGTCTTTTAGCAATTCTAGCGCTTTATCAAAATCTCTGATAGCCAATGAATCTTTTTGTAGCGTAAAATTGCATATTCCTCGACCATTATAGGCCGCACCAAAATAGGGGTCTAATTCAATAGCTTTATCAAAATCAAGGATGGCTGCATCGGTTTCTTCTAAAACAAATTTTGAGGCACCTCTTGCATTGTAAGGTTCCGGGTAATTTGGGTCAAGAGAAATAGCTTTGTCAAAATCCTGAATTGCAATTTTGTCTTTTTCAAGTTTACTATTTGAATTACCACGACCATAATAAGCCATCGGTAAGGTTGGGTCGATTGAAATGGCTTTTTCAAAATCTTGAATGGCAGCTGTTTCTTCCTTCATATTGCTTTTTGCTAGCCCACGCCCACTATAGGCAATCGCCGAATTGGCATCAATACTTATTACTTTCGAAAAATCGGAAATTGCACCTAAATCATCTTTTGTCGCACTTTTTGAAAGCCCACGTCCAATAAGTGCATTTACATAATTTGGCTGTATTGCTAAAGCAGAACTATAGTCAATAATTGCACTTAAATCTTCTCTTAATTTAGATTTTGCAAATCCTTTTTCATAAAATGCTTCATAATGATTAGGATTAAGTACTACTGTTTTGTCAAAATCAATAATGGCTGCTTTGTATTCTTTTAGATTTGATTTTGCTTTTCCTCTGTAGAAAAAGGCATCAGTATAACTTGTATTTAAAGAAATAGCCTTGTCGAAATCAGAAATGGCTATTTTTTCAGCTTTCAAAAAAAGGTTGGCGAATCCTCTTCCGAAATAAGCAGTAGATTGATTTGGGTTAATAGCAATGGCTTGGTTAAAGTCTAAAATGGCTAAATCATATTTCTTTAATTGATTTTGAGCAAAGCCTCGACCACTGAATGCTTCTTCTAATTTTCCGTTTATTTCAATTGCTTTATTGAAATCAGCTATAGATATTTCGTAATTTTTTAGTTTGTTATTCGAATTTCCTTTTCCTAAATAGGCCTCCCCAAGTTTTGGATTTAAGGCAATAGCATTATCAAAATTTGTGATGGCTTCTACTTCTTTTAGTAAAATGCTATTTGTTTTCCCCAATCCTAGGTGCGCTTCTGCATTTTTTGGGTTTAAAACGATTGCTTTTGCAAAATCAGCTTTTGCTGCATCAAATAATAAAAGGTTTAAATTTGCTTTTCCTCGGCCAATAAATGCATCAGTATAATTTGGGTTTAATGAAATTGCTTTATCAAAATCAAGTACAGCACCCTGATTGTCATCACTTAGTAATTTTGAAACACCTCGACTGTTGTATGCCTTTGCAAAGTTAGGATTTATTCGAATGGCTTCATTAAAATCCTGGATAGAACCACCATAATTTTTTAAATTCCTTTTGGAAACCCCTCTATTATTTAAAGCATCTGAATACCTAGGATTTATTTCTATTGCTTTATCATAATCAATAATACTGCCTTCATAATCTCCGGTAATCGTTTTTACAACACCTCTATTATTATATGCATCCGCAATTTTTGGATTTATTTCTATAGCTTTTGAGTAATCTTCTAATGCGTTTTTGTAATTTTTTAGGTTAAAATAGCAAACACCTCTATTGCTGAATGCTTCGGAATAGTCTGCTTTTAATTCAATTGCTTTGGATAAATCAGAAATGGCAGTTTCATATTTTTCCAACGATTGATACGAAAATCCTCTATTGTTGTATGCCGTTGCGGATTTAGGATTTAATGTTATTGCCTTATTTAAATCGACAATTGCAGCTTCGAATTCGCCGATTGAATTTTTAGCACTTCCTCTATTAATATATGCTTCAGTAAAATTTGGATTTTTATCCAATACTTTATTGTATTCTACAATTGCGCCTGCAAAATCACCTGAACTAGCCTTTTGAAGACCTTGTTTGAAATTATAATCCGAGTTTTGTCCAAAGCCTAAAAAAAGGATAAAGATTAAAAAACTGGTGCCAACTAATTTTTTCATTAAAAAAGATTTATTTATGCAATAATACAAAATTCTTGCCTAACACTTTATAATGTATCTTTTTAAAGATTTAATTTTAGAAAAATTATGTTTAAACCAAAAAATCTTCTGAATATTTTAAAAACAAATTCTTTGATTTTATTGGAGTTAAATGTGAATGTTTGATTTTATAGTTATTCTAAATACTCTGAGAGTTTGTTTTTTAATTCTTGTCTTGCAGCCTCGCTTTCTTTGGTTTTAGAGAATAAATGGGTGGTTTGAATAGTTCTGTCCAAAAAAAACTGCCCATTTAATTTTCCAGCTTCTGTCGAACTAGCCAACCAATTGATTGTGTCAGCACCTTCTTCTGGAGTTCTTAATATATGTTTTGTGATTTTGTAAAAAACAGGCAGAGCCGTCACTACTCCAGGAGTATCTGCCCAACCGGGATGCATTGAATTAAAGGTATAATTTTTCGAATTATATTCCTTTGCCCAAAGTTCTGTAAGTATTACCAAACCTCTTTTGCAATTAGCATAGGCAATACTTCCATTGTACGGGTTTGAAATATTATTCAAATTTTTCAAGTCTAATTTTTGACTATACATTCCACCTGAGGAAATATTTATAACCCTACAGTTTAGAGAAAATATAGGTATCAACCGTTCTGTAAAAATAAATGGAGATAAAAGCAATAGAGCAAAACTCTGTTCTATTCCTTCGCTTGTAATTTGTCGTTCATTAAATAAAGCACCTGCATTATTAATTAAAACATCAATATTTTTTTTCTGCTCGATCATTTTTTTGGTTAATGATTTTACCTCTGAAATAATAGCCAAATCACAGTATTCGATATTGATATTTTTATTACCCGTTTTTTCTATTAATTCTTTTTTTAGCGCCTCTCCCTTTACTTTATTTCTAACCACTAATGTTAAATGAGCACCTTTTTGAGCCATTTCGATAGCTGTTGCCAGTCCAATTCCAGAAGTAGCACCCGTTATAACAATATGTTTTCCAGTAATAGAGGCAGAGTTTGGGTGCCAAGTGTCTTTTGCATTATTAAAACCATATTTCGAGAATTTCCAAATTTTTGGTAAAATTAGTCTGTCTAATAAATTAGAGGTAGGAGAGGAAGAGTAATTATCCTGAAGCGCAATTTTTAAATTATCAATAGTGGTAAATCCATTCTCTATTATTTTATTTTTCATCAAAGGCAGAAATTTACTCATAAGCCCACTGAATTCAATAGTGGCATGCCAGTTAATTTGGGTTTGGTTTTCATCTATTTTTGTCATTTTAATGGTGTCTACAGCAGTAAAATGCTTGCTTTCTCCTTTTAAAATTGCTAAATTGGGGAAATCATATTCCATTATTTCGTATTCCATAGGTATGGTTTGGAAGCCGAATTTTAAATTCACTAAAAATTTAGTTCCTACATCAACTTTTCCTTCACTAATTTTTTGCGACGATGAAATAGTTTGATCCCATTCCCAAATAGTGGAGAAATTGGTTGTGTATTCAAAACAATCAATGATGTTTCTTTCAACGGAAAAGGTTTTTTCCATTTCTAAATTTTTATTGCTCATTTAGGCTTGGTTGAAATTGTTTTATTAATAAATTAGTATAGATGTCATTAGTTTAAAGGTAATAAATTAGCAAGCATAATTAAATGAATTATAGTGGAAACTAAATTTTTAAAAAATTGAAATTTATATTTGAATAACAAAAATATTTAAGGATTGTTTATCCTTTCAGCTTTAAAAAGAGTATAAAATTGCAAATAGAAGTTTTCTTAATTGCGAATAAATTTACGAGAAATCATTTGTTTTTCTGTTTGGATATTAATCAAAAATATTCCCTTAGGTAGCGAAGAAATGTCAACTTTAATTAAATCACTTTTTGATGGGATATCGTTTATTTCCAAAAATATTTTACCTAAAATATCATAAACCGAAAGCGTTTTTATATCCGCTTTTTGATTTAGTTTAATGTTAATAAAATCATTAGAAACTGGATTAGGAAATATATTAAAATCGAATAGATTTGAAATATTTGGATTGGAGATGGTTATATCTCTGGGTGTATACAATATATCAATTGTATCTGAAGGTAAAAAAATGGTGTCGCCAGTAATGTAGGTGGTATCAAAAACATAATTTATTGTAGAAGAATATACCCAACCTGTGTCAGGAATAAAAATTGAATCTATTGTAATTATGCTATCAATAAAAGTGTAAATTGTATCAGTAGGTTTAATAAAAGTATCAGCTTCAATTATATATGTACCTGGTAAACAATCAAAAATTTCTCCTTCTTCATCAGTATCAACGGTTTCTGAAGTTTCTAATGAATAATTATTTAAGATGCAAAAATGTTTATTTTCTACTTCCTGATTGTTGATTATTTTTTTCATAAACTCTGCACCAACTGAAAGACAACTTTGAATTTTCTTTTCTTGGTCATAAAATTCTCTTAAGCCAGTTTCGTGTCCAAGACATTTATAAGAATACAAATTTATATTTGGATTGTTTTCGGGATTTGCAATGATTTTATTATAAATACTATGTGAACCATATATATCCATGTATTTTGGTTGTGTTAATCCATTGTATAAGGAAGTATCGTACAATAGGTTTCCATAATTATAGGGTACAATGGAGTCCAAATCGCCCTGAAATAATAATAAGGGAGTCTTCTCGCCTTGGTTAAAGTTTATGTTTTCTAAATTTATAATGCCACCAGCTAAAGTAATTATACCAGCTACTTTTATTTCATTTTTATAGCCCTGAGAACCACCAAATTCATCCAATCCTCCAAAAGCAGGGTCGTTCTTTAGTTTAATACTTGTAATTGGATTTTTTGTATTAGCCAATTCCTGCGCACCATAAACAGCATTTATGGCATTTATTCCACCGGTACTAATTCCAAAATAAAAAACTTTGTCTGGGTCTATTTTTAAAGCGGTACTCGTGTCGTTCCAATTCAAAATCATACGATGGCAAGCTCTAAAATCTTGTACATTTCGGTAATGAGACTCCATAATTGAAAACTCTTCCCCATAATTTGAATTTAAATAATTTTCATAACATCTTCTAAAAACGGTATCACTTTCATCCACAAACCCTGATCTTCCAGCATTCCAACCCATTCTATAGCTCATATTGAAAACAACAAATCCTCGATCTGCATAGTATTTACTTATTGTTTTACTAGTTAAATTTCCTCTTGTATCTTCATTATATGGATTCAGTCCTCCTCCATGTTGAAAAATAATTACAGGTCTAGCTGTACAAGAATCAGCACTTATTTTGGGAGAATAAACATCCATATAAATATTCCAAAAAACCTCATTTAAAGAGTCGGGTTTATAGCTATTATATCTCGCAGGAAAACAATAATCTGGGGCAAGCGGCAGTTTACCCCATTGTTTGTTTATCGTAAATTTAGCATAGGAAATATCTTTAAAAATGGCAGTTTTGCCCTTAAAAACGGGACAAGTAAATCGTTCTTCATAATTGCAACCTATACGAATTGGGGTTTGACTACATTGGGCGAAGCAGGATGATTTATTCATCATTAGGAAGGACTTGCAGAAGCAGAAAAATATTACTATTTTCAACTTTTTCATAATAATTGGGCTAATTTTTATAAAAAATAATAAACGAAAGTATGACAAAATTAATTACGAATTATATGTTTAATTTATAAAAACATAAATTTGTTTTTTTATTTACAATTATCTAATAGGCTATAAATTTTTAAACAAATAAAGATAAAAGTTAATGTATTGAAAATCAATATTTCACCATCTTTAACTACTTTTGTGTAATGAATACCTATAAATATATTTGCTTATATTTTTTTTTATTAATTTTTTGTACTGCAAAAAGTCAACAAAAAGACACTTCCTTGTATTTAAATAAGCGGATTAGTTTTTACCAAACGGGATTTCAATTTGGAATGCCATTCCAAAACGAACAACTGCCTGAAGGGAAGTATATTCCTATTATGTTACAAGCCAATTTGGACTTTTGGATTAGAAGAAAAAACCTAACAATTAATGCAAAACATAAATTTTTTGTTTACCTCGAACCTTATTTTAATCCAATAAAAATAAAAAACAATTCGCCAAGTTTTGAAGTAGGAAGTAATATTGGATTCAAGTATGCTTATTGTTTTAACGACATAAATTCTATTAGAGTAAATATCGGAAGTGGGCCACAATACCAGGCCTTCGAATCTTTACAACAGTCTGGAGGTTTTATTTTTTCAGATAATTTTGGGATTGCATATCAGCACAATTTTGCCACTCATCCATTGTATGTAAATATTGGTTATCGTTTCAGGCATATTTCAAATTTAGATTTACAGCTACCCAACAAAGGAATTGACACACATTTTCTTGTTTTAGGGTTTGGGTGGAGGAAAGTTTAAACCAAATTTCTTTTATCAATATTGAGTTTAACGTTATGTTTTCCTAAATTATTGAAAAAGTAAGTATTTTAAATAAAATAGATGGGCTTTGCTTTTTATCTTTGCAAAAAAAAATAAAGTGAGATATAATATTTTTATAATTGGCTGTTTAGCAATGTTGTTTTTTACGGCATGTGTGCCACAACGAAAATATCAAGATTTGATGGATAAATATTATGCCATCGAAGGGGAAAGAACCAAAGCTATCGACGAAAGCAAATCAGCAATTGATGATTATGAATTTTGCAAGAAGGAATACCAAATTTTATTGACCCAATTAAAAGCAAAACAAAACGATTCGTCCTCACTTGCTTTAACCATTAATGGATTAAGGAATGAGTTGGCTAATTTAAAATCGGAGCATGAAATAGAAATTGAGCGAAATAAAGACAAATTGAATGACGCCAATCAGCAAAATCAATTATCTACAGCCCAATTGATTCAGAAAGAAGTAGAGTTGCAACGCAAGGAATTGGAAATTTCGAAGAAAGAAGCCGAACTAGCACTCAAGCAAATGGCAATGGATAAGGTAAGCATGCAAAATGCCGATTTGGACAAAGGATTGAAAGATCGAGAAAAGAAAATAGCTGATTTGGAAGCCCTACTAAATGAGCAAAAAAAGAAATCGGAAGAGTTAAAAGCAAAAATTGTAGAAGCATTTACCAAATTTTCGTCGGCAGACATAAAAGTAGAAAATAAAAATGGTAAAATTTATGTTTCGCTTTCTGAGAAATTATTGTTCAAGTCGGGTAGCACAACCGTAGATCCTATCGGAGTAGAAGCACTGGGCAAATTGGCTGAAGTAATAAAAGCAAATCCCAGTTTGAATGTACTAGTAGAAGGACACACCGACAATGTGCCACTTAGCGGAACAGGGTCGATAAAAGACAATTGGGATTTAAGTGTGCTTAGGGCAACATCAATCGTGCGTATCCTTACATGGAAATATAGTGTGTCACCTATTCAAGTAATTGCATCGGGTAGAGGCGAACATTTTCCAATTGATACAAATACCACCACCGAAGGCAAAGCAAAAAATAGAAGAACAGAAATTATCCTTTCACCAAATTTGGACAATTTGATGGATATATTGCACGACAATAAATAATAAGCGTGGGCGAGGATATAGAGAAAGAAATAGCGAAAGACGAAATGTCGTTTTTCGACCATATCGATGTGCTGCGTTGGCATATTATGCGGTCGGCTATAGCAATATTGGTATTTTCAATTGCGGCTTTTGTCTTTCATCGCCAAATATTCGATACCGTACTTTTTGGATTATTAAAAGAAGATTTTCCTACCTATAAATTATTGTGCTACCTCTCCGATAATTATCCTGGTTTTGAAGGAATGTGTATTAAGGGCATGAACCTAACGGTTATAAATGTGGATGTAGCAGGGCAGTTTTCGGCAGCTATGAGTTTATCATTGCTTACAGGATTCATCGCCTCTTTTCCTTATGTTTTTTGGGAGTTTTGGCGCTTTGTCAAGCCCGGATTAAAGCAAAGTGAAGTTGCAAAATCTGCAGGAATTATCTTTTGGACTACGCTTTTATTTGTATTGGGTTGTCTGTTCGGTTATTTTCTCATGGCGCCCTTTTCTATTGGTTTTTTGAGCGAGTTTTCCATATCCGAAAAGGTGGCAAACAATATTACATTGGCCAATTATGTAGGATTTGTGAATACCTCGGTAATGTCGTGCGGTATCGTATTCGAACTGCCTATTTTATCTTATTTCCTTACTAAAGTTGGGCTTATAACACCAGAATTCCTGCGTGCACACCGCAAGGAATCGATTTTGGCAAACTTGATTTTATCAGCCATCATTACACCCGGCGATGTTAGCAGTCAATTGATTGTAGCATTCCCTATATTTATTTTATACGAAATAAGTATCCTCATTTCCGCTTGGGTGAATAAGAGCAACGTTAAGATTTAAATTTATAAACATGTTTTTGGGCATGTCCGTTCGTACCTCACGGTCGGGCTATCGCTTCAAGTCCTCACTCCTTCGTCGTTGCGGGCTTTCCGCTCTATCCCTCATGCAAGTACAATTCAGATTTAGGATTTCTGATTCCAAATTTGGTATTTCAAACCTTTTCCAATTTTTTCCAAGAACAAAGAGATTTCACCCAAAAACCTACTTCTTTCACTCTGCTGCTCAAAATTAATTTGCTACTATACTTAGTTTAGTATACTTTTGTACAAAAAGCAACAATGATACCAATAGCAGCCGACCATGCGGGTTACGAAATGAAAGAATTTTTAGAAGCAAGTTTGCGAAGTGAAAATTTTTTGGTAAACGATTTGGGTACTTTCTCCGATGGGTCTGTTGATTATCCCGACTATGCGCACCAATTGGCACAATTTATTAACAACCAGCATGCTGAAAAGGGCATTTTGTTGTGTGGAAGTGCAAATGGTGTAGCTATTACAGCCAACAAACATTCGGGTATTCGAGCAGCCATTTGTTGGACAAATGAAATTGCGGAATTAGCTCGAATGCATAATGATGCTAATGTAATATGTATTCCCGCTCGATATGTAAGCAAAGAATTGGCACTTGAAATGGTTCATACCTTTTTAAATACACCTTTTGAGGGTGGACGACATCAGAAAAGAGTGAATAAGATAGAGGTGAGAGGCGGAATTTGAGATTTTAGAATGGTTGTTAAGTTAATGAGTTATCAAGTTATTGGTAATTTGGTTTTTCTTATTCATTTAACTTTCAATATTTCTTGATTCTTGCTGTCTTGTCTTTTGAGTCTATTCGATATTTCTTGATTCTTGCAATCTTGTCTCTTGAATCTATTTAACATTCAACATTAAAAATTAACCATTCGATATTTTTCTCTTCTTTTGATAAATTTAATATTGAGATAGTAAATATTAATAAAAAAAAGCTACCTTTGCACTTCAAAATTTTTTGATATAAAATGAATAATTACGAAACCGTATTTATTTCCACACCGGTACTCAGCAGTGATGAGTACTCCAAAACGGTCAAGAAGTACACAGACTTTCTTGAAAAGAACGGTGGGAAACTCGTAAGCAAAGAAGATTGGGGAATTCGGACCCTAGCTTACCCGATACAAAAAAAGACATCCGGATTTTACACTTTGATTGAATTCCAAATCGATGGTTCCATGATTAAAAAAATGGAAGTAGAGTTTAAAAGGGACGAGAACATTATGAGATTTTTAACTGTGTCACTCGACAAATTTGCGGTTAAATACGCAGAAGGTCGAAGGGCTCGATTATCTGGCAAAAAAACTGAAAAAACAGAAGCATAGTTATGGCAGCAGATAAAAAAGACATAAAGTTCCTAAACGCTCCAAAGATTGGATTCAATAGGAAAAAATACTGCCGATTTAAGAAATTAGGCATTAGATACGTGGACTTCAAAGATCCTGACTTCTTGATGAGATTCGTCAATGAACAAGGAAAAATGCTTCCGCGTCGAATTACTGGAAACTCATTGAAATTTCAAAGAAAAGTGTCTCAAGCAATTAAAAGAGCTAGACATATTGCTTTGTTACCTTACGTTGCTGACCTTTTAAAGTAGAAAAAAATGGATATTATATTACTTCAAGACGTAGAAAACTTAGGAAGCAAATTCGATGTAGTAAAAGTGAAAGCTGGCTACGGTCGTAATTTTTTACTTCCAAAAGGAATGGCAAAAGTTGCCAACTCGTCTAACGTTAAACATTTAGAAGAAATTCGTAAGCAACAATCTGCAAAAATCGCCAAGAAAATGGAAGATATGCAGAAAATTGCTGACCAATTGAAAGATAAAGTATTGCAAATTGGTGCAAAAGCTGGTACAAGTGGTAAACTTTTTGGTTCTGTTACAACTATTCAAATCGCTGATGCTTTAAAAAGCCAGTTTGACTTGGACGTGGACAGAAAGAAAATTCACCTAGCAGAAGAGATTAAGAATTTAGGTACTTATAAAGCTACCGTAAATCTTTTTAAAGAAATAGTTGCTGATATTAATTTTGAAGTTATTCAAGACTAATTAGCACAATTTAAATTTTAAAGCCATGTTGAAAAACATGGCTTTTTTTTTGCCATAATTTCAGAAAAGAACTTTTACAGGCTTTTTTTTTTCTACATTTATAACAAAAATATTAATATGAAAAAGGGGAATATATTGTTTTCAATTATTTTTAGTATTCTTTTCATTGCATGCCAACCTCAAGAAATTCAGAAAAAGCAAAATGTAAGTCTAACGCCCAAAATTGAAGAAAGCGCTAAAAGAAATCCATATTACCTCGAAAATATGCGAAAAGCACTCCTTGTAATGGGCGAGCAGGAGCAGGCTGAAAAATTGGAAGCAACCCATTTATACGTCAAATTTTCTGTACAAACGAGTGACGAGGTGGCTTTTTTAATGAAAAATAATATCGATATTTCAAGTACGCCTTTAGATATTTTGAAAGAAGAGAAAGGAGATAAGGTTATTCGTTCGACTAATCGTAATGAAGCAGAATTATATGGTATTTTGCCTATTAATAAGCAAATTGGAGCAATAAAATATGAGCTATTATATCCCCTTTATATACCCAATGCTGCTCAATTTGAACTAGAACAGAATGCATTTAAATTGCTAGGATTGGCCACCCAAAATGAAAGGGAGCCACAAAAGGGAAATATCGTATTCTATGACCCAATTAGTCATGAAAATAAACCATTACAAGGCGTTAAAGTAGTTTTAAGGGAGTTTGCCAAAAAGCAGGAAGTATTTACTGACCAAAATGGTCAATTTGTTTTTGAAAAAAGGATTATCACACCCAACCCCAGTTTTAGTTTGGTATTTGATAATGGTTATAGCGAAATTAGAAATTTTACGGTCGACAATATTTTTGAATTATTTTTACCTATAAATTATCAACTCGGTAACATTAATATTCAATCAGGTAATGATATTTCTATTGCCATTAATCCTAATGAAAATACAAATGCCCTATTACAGACGGCAGCGGCTACGCTTTCTGCTTTAAATATTCATCGAAAATTCTCAGAAGAAAATGGATATTTTAAGCCACAAAAGAAAATGAATATCTGGTTGGCTAAAGATGCAATTCTGTCTACTAGCTATGCTGCTCCGATGTTGCGCAATATTGCAGTTGCAAAATTAGGGAACATAAAGCTTTTATTACAAAACTTATTCGGATTGCCTGCACCAATTGCAAATTCATTGTCGCATATTGTAAAAAATGATTTGCCAGATATTTATGCACCTTATTATTCAAGCTATAATTTGGGTGTAAATCCTGGTTTTATGGAGGCTTTATTGCACGAATTCTCCCATTCGGTTCATTTTACCAAAGTCGGCACCGATTTTTGGACAACTTATATACAACATATATATGCTAATGGTGGTTATGGCGATGGCACTCAACCTCAATCTGGTTTGGTAGCCATGTCTGAATCATGGGCGGAGGACTTGTCATTGCAATGCGCTCGATGGTATTATGGTGAATTATTGTATACTGATGTGTTTTTAGATATAAATACAACACCAGCCTACAGTTGGATACCTTGGGGGATTTATTATGATTTATTTGATGATAGTAATTCAGAACCGTGGGACGAAGTGTCTAATATAGGATTTAAACAAATGTATTCTATTTTTAATAACGAAATAAATACACCACAAAAATATAAAGAAGCTTTAAAAGCAAACTTTGACCAAGTACCGGGTATAGAACAAAAAATTGAAACCATATTTAACCATTATGGTTTTTAGTAAAATTGTAAAAAGTATTATAATTCGTTTGGAGTGATTCCAAGAGTATGAAAATGAAACTCTTTATTATAATATTCGCCACCTAACATTGAAGGATCTACGTTTCGTTTGGTATATAATTTAACCGAATATTGACTGGTGGTCTCTTTGAAAAATTGTAGCTTGAAATCCACGCCATTATTGTCCCATTTACCCAAATAGACGATACTTTCTATACTGCCAAGTTTTGGGTCAAATTCAAATCGGATTAATTTTTTAATGTCTTTGGCAGTATAAGTTTCTCCACTGATGTACTTATACTGCATAGTGCCACTTATTTCATCAATTGAAATGGTGCCATAGTTTTTTACAAGTTCTACCGATTCATAGTATGGATAATAAATGCCTTCACTATTCTTCTTCGGGTATTGATATGAACTCAAATCATAGCCCTTAAAATATACCTTAGTAAAGTCTGCAGCAAAAGAAGCTACAACAAACATCAATAGCATTATTAAACTAATATAAGCTCTTCTTTTCATTATTTGAATTTGTAATTTTTAAAAACAATTTAAAGTAAATTATTAATATCTGTTGTAAATATATACTTATTCAATCAATTATGAAATATTTTTTAATTATTCGTAGCGAAGTGCTTCAATGGGGTCTTGTCGGGAGGCTTTAAAAGCAGGATAGATTCCTGATACCAGCCCTACAAAAAGACAAAACAAAACGCCAACAATAATCCAGTTCCAAGGAATAATAAATGCACCTCCAATCATTTTTGAGACCAAATTTCCAATAGTTATTCCCAAAAGGATACCAAATGCGCCACCAATCTGACAAATTAAAATGGCTTCCATTAAGAATTGAGTTAGAATACTTTTATTATTTGCGCCAATTGCTTTCATTGTACCAATTTCACGGGTGCGCTCCGTAACGCTCACCAACATAATATTCATAAATCCAATTGCAGCTCCGAAAAGGGTAATAATGCCGATAATAAAACCGCCTAAAGTTACATATTGTGTTTTTTCAACCAACATTTCTGAAATGCTATCGCTTTTAAGAATATCAAAATCATTTTCTTCTCGCGGAGAAAGTCCTCTTACCACCCTTAAAATTCCTTTTGCATCAGAAATTATTTGTGGCAATTCTTCAGCATTATTTGCAATTACGCTTAAGAGATAACTTGCATCACCAATTTGAAAGTGGAGCCTGCCATTTTCGAATGGAATAATTGCAAAATTATCATTTGTAATCATACTCGTTCCCTTGCCTACACAAACGCCAATAACTAAATATCGTTTGCCATCTATAAGTGTAAAATTGCCCACACTACGCTCTGGTTCTTTGTATAGTTTGGTGGCAACTTCATTGCCCAATATTACAACCGAAGGGCCAGATAGGATTTCTTTTTTTGTAAAATTGCGACCCTCAAGAATTGAAAAACCTTCAGTTAAAAGGTAGTTTTCGTCTGAACCTACAATTCGAATATTTGGGTTTGATTTTTCATTTTTAAACTTCATCGTAGCCATTGGAGAACAAATAACTTGTATCGAAACAGGACGAACAGGATTGAATTTTTGTTTAAATGCTTTGGCTTCCCTAACATTTATTTTTCTATAAATTTTTTGCTTTTCATCATCATCATCCAACCTTACCCCCAAACTGGCATTTCGCAATTTGAAAGTATTAGCACCCATTGCACTAAAATCCTTTGTTAAATAAGTTTTTAACCCATCAATTGCAGTTAAAATACCAACTAATGACATAATTCCAACGGCAATAATACAGCAGGTGATAACTGTCTTTATCCCATTTTGCTTTATCGATCGATAAGCTAAAGAAATTGTACTAAATAAATTCACTATATAAAGATAGCTTGTTTTTGAAATAAAATTCATTCCAAATACGTCAATAAGTATGGCTTAACATTTTTTTTGTTTTTAAAAGTCCAAAAACCTTATTTTTGTAATCTAATCAGAGAAAGTGGTATTACATTCCCAGAATTTAAATAAAACGTATTCCAAAAGAAAAGTGGTTGATAATGTATCAATTACTGTTAATCAGGGCGAAATTGTAGGCTTGTTGGGTCCAAATGGCGCTGGTAAAACAACTTCATTTTATATGATAGTTGGTTTGGTTACGCAAGATGAGGGCAAAATATTTTTAGATGATATTGATATTTCCAAAAAAGCAATGTATCAACGAGCTAGATTAGGAATTGGTTATTTGCCACAGGAAAATAGTGTTTTTCGAGATTTGTCGGTAGAGGATAATATTAAAGCGATTTTGGAGTTTACCCCACTAAGCAAAAAGGAGCAGAAGATAAAGTTGGAATCGTTATTGGATGAATTTGGGTTGACAAAAGTGCGAAAAAACTTGGGCAAGGTATTGTCTGGTGGAGAGCGTAGGCGTACCGAGATTGCTCGTGCACTTGCTACAGATCCCAAATTTATTTTATTGGATGAGCCATTTGCTGGCATCGACCCCATAGCAGTAGAAGATATTCAGTCGATAGTGGCAAAGTTAAAATTCAAAAATATTGGTATCCTGATAACCGATCATAATGTACAAGAAACATTGTCAATAACGGATAGAGCTTATTTGCTTTTTGAGGGAAAAATTCTTAAAGAAGGAATTGCCGAAGAATTGGCAGCCGATGAAATGGTTAGAAAAGTGTATTTGGGGCAGAATTTTGTGCTAAAAAGAAAAGATTACCTTAGTGACCATTTGAAATAATATAAAAATTTATCTTTTATTAATAGCCTAAGTTTTGTTAATCCCACTTACAAGTTTAATTTTATTTTATGCAAAATATTCAACACATTTTACAATCAGTAAGTGATGCTTCGGTAGAAACACGTAAGCTAAGCGACACGCAGAAAAAGGAAATATTAAACGAGCTTAGTTTTCAAATTGAGCAAAATATAGATATTATTGTAAGTGAGAATCAGAAAGATTTAGTAAAAATGCCTGATGCTGATCCCAAAAAGGACAGATTGATGTTGAATAAATCGCGCTTGATGGATATTGCACAAAGCGTAAGAGATGTGGCTCTTTTAGATGATCCAACAGGTAAATTGCTTTATACACATACTACCGAAAATGGATTAAAAATTGAAAAAATTACCGTTCCGATGGGTGTAGTTGGCGTTATTTATGAATCGCGACCAAACGTAACTATCGATGTGGCTGCTTTGTGTATTCGTTCGGGTAATGCAGTAGTTTTGCGTGGTGGGAGTGATGCCGATTTTTCGAATAAAATATTAGTTCATTTTATTCAGGAATCATTAGCGAAGTTTGGACACAACAAGGAAATGGTTCAACTTTTACCACCTGATAGGTTGTATGTACAAGAATTATTGGAGGCCGATAAATTTGTAGATATCATTATTCCAAGAGGTTCGCAGGAATTGATAAATTTCGTGCGAAAAAATGCAACTGTTCCAACCATTGAAACAGGGGCTGGAGTTTGTCATACTTATATTGAATCGAGTGCTGACCTACAAAAAGCGGCCAAAATAGTAGTAAATGCTAAAACACACCGACCGTCGGTTTGTAATGCACTTGATACCATTTTGGTGGATAGCGCCGTTGCTAAATCCTTTTTACCACTCATCATAGAAGGTTTTTTACCTTTCGAAGTGGAAATATTTGCAGATTCAGAAAGTTTTGAAATTCTTTCAAAAGAACAATATCCATTTTTAAATAAGGCAAGCGAAGAGCATTATGGGATGGAATATTTAAGCCAAAAATGTTCTATTAAAATAGTAGATAATTTTGAAGCAGCATTATCGCATATCCGAAAATATTCTTCTAAACATTCAGAGGCCATAGTTTCTGAAAATGCTGTTTATATACAAAGATTTTTAAATGAAGTAGATGCCGCAGCGGTATATCAGAATGCATCTACCCGTTTTACAGATGGTGGTGTATTTGGTTTGGGAGCTGAAATAGGCATTTCTACTCAGAAACTACATGCACGTGGTCCATTTGCCTTAGAAAAGCTAACCACAGAAAAATGGATTGTAAAAGGAGATGGACAAATTAGATAATTTTTTATTTTTGTATTACAAAAATTAATAACATGAGAAGAGGTGTCCTACCAATTTGTGCTTTTCCAAAAGGTTGGTTTACAGTTGCACTTTCGCACGAAGTAAAATCAGGTACGGTTTTAAAACAAACTTTTTGTGGCGAAGAAATTGTGATTTTTAGAACCGAATCGGGAAAAATTAGTGTTTTAGATGCCTATTGTACACACTTGGGCGCCCATTTGGGTCATGGAGGTACAGTTGAAGGGGAAAATATCCGTTGTCCATTTCATGGATTTTGTTTCGATACAAAAGGTGATTGCACCAAAACGGGTTATGGCACTAAAGCACCCAAAACAAAGATATATAACTATCCAGTAATTGAACATTATGGTATTATTTTGGCTTATTTTGATCCTGAAAGAAATGCTCCAGATTGGTCGATACCAGAAGTAGAAATGACAGGATGGCTATATCCTAAATTCCATACTTGGCAATTAGAAAGTAGACCACAAGAGATTGCTGAAAATAGTGTTGATATCGGTCATTTTTCGGAAGTGCATAAATATACTGCAATACAAGTACATAAAAATTTGGAAACCGATGGTCCATTTCTAACTGCAAAATACAGTATGGAAAGACAAGCATTCGCATTTTCAAAAAGTAAGAAAATTTATTCAGAGTTTGAGATTCATCAATGGGGTTTGGGCTATGCAAGAGTAGAGGTTTCAGTTCCAGCAATGAATTTGAGAAGTAGACAGTTTGTTTTGGCAACGCCAATAGATGAGAAAAACATGTTTTTGCGAATCGGAATGAGCATTCAGTCTTTAGAAAAGTCAAGTCAGATTCATCCGTTACTTACCGTTTTGCCCAAGGGATTAGTCGAATCTATTGTGTTAAAAGCAGGAATAAAAGGATATATTCATGATGTATATCAAGATTTTAAAATTTGGCAAAACAAGAAAGTCGTTCATCCACCTGCCTTAGCCGAAGGTGATGGTCCAATAATGCCTTATAGAAAATGGGTTAAACAATTTGAGTATTAGAAGGGAGAAGTGAGATGTGAGAACCGAATAAAGAAACAAGATTTAATTTTGTGCTAAATTTGCGAATTTTGTGGTAAAATACGGATTTTTTTAAAAAACCTAACCACAAAGGACACGAAGAAAATATACGCAAAGAAGGCACAAAGAGAGGGAGAATCAAGAAGATAGAATCAAGAAATGAGAAGCTAGAATCAAGATGAAAATTTGAAAACCTTTGTGGACTTTGCGATTAGCTTTGTTTACTTTGTGGTTAAAAATTCAAAAATAGACTTTCTAATTTAGATATCTTCAAATTCTCAAATCCCCACATCTCCAAATTCCCACATTTTCAAATCTCCAAATCCCCCAATCATAAATCTCAATTCTGAAATGTTATCCGCGTTAGGGATTGGAGCGGTATCCTTTTTTTGTTTGGTTATGTAGTTGGGCAAAAAAGATACAAGCATAAAGCCCGACCCTTGTGGTAACGCCCAGAATAATCAAATAAAAAAGGCGACCTAATGATCGCCTTTTAATAGTATGGATTTTGAATTATCCGTTTTGTTGTTTTTTGATGATGTTAAGGGCAGCACCTTCTTTGAACCATTCAATTTGAGCAGCATTATAGGTATGTGCTACTTCAATTGTATCTGAAGTGCCATCGCTATGATTCAAAACCAATTGTAGGTTTTTGCCAGGTGCAAATGTAGTTAATCCCAAAATATCAACTGAATCGTCTTCTTGGAATTTGTCGTAATCAGCTTTGTTTACAAATGTAAGTCCAAGCATACCTTGTTTTTAAGGTTGGTTTCGTGAATACGAGCAAATGATTTTACCAATACTGCTCGAACACCCAAGAAACGAAGGTTAGCGGCATGTTCACGAGAAGAACCTTCGCCATAATTTTCGTCACCTACTACTATCGAGCCAATTCCTGCAGCTTTATAGGCTCTTTGTGTGGCTGGTACTGGTATATTCGCCAGTCAATTGATTTTTTCATTATCCGTTTTGTCGTTAAATGCATTTACTGCACCAATCAACATGTTATTCGAAATATTATCAAGGTGACCTCTGAATCGCAACCAAGGACCAGCCATTGAAATGTGGTCGGTGGTACATTTTCCTTTTGCTTTTATTAATAATTTAAGCCCTTTGATGTCGGTGCCTTCCCATGGAGCAAATGGTGCAAGCAGCTGTAGTCTGTCTGAATCTGGATTCACAGCCACTTCGATATTGCTACCATCTTCAGCAGGTGCTTGGTAGCCATTGTCTTCCACTGCAAAACCTCTTGGCGGTAATTCAAAACCTGTTGGTTCGTCTAATTTACTTGCTCACCCTTTTCGTTGGTAAGAGTATCGGTAAGTGGATTGAAATTTAAATCGCCAGAAATCGCAATTGCAGCCACCATTTCGGGGGAAGTTACAAATGCATAAGTATTAGGATTGCCATCTGCTCGCTTTGCAAAATTACGGTTGAACGAGTGAACGATGGTATTTTTAGCGTTTTTGTCTTCGCCAACTCGTTCCCACTGTCCGATACAAGGCCCACAGGCATTGGTAAAATAGTAGCGTCTAATTGCTCAAATATGCCTATAAATCCATCTCTTTCGGCTGTAAAACGTACCGTTTCTGAACCTGGGTTGATACCGAATTTCGCTTTTATTTTCAAGCCTTTGTCAATTGCTTGTTTTGCAATAGATGCCGCACGTGATAAATCTTCGTAAGAGGAGTTGGTACATGAACCAATCAATCCCCATTCCACTTTGGTAGGCCAACCATTTTCGGCTGATTTGGTTTTCATTTCAGAAACTGGCGTACCCAAATCTGGAGTGAAGGGTCCATTCAAGTGTGGTTGCAGTGTCGAAAGGTTTATTTCAATTACTTGATCGAAATATTTTTCAGGGTTTGCATATACTTCATCATCACCTGTCAGGTGTTCTTTTATGCCATCTGCTAATTCGGCTACTTCGGTTCGGCCTGTTGATTTTAAGTATCGAGCCATCGAGTCGTCATAACCAAAAGTAGATGTTGTAGCGCCAATTTCGGCACCCATATTACAAATAGTACCTTTTCGGTACACGACATTGCTATTGCGCCTTCACCAAAATATTCTACAATTGCACCTGTTCCACCTTTAACAGTAAGAATATCGGCTACTTTTAATATTACGTCTTTTGGTGCTGTCCAGCCACTCAATTTGCCTGTCAATTTAATTCCGATTAGTTTAGGCATTTTAAGCTCCCAAGCCATTCCAGCCATTACATCCACTGCATCAGCTCCACCTACACCGATGGCCAACATACCTAATCCACCTGCATTTACAGTATGGGAATCGGTACCAATCATCATTCCACCAGGAACGCATAGTTTTCAAGTACTACTTGATGAATGATACCGGCCATGCTTTCCAAAAAACCGATGCCATATTTACTCAGAAACAGATGAAAAGGAAATTGAATACTTCGTTGTTTTTATTTAAAGAATCTTGTAAGTCTTTATCTGCGCCTAATTTAGCCAATATTAAATGGTCTAAATGCGCTGTTGAAGGCACTGCTACTTTCTTGCGACCAGCTTGCATAAATTGTAAAAGTGCCATTTGAGCAGTTGCATCTTGCATTGCAACTCTATCTGGAGCAAAATCTACATAAGCCTTTCCTCGCTCGTAAGCAGCAAATGGTGTTTCAGGATGAAGGTGGGTGAAAAGAATTTTTTCGCTTAATGTTAAAGGTCTTCCAAGTACCTCTCTAGCTTTTGCTATTTGCCAGGAAACTCAGCATAAACCTTTTTAATCATATCTAAATCAAAAACCATAATTGTGTTTATTTAAATGAATAAAAGAATCTAAATTTTGGCGCAAATGTACGTTTTTTTCAAGACAATTGGTTGAATTGTTTATTAATTTTTGTCTATTTTTTAAAAGAATTTATTTTTTCATTTTTGAACAAACGATTTGACCTAATTAAATGAAGAAAGAAGGTGAGGAATGTACATTATTAGTAAGGAAAAAAGGATCTATATTTCTATATGACCCCAGTTTTCACCCCTTTTTATTCTATAAATCTGCATTGGAGAAACGTTAAATCGCTTAGCAATAGCTTTTATATTATTGCCTCTTTTCGGGTCGGCCAGCATTTTTTTTATAAGGATAACATTTGTTGATGTCAATTTGGAGGTATCCGCTTTCTTTTTATATTCTATTAATCTCTTTTTGCTTCAATTACAAAGGGACTTTGGCTAACAAATTCCAATCTTTCTTCTCTTGTAACCCATCTTAAATTCATATGAAAATCATTAGCTCTATTCCTATCGAGGTGCAAAATTGAAACTTGGTCGTCTGATGTTTTTTCTAAAAATGCATCCGCCACTAATTTGTATAGAAAAAAGGATTTGTTTTTTATTTTACCGTCTTCTTGTCTTTCCTTATAAGTAAATAACCTATAACCGTCGCTTGTAGATCCTTTTAATATAACTCCATCTTCAATTTTATCACTAAAGCTGACTAACCTGCCATAGTTTGAAATTGCGTACCGATATTTTCTAGGTGGGTCAATATGGAATTCTTTAAATTTTTCGAGTGCAAAAATTTTTACCATTTAAATTTTTGGGCTTTAATTTTAAAAGTTAAATTATACCTTTTTTTAAAGAGTGCTTTTTTTATTAAGGTTTATTTGAATCGTATGGTAAATTTAGAATATATTAATTGATTTTTCATATTTTTTTTCAATAAGAGCGATTTTTTTAAACTATATTAAAATAAGCTATTTTAGGGTTAATGGACAAAAAGTAGGCTAAAATTCTCTAAAAGATAGATATAGCCTAGCTTTGAAGTCAATCAAAGTATATGAATAAAAAAAATGTGCTCACTGTGGTTCTTCAATAACCAAGAAAAACGGTAAAAAGGGAGATAAACAACTCTACAAATGTTATCATTGTAAAAAGCAATTTGTCTCTGGTTTCCGACTTGTACCTGAATTACTTTGGCAGGAATATTTCTATGGTAAACAAACATACATGCAACTTGCACAGAAGTATGGTTGCTCTAATAGAACTATCCAACGTAAGTTAGATTTATATACCCCAAAAAAAGCAATTGTCCATCCAGATAAAGTAATTGTTGTTATGGACTCTGTATACTGGGGTAAGGGCTTTGGGGTGACTGTTTTTAAAGATGCTATTAAAGGGAAAATACTACTAAAATACTACATCAAAAACGAAACTAATTCCTTATACAGAAAGGGCATAAAAGAGTTGCAGAATGAAGGCTTTAAAGTTATAGCAATTGTTTGTGATGGTAGACGTGGGTTATTGAATTCATTCCCCAATATACCTGTTCAAATGTGTCAATTTCACCAAGTAGCCATTATTAGAAGATACATTACCAAATCACCTAAAATGCTTGCTAGTATTGAACTTAAAGAGCTTGTGAGTCTTTTAAAATGTACCGATAAGGAAAGTTTTGAAGGTGGTTTAAATGATTGGTATATTAAGTGGGCTACCTTTTTAAATGAGCGTACTATTAACCAATTTACCAACAAAAGTACTTTTACCCACCGAAGACTTCGGAGCGCCTATAGAAGCTTAAAAACTAATCTGAAATGGCTCTTTACTTGGTATGATTACATCTCTTTATGCATACCTAATACCACCAATTCTCTAGAGGGTCAATTTTCTAATTTGAAAAACAAAATGCGTAATCATAACGGACTCTCAATAAAGAGGAAAATGAAATTGATAGATGAGTTTTTTAAGGCATAGTGTCCTCTAAAAATATCAAAAGAGCTTCCCTTAAGAAACTCTTTTGAACTGACATTTTTGTCGGACATCGTAATATCCCTAAACGAGTTGCTCTCCAGCAGAGCTCGTATCCGTTTTATACGATTTTGTAAAAATAACATCAACTTATTTAAACTCAAATACTATCTAAAGAAACAGCCTACTTTTTGTCCACTTGAACTAAACGTCTCTAAAAAAGCCTACTTTTTGTCCATTAGACCCTATTTTAGGTCTTTGAGTCTTATTTCTACATTTTTGCGACCTTGCCAATCATTTTCATACAATTGATAGCAAACGTCAAATATGGGTTTTGTACTTATATAATCAAAATAAGCTTTCATATTAAATCCAATACCGCTAATGCTATTTTGTCCCTTTTTTTCAATATCTATTTTCAAATGTTCCTCTTTTACAAGCCTTGTTCTGCCAGTATCATTCACGCCTTTTGTTACAAAAACTGGACGCATATTACCTGGGCCAAATGGCCCCATTTGTTCTATAATATTCAAAAATCTGGCGTTTATGTCAGACAATTCAATTTCTGCATCAATATCTATTTTCGGAATTAATTGGTCTTCGGTAATGGTAGAAGCTACAATAGTTTCAAATTTTTCGATGAATTTGGGTAAATTTTCCAAACGCATGGAAAGACCAGCAGCATATTTGTGTCCTCCAAATTGCTCCAGTAAATCAGCACAAGCACATATTGCGGCATGCACGTCGAAACCATGAACCGATCGGGCGGACCCAGTAGCGCTGCCATTAGACTCTGTTAAAACGATGGTAGGTTTATAATAGGATTCTATCAATCTGGATGCTACAATACCAATTACCCCTTTATGCCAATGCGGTTGAAAAAGAACGGTAGATTTTTTGGCTATAAGAGCTGGGTCTTGCGCCACCATATCCATTGCTTCTTCTGTTATGTCTTTATCATGTTCCTTCCGTGTTTGATTATTTACTTGTATGTTTTGCCATTTCTTGGGCTTTTGTCGGGTCCGACTCAACAAGTAATTCAACAGCTTGAGAACCATGACCAATTCTTCCGGCCGCATTTATCCGTGGTCCAATTATAAAAACCAAATCCATGGTTTCAAGTATTCTTTTCCTACTTGTTTGAATTTCTCCATCCTTGTTAAGTGCAATATTGATTAAAGCCTCAATTCCAGGTCTTGGTTTTTCATTTATATATTGCAATCCAAAAAAAGTAAGCACCCTATTTTCTCCTGTAATGGGCACAATATCTGAAGCGATACTTATGGCCACCAAATCTAAATAGGCATAAACTTTTTCATCTGCGACATTGTAAACCTTAGCAAGTGCTTGAATTAATTTAAAACCAATTCCGCAGCCACTTAATTCTTTATAAGGATAATTGCAATCTGCTCTTTTTTGGTCTAAAACAGCCACTGCATTTGGTAGTTCATCACCCGGTAAATGGTGGTCGCAAATAATAAAATCTATATTTTTGTTATTGGCATAGTCTATTTTGTCATTTGATTTGATACCACAATCTAATGCAATGATAAGTCCGAAATTATTTTCTTCAGCATAATCGATTCCTGCAAAACTAATCCCATAACCCTCTTTATATCTATCCGGAATATAGTAGCCGATATTGGAATAAATACTTTGTAAAAAAGAAAATACCAAACTTACCGCCGTAGTACCATCTACATCATAATCGCCAAAAACCAATATTTTTTCATTTTTTGAAATGGCTTTTTCAATTCGTTGGATAGCTTTATCCATATCTTTCATCAAATATGGATCATGTAAAAGACTATAATTAGGTCTGAAAAAATCTCGCGCTTCTTCAAATGATTTAATACCTCTAGCCACTAGGAGATGACATAGTTTTTTGTTTATTTTTAAAGATTGAGAAAGTTGGTTTACAATTTCACTATCCGTTTCCTCAATTAACCATCTTTTTTCCAGCGCCATTTATAATTGTTTTTAATCAGTATACGTATTGAGATACAATTGCGGATAAAATTCCACATTTTATTTCATTTTTTTTTAGAGGAAAAGAAAGAAAACCCATTTTGGGCAAAATACATAGACTTAAATTTTAGTTAATCAAGTCTTAATCATATAAATTTCTGTAAGCCCACCCTGTAATGTACATTTGTATAATAAAAATTCATATATTATGATGAAAGAAATATTTTATTCTAGTATTGGCACAATTTCGCTTACTTCTCACAAGTTCAAAGAATTGGTTGAAGATTTAATCCAAAATGAACAATTGACCAAAGAAGAAGGAAAGCGATTGTATGATGAAATAATGCAAAACACCCAAGTAAAAGGGGAAGAATTGAAATCAGTAGTTTTGGGTTATTTGGAGCAAGTAAAAAGCAATATTCAAGCACCTGCAATGGAAAAATTAAATGCTTTTGCAGAAAATTTTTCCAAAAACATTCCTTTTTTGCAAGATTTAATTAAAAAGCAAAAAGCCTCAGTGAATTAAAAAGAGGGTTTTATATACTATCAAAATAAAAAGTTAGTTTAAGTTTGTTTTTGTCCCGCTTGGTATAGCCGCCATAGCGGGATTTTTTTTTGGTTAAAAACTACAATTTATAACATTTGTTCTTCTAAAAGCCCTTACTTTTGTAAAATGTCAACAGAGTCCTTATTGTTTCCAATTTCAGAAGAAGAAATTTCACAAATTTGTGTTTATGGCGCAAAGGTCCATAATCTAAAGAATATTGATATTCAGATTCCCAGAAATAAATTAGTTGTAATTACTGGATTGAGTGGAAGTGGTAAGTCGTCTTTGGCATTTGATACCATTTTTGCAGAAGGTCAGCGTAGGTATATGGAAACCTTTTCAACTTATGCCAAGCAATTTTTGGGCGGTATGGAACGGCCAGATGTAGAAAAAATTACTGGGTTAAGTCCTGTTATTTCAATTGAACAAAAAACAACTAATAAAAGTCCGCGTTCCACAGTAGGCACGACAACTGAGATATATGATTTTCTTCGTTTGCTTTTTGCGCGTGTTGGAGAAGCCTATTCATATAATACTGGCAAAAAAATGGTAAAGTTTTCTGAAGATCAAATTATTGAACTTGTTTTAGAAAATTATTTGAATAAAAAGATTGTATTGCTTGCGCCAGTTGTGCGCGGTAGAAAAGGGCATTATCGAGAATTGTTTGAGAAAATAAGGAAACAAGGTTATCTCAAGGTAAGGATTGATGGTGAAATTGTGGATATTCATCCTAAGTTGCAGTTGGATAGGTATAAAGTACATGATATAGAAATAGTAATAGATAGACTTTTAGTCGAAGAAAAGGATTTACAAAGACTAAGGACTTCAATAAATAAGGCAATGTTGGAGGGGGATGGATTAATGTTGCTACTCGAACTTGAAAAAAAAGAGGTGTTTAAGTTTAGTAAACAGCTGATGTGTTTAGAAACGGGCATTTCGTATGAGGAACCAAGTCCGAATTCTTTTTCATTCAATTCGCCATACGGAGCCTGTGAAAATTGTAAAGGATTGGGAGTGGAAAAAAAACCTGAACTTAGCAAAATAATTCCGGATAGTACTTTGTCTGTTTTTGTGGGTGGCATAAAACCGCTTGGAGAGTACAAGAAATCTATTACTTTTCAACTCATTGAAGATTTATTTAAGAGGCATAAATGTGATATAAAATCGCCCATTGAACGCTTGCCAAAAGCATTATTAGATATCATTTTGTATGGAATGCCCGAAAATGAATATGTAGAATTGGAATCGGGTTTTGATGATGAAAATGCGTTAAAATTAGGTTTTCAGGGTGTGTTTAGTCAAATATTAAAAACCTTTGAGGAAGGTTCATCTGAGCCAATGAAGCGATGGGCTGAAGAATTTATGTCTAATAAAAAGTGCCCAGTATGCGATGGATTTAGAATAAAGAAATCCGCACAATGGTTTTTGATTGATGAAAAGCATATCGGCCAAGTTTCAAATTACGACTTGAATGGTTTATATGATTGGATTGATGGTTTGGATAAAAAATTTACTACGAAACAGGCCATAATCGGAAAGGATATTGTAAAAGAATTAAAAGATAGAACCAAGTTTTTATTGGATGTAGGATTGAATTATTTGTCTTTGTCACGCCCATCGTCTAGTCTTTCAGGAGGAGAGTCGCAACGAATTCGATTGGCCACTCAAATTGGTTCACAGTTAATGGGTGTAACGTATATATTGGATGAGCCAAGTATTGGACTGCACCAGCGAGACAATCAAAGATTGATCAATTCTTTAAAGAATTTGGTCGAAATTGGCAACTCAGTAATTGTGGTGGAGCATGATAAGGATATAATGATGGCATCCGACTATATTATAGATATTGGTCCTGGAGCGGGCGCCCATGGTGGACAAATAATAGCAAAAGGAACGCCTGATGAATTTATAAAATTTCCTACATCAACTTGTGCCTACCTTTCAGGGGATAAAAAAATTGAAATCCCTAAAAAAAGGAGGACTGGAAATGATTTATGGTTGAAGTTGGAAGGAGCAAGTGGCAATAATTTGCACAATGTAGATTTAGAAATTCCTTTAGGCACCCTTACTTGTATTACTGGTGTTTCGGGAAGTGGAAAATCTACGCTAATAAATGAAACCTTGTATAGGGTTTTAAATAAACATTTTTTCAGAGCAGTTCAACATCCAATGCCATATAAAAAGGTGGAGGGATTAGAGCATATTGATAAAGTGATTGAAATAGACCAATCGCCAATTGGTCGCACTCCCCGTTCCAATCCAGCAACCTATATTGGTGTTTTTGATTTGATTCGCAATTTATTTTCAGTAGTGCCCGAAGCCAAAATTCGAGGGTACAAACCAGGTCGTTTTTCATTTAATGTCCAAGGTGGAAGGTGCGAGGAATGTGAAGGTGGGGGTATGAAGCTAATTGAAATGAATTTTTTGCCTGATGTATATGTGGAGTGCCCGAAGTGTTTGGGAAAAAGATACAATAGAGAAACTTTAGAGATTAAATATAAAGGGAAATCGATAAGTGATATATTGAATATGACCATTGATCATGCAGTGGTGTTTTTTGAAAGTATTCCACAGATTCATCGCAAAATTAAAATGTTGCATGAAGTAGGTTTGGGTTATATAAAACTAGGGCAATCGTCCACCACACTCTCTGGAGGCGAAGCTCAAAGGGTAAAATTGTCTGAGGAATTATCAAAGCGAGATACTGGAAAAACATTTTATATTCTTGATGAACCATCCACAGGTTTGCATTTTGAAGATATCAGTTTGCTTTTGAATGTGTTGCAAAAATTGGTTGAAAAGGGCAATACTGTAGTGGTAATTGAACACAATATGGATATAATAAAAGTAGCTGATTATATAGTTGATATGGGTCCTGAAGGAGGTTCGGGTGGAGGTTTGATTGTTGCAAAAGGAACACCAGAGCAAGTTTCCAAAAGTAAAAAGAGTTTAACGGGTTTGTATTTAAAAGAAGAGCTTAAATAATTTCTCAAATCATTATTTTTACAAAGTAATGATTCTGGTTTTTTATAAAAAAAATGGCCGCACCCAAAGAGTGCGACCGAAAAAAACCAAACCAAACCTATGAATTTAGAAAGAATAAACAGCTGCCATACCAAGTACAGTTTGCAATTTGCTGTTTACGCTGCCATCTCTTTTGAAAAAGACAGGCTCACTAGCCAAGTCAAATCTTAGCTCAGGAATAAACCTTAAGTTACCAATTTTTGCTTGGGCTGTTAATGTAAAATCTAAATAACTTTTTGCTCCTCCAATTACATAAGCTGCAACGCCATCTGCATCATTAAAATACCCAACACGGCCGCCTATTGATCCTCTTTCGGTAATATCATATTGTCCATAAAGATAAGTAGTGTAATATGTCGCTTTTGAAGCCTCATCATCTTTTAATGCTTTATATCTATAGCTGTGTAGTGCTGCATTTACACCTAATTTTCCTTTTTTCTCTTCACCTAATTTAATTGAACCTGTCAGGTCGTAAGAGTGTTTATAGTTTTTGAATGCACTAATTTCATCCTCGCCAACCATGTAAGTAGAAGGTTCATTTCCACCAACAAAGTTTACATAAACACCACCATTATCGCCCGTATAGCCCAATTGTGCTCCTACATATTTATTTCTATCCTCATCATCTTTTGTGTCGGTATCATTGAAAAAACCTACTAGGAAATTGAATTTATCTTTTTTGAAATTGGCTTTTATACCTGTATGGTAGAAAGGTCCATTTTGAAAAGCTAGAGAAGTAGAATAATTAAAATTGTTTTGTGGTTCAATTAATTCATAACCAAAAAAAGTGCTAAAATTACCAAATGTGATGTCTACAAACTCCGCTGGAGCATAAGTTACATACAATTGTTTGATAGCTATTATTGAGTTTGCGTAAATAGTGTTATTTGCTGCCTCAGCTCTAGGTCCAAATCCTATATCAGCCATGAATCCCACTTTTCCAATCTTTTTTGACATCATTAAGTTGAACATACCAAGATTAAAAGCATTTGCTTTTGGATAAAATGCTCTATGGTAAACATTGTTTGTTACTTTGCCTAAGAAATTGGTCTGAGTGTATACATCAACAGAGCCTGCAATGTCAATTGGAAACGGTTTTTTCTCTTCAACCACTGTAGTAGAGTCTGTATCGTCTTTCATTGGGTTTAAAAAATCTTTCATTTTTTCCTTGAATTTTCCGTCGCCTGCTTTTGCAATATTAAAGCTTGATATTGCTAAAAATAAAAATAATGCTTTTTTCATAGTTATTTATTTATTGTTTAAAAATTTTATGCTGCAATAGTAGTTAAAAGAAAATCAATAAAAAATAGTTGAATTATTTGATAACAATTTATTTAAAAATGATGATTATTATAATAATTAAACATATATAAAAAAATATAAACTGTCTTTCATTTTTTTTTGTAAATTTTAATTTAAGTTTAGATAATCTTATAATAATCAAGTTTTCGAATTAATCTTTTCTTAATCGCTTCTTTTTTTAATAAAATGTAGAATTGTCGTATCATTATTTTTCGCAAATTGTATTTTGAGTTTAAAAAATAAACAAAGAGCTTTTTTTGCGGTTAAAAAAGGGGATTGTATGAATATGAATAAGAAATTGGAAAATGTAGGTTTGTATCGTTCAGAATTTGAAAAAGATGCTTGTGGGATTGGATTTGTAGCTAATTTAAAAGGTGTTGCAGCGCATTCAATTGTAAAAGATGCACTTCAGATGTTGGAAAATATGGAACATCGTGGTGGTTGTGGTTGCGAAGAAAATACGGGCGATGGCGCTGGTGTTTTAATTAAAATTCCTGATGGATTCTATAGAGAAGAGGCGAGTAAAATAGGCATCAATTTACCTGAATTTGGTCATTATGGTACGGGTATTATCTTTTTTCCCAATAATAAAAGAATAGTTGAAATTTGTAAGGAGGAGATTTTTAAGGCTGCTGAAAAATTAAACCTTAATATTTTAGGATTCAGAAAAGTACCTGTAAATAATACAGGAATCGGTCCTACCGCGCTTGCAGCCGAGCCACACATTGAACAAATATTTGTTGAGTCTAATGAACCATTAGCTGATAGTAAAACACTTGAGCGTAAATTATTTGTTTTTAAAAATCACGCTACACACACCATTTATAATACGGTCGAAGGCACCCATGATATATTCTATTTTACTTCCATTTCTTGTAATATAGTTGTTTATAAAGGACAGTTAACTACTTATCAATTAAAGACTTTTTATCCTGATTTGCAAAATGAAAAATTAAAATCAGCGATTGCTTTAATACATTCTAGGTTTTCTACCAATACATTTCCTCGTTGGAAATTGGCACAGCCATTTAGATTTTTAGCACATAATGGTGAAATAAATACCATTAAAGGGAATATAAATTGGATGAATGCCCGAGAGGCACTTTTGGTAAGTGAGGTATTTACCAAAGCAGAATTGGAAATGCTTAAACCAATTTGTGATCCAGGTCAATCAGATTCGGCCAATTTAGATAATGTAGTCGAATTGCTTTTACATTCAGGTCGCTCGATTCCGCATGTAATGATGATGTTGATTCCTGAAGCATGGCAGGATAATGATCAAATGGAACCACACAAAAAGGCATTTTATGAATACCATGATTGTTTAATGGAGCCTTGGGATGGTCCTGCATCTATTTGTTTTACCGATGGTAAAATTGTAGGAGCAACTTTGGATAGAAATGGATTGCGACCATCTAGATATTGTCTGACTAGTGATGATATTTTGGTGATGTCATCTGAGGCAGGAGCATTGGTTGTGGATCAATCGAAAGTTATACAAAAAGGCAGGTTACAGCCAGGAAAAATGTTTATTGCCGATTTGGAACAAGGCAGGATTGTAAGCGACGAGGAGTTAAAGGAAAAAATATGTAGCGAGTTTCCTTATAGCGAGTGGTTAGTAAAAAACAAAATTACGTTTAAAGATTTACCAAAACCAGATATTAAATATGATAGGTTAGAAGGCAAGGATTTACTAGCACAACAAATCGCATTTGGCTATACAAATGAAGACATAAAAATTATTTTGGAGCCAATGGCAGAAAAGGGAAAGGAACCGCTTGGCTCGATGGGTACAGATACACCACTCGCTGTACTTTCGGATCAAAGCCAGCATCTTTCTAATTATTTCAAACAATTATTCGCACAGGTTACGAATCCTCCAATAGACCCAATCAGAGAAAGATTAGTGATGTCGACGTTTACAAATTTGGGTGGTGCGTCAAGTATTTTAGATACAAAACCCGAACATTGCATACAAATCGCAATCAAACAACCCATCCTTTCCGACTCAGATATTGCCAAATTGCGCTATATCAAACATCCCGAATTTAAAGAAATTACCATTCAGGCACTTTTTCCTGCTAATGGCAAATTAGGCGCTTTGGAACGGGGAATAGATAGAATTTGTAAAGAAGCAGAAGAGGCCATTTTAAATGGTAATAATATCATTATTATTTCTGATAAAGGCGTTAATGCAGATTTTGCACCCATTCCTTCTTTATTAGCAGTTGGCGCAATTCACCATCATTTAATAAAATTACATCGACGTATCGACTGCTCATTGGTGGTGGAAAGTGGTGATATTCGTGAAGTACATCATTTTGCCACTCTTATTGGATTTGGAGCAAGTGCCATTCACCCTTATATGGCTTACCAATCGATTTATGGACTAAAAAGAGAGAAAAAATACAAGTATTCAGACGATGAATTAGTAGAACATTATATAGAGGCTGCAAGTGCTGGTTTATTAAAAGTGTTTTCCAAAATGGGTATTTCAACATACCAATCTTACCATGGAGCACAGATATTTGAAATTGTAGGGTTAAGTGAACATGTAGTAGAGAAATGTTTTAACGGTACAGTTTCAAGAATGGGCGGTATTGGATTTGATGAATTGGCAAAAGAAGTATTGGTAAGACACCAAATAGCGTTTCCTGAAAATACAGATATTGCGCCGAAGTTAGAAGTTGGTGGTGTTTATCAATGGAAAAGAAGAGGTGAATCGCATCTTTTTAATCCAGATAGCATTCATTTATTACAATATGCATCAAAAAAGAATGATTATGGCATTTACAAAAAATTTGCCCAAACTATAAATGATCAAACAGCAAAAGCAATTACCGTTAGAAGTTTGTTTGATTTTGATTTTACAAATGCACAGGCAATCCCATTAAATGAGGTAGAACCAGTAGAGCAAATTTTAAAAAGATTTGCGACAGGCGCTATGTCATTTGGATCGATTTCGCATGAGGCACATTCAACCCTAGCAATCGCTATGAACAGGATGGGCGGAAAAAGCAATAGTGGAGAAGGTGGTGAGGATGAAATTAGATTTGAAAAGAAAGAAAATGGTGATTGGGAGCGATCGGCAATTAAGCAAGTAGCTTCTGGACGATTTGGTGTTACAAGTTACTATTTAACCAATGCGGAAGAATTGCAAATTAAAATGGCGCAAGGGGCAAAACCCGGAGAGGGTGGACAATTGCCAGGAGATAAAGTGGATAGCTGGATAGGTAGAGTGCGTCATTCAACACCTGGTGTTGGATTAATTTCGCCACCACCACACCATGATATTTATTCAATTGAAGATTTGGCGCAACTTATTTTTGACTTAAAAAATGCTAATCGAGCGGCTCGAATTAATGTAAAATTAGTGGCTGAAGCAGGAGTGGGCACCGTTGCAACAGGAGTAGCTAAAGCAAAAGCAGATGTAATTTTGGTATCAGGATACGATGGAGGCACAGGAGCATCACCGCTTAGTTCTATAAAACATGCTGGTTTACCTTGGGAACTTGGCTTGGCGGAAGCACACCAAACATTAGTAAAAAATAAACTAAGAGATAGGGTTGTTTTGCAAACGGATGGACAATTGCGAACTGGAAGAGATATTGCAATTGCCACATTATTGGGCGCTGAGGAATGGGGAGTTGCAACTGCATCACTTGTGGTAATGGGTTGTATAATGATGCGAAAATGCCATTTGAATACCTGTCCGGTAGGAGTAGCTACTCAAGATCCAGAGTTGCGCCAACGATTTACGGGTGATCCTCAACACGTAATAAATTATTTTACTTTCATAGCAAATGATTTAAGAGAAATAATGGCCAGTTTGGGCTTTAGGACCGTAAATGAAATGGTTGGTCAGGCAGATAAATTAAAAAGAAGAGATAATATTACCCATTGGAAATATAAACACTTAGATGTTAGTCCTATCATTCATAAAGAATTTGCGGAACCAACTACAGGACTTTATAATAAAATAAGTCAAAACCACAATTTGGAGCATATATTGGATTGGAAAATGATAGAAATTGCCCAGCCAGCTTTGAAATCTAAACAGAAATGTACAGGTTCATTTGATATTATAAATACAGATAGAGCTGTAGGAACGATGATTTCGAATGAAATATCCAAAATTTATAAAGGTACAGGATTGCCAAATGATACCATTCATTTTAATTATAAAGGATCTGCCGGTCAGAGTTTTGGGGCATTCGGAGCACCTGGACTTACATTGGAGTTGGAAGGTGAGGCAAACGATTATTTTGGAAAAGGACTATCGGGTGCTAGAATGATTGTTTATCCACCGAAGGAAGCCAAATTTAATGCAGAAGAAAATATAATAATTGGAAATGTGGCCTTATATGGGGCAACATCAGGACAGGCGTTTATAAGAGGAATGGCGGGTGAGCGGTTCTGTGTGAGAAATTCAGGTGGTACAGCGGTAGTTGAAGGTGTGGGTGATCATGGTTGTGAATATATGACTGGCGGTATTGCTGTTGTTTTGGGAAATACAGGAAGGAATTTTGCGGCAGGTATGAGTGGGGGAGTGGCTTATGTTTTTGATCCTAAAAAAGAATTCCCTAAGAATTGTAATACAGAAATGGTTGAATTGGAAGCGCTTATGGAAGAAGATTTCGATATTGTATTTGATTTGGTTTCAAAACAAAAAGAATATACCAAAAGCAAATTGGCAACAGAATTAATAAATAATTGGGAAGATTTAAAATGTCATTTTGTAAAAGTTATGCCTTCTGATTATAAAAAAGTATTAGAAGAAAGAAAGATAAAAGGCATTGTGAGAGTGACTTCATAGATTAAATAAAGAAGAAAAAATTGGAATATGGGAAAACCAACGGGTTTTAAAGAGTTTACAAGAGAATTACCTGCTTATAGAGATCCAAAGCAAAGGCTTGGGGATTATAAAGATTTATATGTTGAATTTTCTGATGAAAAGACACAGAAACAAGGTGCTAGATGCATGGATTGTGGTGTTCCTTTCTGTCATTTTGGATGTCCACTAGGGAATATTATACCAGAATTTAATGATGCAGTGTATCAAGGAGATTGGAAATTAGCAATAGATATATTGTCTTCTACAAATAATTTCCCAGAATTTACTGGTCGTATTTGCCCAGCACCATGTGAGGCTTCTTGTGTTTTGGGAATTAACCAACCACCAGTTGCTATCGAACATATTGAAAAGTCGATTATCGAAAAAGCCTATGAATTGGGCTATGTAAAACCATTTATTCCAAAAGAGCGGACAGGAAAAAAAGTTGCAATTATAGGCTCTGGACCAGCAGGTTTAGCCGCCGCCGCTCAATTAAATAAAGCGGGGCATTTTGTTACCGTTTATGAAAGAGCCGATCAAATAGGAGGATTATTGAGGTATGGAATTCCTGATTTTAAGTTGGAGAAGTGGGTTATAGATAGAAGATTGGAGGTAATGAAATCCGAAGGCATTGAATTCAAATTGAATAGCAATATTGGTGTAAATATAGATGCCAAAGAAATGGAGGCTCAATTTGATGCTTTAGTGCTTACTGGTGGTTCAACTGTACCAAGAGATTTGCCCATTACAGGTCGTGAATTAAAAGGCGTTTTCCCTGCAATGGAATTTTTGAGCCAACAGAATAAGAGAGTTGCTGATATTAAAGTTGAAGTTGACCATACAGGCAAACCATATCAAAATGGGAGCTTGAGTGCCAAAGGGAAGAATGTATTGGTAATTGGTGGAGGAGATACAGGTTCGGATTGTGTAGGAACAAGCAATAGGCATGGCGCCAAATCCGTCACCCAAATCGAATTATTGGGTAAGCCACCAGTTGGGAGAGATGAAAATAATCCTTGGCCGCTATGGCCAATGATATTACGAACTTCAAGTAGCCACGAAGAAGGTGTTGAAAGACAATGGTCGCTATTGTCGAAAGCCTTTATTGGAAATGAGAAGGGAGAGTTGACAGGATTAAAAGTAGTAGAAATTGAGTGGAAAACGGTAGACGGAAAACCACAATTTGTGGAAATGCCAGAAACAGAACATATAATACCTTGTGAATTGGCTTTATTGGCTATGGGCTTTCTTTTTCCAGACAAAACTGGGATAATGGACCAATTAAAAATTGAGCAGGATGAAAGGGGTAATATTAAAACGACCAATTATCAAACAGCAAATGCTAAAGTTTTTTCAGCAGGCGATATGAGAAGAGGGCAGTCTTTAGTTGTTTGGGCGATTTCTGAAGGCCGTGAAGCTGCTAGAGCTGTTGATATTTACCTCATGGGCACTTCTAATTTAGAAGCTAAAGATGAGGGAATTTTAGCGGTTCATTAAACCCGAATTTTATAAGTATTTCTAATGATTAATTTGGGGTAGAAAATCAGAAATGGCTTTGTTTACTGCTTCTGGTGCTTCAATACTTGAAGAATGTCCTGCATTTTTTATATAGACAAGGGTTGATTGAGGAATTCTTTTATGAATATTTCTCGCTTTTTCAGGTATAGTTGCTTTGTCTTCTTCACCCACCATTATTAAGGTAGGACAAACAATATTAGAAAGCTCTTTTTCAATTCCTTTTCTTTTTATCACACCATCAACAGCCCTTACAATTGTTTTTTTGTTTTTATTAAGCTCGTTTTCAAACAATTCCTTTTCTGCTTTTCGCGATTTGTCGTTTAAAAAGGTATCTCCAAACATGATATTCATTACGGGTTGGGTCACCAATCGTACCCCAAAAAATGAAACTATGGATTTCAAAATTGAATATTTAAATGTATTTGGTTCTGCCTGGCAGGAAGTTTCCAATAATATAAGCGATTTAACCAAGTCGGGTCTTCGGGCTGCCAATCGCATGCCTACAAATCCACCCATCGAAAGGCCAACAAAATGAACAGCACCTAGTGCCAATTTTTCGATTAGTTGCACGGCATCTTCATACAAATTATCCATTTCATAACCATCTTTTGTTACCTCCGTTTGTCCTTGCCCACGATGGTCGTATGTTATAACACGGTATTTGTTTTTTAAGAACTCAACCTGTTTATGAAACAAAAACCCACTCCAAAGTAGGCCATGAGAGAATAGGATTGTTTCTTTTCCTGTTCCACTTATTTCGTAGTGATAGTTGCAACCATTTACAAGTATTGTCGGCATGTTTTCATTTAAATAATAATCAAAATAAACAATTGAATAGAATAAATATAGTAAATAATTTATTAATATATGCAATTTGTAACGGATTAGGAAGAAATATATAATTCTAAAATGATTTTAATACATCTAAAATATTGCATCCTTCGTAGATGAAATGTTTTATGTTTAAATTTTTTAGTTCAGGGTTCAGGATTTTTGGATGGCCAGCTAATATAAATTTTTCCACTCCAACTGCTTCAAAAATAGGTTGTAAGCAACTATTCCACGATTCATTATCCCCACATAAAACAATATAGTCCTTATCTAAATTAATCATTTCAGCTATTGCCATTTGTACATCCTCAAAACCTTCTAATTCAACGGTTTCGAAACCAGCAACACCAAAAAAATTGATGGCAAAATTAATTCTTGCTTTTCTAATGGCTAAATTTCCAAAGGGCAATAAATAAAAAGTTTTTCTTTTCCCTGTTTGTAAAAATCGTTGCTCGGTTTCAATTCTAATTTGCTCAAAGGATTCGGCCAAACGATGTTCGGAAATGCCACCAGTATTTGTAACTTTATTAGGAGCTGTATTTATTGTCTCGTGTAGATTTGGAAATTTATTTGTGCCCAATAACACCGTTTTTCGAGTTTCTACATTTGAGACTAGCTTATTTTTGCTTTGCTTAATTTTTTCAGTTATAAACCCATCATTATAGGCAGCAATATAGCCACCCAGTGCTTCAATTTGGAGTAAAAGCGCCCATGTTTTATTGCAAATTTCCTCCGTTAAACTTTCGATATAACCGCTGCCTTTAGCCATGTCATCTACCTTGTCAAAATAACTTTCATTGGCCAAAATGCTTTGCAAATTGCGACTCATCCTTGAGCCAATTGAAGTGGTTTCAGATAAATAGTCGAATGGTAAAATACAAATAGAATCTGTCCCACCAATAATTGCCGACATAGCCTCTGTTGTATTTCTCAACATATTATTTTCCTTATCGAAAACCGTTTTATTTATTTCACATGATTTAGAATGAATAATTATGGTTTGTGGCGAATATCCAAATTGAGCTAAGAGCCCTTGAAAAAGCAGTCTAAAAGCCCTTAATTTGGCTATTTCCATAAAATAATCGCTACCAGTAGCTAAAGTAAAATGGAAAGGAAATTGTTTAATACCTTCTTTTTTCAAAAGATTTAAATATTCTATTCCTTTGGCTATTGTAAAGGCAATTTCTTCAATGGTATTTGCGCCTGCATTTTTGAAATGTGTTCCTTTTATATTAAAAATTGAAAATGGCTGCTCAGGGACGAAATTTGCAATTATTTTTTCTATTTCCTTTGGTTCGAATATAGCTCCTTTTTCAAGTTTTCCAATAGGGTCTAAACCTATATTTGAAAGTGTCGATATTTGGGTGGATGGTTTTAAATGCGTATTAAAATAGGAGATAATTTCATCCCAAATTTTGAGGTTTTCAAAATAAACTGGTGCATATTCAAGTTGAATATTGTTAAGCAGCAACGCACAATCTGAAGCGTTTAGATCAACGAATTGAGCATCGAATAAAATGGCATTCGCTCCATTATTTAAAGCAGATAGTGCAGCCTCATTTGCCGTTTTTATATCATTTATTTGGATAAATTCTGTTATCAACCAAGGCAATTCACTTCTTTCAGCACCGAAAGTGGATTTAGTTGGATTTGAAAAATAGATCGGTTCAATTTCAATTCCCTCGGGGTTGGTGGTTTTTAATTTTTTGTCAAAATCAGCACCTTTTAAACTTTTTATAGCACTTTCCTTCCATTCATTATAGGTATTAGGCGAAAAATCCTCAAAAAGTGTAGTCATTTTATAGTCTGTTTGGACAAAATTAATTTAAAATTGAAAAATACAAGTGTTTTTTTTTATTTTTCCACTTTAAATAAGAAATATGAAAAAAGCTATTTTTAGCATAATACTGTTTTTGGGATTTAGCAATGCATTTGGACAAGATAATGTGGAGCCATTGGAGCAATTTTTTTTTCAGACTGAAAATATTCAAGCTCCACCGGTTTTTATAGAAACGATACTTTTTAGTGCGCTTGAAACAAAAATAGAACCTATTTATTTCCCTTATTTAGATAAAGTATGCCAATCGATGATTGACAATCCAAATCTAAAACTCGTTTGTTCTTCCTTTACTGACAATTCATTAGATTCCAAAAATGCAATCACTATTACGCAAGGAAGATATACGGCTTTGGTTACGTATTTTATAAAGAGAGGATTTGAACCTTCCCGAATCGAATTGAGGCAAACAGGCAAGGAAACCCCTTTAGAACTCGGCAATTCACCTGAATTAAAAACTCGAATTAACAGAATTGAATTGCGTTTTGAGTATTGAAAGTTATATTGGTTATAATTGATATTTTATTACTCATTGGTTTTGTATTAGTTGTAATTATAAATTGGTAAGGTTGAATCTGTTTTTTTGATTTGTTTGCCATTGTTTAAAGAGGTAGAATTTATTTTTTTACCATGTTTTTGAATTATCTTTATATACATTATAAAAAAAATACATTTATTTAAAAATAAATATGTAATTTGCATTATATTTTTTTTATTAACATTTTAAATTATTAATTATGAAAAGTCTCACAAAAATTTTATCAGCACTTATGTTAGTGTTTTTAATGTCATGCTCTAAAGATGGCGAAACTGGGCCACAGGGTCCTGCAGGTATAGATGGAAATGCCAATGTTTTGTACTCTGATTGGTTTCTATCAGGCACATGGAGTGGATCATCGGGAAACTATAATTTTAATAAAGCCGCTACAGCAATTACGCAAACTGTTTTGGATCAAGGGGTTGTATTGGCTTATACCAAATTAACTGCTGATGGCTCTAACGTTAGGCCTTTGCCAGCAACAACTAGTGGTCCAACATTCTGGAATTTTATTTTAACGGTTGGAAACATAAATTTTACATCTACTCTTAATTCATCACCTTCAACTAATAACGAATATAGATATATAGTTATTCCTGCTACAACTGCATTGCGTTTACAAAAACCAGTAACCGAAATGACTTACAATGAAGTGTGTGCGTTTTATAATATCCCATTATAAAATTCTACAGCATTCAAAAAGCAAAGCCACTCAAATCGGGTGGCTTTTTTTTTGAAACATACTCTTTTCCCTACTCCAAACTAGTAATTTTTACTTCCACTCTTTGATTTAATTCGCTGGCGGTAGGCATATTGTTTACATCCACTACTATTGGCTTAGTTTTGCCATAACCAGCGTATGTAAGTCTATTGGCGCTAATGCCACGCATAATCAGGTAGTCCACTACTGATTTCGCCCTTTTCTCTGAGAGCATTTTGCAATAATCTTCATCACACAATCCATTTGTATGGCCACCAATTTCTATTTTTATGGTATTGTTTTGTTTCAAAAACGATACTATTTTTTCCATTTGTGGGTCTGAAGTAGGTTTCATCACAAATGAATTGGCAGCAAAGAATATATTTTTTACATTAGTAGTAGCTCCTACTTTTAATGGTAAATTAAATTCAATTTCTTCAGCCGTTTTATTCGAATATTTATTGGCTTCTATTTTTTTATTGTTCAAATCAGCAATTTCCTTTTGTAGTTGCTCTATATCTTTTTGTTGTTTGTTTTTCTGAAATTCAAGCATTTTCTTTTCTTGCTCTAGCTCCCATTTATCCTGCTCAATTCTTTTCTTTTCATTTTCCATTGCCAAAATCTGGTCATCTAATTGTTTCTTTTGTTCGGCTAATGTTTTGTTTTGTGTTTTTAAATCATTCGAATTGTTTTGTAATTGCTGGTTATTCAATTCCAATTGATTTTTCTCATTTTGTAAGACTGTTTTTTCATTTTCTAGTTTATTCAATTGGTCTTGAAGTGCCTTTTTGTCTCTAAATCCTGCGCAAATATGATTTGTTGTTTTAGTTTATCTGCCTCGGCATCTAAATTATTAATTTGTGTTTCATTTGCAACAGGTATTGTGTTCTGGGTTTGCTGTGGAATGGTTTCATTGCCTGCATTTTTTGGTTCTGGTGCATTTGGATTAAAAACGAAGTCTTTTCCATTGTTGGGATAATCTACAAATACTGGATTTTCTGTTGGTGTATTTGGTGTAGATATAATTGGTTGTGTGTTGGACAAATTAGGTTGTTGAGTTGGAGCAGGAGCTGGCGTATATTTTTCTCCTTTCAATTTAGCCAATTTCTCTTCGTAACTTATTACTTCGGGTGCTTTTGGAGTAGGAGCCGTAGGAGTAGTATTGGTGGGTGGTGTATATTTTATGTCTGGTTTTGAATTGTCTACAACTATGTCTTTCGCCTTTGGTGCTTTCGGCGCCTCTTTTACATTGTCCCGTTGAGCTTTCAACTCGGCTAATTTGTCGTTATAACTTTTATTATCCTGAATTTGTTCATTTGGTTTCAAATAGGGCGCTTGATTATTAATAATAGGCGCATTAATTTGTTGTGTTGGAACATTCCAATTGTTATTTGTTGGGTTAGTATTTGTATTGTTTAAGTTTTCCCTTTCTCCCTTTAGTTTGGCCAACTTAGCTTCTAATTCCAAGGTATAAGCATCTTTTGGTTTATTGGTGGTGTTAGGATTATTTGTTATAACTGGGCTAGGTGCCAAAACGGGATTATTTTGCACCGTAGGATTAGGATTATTTATTTGTTGATTTTTATTTTCAATGGCATTGGTGGTTGCACTTTTTTGCATATTCGCTTTTTCAAGCTGTGCTTTTAGTTGTTCCAATTTATCATCATAGGATTGAATATTTGAAGGTGTTTGAATAACTGGCGCTTGTGAGCTTGGATTATTAATTGTCGGTTCATTATACTTAAGATATGCATTTCCAGGCATTAGTCCACTTGTTTTTTCTGGTTGTAATTCTTTTGGCAACGCCAAACGAAATAAATCACTTCGGCCATACGAATTATAGTCTGTTGCAAAATAGGCATATTCGCCATTGCCCGGAATGGTATAATAAAAATCTCTATAAATGGTATTTATTTCTGGACCTAAGTTTACAGGTTCGCTCCATTTTTGCCAAGTTTCATCTAACCTTTTCGACATAAACATATCAAAATCTCCATAGCCTGCATGCCCAGAGGATGTAAAATAAATTGTTTTGCTATCGGCGGCTAAAAATATACTTCCTTCAGCAGCTGAAGTATTTAGTACAGGCCCCATATTAAGTGGCTCAGACCAAGTGTCGTCAGCATATTTTTTGCTCACATACAAATCCATGTCACCTTTGGTATCGTCTCGTTCGATAGCCATTACTATTGTTTTCTCATCAATACTAAGGTGATAACATGCAAATTTACTTTTGTTATACATGTTTTTAATGTTTAAAAACTGTGGTTTTGACCAAACTCCATTTTTTTGGTACGAAATGGAAACGCCATCACCACCTCCATTAGCTCTATAGCTATTAGCTAAATAAAGCCTTTGACCATCCACACTTACGGCGCAAACAAAATTGTGGTCGGCATCATTTAAAGGCTGACCAATGTTTTTGGACTTTTGCCATTGACCGGTAATAGGATCTCTTTTTGAAACATAAATATCATCCGCTCCCGTATTCCCAAAATTCTCAGGTGCGTTTTTGCGAGCAAAATATAGCGTAGTATTATCTGGCGATACGATAGGCAACATATCATCATATTCGGAATTTACCAGAGGGCCCAAATTTTGTGGTGGCGGCACTGCCTGTGTGTATTGTTTTAGATTTATACCTGGTTTTATTGGATTAGTAGAACTTGAAATACCTATTGCATCTATTTGATTCATGCCTCTTACTGCATCGGATTGAATAACCAATTTTAGCGCACTTACTTTATAATAAGTCTTTGCGATTAGGTGGGTAAAAAGACGCGCCTCAGGTACACCCGTTGAAACGGGTTTTCCATTTTTGAAAACAGTATATTCTTTTCCTGTTTCATCATAAAGTATAATTTCAGCAATAGAGCCAGGATTTAAATTTTCCATTACCACAATTTGCTGCACCTGCATAGGGGTGGCAAACCCAACTTTTACGAATTCTTTGCCCGCTTCATCGGAAGCCTGTGCCCAAGAAGTCATACTTTTGCCATAAGTGATAGAATTGGGCTTTCCCAAAACCTGGTTTGCACTAAATTCCTTAGTGCTATATTCTGAAGAAAAGCCCAATAAACTAGATGCCCACTGCACTTCTTGACCTATTAAAAAAGGAGATTTAATTGAAAAAAATGCTAGAAATAAAATTAGAAATCGCATAAACTTTTATTTATTTACTAATATAAAACAAAAATGCGACCAAATAATAAATTGTCAATGAATTTTAGATTTTTTGTGAAAAGAAAGGGGTGTTGATTTCATAAAAAGAGGTTGATTGTTAAAATGTATTAAATTAAGGTTACCTTATATCCTTTTTGGAATAAACGTAAAATCAAACTTATGAAGCCAGTATTTCTTTCTTTCTTGCTACCACTTTTAATGGCAAATTGTAGTGGAGGATCCAAACAAGAATATGCCACAGAATCGGTTGCCGCAGCACCCATGTACGACGGGAAAATGGCTTCAGCCGATGCCGCTGCTGCTCCAAATGGAGAAACTAAAGTTACAGATCGCAAACTAATTGTAACAGGCAATGTGCGGTTTAGAACTTCCGATTTGAAAAAAACACAGACAGAAGTTTTGGGATTGGTTGAAAAATACAAAGGTTATATTGCTTCGCAAAATGAATCAAATTCAGATTATAGTTTGGAACAAACAATTGAAGTAAGGATTCCATCAAAGGATTTTACGCCTTTTTTAAGTGCTTTAAGTAAAAATATAGATCAGTTTGATAGTAAAAACATCAATACCCAAGATGTAACAGAGGAGTATATAGATGTAGAGGCGCGTTTAAAGACAAAAAAAGAATTAGAAGTTCGCTATCAACAAATATTAGGAAAAGCTAATTCTGTAAAAGATATAATGGAAGTAGAGGCTCAGTTAAATGGTATTCGTTCCGAAATTGAATCCATCGAGGGCAGGTTGAAATATTTAAATAACCAAACTGGTTATAGCACACTAACTATAAATTTTTATAAACTAAGCACTCAAATGCATGGTTTTGGCTTCCGATTTGGTGAAGAATTTAAACAAGGTTGGAATGCATTTATCACGTTTCTTTTAGCAATTGTTCGCCTATGGCCATTCTTGTTTATTGTACTACCTTTTATTTTATTGGTTAGAAGGTGGTGGAAAAAGCGGCGAAGCTAAATTAAAATAGCCACCATAAATTTTCATTTTTTTCGTTATCATCATTTGTTAAGTAATTAGCACAGCCAGATTTATGTCTTCACTTTAAAAAAACAAGTATGAAAATTCAAATTCCAATACCATGCCATGAAAATTGGGACGAAATGATTCCAAACGAAAAAGGTAATTTCTGTAAAGTCTGTAACAAAACAGTGATTGATTTTACCAACATGAGCGAGCAAGAATTAATTGCTTATTTTGAAAACAAAAAACCTGGAGCTACTTGTGGTCGATTGCGCGCCGACCAATTGACAAAAGAAGAAGTAATTCCAACTAATTGGGTCAATTCCTTTCATGTATTTGTAGATAAAAAGATAAATTTTCAACCATTCAAAAGAGTAGCATTTCTATTTTTGGGTATTGCTGTTTTTTTTGTTTCATGCATAAAAAAGAGGGAAATAATGGGTAAAATGAAGGTACCAAAAAAGGATACATTGGTTGACGTAGAAAAAATTGTTCCAATTGTGGGTATGATTGGACCAATAAAACCAAATGGAAAAAATGACAGTGGTAAAATTATCACCATAGATAATAAAAGTTCAAATTTAAAAATGGGAAAACCTGCAATAAATGCCTCTGTAGGAAGAATAGATACTGCAAACTAAAATGATTTAAAAGGCAAAAATTAAAATTAAAGACATGAAATCAGTTATAAAATTTTTGAATCTCTTACCTTTTATATTATTTTTTATGCCTTTTTTTCAATTATGTACTTTGCCAAATTATAAAGATAATGCCGTTGAAGTTGATCTTTCTAAGTTAAAAGAAACTGAAAAAGATACTATTGTTGATAAAATTGGCAATGAAAGTATTAAACATAAAGAACGGATAGGTTGTAATGTAAATGTTTACAGGATGTCATTTGTTTTTGTAAACATGGATTTTCAAAGTTTAAAAGATCCATTATTTTATGCTTTTTTGTGCTTCACCTTTCTTGTTTTGGGGTCAATTTTTTCCTTGTTTTTTGCAATTAAAAATAAATTTAATTTAGTTTTTATTTGCAGTTTGGTTAATCTCTCTTTGCCAATAATTTCACTTTTTATACTTTATTTTTCTAATTATATTGATGATGAGTTTGAATTAAAATATGGGTTTTATCTACTTATTTTAAACATATTATTGATAATTTATTTTTCTAAAAGACACCTGATTAAAAACCTTATTATTCACAATAATGGATTTCAAAAGCAGACCGTTTTATAAATCTAATATCGATAGGATAACTATTATTTTTTAACACTAATTTTTTTTAACTTTTTAAACTAATCAAAATGAAAGCAACAGTAAAATTGCTTTCCATTGTTGGAATGACCTTGCTATGCCTACAAGCTTGCAAGTCTAACATGGAAAGCGCATCAGAGAGCGTGGACTCAAACATGGAGGAATCAGCCTATTCTTCAAACCAAAATTCAATGAAAGTTGGAGCCGAGTCAAAGGGTTTGAATGCAAAATTTTCGGCAGAGAAAAGAAAATTTATGCGTACTGCAAACTTAAAATTTAAGGTAGAAGACATCATAAAAGCCACTCAACTGATTGAAGATGTAGTAGCAATAAATGGTGGTTTTATTACACACAATCAAACCATTTCAGCGATTGAAAGTCAAGACTTGATAAAACAAGACAAAGATTCGTCGATTCAGGTAACCAGTTATCTGACCACAAACAATATGCAATTGAGTGTGCCTGAGCAGAATCTGGATTTAACGCTGAAAACGATTGCGCCAATTATACAATTTTTGGATAATAAAACAGTAGATGCGGAAGATGTTCAACTTAAACTTTTAGAGAACGAATTGGCTCAAAAGCGTTCTATAATTGGACAGCAACGTATAAAAATTGCAATTGACGACCATGGTAAAAAATTGAATAATATCATAGACGCAGAAGATAAACTAATAGAAGTCGGCGCTTCCGGTGATGAGTATGCGATTGCAAATCTTGCGCTTCAGGATAAAGTGGCTTATAGCACAGTAACATTAGAAATGTATCAAAATAAAATGGTTAGAAACCAACATGATTGCCAATTTGCCTATTATTCCGCCTTATGAAACACCATTCTATCTGAAAATTTGGGACGGATTCGTTTGGGGATTTGATGGTATCTTGAACCTTATTGTGGCATTATCCTATTTGTGGGTTTTCGTTTTAATTGGAGTATTGGGCTATCAACTATATATTCGGCGGGGTTTATTCAAACAATCTTCCATATAAATAGAAGAATTTGTATTGGAAAAAGATTTAATATTGTATTTATATGTTTATAAAAAAGGATTACCTTTGTGGCTTATAATTTAATAAACAATACAATGGACGGAAAACACACTGGAACTGTAAAGTTCTTCAATTCAGAAAAAGGATTCGGATTTATCAAGGATGATAACAACGGAACCGAAGTATTTGTTCACAGCAGTGGATCAATCAATCAAATTAACCAAGGAGATGCGGTTGAATTTGAATTACAAAATGGTAAAAAAGGCGTTAACGCGGTAAGCGTTAAGTTAGTATAATAAATACTTTAAAATACCAATTGAAAGTTGCAATGTAAATTGCAACTTTTTTTTTGTTTTAAATTGAAATTCACGTTCTTATTATTTCCAAAAGTCCTTTAATTTGATTTTCTCTTTAGATAATTTCGTCACAAAGAAGAATTGGTATAATTCCCAAAACCACACTCTTCTTCCAATTTTTGTATACCAAGCCATGGCGCTTCTGAGTCTTGCTTCATTGTGAAAAAAGAGCCTTTTTAATGCTATCGGTCTAATTTGCATAATTATTTCAATCATTTTTACATAAATAATTACAATCCAAGGTTTTAAATATTGTGTTGCTATTACTTGATGTTTATAATCCCATTTTCTTTGGTCTGTTAAAATAATTTCTTTGTTCTTTACCTCCTCAAAATATGGAGTCCATTTATGTGGAGTAACATACAGCAATTGTATTTGATCTGGATCATAAGACAAAAGTTGTTTAAGACTATTGTAAAAGTCTCTGCTTTTCTCTTCTCCAAATCCCACAACATAAGTAGCCATCGATAAAATACCATGTTTCCTTAAAAGTTGAATTGCTTCTTTGTCTTTGGAAATAGTACCCGCTTTTTTTATTTTTTCTAATACGATTTCGTCATAATTTTCAATTCCAAGTAGAAATCTTTCGAATCCTGCTTTTTTATATAAATGCAAAAAGTCGGCGTCTCTTACAATATTATCAGCTCTAATCGAACCAACTAGAATTAATTTTAGGTTTTTCGAAATAAGTGCAATTAGGAATTCTTTCCATGCTTTTGGATTTGATGATGGATTTTCATCAGCAAAATTTATTACTTCTATACCATATTTATAATGAAGCATTTCAATCTCATCTGCAAGTAATTGGGGATTTCGATGTCTCCATTTTTTCCAAAAAAAACTTTGACCACAATAAGTACAAGGATAAGGGCAACCTCTTGAAAATTGTATCACAACTGCTTTTCTTTTTCCCCAATAAGTATAATTATATCCTTTCATTAATTCCCATCCTATCCTGAAATCGTCGAGGTTTTTAATGTTTTCTGCTGGTTCCGTTTTAATTATATTTTGGTTTTTTCTAAAAGCGATGCCTTTTACATTTTCTAGTAATGCTCCACTTTCAATTGTTTTTATTAAGTTCAAACAAATTTCTTCTCCCTCACCACAAACGATTACATCAATTTGGGGATTCTCTTCCAAAATCTCTTTCCAATGATAAGTTGGAAATACACCGCCAATAATTATTTTTATTTCTGAATTGCTTTGTCGAATTAGTTTGGTAATTTCATTGATGATTGGTTGTGCAGACGTGGAACCAGAATGTCCAAGCAAAATTATATCTGGTTTTGCAACTAATATTTTTGAAACAATAAGGTCGATTTTATAATTATAAAAATCAGCATCTAAAAGGCTTACTTCATACCCTTCATCGATAAGAGGACCGCCAATTGACAATAAACCTAAGGGAGGCAGATGTTCATTTGGCAATCTGCTTCCTATAGATAAATGAGGTGGATTTATAATTGTTATTTTCATGGTTATTATATAAAATGGTTTAAGTTTTCATCGGTTTTTCTGAGGTGTTCCCAATTCTGGGGATGCGAATAGTTGTTTTTTTTATTTCTTTTGGTACCAATCTATCTTTCGAGAAAAGTACATGACAACAGCAAGGATGATAAATAAACCTAAACTTCCCATTAATAAGGCGAAATCTTCTAGTTGTACTAAAACAAAAATAAACCCATATAATAAACCTAGTGTTCCGAATATAAAACCTGCCAATTTGTTTTCTTTTAATACGCCTAAGAGATAAAGTGAAATCAATGCTGTGGTCATTAATGATGCAATTAAATAGGCTAGATTAAAATCGATATGTTCGGAAAAAGAAACGAGTAAGGCATAAAATAAAACCAATGAAAACCCAACTAATATGTATTGTAAAGGATGAATCCTTCTTCCTTTTATGTTTTCGATAAAAAAGAAAACCAAAAAGGTTAGACCTATAATCAGAATGGCATACTTTACTGTTCGGTCGGCAGTTGAATAATTATTAACTGGCAATAATAAATCTACTCCAAAACCATAACCTTTTATGTCAATTTGATTATTTAACCAACTCATTGGTATCATTCGTTGTGTTAGTGGAATGGACCAACTTGCGTTAAATCCTTTTTTAACTTTTTCTTTTGCATCAGGCAAAAATTCACCATTAAAACTTGGCGATGACCAAGCTGATTTAATATTGGCTTTTGTTTGTTTTGCAATTGGTATAAACTGTAATTCTCCAGCACCTTTAATTATAAAGGCTGTTTTAAATGAAATAGGTTGTGTTTTCAATTGGGTATAATTTATCTTTTTTGATACTCCATTTTCAAAAATGCCTGTATTTTTTGTATTCGGTTCAAGTGTGATTTTCTGATTACCTAAATCAATTTTAATAAAATCTGAAAGTCCTTTGATATCCGAAATACCTACATTTAAAAACGCATTTTCAAAGTCTAGTCTTGCTGGATCTATGTCCAATTTGCTAAGGTCTAAAGCAGGAAAATCACCTTTTATTTTTATTTCTGATCGATATAAAATCACTTCAAAAATACCTCTTTTGCGTATTTCAGTGATTGGCTCTGCTTCGTAACTTAAATTTTCAGGCATGAAATGGGCATATTTTATAACTGTTTGCGAAACATTTGTGTTCGGGTTTATTTCAGTATCCTTATATGGCACAGAAATATATGGCCCTACAATTTGCTGATTCGAACCCCATTTTTCAGTTATATCAGCTACCACTTCATCTTTTCTGCTTTGTCGCTCCGTGATTAAATTTCCGATAAAAAGCATTGGTATTAAAAGTAACAATACGATAAATCCGATTAGAAACATTTTGAATCCTAATGCGGCTTTTTCAAAAATAGTTTTTGAGTTCGGTTTGTTGTACTCATTTGATTGCGAAACATCATTTTGTGTGTCCATTTTTAGTTAGTTTTATTGGTTAAAAATTTGAATTGAAAAATTGGGAATGTGAAAAATATTATAGAAGAAAATAAAATTGTATAAATGATTAGATTTGAAAAATCTAACTGGTTTTCCATAAAATAATTGTTTGTAAATTGTTTTAAAATTAAAACCAATATTGGACCACAAAAAAGCCAAATGCCCAAAGTAAACCATTGCATTAATCCGACATACTTCGGTGTGTTAAATAGACTTAATCCAACATAATTCCATACCAAAACGGGTAGAAAAATTTGTATTGGTTTATGGAAAAAGAGAAACAGATATCCAGTTTGAAAACCATGTTTGAGGTTGATTATTTCTAAAAATAATCCAATAATTAAAATTGGAATTAGAAGGCTAGTAATGGCTAATTTTAAATTTTTCATACGTTTAATTTTTAGTTGAATTAAAATTGGTTTCATTAATTGTTGAGTTGGTCCATTCATTTTTCATTACAAGGAAAACGGAAATGATAATTATAAAAGAAGGTATAATGTGTATGATTAATGCATTTAAAATGAAATTTGTAAATTCACCAGTAAATATTAATAAGATAATTGTTGTGATAATGGATAATAAAACACAAACAATACATAAATAACTAGTTTTGTTTACCATTTTTATTTTTGATTTATCCAAAAATTTCATAATAAATGCAATTGGAAATATGCACCAATAGGTTAGTAATGAACAAAAAATTGGAATTAATATTATTTCCCAAATATTAAAAAAAATGGATAGCACTATAAATAAAAGGATTAAGGATAATGAAGCATAAGTCCATATGTTTATTGCCAAATTAAAAGAAGTATTATAACTCATTTTTTTAAAATTTAAGTGATTTAATAATTTTGTTTTGAATATAATTTCCTATCAGTAGTGTAATAATTAGCACTATAAATACTTCCCACAAGATTGGATTATTCAAAAAGTGCAATCGTTTTTGATTCGGTAAAATCATTGCCGAACTCAAAAATAAAAACCAAATAGATAGTAAAATTAATAAGCAAAAAATGATATTTTTCCATATTGTATTTTGAATATTTTCATCTATTATTATTTGTAAAAAAGTGAAAAGAAATAGCAATACCTCAAATAGTATAATTGATTCAACCAGAATATTATTAAATTCTATTTTAGGAAAAAATAGGAGGATACTTACTAAAAACACACATGAAGTAAAACTAAGTTTCTTGAAGTTTCGGATTAAATACTGATCTACAAAACAATATGGTTTTTTAAGCATTGAAAGCTTAACCAAAAGGTGAGCAAATGAAAAACTAGTAAATATTAAAATGCCTATCTTAAATAGAAAAGTAAAAGAAATAAAGGCAATAATAGATGATTGTAATAGTTGTGTCATGCTTATGAAATACGCAAAGCCAATTAGAAGAAAAGAGAATAATTCAATTAAATATTGCTCTGCCACGCTAATAAAAGTTATGGAAGTGTATTTTATAATTTTACCAAAAAGCAAACACAAAGGATAAGTAAATAAGGTGGTTTCAATTATTTTTGATAGCGTTATCCCTGGGTGTCCATCCCAAATGGCAAAAAGAATAGTGCGCAACCTAAGGTTAGTACCCAGGTTTTGTGTGCTGTTTTTGTATTTTTATTTATTTTCATAGTACTTTGTTTTTCAAAGCTAAAAGGCAAAAAAAAAGCCTATTGCATTTTTAATAATTTTTCTAGATTGTCTAAATGGTCTCTAAATGCCTTTTCTCCAATTTTGGTGGCTGCATAAGAAGTATTTGGTTTTTGCCTATAAATATTTTTCTTATTTGAATAAATTCTATTTTTTCCAGTGCGGATAAATGACTAGCCAAATTACCATCTGTAAGGTCAAATGTTTCCTTGAAAGTGGCAAAATCTACCCAGTCATTTACCATTAATAGAGACATTATTCCGAGTCGGATTCTGCTTTCAAATGCCTTATTTAATTCGTTTGCTGGATGCATTATTTTTCTGTTCTTTCGTATTTATTCCACATAAATACGCCATATAATATATGTAAAATTCCAAATCCAATACACCATGAAAGTAATCCAAATTTCGGATTAGCAGCGGCAATCAAACCCAATACTATTTCCATAAAACCCAAATACCTTATTTCGTCGAGGGTAAATTTGCTTCCATTTATTAAAGCCAAACCATAAAATATTAGCATCGATGGAGCAATTAGAAATAATAAATGTTGGCTTAATAAAATGAGGCAAAAAAGACCTCCTGTTACCAATGGAATGAATAAATTGCTGATTAATTTTAAACCTGGTTTATTGAATAATTTGACATTATTTTTTTTCGCCCTTCTATTGGTAAAATACCATGCAGTTATTAGGGATAAAATCAAAACGATGGTTGCATCAGCAATTATAAATGGAAAAAGTTTATTAGGTTCAAAACTGTGGGCCGTTCTTTCATTATAAAAACCTAAATCATCTCGATACCCAAATTTAAAATAGGCAATTCCAGCGCCTATAAGTGCATAAATGCCTACGAAAATACCTGAAAATCCACTTAAAGAAATAAATCTACTCGATTTATCCATTAGTGATCTGATGGCTGCTAAGTCGTTTAATTGTGCGTTTTGATCATTCATAAAAGAACTTTGAAATACAAAGTAAATATAAATTTTTTATTTGTGCAAATATTTTTTAATTTTTTTAATTTATTTTAAAAATTCCGAATCCCAAACTATCAAATACAAAACTATTGTTGTTTTCATTAGTTTGAAGAGTAACCTTTTCGCCAAAAATGATGGAATGGTTATTTAGTGTATCTATTTTACAAGACTTATCTGAAAAATTCAATAAAATAAGAAGTTTTTCATTTTCATGTATTCGTTCAAAAGCTAATATTTCCTTTGGTATATTTGAATTGTCGAACCATTTGAATCCACCCTTTTGTAAAGCCAAACTATCTTTTCGAAATGAAAGTATGTCTTTTATTGTATTCAATAAACTGTTTTTATCTCCAATTTGTGTTTCTACATTTATCGTCTTATAATTTGGATTTATTGGCAACCAAGTATTTTTATGTGCAGTAAAACCAGCATAAGTAGTTGTATTCCATTGCATTGGAGTTCGAACCTCATCTCTATTTATTGTATCGGAAATTCTATTTACGATAAACTGCGGTAATGTTTTATATTTCTTCGCAATTGGGTCGAGCCCATTTTTTAATGGAATATTCAAATTTTGCATTCCAATTTCTTCCCCATAATACATAAACGGAATGCCTCTTAGGGTAAATTGAAGGAAATGTAATAGTTTTGATTTTTCCAAATTTCCATTCAATCTGCTTGCACTTCTTTTTTTGTCATGATTTGAAAAGACATAAACGGGAAATGATGGCGATTGGAAATGGCTTTCTATTTTTGAAATCAATGTTTTGAAATATTCCGGATTCCATTTGAATTTCAGCATTTCGAATATAAAACTGCATGCAATCCATCCTGATCGCCTATATATTCTCGAATGGTTTTTAGGTTTCCAAATACTTCTCCTACCAAAATTTATTTGGATATTCATTTAAAACATTTCTTAATTCTTTGGCAAAATCATAATTTTGATGATAATTTACCGTGTATTTATTTTTTGAAAGAAACCATCAGGATTTTCTTCATTTGGGAATTAGTCTATAAGACCAAGGATTGTTTCTAAAAGTTGGGTCTTTCATTATTACATTAAAAATATCTAATCTAAAACCATCAACTCCTTTTTGCAAGCCAATATCGGATAGTGTCAAACATCTCTTTTTACTTCCTCATTATGGTAATTTAAATCGGGTTGAAATGGTAGGAAGGTAGCAAAATACCACTCGTCTCTTTCTTCCACATAATGCCACCCGCAGCCGCCCGTCATCGATTTCCAATTGTTTGGTGGGTTTTTACCTTTCCCTTTTTTCCAAATATACCAATCAGATTTTTGGATTATTATTGGATGTTTTGAGGCTTTAAACCAAGGATGTTGGTCGGAAGTGTGGTTCATTACCATATCAAAACGATATACATTTTTCGTTTATGTATTTCATTAATTAATCGTTCAATAATTGAAAGGACCATATTTGGTTCAATATTTCTATAATCAGATATGTCATAACCAAAATCTGCTTGCGGACTACAAAAAATGGAGAAATCCAGATGGTTTCAAAACCAATCGATTGGATATAGTCCAATTTTTTGGATAATGCCTTCTAAGTCACCAATTCCATCTCCATTTGAATCAAAAAAGAAGAGGGTAAATTTGGTAAACAGTGGTTGTTTTCCAAAAGTCAGCTGCACTATTTGATGTATTGTTCAATTAAAAATTAAGGTTTAACATTTTTTCTAATAATCGTTTAAAAAGTCTTTTTTTGATTGTCCACGGTCGACCCTGAAAATTTGATTTAAATTTGCTGTATTTCCAAATTAAACGAAATTTATCAAAAATTAGTGGCAATAAATTGATTTACATCCTTATAACATTGCATTGCTTCTTCGCCGATTTTGGAATATTAAAAGCCATGAACCATATTTTTATACTCAATATATTGCGTTTGAACACCTTCTTTTTTTAATAGTTTTATGTATTCGTATCCTTCATCTCTCAATGGGTCGTACTGAGCAGTAGCAATAAAAGCGATTGGTAAATTTTAAAGTCTTTTGTAAAAATAGGAGAAAGGGTAGGGTCTTTTTGTCAAGGCCATCAGGAACATATTGTAAATCAAAAAAGTCTAAATTCCTTTGGGTTAATAAGTATCCTTCACCATTTTCTTTATAGCTAGGATGGTTAAAAGTAGCATCCACCCACGGATAGATTAAAATTTGGCCTGCAATTTTCAATTCTCCTAAATCTCTTGCTTGAATGCTAACACCAGCTGCCAAATTTCCACCGGCACTATCACCCATAACAATTATTTTCTCCTTATTTCCATTGATTTCGGTTATATTGTTTTGAACCCATTTGGTGGCATCATAGGCATCTTCCAGCGCGAAAGGAAATTTAAATTCAGGCGCTAAGCGATAATCAACAGCTATAACCACTGCTTGATTTTGTTTAGAAAGATGACGACAAACGTAATCATGCGATTCTAAATCGCCCACTACAAAACCACCACCATGAAAATAAACGATAGTAGTTTGATTTGGCGTGCCTAAATTATCATATATTCTGACAGGAATAGTTCCATGTCTTCCTTGTATGTTTATATCTTTGACCTTTTTAATTTGGATAAAGTCGTTAAACAAAAAGTTGCCCAATTTTGAGCCTTGTTTCATTTCATTTCGTAACAATTCTACCGTAATATTGCCCTTATTTTTCGCGTCTCTCAATTTTATAAAAGCAAGTAATAATTTTAGTTTCCAGTTCATTTTATGAATTTTGGATAAAGTTAATTTTTTCTCATTCCAACTTTTAATTCTATCTTTAAAATCAATTTGATTTTTAATAGTAAAGTGTTTTTAAATAATAATTGTCCAAAAATGGATTCGAAAAAATAGTAGGATTTTGCATTTTTAGTTTAGTTGCCTTTGGCGGACTTATCTCTTGGTTGGAGATTGAAAATTATATTTCTCTTCCTTCCTATTTGGCTTGTATTATTAGGTGGATAAGTATATTGGGTTTGATTTATTGGATGATTCAGAAAAAATCATTAACCACCACTATTTTGATTTCGATGGTAATTGGAATGGAAATAGGCTATGATTTTCCTGAATTTGCAGTGAATTAAGAATTCCTCTCAAGATATTTTTACAGATGATAAAAACCATCATTGCGCCACTTTTGTTTGGGACTTTGGTTCCAGGAATTGCGGGTCATTCGGATGTAAAGCAAGTTGGTCGAATGGGATGGAAGTCGATGTTGTATTTTGAAATTGTAACCACAATAGCTTTGTTTATTGGGTTGTTTGCAATAAATTTTACAAAAGCAGGTGTGGGAATAGTGATGCCTTTCATTGGCCATGTTACCTGCTAAAAGAAAAACCGAGGTTTGGAATTTACCGAAAGTTTGGCAGAGGTAATGTTTTAAATTCACGCAAATAGTCATGTATTTTGCACCCATAGGAGTAGGGAGCGGCAATGGCAGTAACGGTTGGGACATGGGATTGGATATATTGAATATTTGTTTGCTTTATTGTTTACATTATATGGCCTTATTGGTTTTTATTTTATCTGGTTTTAGTGCCAATTGGTTTAATGATCAACGCCATTTCGGAAATTTGTTAAAGCAATATCAGAACCTGTATCGATTGCATTTGCTACAACGAGTTCAGAATCTGCATTGCCTAAAGCGATGCTTTCAATGGAAAAATTGGGCGTTCCTCGTAAAAATTGTGTCATTTGTAATGCTCATGGGTTGTTTTAATTTGGGTTACACTACGCTTTATTTAGCGCTTGCATCCATATTTTTGCACAAGCAGCTTAGGAATTGATATGCC
>JADIYW010000013.1 GCA_016705125.1 Bacteroidota bacterium
TGTTTTCGTTTTCATATTTCTTAAAAATTCTGACTAACGTAATTTTATCTATTTGCAAATCAATTATTTATAATATTTAAATCTTCATTAGGCAATGTAAATTTATCAATTTGTTTTTGAATTCTCTTTTTATTTTAAGTTTTTCTTTTAATTAAAATCCTATATTTATGCTAAATAAAAGATTGCAAATTGGGAAAAGGATTAATAACCCTCAACGCAACTAATCCAAAAAAACTTGACAACGATTTTAAATCATACAATCATCCTATTACTTTCTAGTCCAACGTCTACCAATAATCCAAAGAAATATTGTAAAAGAAATGTGGATAAGCCAATAAATAAAAGTTCCAAAAAGTTGCCCAACTTGATAATTGTTTAACTGTCTGCTAAATATTTTGAAAATACCAATTATAGCATTAATAAAATCGGTGAATTGTCCAATAATTGTCAGTGCAAGTAAAATTGAAATTACTATAAAAGTGTAACAAATCTTTCTTGTTTTCAATGTCTGTCTTTTATTTTGGGTTGAAACATAAGTTATTTATTTTCCTTCGTCGTATAGAATATAACCTACTGATATTCTGAAATAAGCTTGTGAATAGTTTTTTATTTCTAAAACAAACCTACCAATTTTTCTTTATAAACTTATCAATCAAGGTCTAATTTTTAATTCTCAAATCCCAAATCTCACTTCTTATTCTTCTGTATCCAAAACAAAATCTCCAACATCTTTCATCCATTTTTCCTTATTTTTTTCTAAATAATTTTCATGGCCTACATTTTCATAAACTTTTAAGGACTTTTTGCCTGCTAAATTTTTATAAATGCCATCTATTTCTTTGCGTGAAACTTTTGCATCTAATGCGCCATAAAGCAAAAGCGTAGGACAGCTGATTTTTTTGGCATATTCGTTTGGATTGTGCTCAAATGCATTGAAATTGTTTTGAATTCCGCCCCAAAACATTAACAAATAAGCCATAGGAAAACTTGGTATATGCATTATTTTAAATCTAGCCTTTACGGTCTCTAACATTGTGCCAAATGGACATTCGATGATGATGGCGGTTGGATGTAGTTGATCGTCCGCTTCCATTTTCATTATAGCAACCGAACCCATGGAAGTGCCATACAAAATAATGTTTTTTTCGCCTTGCTTTCGGATATAATTTAAAGCATTTTTTACCTGTTCAGCTTCATAAAAACCAATGGTGGTTTGATTGCCCTCACTTCCGCCTGAGCCCATGAAGTCGATGACTAATGTATTGTATCCCAGAGTATTAAATACTGCCGATTGGGTTAACATTTTTGATTTGCAGCCACTATAACCATGACAAATGATTACGGTTCCCTTTGCAGAATCCTTTTTTATATGCCAAGCCTCGATTGCTTTTGTACCATCTATTATTATGGTTTCAAATTCGCCTTGAGGTTGTATTTCGTTTTTTGGTCGTGGGTTATTTACACCAAAAATTATTGTTTTTATCTTGTCGAAATTGCCTAACTCGGTAGGACTTGTTGTTCTTTCAATTTTATTATCTGTAAAATGGGTAAACTTACGGGCATGAAAATTGGCAACAATATTCATCATTACAAATCCGAAACCCAATAGAATAAGTATCTTTTTTTTGAAATTGCTTTTCTTTAACCCCATTTTTTTGCCCATTCTATTTGTTGCTCATTTGTCAGAAAAGTCCACGCTACTACCCTACTTGTTTTGTTGCCTTGTCCCATGGATAGGGTTTTTACTGCTGTTGCATTTGCTTTTTTTAAGGCAAAATAGATGCCTTTCAAATTCTCTTGTTTAGATACTAAAGTTGTAAACCATAAGCAATGGGTTGCAAAGGCTGTACTTTGTTTTATCATGTTTTTAATAAATCCTTCCTCGCCACCAAAACACCATAATTCGGTTTGTTTGCCACCAAAATTGAGTGCTGGTTTTTCATTTTTTTGGGTTCCTAAATTTTTTATTTTTCGTAAATTATTGGCTTGCGCTTCTTGTTGTGAACCATGAAATGGCGGGTTGCAAATCGTTATATCATAAAAATCATTTGCCGTAATAATACCATTAAAAACGTCCATTTTATTGGTTTGTAAAATACATTTTACCTTATCTTTTAAATGGGCATTTTGGGCAATTATTTTATTGGCATTTTCGATGGAAATGGGATCAATATCGCTGCCCACAAAGGTCCAGCCGTATTCTTTTACACCGATAATGGGATAAATACAATTGGAACCAACGCCAATATCCAAACATTTTATTTTTTCTCCCACGGGAATTTTTCCGCTATTGTTTTCGGATAATAAGTCTGCCATATTGTGGATATAATCGGCTCTGCCAGGTATTGGAGGACACAAATAGCCATCGGGAATTTCCCAAAAATCAATTTTGTAAAAATGCTTTAGCAAGGATTTGTTTAGCATCAAAACGGCGGCAGGATTTGAAAAATCGATGGATTCGTCGCCGAAAGCATTTGGCCTCACAAAGGGTTTTAGAGCAGGATTGGTTTCTATAAGTTGTTTGAAATTATATCTTTCTCGATGCGGATTTCTTGGATGAAGCATTGCTTTCTCCTTGGGATGATTCTTTTTCAATTTCAAACTTTTTATCTACTTACTACGGTGCCTAATTTGAGGGCTAATTCTTTTCTTTTTACCTGAAAATCTCTTTTCTTTTTTAATAATTTAAGCGCTTTATCCATGTCGTTGGTGGTTTGCGCATCTTTTATCAATTTATCTACTTGGTTTAAAATCTCGTTTACTTTGGTAAATAAATACCTGTTGACGGATGATTTTACGTCTTGTTTGAACACAAGCTCTTTATCTTTTACAATTATTTGGTATTTGGCTAGCCAATTGTTTGATATTTCGTAGGGCGAAGTCAATAGGTCGATAACCAAGGTTTTTAAATCACTTTCATCTAATTGGATAAAATCCATTAATTTCTCGATGGCTGTATTTTTTTCTATTCCTAATTTAAAATACTCTATTCCTTTTTGATACAATTCATTATTGAAAATGGTATTTCCTATTTCATCTAAGACAAAATTGGCCACCACTAAATTGTCTTCTAGGGACTTATTGCCGAATAAAAATAAAATTCTAATGATGTCGCGCTCCTGAAAATCTAAAGCTTTCTGTGGGTTGGAAGTATATGTAGGAGGTGTTTCTAAAATAGCGGTATTTTCGGGTAATAATTCTGCCCCTTCGCTGCTTTTTTCATTGGTTTTATTGTTTACCCATGTTCTTCTTAATTTATTGAATTCACGGATAAGCACTTCTTCCTGAATCTCCATTAATCGGCTACATTCTTGAATATAAAGTGCGGTTTTGATTTGGTCGGGAATAAGGGAAATGGAATGAACAATATCTTTGATGATGCCTGCCTTTTTAATTGGGTCATTTTTGGCCTCACCCATCAAGATTTCTGCTTTAAAAAAGATAAAATCCTTTTGGTTTTCTTCTATAAATTTTTCCATTTGGGCGGTACCCACTTTTCGAATCATGGAGTCTGGATCATCTCCATCGGGCAAAAGGACTAGTTTTACGTTCAGTCCTTCCTCAATTACTAAATCAAGGCCACGTAAAGCTGCTTTTATTCCTGCCGAATCGCCATCGTAAATAATTACTACGTTTTCTGTAAATCGCTTAATCAATTTCACCTGGTCTACGGTAAGACTGGTGCCAGAGGAAGCCACCACATTGGTAATGCCTGCTTGGTGAAGCGAAATAACATCGGTATAACCTTCGACAAGATAGGCGACATCCAATTTACGGATTTGTGCTTTGGATTGAAAAAGTCCGAAAAGGATTTTACTTTTATTATACACTTCCGTTTCTGGCGTATTGATATATTTGCCCACTTTTGAGTTGGCATTCATAATTCTACCGCCAAATCCTGCCACTTTTCCCGAAACATTTAGAATTGGAAACATCACTCGTTCTCTGAAAAAGTCGTACCATTTACCATCTTTCTCTCCTGCTAAACCTGCTAATTTGAGCACTTCATGGGTATAACCTGCGACCAAAGCGGCTTCTAAAAAATGGTTGGATCCTGTAGGTGTATAGCCAAGTTTCCAGGATTGTATCGTTTCATCCAAAAAACCTCTTTCCTTGAAATAGCTGTATCCAATTGCCTTTCCCTCTTCGTTTTCATTGAGTTGTTGGGCAAACCAGTTGGCAGCAAAATTTAAGGCGATAAAAATGCTTTCTCGCAGCGATTGTTCTTGTTTTTTATCCTCGCTTAGTTCAATTTCTTCTAATTCAATATTGTATCTGTTGCCTAAATACCTAATGGCTTCGGGGTAGCTTAATTTTTCGTGTTCGATTACAAAACCAATAGAATCGCCACTTTTGCCACAACCAAAACATTTAAATAGTCCTTTAGCGGGCGAAACAACAAAACTAGAGGTCTTTTCATTGTGAAATGGACAAAGGCCAGTTAAATTAGAACCTGCTCTTTTCAAACGCACAAAATCGCCAACTACTTCCTCAATTCGGGCGTAATCTTTAATTTTTTCAATGCTTGCTTTGGTTATCATAGCTTATTTGGGAGAACAAATATAGGTCAAATTAAAACAAATTATATATCCCATTTGGATTGATAGAATACAAAATCATTTTTTTTGGGTTTAAATATTTAAAAACATGAATTTCTAAATCCTTAAACCTGATTTTTAAATAAAAAAACTAGGTTACTCCAAATATCCCTTTTCTCGCATCCAATCGTCATTAAAGAATTTGCCAACATAACGAGAGCCATGGTCGTGGGTGATAATAACGACTAAATCAGTGGATTTAAGCGGAAATTTTTCATGTATTTGCAATAGACCTTGTACGGCAGAGCCAGCACTATTTCCCAAAAATAAGCCTTCCTCTTTTGCTAATCTTCTTTGCATAAGCGCAGCTTCCTTGTCTCCTACTTTTTCGATATAATCAATTACACTGAAATCATAATTTTGTGGCACAAAGTCTTCTCCAATTCCTTCAGTTACGTAGCTATGTATATCTTTTGGGTCATAAGTTCCCGTTTCATGCATTTGCTTTAGTATAGAACCATAAGTATCTACACCCCATACTTTTATGTCTGGATTTTGTTCTTTAAGGAATTTGCCAGTCCCACAAATAGTGCCACCGGTTCCAATACCTACTATCATGTGGGTGATTTTTCCATCGGTTTGTTTCCAAATTTCAGGTCCTGTGCTTTCGTAATGTGCAGTTCTATTAGATAAATTGTCATACTGGTTCATCCAAACTGAATTAGGAATTTCTTTTGCTAATCGTTTGGCCACTGAATAGTATGATTCTGGATCTTCTGGTTCAACATTGGTAGGACAAATATAAACTTCGGCACCTAATGCCCTCAAAATATCTGCTTTTTCTTTTGATTGTTTGGTGGTGGTGGTGAAAATACATTTATACCCTTTTACAATTCCAACTATGGCTAATCCCATTCCTGTATTACCCGAAGTACATTCTATTATTGTTCCACCTGGTTTTAATCTACCATCTTTTTCAGCATCTTCAATCATTTTTAATGCCATTCTATCTTTGATTGAATTGCCAGGATTGCCATACTCTACTTTGGCTGCAATAAGAGCAGGAATATGTGCTGTAATCTTGTTTAACTTTACAATTGGCGTATTCCCAATTGTTTCTATAATATTGTTGAATATTTGCATGCCACAAAGATAAATTTCTTCACTAGCTATTTCAAAAAAAATAAATACAAAATGTGGATTATCTTAATTATATAACGCTATTTTGTTGTTTTGAGGGTTTGGATTACTCAAAATCTTCGATTTCCTCATCCATAATATCTATTTTAATGGGGCGATTAAATGTTTCTTCAAGAGAAATAAATGTTTCGGTTCGAGTTATTTCTTCTATGTTTTGTATTTTTTCGTGCAAAACATCTCTTAAATGATTGGTATCTTTACAAACAATTTTGGCAAACATGGAATAGGTTCCTGTTGTATATGTAAGTTCTACTACTTCCTGAATGGCTTCTAATTGTTTTGCAACTGATTTATAATGAGAGCTTTTGGATAAATAAATTCCCAAAAATGCGGTAATGTCATATCCTAATTTTTGTTCATGTACTTTAAGATTAGAGCTTTTAATAATGCCCAAATCTTCCATTTTTTTCATTCTAACGTGTACTGTTCCACTCGAAATCAGGAGTTTTTTCGCAATATCTGTATAAGGCATTTTACCATCTTCCATTAAAAAGGAAAGAATTTGTTGGTCAAGTCTGTCTATTTGGTCTTTTTTAGCCATGATTATGTTTTTATTTATGGCAACAAAAATAGTGATATTAAAGTTTATTTTAATTTAAAAAATCTTAATTTTTATAAAAAAATGCCTCTTTTTTAGCATATTTTTTAGAATATAATTAGTTATTTGGGTAAAAAGTAACAAAAAAGGAAATATTAGTTCAATTTTTAAAGCAGTTCAATTGTCTAAATGTATAAAACGAACCAATTTATGGTATCCTTTTAATTTGTCAATAAAAGGCTTGAAAATAATTGTGGTATCTCTTAGCCTTTTTTTATAATGTCTTGCAGGGTGTAACATCGTTCTCCAAGCCCATTCTAATCTTATTTTTCGAACCCATTTTGGCGCTCGAACATAAAATCCACTTGCAAAATCAAAAAATCCACCTACAGTAACCACTAATATGTTTCTTTCTTGAATTTGTTGTTTATTATCAAAAACCCAATTTTCTTGCAATGGCGAACCCATGCCCACCATTAAAATAGAATTGGGTTGTATGTTTTCCCAAATCAAAGGAGAATATCCATCTTGCGAATAGTAAATGGTATTTTCACCAAATAATTTATTTTGATTTTCAGCAGCAAGTTTTATTTGTTCTTTTGTAGTGCCATAAAATGCTACAGAAATTGATTTTTTTTTGGCCGACTGAATTAAAATTGGACTTAAATCGGTGCCATTCATATTAGGCACAGAAATGCCCATTAAAAATTTAAAATAGGTTTGAAAACCAATGCCATCTATCAATATATAATCTGCCAAAAGCATTGATTTAAGGAATTGTTCATTTTTTTGTATCATTATATAGCTTGCATAATACATAAAATGAACGATTGATCCATTTTTAGTGGCTTCCCAATTTGAAAATATATTATCCACTACCCTTTGTTGGTTAGCCGCGTGCGTAAATTTTAATTGCGGAAGCGCATTTTTAAAATCCATATTAGTTTAATCTCCTTTTTATGGTTTCTACGATACTTTTCATTCTGTTCAAATTTACCAATAAAGCCAATCCTAATTTAAACGGAAAAGCAATAATATAGGCAATTACAGAGAATGGGTTTGGCTTTAGTTCGTTTAATGGATATCCAATTTTCGTCATTAAATCACCACTTATTTTTTGGCAAAAAAATAATTCTGCATCACTCAAACCGCCACTTTTCCAATTGCCTGCCCTTTTTTTATTGATTCCCTTTTCTGTTGAATCGGGTTCATTAGATGAGCTAGCCTGAGGAATCTCTAACATTTCAGCAAAAAAATCTATTTCGAAATGTTGGCAAATGGCTTGTGCCGTTTCGGTAGGTTTGTCCAACATATCCTCAAATAAAATGGTTTTTACCCTTGGCTCTGTATCGAATTTATTTGCAGCAATAATGGATGAATTCCACAATCTACTTAGTGTAATTGGGTGATAATTGATTCTAAGGCGGATTACTTCTTTTTTTGTAATAAATGTAGCGCCCATTTTGCGTCGCATCCATTTACGTTTTTGCGAAAGCATTATTCCACGTGGGTCTCTTACCATATTAATGATTCTCGCATTGGGGAAAAGTTCCAAAATTTCTTTTATATAAAATACATTTTGTGGCGTTTTTTCAACAGCATATATTTTATTTTGTAAGGAAGTTTCTCGCTTCATAAAATAGGCATACACTGCCTGTCCTGTCATTTGGGTATTATTCATTTCTTCAACCAATGTATTTGCCTCGGTGGCAAAAGTGGTGGTATCTGAAAAACCCATATAGCCTTTTCGTTGTATGTATAAAAGTCGAGCGGCTAGGTCCTGTGCATCTGATTTGGAAATAATTTTTTCCTTATCAGCAGTTGACCATAATTGCTCAAAAAAATGCAATTCATTCAAACCGAATATCTGTGGATGATTATCCAAAATACGCAGCATCATGGTCGTTCCACTTCTAGAATTACCCACTATAAAAAACAATTTCTCCGTAGAAGCTATCATGCTGCGAAAGTAAAAAAAAATGTGGAATGAAAAAAAGGAAACCGAATTGGTAACCTAAAATTTCAAGTGTTTAACCGATACACCATTGTTTTTTATCTCTAATAGTGCTTCAATTCCTATGTCAACATGTCTATCTACATAATTTTGAGTTACAACTATATCACTTGCTTCCGTTTTAACTCCAGAAACAATCATTGGTTGGTCAGTTACCAATAATAAAGCGCCTACAGGTATTTCATTGGCAAAGCCCACACTAAAAATAGTAGCCGTTTCCATATCAATAGCCATTGCTCTACATTTTCTCAAATATTCCTTAAAATCATCATCATGCTCCCAAACTCTCCTATTTGTAGTAAATACGGTGCCAGTCCAATAATCACAGTCCTTGTGTCTAATAACGTGCGATACAGCTCTTTGCAAACTAAACGCTGGCAAAGCAGGCACTTCGGGCAATAGATAATCGTTGGATGTACCCTCGCCTCTTATGGCAGCCAATGGAAGAATTAAGTCGCCAAGTTGATTTTTTTTCTTTAATCCACCGCATTTACCCAAAAATAATACTGCTTTGGGTTGTATAGCAGTAAGCAAATCCATAATAGTTGCGGCATTGGCACTTCCCATCCCAAAGTTTATGATTGTAATTCCATCTGCTGTTGCGTGTGGCATCACTTTATCAGCACCTTCAACTGGCACATTATATTTTTCTGCAAATAATTTTACATAAGTATTAAAATTAGTTAGCAGTATATATTGACCGAAATCTTCTAATTTTTTTCCCGTATATCTGGGCAGCCAATTTTGTACAATATCCTCTTTAGACTTCATGATTTTGTTCGTTTGTGGTGCAAATATAATCAAAGGGAAGCACTACTTAATTTTTTATTTCCAAAAAAGGTGGATAACTGATTTCAATAATTAAATGAAAGTTGTATTTTCGCATCAAAATTTTTTTAGGATGTCAATAGAAAATATAGTTTCTCTTTTGGGCGAAAATGAAGCCAAATACCTTTTAGACCATAAATGCAATACCATTTCAAAGGAAATGCTGCATTTGCCAGGTGCTGATTTTGTTGATAGAATTTGGATAAATAGCAATCGAAATGCCCAAGTCCTTAGAAGTATTCAGGCACTTTATGATAATGGAAGATTAGCTGGCACCGGATATTTGTCTATTTTGCCCGTGGATCAGGGAATTGAACACTCAGCTGGAGCTAGTTTTGCGCCTAACCCAATCTATTTTGACTCTGAAAATATTATAAAACTTGCAATTGAAGGTGGTTGTAATGCAGTAGCTTCCACTTTTGGCGTTTTGGCTTCGGTAAGTAGAAAATATGCACATAAAATTCCTTTTATCGTAAAAATTAATCATAATGAGTTTTTATCTTATCCCAATTCATTTGAACAAATCATGTTTGGGTCGATAAAAAATGCTTGGGAAATGGGTGCAGTAGCGGTAGGTGCTACCATTTATTTTGGTTCGGCAGATTCTCGCAGACAAATAGTAGAGGTGGCAAAGGCATTTGATTATGCACATGAATTAGGGATGGCCACTATTTTGTGGTGTTATACCCGAAATGATGCTTTTAAGAAAGATGGAGTAGATTATCATACAGCTGCAGATTTAACAGGACAAGCCAATCATTTGGGCGTGACTATACAAGCTGATATCATTAAACAAAAGTTACCTACCAATAATGGAGGTTTTAATGCTATAAAATTTGGAAAGACTCACCCTAAAGTTTATTCAGAATTGTGTACTGATCATCCTATTGATTTAACGCGTTATCAATTAGCGAATTGCTATATGGGAAGAGCGGGTTTGATTAATTCAGGTGGCGAATCCAAAGGTGCTACTGATATGGCTGAGGCAATTACCACTGCTATTATCAACAAAAGAGCAGGCGGTCAAGGGCTTATTTCAGGGAGAAAGGCATTTCAAAAGCCTGTAAATGAAGGCGTTGCATTGCTTAATGCCATACAAGATGTGTATTTAAATAAAGGAATTGATATTGCATAAACCCTTTTTAAAGGTTTAAAGGTCGGTATTGATTTTATTTTAGAAATTTATCCTATTCTAAAATTAACTAACTTTGTAATATGAATTGGTGGAATAGGAATAAAGGTATTAATACTGAAACAAAAAATAAACTAGAAGCACCGGAGGGTGTTTGGCATAAATGTATTTCTTGTAAAAAGACTTTTTCCCAAAAGCAATATAAAGAATTTTGTTATACCTGCCCAGGTTGTGGTTTTCACGATAGAATTGGCTCCACTGCTTATTTTGAATTATTGTTTGATGATAATATTTACTCAAAATTATTTACTGAAATCGTTCCAAAGGATAAATTAGCCTTTGTAGATTTAAAATCTTATTCTGATAGATTAGAAGAAGTTTCAAAAAGTACGAATTTGGATGAAGCCATACAATGTGCTGTAGGTGAAATGAATAAAAAAAAGGTTTTGGTGGCTTGCATGGATTTTTCGTTTATAGGAGGTTCTATGGGGTCGGTTGTGGGCGAAAGAATATCAAAATCAATAGATTATTGTATTGAAAATAGCATTCCGTTTATTACAATTAGCAAATCGGGTGGAGCTAGGATGATGGAATCGGCTTTTTCATTGATGCAAATGGCAAAAACTGCAGCTAAACTAACCCAATTAAGTGCAGCAAAATTGCCATTTATCTCGATACTTACAGACCCAACTACTGGAGGTGTTTCGGCCTCATTTGCCATGCTTGGAGATTTAAATATAGCAGAACCAAATGCGCTTATCGGTTTTGCAGGTCCAAGAGTAATTGAAGAAACGATAAAACAAAAATTGCCAATTGGTTGCCAGCAGTCTGAGTCGGTGTTAGAAAATGGCTTTTTGGACTATATAATTCACCGCAAGGAAATGAAACAAAAGCTTAGTTTAACTTTAGAAATGTTGGGTTTCTGATTATTTTAATTACTTATCCACAATGAATTAAAAAATTAATGATTATTCAATACAAAATTGAATTAAAAAACATTATCTTTGCGCAAAATTAGATTTAAAAGACGAAATTAAAACAGATGTTGACGACAGAACAAATTCAAGCTACATTTAAAGAATACGGTGGTAGCGAAAAAAACACTGGTTCCATTGAAGGGCAAATTGCATTACTTTCATTGAAAATTAACCACATTTCTGGTCATTTAAAAGACCAAAGAAAAGACTTCTCTTCTACTCGCTCACTAATCAAATTAGTAGGACAAAGAAAAAAGTTATTGAAATATTTAATGCATAGAGACATTGCTAAATATAGAAGTCTTATTGAAAAGCTAAAATTAAGAAAATAATTTTGGTTATATTATAAATTTGAAAGCGGATCCATTAGGTTCCGCTTTTGTTTATTATTAAAATGAGTAAAAAAAACAAAAAATGGAGTTAAAAGCATTTTCAAAATCCTTTTCAATCGGAGAAGGTAAAGATATAAAAATTGAGACCGGTAAAATGGCTCGTCAAGCAGATGGAAGCGTATTATTATCAATGGGTAATACTGTTCTATTGGCCACAGTAGTTTCGTCTAAAGAAGCTAAAGAAGGCGTTGATTTTTTTCCATTGACAGTTGAATATCAAGAAAAATTTGCATCAGCAGGAAGAATACCAGGTAGCTTTCAACGAAGAGAAGGAAGACCATCAGACTATGAAATATTGGTTTGTAGATTGGTAGATAGAGCCATCAGACCATTGTTTAATAAAGATTATAAATGCGATACACAGGTATTGGTTTATTTGGTTTCATATGATGAGCAAATTTTACCAGATGCACTTGCAGGATTGGCTGCTTCTGCGGCTATTACCGTTTCTGATATTCCTTTTGATGGCCCTATTTCTGAGGTTAGAGTGGCTTTGATTGATGGCAATTATGTGGTTAATCCAAGGAAAGACGAGTTGGCAAAAGCTACATTAGAGATAATTGTTGCTGCTTCAATGGATGAAATCTTAATGGTGGAAGGGGAAGCACTTGAATGCTCTGAAAAAGAATTGGTGGATGCCATTAATGTAGGACATGAGGCTATTAAAATTCAATGTCAAGCACAGTTGGATTTGAGAGAAATGTGTGGTAAGCCAAAAAGAGTACAATTAGAAATAGAAGAAAATACCGAATTAAAGGATAAAATTAAAGCGGCATGTGCTGATCAAATTTTGGCTGTTTCTGCTGCGGCACTTGGAAAAGGCGAGCGAAAAGATGGTTTTAAGGCAGTTGTCGATAATTACATGGCTTCTCTTACAGAGGAAGAGTTAGCTGTTTTTGATAAAAAAGAATTTTATACTTATTACAGCAAATTAGAAAAAGATGTGGTGAGAAATATGATGATTGACCAAAGTACAAGGTTAGATGGACGTAAATTTGATGAAATCAGACCTATTTGGATTGAAACCAATATTTTACCATCTCCTCATGGTTCTTCTTTGTTCACAAGAGGTGAAACACAATCCCTAACTACAGTTACATTGGGATCAAAAGATGATGAGCAGTTGATAGATACAGCTGAAAAAGTTTCTTTCAGGAAATTTATGTTGCACTATAATTTTCCTGGTTTCTCTACTGGGGAAGCAAAACCAAATAGAGGCGTAAGTAGAAGAGAAATTGGACATGGGAATTTGGCTTGGAGGTCGTTAAAGCAAGTATTGCCAAGCGATGCCGAAAATCCATATACTGTAAGAGTTGTTTCTGATATTTTAGAATCAAATGGTTCTTCATCCATGGCTACAGTTTGTGCTGGTTCTTTGGCTTTAATGGATGCTGGTGTTAAAATTAAAAAACATGTTTCTGGTATTGCAATGGGATTGATAATGCGAGAAGATGGCAAATATGCAATTCTTTCTGATATTTTGGGTGATGAGGATCATTTGGGTGATATGGACTTTAAAGTAACAGGAACACGTGATGGAATTTGTGCAGTACAAATGGATTTGAAGGTTCAAGGATTATCGTCTGAGTTAATGATGGAAGCACTTAATCAAGCTAAAAAAGGAAGATTACATATTTTAGATAAAATGGAAGCTGTAATTGATGCTCCACGTGCAGAGTTAAAACCACATGTACCGAGAGTAATTAGTATGGATATTCCAAAAGACTTTATTGGTGCTGTAATCGGACCTGGAGGTTCGGTAATTAGAGATATTCAAGAAAAAACGAATACTCAAATTAATTTAGAAGAAATAAAGGAATTGGGTATTGGACGAATTGTAATTATGTCGGCTAATAAGGAAAATTTAAATGCAGCTTTAGAAAGAATTAAAGGTATTGTTTCCATTCCAGAAGTTGGTGATGAGTATGAAGCAGTAGTAAAATCAATTATGCCTTATGGTGCATTTGTAGAGTTTTTGCCAGGCAAACAAGGACTTTTACATATTTCTGAAATCTCGCATAAGCGGATAGAAAACATGGATGGTATTCTTAAAGAGGGAGACACCATAAAAGTTAAATTATTAGAGGTAGATCCTAAAACTGGTAAATTTAAGTTAAGCCATAAGGTTTTACTTCCAAAAGAATAAAAACAGATCGTTTTTTAAAAAAAAGAGCAATTAGATATTAGTTGCTCTTTTTTTATTTGCAAATTTATTAAAGTTGATATACATTGAGGTTTAAAATTTTATTTTTTTAATGATTTAAGCCATTTGAAAGGTTTTTAGTATATTTCTTATCCACAATTGAAACATTTGGACACTTTTTTACGTATTTGGTAGAAAAGGAAACCATGAAGCAGCTAAAGATTTCGAATAAGATAACACCAAGAGAGAGTTATTCAATTGATAAGTATTTGATTGAAATTGGTAGAATCCCATTATTAAAGGATCAAGAGGAGGTAGTTTTAGCCCGAAAAATAAAGGAAGGCGACGAAGAAGCTTTGAAAACACTTATAGAATCCAATTTAAGATTTGTGGTTTCGGTAGCAAAACAATACCAAAATCAAGGGATGAATCTAAATGACCTAATCAACGAAGGTAATATTGGATTGATGAAGGCAGCTGCCAAATTTGATGAAACTAAAGGTTTTAAATTTATATCTTATGCCGTTTGGTGGATTAGACAATCCATTTTGCAAGCAATAATTGAGCAGCCTCGTATGATAAGGGTGCCAATGAATAAGGCTATCTATTATCAAAAAATAGTAAAGGCAATAAGCGAATTTGAGCAAGTAAATTTTAGAGAACCTACAAACGAGGAGTTAGCAGAAATATTAGATTCAAAGACAGAAGAAATAAGTAGTCTTAGAGCTTCACTGAGTTTTCATGTATCAACTGATAAAACCATTGGTGATGATGATGAAACGACCAATTTGGATTTGATGGAAGATTTCTCGGTGGAAGCACCAGATACTTTTTTGATAAATGAGTCGATGAAAACAGATATTCAAAATGCACTGCATTATTTATCCGAAAGAGAACAACAAATACTATGTATGTATTATGGTATAAATGAAGATAGACAAAGTCATAATTTGGATGAAATTGCCCAAAAGATGGATTTGACCCGTGAGCGTGTAAGACAATTGAAAGACAAGGCATTAAGAAAAATTAAAAAAGGTATTTCTAAGAAAAATTTAAATTCTTATTTGTCCTAATGGGAGCTTTTTTTTAGCATTTATAATATATATTTATTTGTAAAGAAAGTTTTTTTAGTTAAAAAAATTATCTTTACTCCATGCAAACGATTATAGCACCTTCTATTTTATCGGCAGATTTTTCGCAATTGTCTAAAGGAATTGAGATGATTGATAAAAGTGTGGCAGAATTTGTTCATATTGATGTAATGGATGGCAGATTTGTGCCAAATATTACATTTGGTATGCCAGTTATTAAATCCATTAGACCGCTTACAAAAAAAACTTTTGATGTGCATCTGATGATTGTGGAGCCTGAAAAGTATATTGTTGATTTTAAAGATGCTGGTGCTGATATTTTAACTGTTCATTATGAAGCGAGTGTGCATTTACATCGAACCATCCAAGTGATAAAAAACAATGGAATGCGGGCGGGTGTAGCAATTAATCCACATACTCCTGTGTCTGTACTGGAGGATATTTTGGAGGAAATTGATCTAGTTTGCCTGATGTCCGTAAATCCTGGTTTTGGTGGTCAGTCATTTATTGAAAGAACTTACCAAAAAATAGCATTATTGAAAGAAATGTCTGTTACCAGAAATCCAAACTTGTTGATTGAAATTGATGGAGGAGTCGGTTTATTGAATGCTGGTAAATTAATCTCTTGTGGAGCAAATGTTTTGGTTGCAGGAAATGCAGTTTTTAATTCGAAGGATCCATTAGAAACAATTTTAACTTTAAAAAATGCGTTTTAAGTATAACAACCATTTTTCGTTATAAATTTAGTTATGAAAATATTTTCCATTTTTTTATTAGTCATTTTTCCATTACTGGGTTTTGGTCAAGAAATTTTTGAAATAAATGGAACTATTTTAGACAAACAAAAAAAACCTATCGAATACGTAGCTGTCATAATTAAAGGCACAACTATTGGAAACCAAACTGATATAAATGGAAAATTTAAAATAGAAATTCCTAATCCAACTGAAGAAGTTTATACTTTAGTTATCCAATATTTATCCTTTGAAACCAAAGAAATACTTTTATATAAATCTAAAGGTTTAAAACAGAATATTGAATTGCAAATTAATGAATCTGCAAATGTGCTAAATGTTGTAGATGTAATTGGTGACCTAAATAGAGATAAAGCAAGTGAGATATCTTTACCTACTCGAGTTATAGAGGGCATTACTGGTCCAAATGTATCTATTGAAAGTTTATTAAAACTAGGAAGTGGCGTGCGGGGTAATGAACTTTCGAATGTGTATTCCGTTAGAGGGGGAAGCTATGATGAAAATTTGGTGTATGTGAATGATTTTGAAATTTATAGACCACAGCTTCAAAGTTCAAGCCAACAGGAAGGATTAAGTTTTATAAATCCTGATTTAGTTGGTGGCATTACATTTTCTTCTGGAGGATTTGCTGCACAGTACGGTGATAAATTATCCTCTGTTTTGGATGTAAAGTATAAACAACCAACCAAATTTGGAGGTTCTTTTTCGGCCAGTTTATTAGGAATTACTACTCATTTGGAGGCTGCAACTAAAGATACAGCACTTACTATTTTAACAGGTTTTCGGTTTAGAAGCAATAAATATCTATTTGGGAATTTAGATACTAAAGGACAATATGCTCCAAATGCATTCGATTTTCAAACGGATATAAATTATAGAATAAATCGCAGAACCAGTATTGAATTATTAGTAAATCACGCTACCAACAAATACAATTTTGCGCCACAAGAACAATCCACTACAACAGGTGCAGTAAACCAAGTAATTCGTTTAAGTGTATTTTTCGAAGGCACACAGAATGACTTTTTTCAAAATACTTTTGGTGGAATAGCCATAAAAAATAAGTTTTCTGAAAGATTTGGAATAAAGTGGTTAGGCTCACTTTGGAAGCTGAGAGAAGAAGAAAAATATAATATTACAGGTGCCTATTCATTAGGTGAAGTAGAATCTGATTTTTCAAAAGATAATTTTGGGCAAGTAAAAAATTTGCTTGGATATGGTGTTTTCCAAGATTGGGGGCGGAATACTTTGGAAGGATTAATTGGAAATGGAGGATTTAAGGGATATAATTTTTTCGGAGAGGGTAAGCAATTATTAGAATGGGGAGCAAATTTTCAATATGAAAATATAAATGATGGATTAAGTGAGTGGCAAAGATTGGATTCGGCTGGATATTCCATACCTTATAATGGAAATACGGTAACTATTTCCTCGAGATTATTTTCGGTAAATGACCTCAGATCTTGGAGGACAAATGGTTATATTCAAGATACGTGGAATCTTTCTGGAGATTCTAATAGAATTTCACTGACAATTGGCGTTCGTTATAATTATTGGAGCATAAACAAAGAATTTAATGTAAGTCCGAGATTGCAATTTTCGTATAAACCCAATACAAAACATGATGTAGTTTTTAGGGTTGCAACAGGTTGGTATACACAACCTCCTTTTTATAGAGAAATAAGAGATTTTGATGGAAATTTAAATAAATCAGTTAAATCACAAAAGGCATTTCATTTTATTGCTGGAAGTGATTTGAACTTTAGTGCTGGAGAAAATAGATTTAAATTTACTTCTGAAGTATATTATAAATTTTTAAAAGACATCAATCCCTATGAATTACAAGATGTTAGGATCAGATATTTTGCTGATAATATCGCAAAGGGCTATGCCGCAGGGGTTGATTTAAGATTGTTTGGAGAATTTGTAAAGGGAACCGATTCATGGGTAAGTCTCTCCTATCTACAAACTAAAGAAAATTTGAAAAATGATTTTTATAAGGAATATTATAATGCTGAAGGACAAATTGTAACGCCATATATTGAAAATCAAACTATTACAGATAGTGCAACTATTTATCCAGGAAGCATTCCAAGGCCAACAGACCAACGATTTAGTATGAGTTTGTTTTTTCAAGACTATGTGCCTAAGGCAAAGTTTTTAAAAATGAGTTTAGGTCTCACATTGGGCACTGCCCTACCCTTTGGCCCACCAGATCGTAATAGATATAGAGACGTATTTCGAGCACCTCCATACAGAAGAGTTGATATAGGCTTTTCAGCTATTATTGTGGATAGTGAACGGGAGAATGCAAAGAAAAAAGGTTTTTCGAGTAAGTTTGACAAAATATTTTTAACATTTGAAGTTTGGAATTTATTAGGCGTTCAAAACACGGTGAGTTATAAATGGATAAAGGATTTTCAAAATATTTTATGGCCATTACCCAATTATTTAACCAACAGAAGATTCAACTTAAAATTAAATGTGAAGTTTTAGAAAAAAAACCTTCCAAAAAACATAAACATATTACTGATTAATCTAAAGTCTTTCGTATTTTTGAATTTAAATTATTAAAATATGAAATTGCTTTACGTCTTTTTATTTTCTTTTATTGGACTAAACTTATTTGGGCAGGCTGATAATTTTAATCTCAGGTCGATGCTGGATGAAAGGCTAGAACCATTTTACCATGGAGTAGCATCTGGGGATCCATTGAAAGATAAAGTAATAATTTGGACAAGGGTAACACCAAGGGTTGAAGGAATCGTAAGTGGTACATGGAAAATGGGAAAGGACACCCTTTTTAATGAAATAGTTAAATCGGGTAATTTTTCCACTGATTCTTCAAAAGATTATACTGTAAAAATTGATGTTGATGGATTAGAATCAGATACTTGGTATTTTTATGAATTTACTGCTTATGGTAAAAATTCATTGACTGGAAGAACTAAAACAGCGCCAAGTGGTGATAAAAACCAATTGCGATTTGCCACTGTATCCTGCTCAAATTATCCAGTTGGTTTCTTTAATGCTTACGATAGAATTAGGGACAGGAATGACATAGATGCAGTATTTCATTTGGGCGATTATATATATGAATATGCAAATAGTATTCTTGCATTAAGGCAAGTGGAACCCGAAAGCGAAATTATAAAATTAGCAGATTATAGAATTCGACATTCTATTTACAAATTAGACCCGGATTTGCGCTCCATACATCAGCAATATCCATTTTTAACGGTATGGGATGATCACGAAACTGCTGATAATTCTTTTCAAAATGGTGCAGAAAATCATGATGCAAACGAAGGTTCTTGGCTCGATAGGAAATCAGCAGGTGTAAAAGCTTATGATGAGTGGCTACCAATTCGATTGCCTGAAGATGGAAATGAGTTGAAAATTTTTAGAAAAATACCTTATGGTGATTTAGCCGATATTTTTATGCTCGACACAAGATTATATGAAAGAGATGAACAAGGTAGTAGTAATATTGAATATAGGGATACCAGCAGGCACCTTTTAGGATTTGAACAAATGAATTGGCTGAAAAGTGAATTGTTGAACTCCTCGGCAAAATGGAAAATTATTGGACAGCAAGTTATGTTTGGGCAATTAACGCCATTTGGATTGACTTTAAATAGCGATCAATGGGATGGATATCTTGCAGATAGAAATGAAATCCTTGATTTTATAAAAGATAATAACATTGATAATGTGATAGTTTTAACGGGCGATATTCATACGGCTTGGGCTATGGATGTGGCTAAAAATACCAATAATTACAATCCTAATACTGGTGAGGGCAGTTTGTTAGTTGAGTTTGTTTGTACAAGCGTTACTTCTACCTCCTTACCTTTCCCATTGCCGCAGGCACATGATTTAATTGAAGCTATTTTGCCACATATTAAATATGTAGATGTTAGTAAGAAAGGATATTCAATATTAGATATTACAGATGAGAAGGCTCAAAATGATTTCTTTACGGTTACCGTTAATAATATTAACAACAATCAAAATTATGAGGAATCGTGGTTTACAAATGAAGGTGAAAATCATTTAAGAAAGGCAGAAGAACAAAGTAATCAAGAGATTGCAAATGTGTACCTTGCTCCCGAACTTCCAAGGATAGATGCAATTACTGGAATAAATTCAAATGTTCAATCGAATTTCACCTTATTGGGTGTCTATCCTAATCCATTTATCGCTGATTTTGGTATTCAATTTAATCTGTTAAAAGAATCGGATATAAATTATCAAATTTTTGATATGACTGGTAAAGAAATACTTAATGTAAATTTGGGCAAATTATCTAAAGGATTACATTTTCAAAAAATTGATGGATTACTTGGAGTTAGCGGAGGCAATTATTTACTTTCGATTAATATTGGAACCGAAAATATTAAAAAGAGTATCGTAAAAGTAAATCCATAATCTTTTTTTAGGGGATAAATTCCCATTTTGAAAAAAGTGCTGCTTGTCCTTTACAATTATGGTGTTCATCAATTAAATTCCAAATGATTGCATCTTTTATCCAAAAACGTTTGCCAGTTTTAGAAATACGGATTCCATTATAATTTTTTACGAACCCATCTTTGATTGTTTTTTGTAAAAATAGGTTTCTTTCGGATTGCTCCATTGGTTCAGCCGAAAACTTGGAAGGCAATTTTGTGATGGTTTCCCAGTCCATTTCAAATAATTCTTGGGCTTTTAAATTAGCATAATTAAAAATGGGGTCTTTTTCGGTATTGTGTGAAAGTAAAACAAAATTTCCATTATAAATTTGTTCTGGAGCCGTATTGTAGGGAAAAGGTTCCTTTAAAAAGAAATGAAACGAATTTATAATAAGATTTATTTGATTTTCAGTTAAATTACTTTTCATTTTAAGCAAGAATTTTTAAGGAACAAATTTGCATAATGATTCCTAAAAAGAGCAATTATTTTTGATTTTTTTTAACAATTATCGGGATTGATTTTTTTACTCTAAAAAAAAATGTTTTATTTGCATTTGGAATGATTTTTGATAAATTAGTTTATGGATTTTTTAATTAATTAGTGTAAAAAATGAGTAATTATCATCTAATAACACTAATACTTACTTTTGTTATTCATTTCGTAGGAACCCTTTCTTATGCAGTTAGAATTGTAGGTGTAAATACTAAAAAAGTTGCACTTACTTTGTCGTTGTTCAATATACTTGTTTTAGTTTCCAGAACAGCTAATACTTTCCAAGCACCTTTGGTTGCTAATATAATTGAAAAAGATATAGTTGCAGGTATTTTAACACCTCAAGAATTCTTTTTTCATTCGATTATTTTTTCTGCTACTTTTGGTACTCTTATAGGTATTTTATGCATTCCTACTTTCCAGAGGATGCTTGGGCATGCCGTAAACGAGTTTAGCGTTTCTAAATCAATGATTAGAGTTGTTTTTAAAATATTTGATAAGAAATTTTGGTCCGTATTGAATAAAAGTATTACCATTCCTAGTGTTAAAAATTTGGATTTTTCTATTTTGAAAGGAAAAATTTCTTTCTGGTATGTTTTAATTAATTTATTAGGCACAAGCATTTTAACAATTGGTGTAATTGCTGCAATTTATGCAGGGTATTTGAATCCTGACTTTAGAACTACTTCAAGTAATTTAAGTTCTGTAATTAATGGTTTTGCCACCTTTTTTATGCTTATCTTCTTAGATCCGTATTTATCCATTATGGTAGATGAAACAGTTCATAAGAAAATGGCCGAAAACGTTTTTAGAAGGTACATGGTTTTATTATTGTTTTCAAGACTTTTTGGAACAATTTTGGCTCAATTCATGCTTTATCCTGCCGCTGAAATTATTTCAATGATTGCCGAGAAATTATAAATTAACTCAAGCTACTGGCAATAAGCTTTAAAAACTCTGAACGAGTTGCAGGTTTTTCAAATTCGCCTGTAAAGGCAGATGTTGTAGTAATTGAATTTTGTTTTTGAACCCCTCTCATCATCATACATAAGTGCTTAGCCTCAATTACAACAGCAACTCCCAAAGGATTTAAGGCTTCGTGAATACAATCCCTTATTTGGCAAGTTAGTCGTTCCTGAACTTGCAATCTTCTTGAATAGGCATCTACTACCCTTGCGATTTTACTTAAGCCAGTAATTTTACCGTTTGGAATATATGCTACATGGGCTTTACCGAAAAATGGCAACATGTGGTGTTCGCACATAGAAAAGAGTTCTATATCTTTAACTATCACCATTTCCGAATGATTTTCATTAAATAAAGCAGATTTTAATATTTCATCAGGGTCTATTTTATATCCCTGTGTAATAAATTGCAGTGCTTTACCTACTCTTTCGGGTGTTTTTATTAAACCTTCCCTTTGATTGTCTTCACCTAAAAGACTTAATATTTCTGAATAATGAGTAACCAATGACTCGGTTACTTGCTCATTAATGATTTCCGATTTTAAATACTTTTCCATATTTTCTTAACACTCCAAACCTAAATAAAGTTTTTCGAATTTTAAAGTATTTAAGATTATAAAATAAAAAAGGCCAAACTAAGTTTGACCTTTAGATGAATTGGAGTTGTATTTTTTAATTCGACTTTTTTTCCATTAATAAGATTTCAGATAGGATTATTTCGGTCAAATACTTTTTATTTCCTTCTTTGTCGTCATAATTACGATAAGTAAGTTTACCTTGTATGGCTACTTCACTTCCCTTTTTTAGGTAATTTTCAACTATTTTTGTTTGTGGTCCCCACACAATTATATTATGCCATTGGGTGTTTTGAATTTTTTCACCCTTTTGATTTACATAACTGTCGGATGTAGCCATTGTAAAGGAAGCTTTAGTTTTTCCGCCTTCAAATTGCTTTACTTCAGGATCTGCGCCTAGGTGTCCGATTAATTGGATTTGATTTTTGATTGTGTTCATCGCTTAAGAATTTAATTGTTGTTTAAAAATTATTTATACCATTGAGATACAAAAACAACAAAAATTCCACACATTATAATTAGAAAAAAATCAATTTAAAATACAATAAATTGAAATTCAATTATTTATAAAAAAAATATTTTAGTAAAATAGTTTACTTTTTAAGCAAATCATCAATAGTCTTAATAAATTCTGGCTCACTTACAGATGTTTTGGGAGAAAAGGAAGTAATTAATTTTCCATTTTGGTCTATTACAAATTTTTGGAAATTCCATGAAACTGCTGCATCAAGAATGCCATTTTTTGATTTTTGTGTTAGATATTGATATAAAGGATGAATGTCTTTACCTTTTACAGATATTTTTGAAAACATTTGAAACGAAACGCCATAATTCGATATGCAAAAACTAGCTATTTCCTTATCAGAACCTGGTTCCTGACTTAAAAAATTATTGGCTGGAAATCCTAAAACTTCAACACCCTTTTCTTTATATGTTTTGTAAAATGCTTCAATTTCTTTATACTGAGGCGTGAGCCCACATTTACTTGCTGTATTTACTATAACCAAAATTTTCCCTTTATATTGAGATAAATTTATAATATCTCCTTCAATTGAAGTCATTGAAAAGTCATAAACTGAATTGGCAGAAATGTTTGGTTGCATTGCATCTGTTTGTCCATTTTTACTTGTTTTAGTATTAGAGCAAGCAATAATTGAAAAAAATAAAAAGGCTGAACAAATAGTATAAAAAAATCGTTTCATGTAAATTATTTAAATATTTATAATTATTAAACAAAAATATTTAATAAAAGTTGATTTATCTTTTTAAATTCACAAATTATACATAAATAAGTTAAGAATACTTATTAAGATAAATTTAATTTGTTACAAAAATAAATAATAGATGCATTATGAAAGCTAGTTTTGATGAAAATTTATTAAAGATGAAGCCTGAAAAGTATCACATTATAATTGGCAATAGAAATATTGATGTTATTAATGAATTTATAGAGCTAACAAAAGAATCTAATTTCTTTATTGAAAGCTACTCCTTAGGAAAAGAATTATTGGAGGCAGTCTTAAATTCTCAACCTAATATGGTCATTTTAGACGTTGATTTTGAGGATATTGATGGTATTGAAATATGCTGGGAAATACGCAATAATATGTCGTTACCAAAATCCCTGATTGTATTTTATTCTGCCCGCAATGAGGATTTTACACAAATTTCTGCTTATGAAGCAGGTGCTGATGATTTTATAAAAACCCCGATCAGAATGCGCTTATTAAATGCAAAGTTGAATGCCCTATTTAGAAGAATTTATTTCGATGATAAGGATGTAAATCCAATTAAAAAGTATGGTATAATTGAAATAGATGAAGAGAATTTGATTGTTACCAAAAAAGGTATATTGATTAATTTAAGTAAAAAGGAAATACAAATTCTAATTCTTCTTAGCTCCACACCTGGAAAAGTATTTAGGAGGAATAGTATTTTAAAAAAGATTTGGGGAGATAAAGTCATCGTTGGTGAAAGGAATATGGACACACACATTAAGAAATTACGTAAAAAAATAGGAAAAGACCACATCATCACCATACGTGGAATAGGCTATAAGTTTCAATTTTAATTTTAAAAGGCGAATTCCTATTTTAAATTCATTTTAGATTTATAATAAGTCTTTATTTAAAAATAAAGTGGTAATTAATTATTGCTAACTTTGTGGTTTGAAAATGAATTTATTGTGAACTTACTATGGAAATAACTGAAGAGCAGAAAATAGCCCGAATAAAAAATAGAAAGCGTACAAATATCCTTCATAAACCCGAATTCTTTGTAATAGAGTACTTGTGTAAGATTATACCAATGTGGATGACACCAAATGTGTTGACTGGAATTGGTTTTTTCGGTAGTTTAATTTCATTTGCTGGGATTTTGTTAGCCATAGAAAATAAATATTACTTTATTTTATCTGTAATTGGACTTGCGATTCAATGGTTTGGTGATTCATTAGATGGCAGAATCGCCTATTATAGAAATAGCCCTCGTAAATGGTATGGTTGGGTTTTGGATATGAATTTAGATTGGGTTTCAACAGCTTTGATTGCAATTGGAATTTATTTTTATTTCGAGGATTATAAATTTATGGCAATTTTCTTTTTGTCTGGTTATGGGTTGACTTATATTTTAGCAGTAATGCGCTATAAAATTACAGATATTTATTTGATAGATGCGGATGGTCTGCTCGGGCCAACGGAATTAAGGATTCTGACTTGTGTGGCATTTTTAGGAGAAATATTCATTCCTAATTTCTTTTTTGTATTTGGAGTAATAGCTACTGTGGTTGTTAATATAATGAATTTTTTCGATTTTCAGAGGATACTTAAGTTGGCTGACGAACGAGATAAAAGAGAATTGGCTGAAAAAAGGGATCAATAATTTGTTGTTTTGAAAAAACACATAATAACAATTGGAAAAACGCAAGTTTCTGCTTTTTTGGGTGGATTGGTCGACTGGGCACTATTAATTTTTCTTACTGATTATTGTCATGTATTTTACACATTTTCTATAATTATAGCTGGATTTGTGGGCGCAGTGATTAATTTTACCATAAATAGATATTGGTCATTTAAAGCCACAAATGAACAAAAGCGAATTCAGGCTTCTAAATTCTTTATAATGGTTTTGGGAAGTATATTTTTTAAAAGCACTGGCACTACCCTTCTTACGCAAAATACCAGATTGAATTATAAAATAAGTAAATTGTTAATGGACTTTATCGTTTCATTTGGATTTAATTTTCCATTACAGAAATATTGGATATTCAGGAAATGACTTTTTGGGATATTCGAAATTAAGAGTCCGCGGTCTGCAGTCCGCAGTTTTTTTGAGTTCATTCAACTCTCCTATTCATTAGCTAATTGGCTAATTATTTCATTTTTTATTTCTTGGTTATTGAATCTTTCATTAAGCATCAAACATTTAACTTTTCCAATGCTTGCTCAAAATCGGCTACTATATCTTCAATATTCTCCAACCCTACCGAAACCCTTATTAAGCCATCACTTATTCCATATTCTAGCCGCTGCATTTTATCCATTTTGGCATGGCTCATACTTGCCGGATGCGAAACAAGTGTGTCTGGTGTGCCCAATGAGGCCGTGACGGTGCAAAATTGAATATTTCGCAGAAACTGAATACTATTTTCAAATCCTCCTTTTATTTCAAAACTTAGCATTCCTCCATATTTTTTCATCTGATCTTTTGCAAGTAAATGGTCTAGATGATCAATGTCACCCAGGTAATTTACGTGGTTTACCAATTCATGGTTTTTTAGGAAATAGGCAAGCTTTTCGGCATTTTCACAATGTTTATCCATCCTTAATGCAAGTGTTTTAAGGCCATTATTTAATAAATAGGCTTCAAAAGGACTAGCACATGCACCGAACATTTTTTGGATGTTTTTTACTTTTCCATTAACTAATGAATTGTCTTTTCCAATTACAACTCCTGAAATACCAGTACCATGTCCATTTAAATATTTAGTAGAAGAATGAACAACCAAATCAATTCCATATTTTAAAGGTTGCTGTAAATATGGAGTTGCAAAGGTATTGTCAACAACGGTTTTTATACCCATATTTTGTGCAATTATTGCAATTGCTTCTAAATCAAACGATTGCAATGTTGGATTTGCAGGAGTTTCAATATAAATCATTTGTATGGTTTCATCATTTAGTATGGTATTTTCAAGATGCTCCAAATCTTTGAGATTAAAAATGATGGTTTCTATGCCATAATCTAATAATAGTGATGTAAACAATTCATTTGTTGTGCCATATAAATTTCCTTGTGTTATAATTTTGTCGCCACTTTTTAATAATCCAACTGTTGCAGCAGCAATAGCACCCATGCCAGATGCAAATAATTGACCATAAGCCTGTATTGGCTCCCCGTTTTCATCAGAAATTCCAAAAGCTTCTAGTTTTGCAATTTTATCTGCAACCGCTTGGTTGCTTGGATTGCCAAGTCTTGAATACATGTAATCCTGATTTTCGCCTTTAAAATAAGCTATAGCTCTATCTAAATCTTTGTAGGCAAAAGTTGAAGTAGCATATATAGGAGGTAAATGAGCATGAAAATTGTCATTATCTACGTCTCGTATGCAAATAGATTCAAACCCTTCTTTTAGATTTTTCATGATTTTATTTTAGTTTCTATTAAATAATAATCTTTGCCCCATTTTTGATTCATTAAATACGCCCTCATTATAGGCTAAATGACCACTTACAAATGTTTGTAATACAGCTCCTTTAGTTTCAAGTCCTTCCAAAGGCGACCAACCGCAATGGTATAAAATGTTTTTCTTGTCAATTGTCCATTTTTTCTCTAAATCCACCACTATTAAATCGGCAAAAAAGCCTTCTTTGACAAATCCTCTTTCTTTTACCTGAAAACAAATTGCAGGCGCATGGCACATTTTTTCAACTATTTTTTCAAGGGTAATTTGGTTTTTGAAATAAAAATCCAGCATGATATTTAAAGAATGCTGAACCAATGGAAGGCCTGCAGGAGCATTGAAATAAGGATTTGATTTTTCTTCCCACGTATGAGGCGCATGGTCAGTTGCAATGATATCTATTTTGTCGTCCAAAAGTGCCTTAAATATTGCGGCTTTATTGGACTTTTCTTTTATAGCAGGATTACATTTTATTCTTGAACCAAGTTTTCCATAGTCAGCAGCATCAAAAAACAAATGGTGCACACAAGCTTCTGCAGTAATCCTTTTTTCCGAAAGCGGAATATCGTTTGTAAATAAGTCGCACTCCTCCTTTGTAGAAATATGTAAAACATGAAATCTCGTATTATATTCTTTAGCCAAACTAATTGCAAATGATGAAGAGCTAAAACATGCTTCTGCGTTTCTTATAATAGGATGAAAGTCAAATGGAATATTTTCGCCATATAAAGCCCTATAACTGCTTGTATTGTTTTTAATCATTGTTTCGTTTTCGCAATGGGCAGCAATTAGAATGGGCACTTTTGAAAATAATGCTCTTAAAGTATTTTCATTATCCACTAACATATCGCCTGTAGATGAGCCCATGAAAATTTTCACACCACAAACTTCATTAGGGTTTGTTTTTAGCACTTCCTCTATATTATTATTGGTGGTACCCATAAAAAAGGAGTAATTTGCCAATGATTTTTTCGAACCAATAGCATATTTTTCTGATAGTAAATCCTGAGTAATCGTTAAAGGATTTACATTGGGCATTTCCATAAAAGAAGTAGTGCCGCCAGCCACCGCAGCTCTAGATTCGGAATAAATGTTACCTTTATGAGTTAGGCCTGGTTCCCTAAAATGAACTTGATCATCGATGATTCCTGGTAAAATAAATTTTCCTTCACAATTTATTTCCGTTGCGGTTTGGTCTGAGATATTTGAATCAATTCTTTCAATTCTTTCTCCATTAATTAAGATATCTGCAATTATTTTTTTTCCTTCATTTATAATTGTTCCTGATTTAAGTATAAATTTTGAATTCATTTTAATATGAAATGTTTTGATTTTACTAAAATAACTTTTTCCTCAAATATAAATTACATTTTTTTTGCAATAGAATAAAATAAAATAATCTTATGAACATGATATTGAGTTTTTTTCTTTGACTTATAAAATCAAACTTTATCTTTACCATAAATTAACAAAATATGATTTTATCTATTATTGACTGGATAATAATAATTGTGGCACTTCTCCTATTTATGGGATTAGGGCTCTCCTACTCTAAAAAGGCTGGAAAAAACATGGATTCCTTTTTCTTGGGTGGTCGTAGTTTGCCTTGGTATATTGCAGGTTTGTCAATGGTAGCTACCACTTTTGCTGCCGATACACCATTGGCAGTAGCCGAATTAGTAGGACAAAATGGAATTGCTGGCAATTGGCTTTGGTGGAGTTTTTTGGCTGGAGGTATGTTAACGACTTTATTTTTTGCAAATTTATGGTATCGTTCAGGTGTACTTACTGAAGTTGAATTAATTGAATTGCGATATAGTGGACCAGAAGCGGCTTTTTTAAGAGGATTTAAAGCAATTTATTTGGGTTTATTTATGAATTGCATTATAATTGGCTGGGTAAATAATGCGATGGCCTCTATTTTACAAGTATTTTTTGATTTAACAAGCGATCAAGCTTTATTTTATACTGGTATAGCTATGTTATTTACTGCCATTTATTCTTCGGTTTCAGGGCTTTTAGGTGTAGCTATGACGGATGCTGTGCAATTTTTTGTTGCTATGGTTGGTTGTATTGTTTTGTCAATATTGGTTGTTACCTCGCCCGAAATTGGTGGAATTGATGGATTGATGACAAAAGTAAATGATGTTGCGCCAGGCTCTTTTAATTTTTTGCCTGTAATTGGTGATGGTTCAGGTAGCACTACTAAAGTCTTAGGATATTCTTTATTGGCTTTTATTGCAAGTGCTGGATTTAGGTGGTGGGCAAGCTGGTATCCAGGAGCAGAACCTGGCGGAGGTGGCTATGTGGCACAAAGAATTATGAGTTCCAAATCTGAAAAAGATTCCGTTTATGCTACGTTGTTTTTTCAAGTTGGGCATTATTGTTTAAGGCCTTGGCCATGGATATTGGTTGGTTTGGCAGCAATTGTCCTTTATCCTGAATTGCAAGGAACGGGTAAAGAAAAAATGGGGTTTGTTTATGCTATGCGGGATTTTTTACCTGATGGATTAAAGGGCTTATTATTAGTTGCCTTTTTCTCAGCCTATATGAGTACTATTTCAACTCAATTAAACTGGGGAAGTAGTTATTTAGTAAATGATTTATATAAACGTTTTATTTATACTGGAAATAGCAATTCTAATAAGGATAATGTATCAAAACAAGCATCAGAAGATAAGCATTTTGTTTCGGTTTCAAGGTGGGTAACCATAATTGTAATGTTTATTGGCTTGGTAGTTTCAAGTCAAATAAATTCTATATCAGGTATGTGGGAATTTGTTATGAATTGTGGTGCAGGTTTGGGACTAGTATTGATATTTAGGTGGTATTGGTGGCGTATAAATGCTTGGAGTGAAATAACAGCTACATTAGCTCCTTTTATCGGTTACCCACTTTTTCAATATGTTTTTAAGTTGGAAGGAGACGAAATATTTTTGGCTACTGTGTTTTTTACCACTATTTCTTGGATTACAGTTACTTTTTTAACTCGACCTACAAATTTTGACACACTTAAAAATTTCTTTTTAAAAGTGCAACCTGATGGAAATTGGCAACCAATTATTGAGCATTTTAGCCTTCAAAAAAAGGAATCTAATATTTTAAAACTGTTTGTTTGTTGGGTAATGGGTATTATATTCACTTATTCTACGCTGTTTTTTATTGGAAAATTGATATTTAAAGAATATTCAACTGCAGGAATTCTATTCATAACTATGATTATCAGCTTTTTTATATTTAGGTTTTTTATCCAAAAAACGAATATCTTTGATAATACTAAATTTTAGAAAATGAGGCTTTTTTATACCTTAATCTTATTAATAATAGGTTCAAATTTTGGTTTTTCGCAAAGTGTTGGAATTGTGCTTAACCATGATTCCTATAGGATATTGGATAGACTCGAAATAAAAAGTGGACAACTAAATACTTCTTACCACAGTACAATGAAACCTATTGATAGGCTTGGTGCAACTCAATTTGTACAAAAAATTGATACAGCCTCTGATTGTGATTTATCTGATGTTGATATTGAAAATATAGATTTTATGTATGAGGAAAACATGGAGTTTAGTGAAAAGGGAAGACAGAAATCGAGAAAACCATTGTTGAAAATATTTTACAAGCATCCTGCCTATTTATTTCATGTAGATATTCCTAAATTTCAGATGTTGGTAAATCCAGTTATTGCTGTAAAATTTGGTTATGATACGGATAAAAAAGGTGGTGGATTTAAATTTGAAAATGTTAGAGGCGCAGAAATTAGAGGAAATGTAGATAATATATTTGGATTTTATGCCTATATCACTACTAAGCAAGCTAAATTTCCTGGTTATGTAACCGAAAAAATTGACTCAAATAAGGCTATTCCAAGTGCTGGCTATTATAAACCATTTAAAAGCAATGGTTATGATTTTTTTGTAGGAAGGGGTTCTGTTAGTTTAACACCAACAGAACACATTAGTTTTCAATTTGGATATGATAAAAACTTTATTGGTGATGGTTATCGTTCATTATTCCTTTCTGATTGGGGAAATGATTACTTGTTTTTGAAGGTAAATACAAGGGTTTGGAAGTTGAATTATACCAATATTTTTGCAGAGTTAATAGCTGAATATCCAAGGAGGCAAGATACTGTATTGACAAAAAAGTACATGGCTGTTCACCATTTAAGTATTGCACCTACTCGTTGGTTGAGTTTGGGGATTTTCGAATCTACCGTATTCTCTCGACCAGATGTTTTTGAATTACAATATTTAAATCCTGTTATCTTTTATCGGTCGATTGAGCAAGCACTTGGTAGTCCAGATAATGTTGTATTAGGAGTAAATTTTAAAGCTAATTTTGCAAAACACTTTTCCCTTTATGGTCAGTTTTTATTAGATGAATTAAATTTCAAGGAAGAATTTGATTTCGGAGAAACAGATAATGGTTTTTTCTACGAACTTACACATCCTAAACGTTGGTGGGGAACTAAATTTGCCACTCAATTAGGACTTAAATATATTGATGCATTTGGAGTTGATAATTTGGATTTTCAATTAGAAGGCAATATGTCTCGACCGTATACCTATCAACATTATGATAAAATTACAACGTTTACTCATTATAATCAACCATTAGCTCACCCATTAGGAGCAAATTTTACTGAATTGATAGCCATCGTAAACTATCAACCTATAAGAGAATTGAATATGAATTTGAAATATATTCACTCCATTTATGGTGCAGATTCTTCTGGAAGTAATTGGGGTAGTAATCCAACATTCGATTATACAACTCGGGAAGAAGAGTATGGAAATTATGTTCAACAAGGGGTAAAAACAAAATATAATTTTGCCGAATTAGCGGTCAGTTACCAACCTTGGCATGGCATTTTTTGGGATTTAAATTATGTTTTCAGAAAAGTAAATAGCGAATTAGATTTTAATGATAGAACCACCCATTTTATACAAACTGGCTTTAGGGTGAATATTCCGTATAAGAGTTTTGATTATTAGTGATGACAGAATTAGAAGAATTTATAAAAAAGATACCTTTTTTAGCGCATATTAATGTTGAGTTAGTTTCAATAAAAGAAGGATATTGTGAAATATTGATGCCGATTTCAAAAATTCATTTCCAACAAAATGGATTTGTACATGCAGGCGTACAATCTACTTTAGCTGACCATGCATGTGGTGTTGCAGCAGCTACCATTGCGCCCGAAGGAAAAACCATTTTGTCTATTGAGTTTAAAATGAATATGTTGCGACCTGCAGTTGGTGATCAATTGATAGCAATCGCCAAAATTGTAAAGGGTGGTAAAACCATTGTTGTAACCGAAGCTGAGGTTTTCACAATTAAAGGAAATGAAAGGAAAATGGTTTCGAAAATGCAGGCTACAATGATGGTTGTAGATATTCCTAAAAACTAATCGAACTAATTCAACATTGTAGAATCAATTGCTCTACCTTTCATTAATTCAGCTAATTTTTCTTCTAATAATTTCCCCCTTAAATTAGTGGCAATAATTTTTCCTTTTTCATCAATTAAAAATGTAGTCGGTATCGAATTTACTTTATAAATGCCTGCTACTCTACTGTCCCAACCCAATAATTCAGATACATGATTAGGCCATTTTAATTTGTCTTTATTTATGGCTGCTTGCCAAGTCTCCTTTTTGGAATCTAATGAAACACTAAAAATGGTAAAACCATATTTTTTATATTTATCATACAATTTTACCATATTTGGGTTTTCTTGTCTGCAAGGTTGACACCAAGACGCCCAAAAATCAAGTAAAACTATTTTGCCTCGTAAATTTGATAATTTAATGGTATCGCCATTTAAATTAGGTAATACAATATCAGAGGCTATAGAATTAAGTTTTATACCTGTACTTTCGTCTCCTAATAATGAATTTCTGTAGGCTTTAAGTCCATCCCTGTATGAATTAAGGTATTTGCTACCTGGTTTTATTTCAAATAGTTGATCCAATTTCGTAATCAAATATTCCATTTCTTCAGGTTGGTTGCCTATAAAATTCATTGCAAAAACCGCCACTTCTGGTGTTTTCGAATTTTCGATTAATTTTTTAATTCCATCAATATGCTTAGTTCTATTTTGTTCTAAAATAAGTTCCAAACTGTCTTTGATGGTTTGTTTAGTAGCAGAATCAATTTTAGATTTGATAGATAAATATTCCTTTTCACTATTATTGGAAAAAGTAAGTATTTTAAGTAATTCCTCATTATCCTTATCTCCTTTTACTTTATATTTTCCCAAATCTTTATTGTCTAAACTAAATGTTAGATTGGTGCCGGGTTTAATATAAATAGGTATATAAATTGTTTTTTCTCCTTCATAAATTAATCGATAAAAGCCTTCCTGAGCATAGCCATTCAGTTTAAATTTATTATCCTTTAATTTTGTTTCTTCCAGAACGATTAGTTCATTTGAAATGAAATCCTGTAATATAATTTTTCCATTTCCATTTATAATCGTTCCAGAAATTTTATACTTATTTGGATTTATATTTTTGCAGAAAGTGAAAAGTAAAATTGTAACTAAAAGGATTGCTATTTTTTTCATAAACAAAATTTTGACGTAGCATCGCAAAATATTGCGACGCTACCATTAATTATCTAATAATTGTTGAAGTAATTTAGTGGTTAATTTGGGATCTGCTTTTCCCTGAGATAATTTCATAACATCTCCCATGAATAAACCAAGGATTCCCTTACGACCATTCTTGTATTCTTTTACTTTTTCAGGGTTCTTTTCAAGAACGATATTTACCCATTGTGATAATTGGTCTTGGTCGGCATTTTGAATAAGGTTTAGCTGCTCCGCGATTGAAATTGCAGTCCCTTTTTCTCCTTTCGTTAATTCTATAAAGATTTTCTTTGCTCCACTTAAATTTATAATATTATCATCAACCAATTTTATCAATTCAATAATGGATGCAGGCGATACCATGAAATTTTTCATTTGAATACCCGATTCATTTAAGTACGATTTTATTTCACCTAATATCCAATTTGCTGCAGCTTTATAGTTCGTATTATTTTTCGTTAACTCTAAAAAATACGATGCTGTTTCTTTTTCATCTGTTAAAACTCCTGCAGCATACTCGGAAAGTCCGTATTCATTGACAAATTGATTGAATAGCACATTTGGTAATGGAGGCATTTTTAACTTTATAGCTTCAATTATTTCTGCGCTTATTGAAATTGGAGGCAAGTCTGGCTCAGGAAAATAACGATAATCATGTGCCGATTCTTTAGAACGCAAAGGAAATGTGCTTCCATCACTTGGGTCAAAACTTCTTGTTTGTTGAATTACTTTTTCCCCTTTTTCTACCAATTCAATTTGTCTTTTTATTTCACCATCGATAGCACGTTTCACATTTCTTACAGAGTTCATGTTTTTTACTTCTACCCTTGTGTTCAGTATCTTTTCCCCTTTTAATCGAATAGAAATATTGGCATCGCATCTCATTGAACCTTCCTCCATATTTCCGTCACAAACATCCAAAAAGCGTACTAATTTTCTGATTTCTGTTATATATGCATATGCCTCGTCTGAGTTCGAAATTACGGGATCTGAAACAATTTCAATCAGTGGAACACCTGCCCTATTTAAATCAATCATTGAAAATTGTTCGTCCAATTCATGATTGTTTTTTCCTGCATCCTCTTCCAGATGAATTCGGGTTAAAGAAATGCTCTTTTTTAATTCTCCAACTTTTATATCTACAAAACCACCCTCACAAATTGGAAATTTGTCTTGAGATATTTGATAACCCTTAGGTAAATCGGCATAAAAATAATTTTTTCTAGAAAAAATGGTATACGGGGCAATATTGCAATTGCAGGCAATTCCCATCTTTACAGCCATTTCTACCACCTCTTTATTGGTTTTAGGTAAGGTTCCTGGAAGCGCCAACGTAATAGTGCTTACCTGAGTATTTGGCGGTCTACCAAAAGTAGTGTCATCTGAGGCAAAAATTTTACTTTTTGTCATCAATTGTGCATGTACCTCTAATCCTATTACAGCTTCATATTTATCGCTTATATTCATTTTGCAAACTTACGCTTTAGTGCAATTAATTAATTCACCTTATTTATTAAAAATTAAATCTTTTGCTAATGCAATAGCTTCTTGAAGCCCATTTTTATCATTTCCACCAGCTGTAGCATAAAATGCCTGTCCGCCACCGCCACCTTTTATAAGTTTGGAGATTTCTTTAATAAGCTTGTTTGCATCAATTCCTTTGTTTTTTACCAAAGAATCAGAAATAATAATAGACAAAAAGGGCTTATCATTAATAACGGTTCCAAGAATGACCACAACATCATTTATTTCATTTTTAATATCAAAGGATATTTTTTTAATTCCATCCTGATTTATATTGTCAACGATCTTTGCAAGATAATTTACACCATCCTTAGCTTCAATTAAAGGAATTAAGTCATTTTTTAATTTAATTGCTTGTTTTGTTTCGAATTTTTCTATTTCTTTTGCTAAAATAGCATTTTCTTCTAATAAATTAGAAATTGCTTTAATGGGTTCTTTTGGGTTTTTCAATAGGTCAGTTATAATATTATACTGATCTAATTTATTTTGTACATAAGATAATGCACCAAAACCTGTTAGTGCTTCAATTCTTCTAATTCCAGCTGCAATGGCAGTTTCAGAAATAATTTTGAATAAGCCAATTTCGCCAGTCGACTTTACGTGTGTGCCACCACATAGCTCGATTGAATAAGCGGGGTCGAAAATAATAACCCTAACAGTATCGCCATATTTCTCTCCAAATAGGGCTGTCGCGCCCATTTCAATAGCTTCTGATTTTAAGCAATTTCTTCTTTCTTCCAATGGGATATTGGATAAAATTTTCTGGTTTACAATTTCCTCGATTTTTTTTATTTCTTCATCGCTTAATTTTGCAAAATGAGAAAAATCAAATCTGAGTATTTCTGCATTTAAATAAGAACCTTTCTGTTGAATATGAGTACCTAAAACTTCTTTAAGAGCGGCTTGTAATAAATGTGTTGCAGAATGGTTCTTCATCGAATTTCTTCTGTTTTCAACATCTATTTCTAATTTTACCTCGCCTTTAAATTGCTCAGGAACGCTTTCCACAAAATGAACAATAAGGTCATTTTCTTTTTTGGTATCAATTATATTTATTTTTTTGCCTTTCCATATTATAATGCCTTTGTCGCCCTGCTGGCCACCACCTTCAGGATAAAAAGGTGTTTTGTCGAAAACAATTTGAATGAGTTCCTTGTTTTTTTGTTTAATGCTTCGAAGTTTTATAATATTTGCTACTGTTTCTGTTTGGTCATAACCAACAAATTCAACTTTTCCATCAGCAATTAATTCTATCCAATCTTGGGTTTCAGATTGAGCAGCCATACGTGATCTGTTTTTCTGCAATTCCATGCTTTTTTCAAATCCCAATAAATCAACTGATAAATTGTTTTCTCTTGCCATTAATTCAGTTAGGTCTAAAGGAAAACCAAAGGTATCATATAATTCAAAAGCCTCTTGTCCACCAATTATTTTAGATTCGCCCAAATGTTCAATTACTTGATTGAATTTTTTAAGTCCACTTTCAAGGGTTTTAAGGAAATTCGACTCTTCTTCCTTTATAACCTTCTTAATCAAATCCTTTTGAGCATCTAACTCAGGGAAAACATCTTTAAATTGTATGCAAAGTTCATCTAAAAGAAGATATAAAGCCGGATGATTTATGTTTAAAAAATTATAATAATACCTTACTGCTCTTCTTAAAATACGTCTGATTACATAACCAGCTCCTGTGTTTGAAGGTAATTGTCCATCACAAATACTAAAAGCAATAGCCCTAATATGGTCAACCATTACGCGCATGGCTATGTCTGTTTTTTCGCTATTTCCATATATTATTCCAGATAATTGAGATACCTTATTTATTAAAGGCATAAATATATCTGTATCATAATTAGATTTTTTGCCTTGCAAAACCACACAAAGCCGCTCGAAGCCCATTCCAGTATCTACGTGTTTGTCAGGCAATTCTTCTAAACTTTTATCTGCCTTACGGTTGAATTGGATAAATACATTATTCCATATTTCAATCACCTGTGGGTGGTCGTTGTTTACAAGATTTTTGCCATCTATCTTTAACCTATCTTCTTCATTTCTAATGTCTACATGTATTTCAGTGCAAGGGCCGCATGGACCTGTATTGCCCATTTCCCAGAAATTATCCTTTTTCGAACACCTCAAAATCCTATCTTTATCAATAAACTGAGACCAAATTTCGGCAGATTCCTCGTCTGATGCCAAACCATCTTCTTCATCTCCACCAAATACAGTTACATATAGTTTGGACTTGTCAATTTTGTAAACTTCAGTTAACAATTCCCAAGCCCAGGCAATTGCCTCTTTTTTGAAATAATCACCAAATGACCAATTGCCTAACATTTCAAACATAGTATGATGATAAGTGTCAACACCTACTTCTTCAAGATCGTTGTGCTTTCCGCTCACTCTCAAACACTTTTGTGTGTCCGCTATCCTCAGGTGATTTGCTGGTTTATTCCCTAAAAAAATATCTTTGAACTGATTCATGCCCGCATTTGTGAACATTAATGTTGGGTCGTCTTTTAACACCAGAGGCGCTGAATCTACTATAAAATGGGACTTTTCTTTGAAAAAATCCAAAAACATTTTTCTTGCTTTACTACTGTTTATTCCACTCATTGTTAATAAAAATTATTATAAACTATTAATATTTAAATATTTGTCTTATTTTTGTTAAATGAATTTGTTGTTGTTTTAAATTAATTTATTAATTTGGCAACAAATTTAAATAATAAAAGGTTATAATGAAGAAAGAGAAGTATTATTATAACCCTAATACTTTACAATATGAAAGGTCAAAACTTTCAATTGGTCAAAAGATTTTTAGGGTTTTAGGATTCCTTTCTTCAGTTTTGTTCTTTGCTTTTTTGATTCTTTTATTTGCCTATGGTTTTTTTCAATCTCCTGAAGAAAGAAAATTATCCATGGAGTTAAAGCAAATGGAAATTTCATATAATCAATTAACAAAAAGAATGAAGTTCATTGACAAAGTGCTGAAAGATCTTGAAAATAGAGATAACAGGATTTATAGGGTAATTTTTGAGGCAGATCCAATTGATGCTTCTGTTAGAAAAATGGGTGATGGTGGCTCAGAAGAAAATGATGAATACCAGAATTTTTCTACAAGCAATTTAATATCATCTTCCAAGAAATCACTAGAAAACATTGAAAAACAAATTTATGTACAATCCAAATCATTTGATGAATTGGCGGTATTAATAAAGAAAAAGTCTCAATTGTTAGCTGCAATTCCTTCTATCCAACCTATTTCAAATAAAGATCTTACTCGAATTGCCTCTGGTTTCGGATATAGAATTGACCCTGTGTATAAAACGATCAAGTTTCATGCTGGATTAGATTTTACTTGTCCAACAGGGACTCCTATTTATGCTACTGGTGACGGAGTAGTAGAGGAATCTAAATTTAATTCTGGCGGATATGGTAATAATATAATTGTAAATCATGGATATGGATACAAGACACATTATTGTCATTGTAGTAAATTGTTGGTTTCAGAAGGAGAAAAGGTAATTAGAGGACAGGTTATCGGCTTAGTTGGAAGTACAGGAAAATCTACAGGACCTCACTTACACTATGAAGTGTATAAAGGAACTGAAAAGATAGACCCTATAAATTTCTTCTTTAACGACTTAACCCCAGCACAGTATGAACAAATGGTGAATATGGCCGAACAATCTAATCAATCATTTGACTAAAAAAATAAAATTATAACACCTTGCCTTACAAGGAAAAGAAAATAGAAAAATTATACTATAGTATCAGCGAGATTGCTGATATGTTTAGTGTGTCTCAATCTCTAATACGATATTGGGAAAGCGAGTTTGAAGTACTTAATCCACGAAAAAATGGAAAAGGAAATCGTATGTTTACTCAAAAGGATATTGGACATTTTAGGAAAATATACGATTTAGTAAAAGAAAAGGGTTTTACCCTTGAAGGTGCGCGCAAAAAACTTAAAGATGGTGACGAACCAGAAAACTTAGAATTAGGTGAAATTGTTAAAAAATTAAAAGAAATTAAAACTTTTTTGACACAATTAGACGAGCTCCTATAATAAAATCCTATTTTGCACCTCATTATGGGATTTAAACTTAAAATCAAGACATATTTTCTAATTTTTGGAATTGCTCTTTTTAGCTCCTGCAATTTTTTTTCGAAGGAAAAAGATAAAAAGGACTTTCCAGAATTAAACAATCCTTTATTTGTTTCAATATTTGGCAACTTCGAAAATCGTTTGTTCCGTGGAGTAAATTTTGGAGATCAGATAAAAGAAATAAAAGAAAAAGAAGACAAATTATTGATATTGGTAAACGAGGAGCCATTTATTTTGCAGTATGAATTTGATTTTCCAATAGATTCATTGAAAAAATTTGAATATTGTAATATTAATTATTTATTTGATGAGAACAAATTAGATATCGTTTCTGTTGAATATTTTCTAAAAGACTCTCTTAAAATTGAAGACACCTATAAATCAATTGTTTCGGCTCTTAATTACAGGTATGGTGAGTCCTCCGAGGATGATTTTGGATACCTTGTCTGGGAAGGATTTGGAAATGGATCTTTAACTACAAATGAAGATAAGAAGGAAAAATATGAAATTGGCATTAAAAGAAACTATAAAATCGATGAACCTAATTACACAATCGAATTTTCTAAAATAAAAGAGGAAAAATAGGCTTGGTTTTTGTGTTACATTCTAGAATTGGATATGAGCGACTTATTAATTAAAATTATTCTATTTTTACTATTTGGGGGAATTGGTTTTGCTGTCGATTTATTCATTGCAACTCAACTAATAAAAAGAAATACAATGAAATTAGTTTATGCTAATTCCATTGGTTTTATTGTAGGAATTTGTATCAAATTTTTCCTTGTTAAAAAGTATGCTTTCAACGATAGTGATCCACAAGTAATTATTCAATTTATTGAATTTTTTATTATTGGATTAATTGGTTTGGTTATGGTTAATTATATCGTGTTTTTCTTGCACGTAAAAAAATCAAAGAAGTTTTTTATTAGCAAAGTTTTATCCATGATGGTATTTATGGTTTGGAATTTTACAGCTAATTATTTTATCACTTTTGCAAAATAAAAAAAAAGGTCACCTAAGTGACCTTGTGGAGAATATCGGAGTCGAACCGATGACCTCTTGCATGCCATGCAAGCGCTCTAGCCAGCTGAGCTAATCCCCCTTTTGAGAGTGCAAATATAATTTTTTTTATATGACTTACAATTTATAAGAGATTATTTTTAAGGAATAAATGAAATTATTTCCCAAGCAGCATTTTTGACACCATTATGTACAATTAATTGATTTTTGTAATAATCAAAGTAGTGTTTATCTTCGCTTATTAATAACTTTTTTAATTCTATCTCTAAATTTAAAGTATTAAAATCATTTTGTATCAACTCTTTTACTATTTCCTTTCCTGCTATCAAATTTACGATACTAATAAATGGCACTTTTATAAGCATTTTTGCTATTAAGAATGAAAACCAATCACTTCGATATACTACTATTTGAGGCACACCAAATAGGGCTGTTTCTAATGTGGCTGTTCCTGATGTAACAATTGCAATTGTAGCATTTTTTAAAAGTGGATAAGTGTTTTCATATTGAACTGTTACATTCGGAGGCAAATTATCTTCTTTGTAAAGTGATTTTGGAATTATTGATAAACCACCTATTACAAAATTTTGTTCTGGAAATCGCTTTGAAAGCTCAAGCATAATGTGTAAATTCCTACTAACCTCCTGTATTCTGCTACCAGGCAATAATAGGATATAGTCTTTTTCTTTTTCAATTTTCAATTGCTGATTAATAAAATTATCAATTTTTGAAACTAAGGGATTTCCAATATATGTGGCTTCTACATTATATTTTTGATAGAATTGCTTTTCAAAGGGAAAAATTACAAAAATCCTTTTGATACATTGTTGAATTATTTTTACTCTTTTGGTATTCCATGCCCATAGCTGGGGCGAAATATAATAATAAGTTGTTATTTTCCTTTTTAGCCCACTTGGCTATTCTTAAATTAAAACCTGGGTAGTCAACTAATACCAAAACATCAGGATTAAAGGCTAAAATATCTTTTTTTGCTTTTTTGAAAAGAGAAAAAATTTTAAAAATGTTTTTGATTACTTCCCAGAAACCCATGAAGGCTAGCTTTTCTATCGGTACCAAAATGTTAGCACCTGCCGATTGCATATTTTTTCCACCCCAACCAGCAATTTTAATTTCATTATTTAAAGCTGATAACTCTTTAATCAATTCAGCTGCATGTATATCTCCCGAAGGCTCTCCTACTAAAATAAAACATTTCAATTTTTTGCTTTAATTTTCAATGGTTTATAATTAAAATGTAATTCGTTTTGTTATATTTATTCTCCTTTAAAATCCCAGTTTTTATTTATAAACCGAATTCCATTATGGCTTGTAAGGTCGAATTGCACTGGAACAATGGAGACATAGCCATTATTCAATGCCCACTCATCTGTGTCTTCACCATGGTCAAAATTTACAAATCTTCCTGTTAACCAATAGTAATTACTTCCTCTTGGATCAATTCTTTCGTCAAATTCCTCAACCCATTTTGCCATTGCTTGTCTGCATATTTTAATACCTTTAATTTCAGCAGCTGGAATTTTTGGGATATTTACATTCAATAAAGTCCCAGACGGTATATGGCTTTTTAAAATTTGGTTTATTATTTTCCTTGCATACATTTTGGCTCCTGTAAAATCAGCATCAAAACTATAATCTAATAATGAAAAGCCTATGGCTTGAATACCATCTATGGATGCCTCCATGGCAGCAGACATTGTGCCAGAGTAAATTACATTTATAGAGGAGTTTGAACCATGATTTATACCACTTATACATAAATCAGGCTTTTTATGTAAAATTTTATCTATTGCTATTTTTACACAATCTGCTGGTGTGCCTGAACACTGATATGCAGGTACGTCACCAAAAACTTCCATTTTCGTTATTCTTAGAGGCTTGTCGAGGGTTATTGCATGCCCCATACCTGATTGAGGACTGTCGGGTGCTACTACATACACATCTCCAAATTCTGTTGCTACTTCAACTAATGCCCGAATGCCCGGCGAAATGATACCATCATCATTTGTAACCAAAATTACTGGTCTATTTTCCATATACCAAAGGTATATTTTTTTTGGATTCTTTAAGAATTCAGTCCTATTTTTTTGTTAAGTGTATATTTATTTATTAAAATAAGGTATTTTAGCCAAAAAATATAGAATTGAAATCACCCATTTCAAAAATAGTATCAATTGTCATCATCGTTTTATTAAGCCATTTTTTGGTGTTAAAACCGCTTACGAATTGGTGGAACAAAAAATCGGAACCCGATATTTCAAGTACTGTTATACTTAAAGAAGTAAAAAAGGTAATGAAATTGGTAAGTATCGAAGGTAATTTCTCTGAGCTGATGAATTATTCCGATTTTGAAACTATTGATTTTCCTGGTTTTAGGAAAAAGGCAATTGTTAAAGTAGATGCAAAGGTTTTGTATGGATTTGATTTGGAGCGTTTAAAGTTTGATGTTGATGAAGATAAAAAAACAATGACTTTAGGTGTTTTACCCAAACCCCAAATTATTGCTATTGAAACGGATATTTCTTATTATGATATTTCTGAAGGATTATTTAATAGCTTTTCTGAGGCTGAACTTAGCCAGTTGAATAAAAAGGCCAAAGAAATGATTGTCAAAAAGGCTGAAAATAGCACTATGAGAAATCAAACGAATGAGCAAGCCAACGAAATACTTTATTTGTTAAGTACTTATGCTGAAAGCAATGGATGGAAATTTATTTATCCAAAAGCAAATTTGAATCTACCTAAAAAATAAAATATGGAAGAATATATTATAATAACCCTGGGTTTCATTTTATTAGCTATTGGTTTGGTCAGTTCTGTTATCCCTCCTTTACCTGGGCCTCCTATTGCATTTTCTAGTTTGTTATTGCTACATTTTGGGACATCAAATCACCCAATAAATAATTGGATATTATTGATCATGGGAATAGTTGCAATTGCAAGTACTTTTCTTGACAATTTAGCTTCGATTTATGGTACCAAAAAATTTGGTGGCACTAAAGCAGGTGTACGGGGTAGTTTTATTGGCTTGATTATTGCAGTATTTTTTACTGGCTGGATACCTTTTATTGGACCTTTTACTTCCATTTTAGTTGGACCATTTATAGGAGCTGTTATTGGTGAAAAAATTGGTGGACAAGCAAACGAAGTCGCCTTAAAAAGTGGATTTGGCTCTTTTTTAGGTTTTTTAATGGGTGTAGGAATAAAAATTGGCGTATCTTTGGTGTTTTTGGTTTATTTTTTTAAATTGGTGATTTTTGGTTAATGGATTATAGTAAATTATTTCTGGTAAGATTGTATAATGAGTACCGAAGTTTTTTTTGGGTTTGCATTGTATTTATCATTTTTCAATTTATGTTTTCAGTAAAGAGAGTTCAAAATTTTCCTTTTTTTACATTTGATATGTACTCACGTCCTGTTGAAGTACCAAGTAAAATAAAGCAAACAACTATAAAATTAGATGATTTAAAATTTGATTTTTCTCAATTAAATCCTTGGACTGAATATACTTTAATTAATACTTTTGACCTTTTTAGATTTTATAAATTAACCAATCAAGATGTTTGGGCACATACAATTATTGACAGAAAAAATAAGTACTTTTTCTTAAAAGGCTTGGACGACCATCAATTGATAAATGCAAAAGAGGATTACGATAAATATCCTAAATGGGTGTTCGATTTTCTAGAAAATTCATTAAATACAGAAACTAAAAAGAATTCATTGGAGTTTTTAATTTCAACATACGAAGTAAAAAATAGAGTTTTGGTTTTGAAAGAAGAAAAATCTGAGTTTAAAATAAATAATAATGAGGCAAATTGATCCGAGTACCCTTGATAGAAGAATAAGATATTATGGCTTTTTAGTATTTGGTTTTATCCTTATCGCTTTATTTTATCGTTTTATGGGCAATAATTTATTATTTCAATTGGGAAATCCCCCTTTGAAAAACCCAGGTATCGATAATACTTATTGGCTTTTACACTTATTGTCAATTCCTCAGATTCTAATGGAATTTAATCTACTTAAATATATAGTCGATTTTTTATTGTTGTTTTTTACATTTATCTCTTTAGTTGCTTATATAAAAAGACCCTCTGCTATTTCTTTATTTATTGTGCTTTTTATCTATCTAATAACCGTTCAAAGTTATACTGCCAATCAAAATAAAACATCAGTTGCGCTTTTGCTAATGGTTATTCCATTTATGGTAAAGCAGGAGCATTTCTTTTATATATGGGAGGCGCTTAGGTATTATTTGTTATTTATGATTGGTAGTTCTGGAATTTATAAGCTTATTAATGGTGCTTTATTTTCTGCTGGTCATTTTTCAGATGTCTTATTTTTGCAACACACCGATTTAATGGTGATGAATCCAGAACACTTTTCATTGGTACTTTCAAAACCATTTATCGAAAATGGATTTTTGGGAACGCTTGCCTTTTTTATCGTTTTTTTAGTTCAAACCTCATTTATTGTAGGCTTTTTTACCAAAAAATTTGATAAATTATTATTCGTTTCTTTATATGCATTTTTCATTCTTACCTATCTTTTTATGAGGATTCAAAATTTCGAATTTTTAATTTTAGGTTTTACTTTACTTAAAAGTAGGGATGTTAATTTCACGCATACTTGGGAATAGAAATTAGATATTTTCCTAATCTTTTGTTAAGTATTTAATGGAAGCGAATTATATTAATATATTCGTTTATTAAATTTGTTTGTTATGAATAAACCGTTACCTGGTCAAGCTTTTTTGGATAATTTTTTCTTCCATAATCATCGGATTAAAAATATTTTGTCTATTCCATTTTTATGGACTGGAATTGTTGCCATCATTTTTTTGATTTCTCATTCTATTTTTGGAGATTATCCGCTTTGGGTTTCATGGAAACAAGCCTCTGGAAATGCAACACATTTTTGTGAATTGAATAGATTTGGTCAAGGAGTGGTACAGCCATCAAATACTTGGTCAAATTTGGGTTTTCTATTTGTTTCATTAGTAATATTGAGTATTGCTAAAAAAGACCATGACCATAAAGACAGGATGTCATCTGCTAATTATTTAGCTAATTATCCAGGATTTTCATTTTTATTGGGTTTTTCTGCGCTATATATGTTTATAGGAAGTTTCTTTTATCATGCCTCTCTTACTTATGTTTTTCAAAAAATGGATCAAGTAGGGATGTATTTTGTAATGACCGCTTTCTTGGCTTTTGTAACTTATCGAATTTTTCCAAATTTTAGGTATAAAGGAAAAAAAATAAGCACGCACAAACCTTTAATTGTTATTGCTTTGTTGATCGACGCATTATTTAATTTCTTCTTATGGAAAATAAACATTAATATACTATTTCCAACGGTTGTTTTAACTTTCTTTGCCTTTAATTTAATCGGCATTAATGTAGTTAAACACTCAAGACCTATTGGAAAATATTTGCACTTATCCATCGTTTCGCTCCTAACTGGAGCTTTCATTTGGATAATGGATATGTTTGATATAATTTGTATTCCAACTTCTCCTTTTCAGGGTCATGCATTATGGCATTTGTTGTGTGCAACTGCCTTATTAGCCAATTATTTTTATTTCAGAAGTGAAAATTATCAAGGCTTTGATCCTAGTAAGATGGATAATGAAGCAATTTAATTTAGTTTGTAAATATTGAAATAAAACGTTTTAATTGGCACTATAATTTGTTTTGTTTTTTGACAAGCCATCAGCTCCATTTATCTTTTCAAGAAATGTGCCTTATTACAACATGCCAAATGTCCTTATTTTATTCATTTGTACGAGTTTTTAGACACTTTTTTATGAGTTGGTCATGCACGTTGCGGTGCACGTTGCACTAGGGTAATTTATTTTGTCCTTATATCAAATAAATATGTAACATCAGAATTAAATCCAATTTTATTAGTTGATTTGCTATTTATTGTGATAATTAAATTCTTATAGGTTTCTTTGTTACTAAGATGTGGGTAAAATAATTCTGCAATATTTTCGGAGATAACTTTCAAGCTATCACTATGACAATTTATATTAGTTATTGTAATTTCAAAATCATATTTTTTTCTAAATCTCAAATAATCCTTGGACCCGCAATTATTTCACAATTATAAAGTCTTTGTATCTTTTCAATTGATTTTCTTTCATTTGTGTTAATTTGCTTAATTTCTTTTATTTTTAAAGACTGAAATAAGATAGCAAGAATTAATAAATATTTACTCATTATTTTAAAATTTGACATTATTGGATCTCTTATAATCCAAAAAAATTAAAATTATCTGCAGAAAAAAAACTAACAAAGGTTTGAAAATTTCTGTTATTTTATCAAACATTCCAATTCTATAATATAATTTTGACACTCTTATTGGGATTTTATCATTTATATTCTTATTCACCTCATCAAATTGACCCGAAATTGAAGTTACGTTTATATAATTTTTCTTCCCATTATAATGATATTCCATTTTATATTCTATAAATGCTCCTGATGCATCCTCACCATAATATTTGTTGCATATTTTACCATCAATAACATCGTGAGGAAGAATATATAAAAAAAAAATTAATTTAAATAACAATATAGATTTCGGTAATGTAAATATTATAAAAAACATAGTAAACCAAGTCAGCTTAATTTTTCTTAAAAAAATCATAAATGTTTCCTTTATATTTAGTACTATTAGGCTCTAAATCTCCCCAAATCTGGCCATTATAATTACTAACATGTAACTAATATTGAATCTATTTGTATTATTTCTATCATTACTTAATCTACACTATAAAATTATTTTGCACTACTATACATCCAACTACAGCAAAACTTATAAAATATAATTTTTTATTATCCGTAAATTTATATTTTTAGCTCCTTTTTTATACAAATATAAACAAAATTGGTTTATTATACCGCACAAGTACCCCACGCTTTTTGGCTTTGCTGCGTACTCTTGCGTTAGTTTGGCGTTTTGTCAGAGGTTTCCAAAGTGGGATAAAAAAAACCATCATGACACTCTAAAAGATTGAAGTTTGCAAATTAAAAGCCTAATTTATCCTTAATAATCTTTAAAATTATGCTCATTTAAAAAATTAGTATTAAATTTGTATGCATTGTTGACCTAAATTTTTGGTAAGCTTATCTCCTTTTAAACTAAATATTCAAACTGCAAAATAGTATGAGACACGTAACCGTATATACAACTGATAAGGAATATAACCACTTTGTGGAACTGGCTAAAAACCTACATTACGTTAAAAAAATTGAAACGGATGATGAGCCTACAAAAGATGAGATTGTAAGTAATTTAAAAAGAGGTCTTGAGGAAATGCAATTAATCAAGAAAGGCAAATTAAAAACCACTTCTTTAAATGATTTTTTGAATGAGTTATAAAATTGAACTTACTGACAACTTTAAAAAGGAGGCTAAAAAACTCATTAAAAAATATGCTTCGCTTCGTGCAGAAATTGCAGAGCTTGGCAAAGAACTTGCCAAAAAACCAACTATTGGATTGCATTTAGGCAATGATATTTATAAAATACGTCTCGCCATTGTTTCTAAAAATAAAGGAAAGTCTGGCGGTGCAAGAGTAATATCTTTTGTGAAAATTATTGATGAAACGGTTTATCTACTTTCCATTTACAATAAAGGCGAAGTTGACAGCCTCACAGACAAGGAAATTAAGGAACTTATTAAAGGTTATTTATAAAGTTGCTTGAAAACCAAAGGAAAACCACCCGAATCGTAACATTTTTTTGACCCTCCCGTAATCGGGACCGCACGAGCCAAGTGATTTTATATCCCGATTTGTCGGAAAAAGTAAATAATTAGATTTTTATGGATTTAGGAAGTAGGAGTGAATGGTAATTTTTGCACAATTAAATAAAAAGTCCAAGAAGCTGAACGCATATAACCAACGCCTCATTCTTGAACTAGTTTTTATTTTTAATAACATACTATGACTAGTTGGGGGTTGTAAATATTGAAATAAAACGTTTTAATTCAATATCCCAATACTTATTATTTATTCCGACAATTCAAGCCAACGCAATTCCAGGGTATCTAATTCATTAATTAGATTAGCTAATTTCTGACTATTTTCTTTTATTTCGGCTGCATCAAGATTTGGATTTAAAAATAATTGATTAATTGCTTCCTTTTCTTTTTCTAATTTCGGAATTCTTTTTCCTATTTCATCTAACTCCTTTTGCTCCTTAAAGCTGAGTTTCTTTTTTTCTTCATTTAACTCTATTACTTTTTTTTCAGGAACGGTATTTTGCTTTTCGTCTTTCTTTTTGTTTATTTCTTGCTCTTTTAAATAGGCTCTATATTCTCGATAAGTGCCATTAAAGTCTTTAATTTTACCCATTCCTTCTAATACAAAAAGATGGTCGGCCATTTTATCTAACAAATACCTGTCGTGGGTTACAATGATTAAACAACCTCTGTAATCATCCAAAAAATCTTCTAGGGCATTTAAAGTTAATATGTCTAGGTCATTGGTTGGCTCATCCAAAATAAGGAAATTGGGATTTGCCATCAAAATAGTAAGCAAATACAAACGTTTTTGCTCGCCCCCGCTTAATGTTGAAACATACGAATACTGCTGCTCTCCAGTAAATAAAAAGCGCTCTAACATTTGCGATGCGGTTATAAATCCTTTATCTGTTGGAATTACTTCTGCAATGTCTTTCACTACTTCAATGGCTCGCATATCGCCTTTAAGGTTCATTCCCTCCTGCTTGTAATAGCCGAAGGAAATGGTTTCGCCAGTTACGATGTTTCCAGAATCACATTTTTGTAATCCGGTAATCATATCCAAGAAAGTAGATTTGCCCGTTCCATTAACACCTACAATCCCTACTCTTTCGCCTCTCATGAATTTATACGAAAAATTATCTACAATTACCTTATCTCCAAATGCCTTTTTTACGTTGTGTAGCTCTAATATTTTGCCACCCATCCGCTGCATTCTTATTTGTAAATCTACTCTTTCATCTTTCACCTTTTCGGTTGCTCTTTCTTTTACATCTTCAAATGCATCAATTCTAGATTTAGATTTCGTCGTTCGTGCTTTTGGCTGTTTTCTTATCCAAGCCAATTCTTTACGCAATAAATTTTGTGCTTTTTCTACCGAACTTTTGTCTGATTCTTGTCTATTGGCTTTATTTTCCAAAAAATTTGAATAATTGCCTTTGTGTTTGTATATTTTCTTGTCTTCTAATTCTAATATTTCGTTACAAATATTCTCTAAAAAGTACCTATCGTGGGTAATCAATAATAGAGTAAGTGTTCGTTTCGATAAATATTCTTCCAACCATTCAATCATATCTAAATCGAGGTGGTTGGTTGGCTCATCTAGAATTAAAAAGTCTGGTTCATCAATTAAAAGCATAGCTAATGCTAATCTTTTGGTTTCGCCACCCGACAAAACTGCTGTTTTTTTATGAAAATCGGCTAAATTGAATTGCGTTAAAATTGCTTTTACTCTTGCTTCGTAATCCCACGCTTGTTTTGCCTCCATTTTTTCCATGGCATCTTCCAATGATCCAATGCCTTCAAGTGCCTGCTCGTAAGCAATTACGGTTTGAATTAATGGGTTGCTAGATGATAATATTACTTCATAAATAGATTTATTCGGGTCGAATTCGGGATTTTGTGTCAAAAAACCAACGGAATAGTTTTTATTAAATTCAATCGTTCCCGATTCGGCTGGTTCTAATCCTTGCATTATTTTTAGTAAGCTAGATTTTCCAGCTCCATTTTTGGCTATTAGTGCTACTTTTTGTCCTTGCTCAATGAAAAAGGTAAGGTCTTCAAACAATAATCTGCTTCCGTAATATTTAGTACAATTCTTAACCGTCAATAAATTCATAAAGAAATTTTTTTTAATGGTGCAAAAGTATTTAATTTACACTTACAAGTACATTAAATTATGGATGCTATTTTTTTAGTAAAGAACGGAAAGTCAGAAATTGCCTTTGAAAGAAAGGAAATGAAGGTGTTGGAACCAAGTGATGATGAAGTAGGCGTTGAAGTTGAGGCGTTTGGATTGAATTTTGCCGATGTAATGGCAAGACTTGGATTATACAAAGATTGTCCTCCCTTACCTACCATAATTGGCTATGAAGCGGTTGGAAAGGTTATTAAAATTGGCAAAAATATTGGTCATGTTAAAATTGGGGATCGCGTAATTGCGTTTACCCGCTTCGGTGGATATGCACAATATGTGCTTACTCAGGGTGTTGCTTGTGTGAAAATAGCCGATGATTATGATATTGGAAAAGCACTCGCATTGGCTACCCAATATTGTACTGCCTATTATGCTTGTTGCGTGGCTACCAATGTATTGCCTGGCGAACGTGTTTTGGTGCAAGCCGCCGCGGGTGGTGTAGGTACTGCTTTAGTACAATTGTGTAAATGGAAAGGTGCTATAGTTTATGGAACTGCTGGCTCACCCAAAAAATTGGAATATTTAAAGGCTCAAGGGGTAGATTTTCCAATAAATTATAATGAAAAATCAATTGATAGCGCCATTAAAGAAAAAATGGATGTTGTTTTCGATTCATTAGGCGGAAGCGATTTTAAAAAGGGATGGAATTTGCTGGAAAGAGGCGGTCGATTAGTTGGTTATGGTGCTGCAACTCAAACTGACTCAAAAAATATTTTTGGTACTTTAAAGCTTGGCGTTGGTTTTGGAATTTATCATCCTGTTCAATTATTAATGGAATCAAAGGCATTAATTGGTGTAAATATGTTGCGTATCGCCGACTATAAACCTAATACACTGAAATATTGTATGGAGGAAGTGGTTAAATTAGCAGAAAGTGGTATTATTGATCCCGTGGTAGGTGGAATTTATTCAATTGATAAATTAAATGAGGCGCACAATGATTTAGAAAGCAGAAAATCAGTAGGCAAATTAGGCGTTAAGTGGTAAGTACTGTAATTGAAGAAAATACAAAATTAGTAAAAAAAATTGCCTACGACTTAGGTTTCGACTTTGTAGGTATTTCGAAAGCCCAAAAATTAGAAAAAGAAGCAAAGCAGTTAGAAAATTGGTTACACCAAGGTAAGCATGGTAAAATGCATTATATGGAGCAATGGTTCGATAAGCGGTTGGATCCAACGCTTCTTGTTCCGGGGTCAAAATCTGTTATTTCATTAGGATATAATTACTATACAGAATCAAAGCAAAATACTGAAAGCTTTAAATTATCTAAATATGCTTATGGTTTTGATTACCATGAAATTATAAAGAGTAAATTAAAGTTTTTTATAGATGAAATTCAACGTTTAATTGGTGCCGTTTCGGGAAGGGCTTTTGTAGACTCTGCTCCTGTTATGGAACGACAGTGGGCTCAAAGAAGTGGTTTGGGATGGATTGGTAAAAATTCATTACTGATAAATAAAAACAAAGGCTCTTTCTTTTTTTTGGCTGAATTAATTTTAGATATTGAATTGCAAGCCGATTTGGCAACTAAAGATTATTGTGGCACTTGCACTAAATGTATTGATGCCTGCCCAACGGAAGCTATCGTTAATCCTTATGTGGTTGACGGTTCAAAGTGTATTTCCTATTTAACTATTGAATTAAAAGACCAAATTTTACCTACGGAATTTAAGGGCAAAATGGATAATTGGATGTTTGGTTGCGATGTTTGCCAAGATGTTTGTCCATGGAATCGATTTTCAACCCAGCATAAAGAACCTAAATTTAATCCAAATGAAAGCATGATGAATTTTTCAAAACAAGAATGGAAGGAATTAACGGAAGATGTTTTTAACCAATTATTTAAAAATTCACCCATAAAAAGAACCAAATTTGAAGGACTTAAAAGAAATATTGGTTTTTTAGAGTAGTTTTTTCCTATTAAACCCACTCTTTTGGTTGAAAATAAGCCAATGTTTTCTCTTCCGGAGTGCCTTTTTCAGGATGATAATCATAAACCCACTCAGCCATTGGAGGTAATGACATTAAAATTGATTCAATCCTGCCATTTGTTTTTAAGCCAAAATGAGTTCCTCGGTCATAAACTAAATTAAATTCTGCATAGCGGCCTCTTCTAATAAATTGCCATTTTTTATTTTCTTCATTATACGCTTTGTCCTTATTTCTGATGCTTAATTCTTTGTAAATTGGCAGAAAACTATTGCCAACTTTCTGCATAAAATGAAAAAATTTGTTTCTTTCTTCAACTGATTTAGGTCGTAAGTGATCATAAAAAATACCTGAAATGCCTCTCATTTCTTTTCTATGCTGAATATAAAAATATTCATCACATGTTTTTTTGAATAAGGGATAATACGATTCATCTATTTCATCACAGGCTTGTTTTATAAATTGGTGAAAAAACTTTGTGTCTGATTCGTTTGGATATGCTGGCGAAACATCTATGCCACCTCCAAACCAAGCATCTATTATTTCATTATCTGTTTTATCTCTCAATTCAAAATACCTTACATTCATGTGGATGATGGGCACAAATGGATTTTGTGGATGGATAACAATTGACACTCCAGTGGCGTGAAATATGCCATCACTTTTTTTTGTTTCATTAATAAAGTCTGGTATTGCACCAAATACATGAGAGAAATTTACACCGCCTTTTTCATAAATCGCACCATCTTTTATTACTCTAGTGTCGCCACCACCACCTTCACTACGCTCCCATTTATCACTTTTGAATGTAGATTTACCATCAACGGATGATAAACCATCGCAAATATCATTCTGTAAACCAATTAAATATTGTTCTATTTCTTTTAAATTTGAGTTCATTTCAATTTTTTTAGTGTATCCTATCTCCTCTTAATTCTAATTTTTTCATAATCTCCTTTTCAAATTCTAACCATTCAAACCATCTCTTTTTTACGGTTTCTTGTTTAGAATAGTATATTGCAATATCCATAAATAGCTTATAATGCATGGCTTCTGCTTTCATTAGTTTGTGGTAAAAAACTTTAAGCGATTCATCTGAAAGTTCATTGGAAAGCAGTCTAAATCGCTCGCAACTTCTGGCTTCGATTAAAGCAGACATCAATAATTTATCTGTGAATCTCTCTTCGCTTTTGCCTCCTTTGGTTGCAAATCCTTGTAATAAATTTGCGTATTCATCTTTCCGTTGGTAACCCAAACTTAAATTTCGCTTTTTTAATTCCTCCAATACCATCCTAAAATGTTCCCATTCCTCATTTACCACAGGCGCAATTTTTTCAACCAAAAAGGTCTTTTCAGGATTCAGTTGTATATGCGAAATGCAGGTGGTTGCAGCTTTCAACTCACAATAAGCATGGTCTGTTAAAATATCCGCTATGCTCATTTCAGCTAATGAAACCCATCGAGGGTCGGTTGGAAGTTGTAATCCTAACAAAACGTAATTTTTTTGTTGCCAAAAATAGTTTTTTTTACCCAATTATTGGTTTTGTATTATGGTTTGATTCATTTTTTTTAGGTTATCTTTGGTTAAATTGATATTGAAATTTTGATAATCAATTTTTATTTGATAATTTTAAATATAAATCATTAAATTATGAAGTTATACTTTTTTATCCTTATGACATTTTGTATTTCTTTTTTCTCATGCAAGAAAGAAAATACGCCATCTGAGCCTTTAGTTATTGATAATTCAGGTTTAGCTGGATTTGATAGTATTCAAACAAAATCATTCATTTCTGATGCCCACACTACTACGGGTACTGTTTCTATTTATCAAAAGGATGACATGGTTGATACTTTAGCCTATGTGTTTAGAAATTTCAAAACGGATAATGGGCCAAATTTAGATGTTTGGGTTTCGGAATTAGGCATTCCAAATGCTAATTATGTAAATTTAGGAGATTTAAAATCGACAAATGGAGATTTTATTTATAAAACCCCTAAAGTTGGAAATATAACAGCCTACCCAAATTTACTTATTTGGTGTGCAGATTTTGATGTGCGTTTCGGTTATGCTGTTTTCGATTTGTAATTTTATAATAATATAAATACTATTTTTTGAACCCACAATTCGACTTACATTTATATCATGAATAAGCGGGTTGTAGTCGGTTTGTCAGGTGGTGTTGATTCCAGCGTTGCAGCATATTTGCTTTTGCAACAAGGGTATGAAGTGATTGGTATTTTTATGAAAAACTGGCACGATACTTCCGTTACGATTAGCGAAGATTGCCCATGGTTGGAGGATAGTAATGATGCGCTAATTGTGGCTGAAAAATTAGGTATTCCCTTCCAAACCATCGATTTGAGCGAAGCCTATAGAGAAAGAATAGTGGATTATATGTTCTCGGAATATCAAAATGGAAGGACTCCAAATCCTGATGTATTGTGTAATAGGGAAATAAAATTTGATATTTTTCTAAATGCAGCAAAGAGTCTAGGTGCTCATTTTGTTGCCACCGGACATTACTGCCAAAAGGAAATAAGTCAGATAGATGGGGAAAATGTTTATCATCTTATTGCTGGTAAAGATACTAATAAAGATCAATCCTATTTTCTATGTCAGCTCAACCAAGCGCAATTATCACAAGCCTTATTCCCAATTGGCCATTTAACAAAGCCAGAAGTTAGAGCTATCGCCTCAGAACAGAATCTGGTTACCGCCGAAAAAAAGGATTCCCAAGGATTATGTTTTATTGGTAAAGTAAGACTGCCTGAATTTTTACAACAACAATTGGCACCAAAAAAGGGAAAAATAGTGGAGATTTTACCAAATTTAGACTATTTTAAAAAGCCAATTTATCAATTTGATTGTATAGAAAGTGTACAATTGCTAAAAACACTAACGACTTCTTATAATTTGAATGAAAACGATGGTAAGATAATTGGTGAACATCAGGGAGCCCATTATTATACAATCGGTCAGCGGAAAGGATTGGCTATTGGAGGATATAAATTGCCACTTTTTATTTTGAGCACCAATACACAAACCAACACCATTTATGTGGGGCAGGGCGAAAATCATGGTGCACTAAATAGGCCAGGCTTATTTATTCCCAAAAACGATATTCATTGGTTGAGAAATGATTTGGAACTAAATATTGGAGAAAAAGTTGTTTATCAATGTCGGATACGATACAGACAAAAACTTGAAAATGTTTGTTTGTACATGCAAGAAGATGGATTATACCTAATTTTTGAAAACCTACAAAAAGCCATTACACCAGGTCAGTTTGCTGCCTGGTATAGAAATGATGAATTAATAGGATCGGGTGTGATAGCCTAAATAGCCTTTAGCTATTAGTGATCTTTGTGTTCTATTTCGTGGTTATTCCACAATAGTTTCCCAAAAACAAAAGCTATTACAATAAACATATAAGGGAAAAATACTTTTGCCTCACTCATAGAAAGTTTTTGACCAGTATTGTAATCAAGATATGCTGATGAATTTAAATATAGATGTGTATTGATGAAAAATACCAATGTACTTACTAACATCAAAATTGCGCCTAATGGTCTTGTTAACATAACTTATAATTTGTGTATCAAAGGTAATGGATTACTTAAAAAAAGCAAAATTAAATAAATGTTTCCTAGCTTTTTTTTATGCACAAAAGTGAATATATGTCTTTTTTATTTAGCAACCTTAGCTTTATAAGCAAAAATAAGGGTTAATAAACTCAAAAAAACGGAAATATAGCCCAAGTAGGTATAATTTGAAAATGTGCCATTTGGATTTTCTACAATAATCTGACCACCAATAAATGCAGCTAATCCCTCTCCTAATTCTATTACACAACTCCTAAGTGCCATAAAACTGCCCATTGTTGAAGCATTAACTGAAGAAGTAACGAGGGTATTTGCTGGAATCATTCGTGCGCTGGCAAAAATAAAAAATAGTGATGTGACAAAGAATGATTCAATTATATTGATTTTTCCTAAATGTGTTAAAAGGATAATTGGAACAAATGAACATAAAACAGTTACTAGATAAACTTTTTTTGACCCATATCGGTCTGATAATTTTCCAGAATAATATGATGCAAAAATGGTGAAAATTCCACCTATAAAATAAATTAATGGAATCCGATCTGGATTAAATCCACTATTTCTTATTAAGGAAGGTGATAAAAATGGAATTATAATAAAATGTCCTAATATTAGTAAGAATGTCCAAATTAATGCATTGCTTTGGTTTTTATCTTTTATAACATTTCCTAATAGTGTTTTTGGACTTTTAAATCCTTTTCCTACAACTATATGACCATTTACATTGGGTATTAAATAAAAAGAAACAATGGTTGAAATAGTACTTACGATTCCAAAAAATATAAAAGGTACATGCCAATCACCAAATTTTGTAGAAAGAAATAAACCAAATGGCACTCCAATAATGGAGGCTACAGAAAAGGCACCTGATATTATACCCATGGCTCTTCCTTTTCTTGAAAATGGAATAATATCGCTAACAATTGACATAATGATTCCACCAGTAACGCCTCCAAATGCGCCTGTAAAAGCTCGTGCTACCAATAATGTATGGTAAGTTTGGGCAAAACCACACCAATAGGTTCCAATTGTAAACCCAACTAAAGTAACCATCAATACATGTTTTCGATCATATTTATCCATAAACATGGCACTTATAAAACCCATTATGCCAGCTAATATGGAATAAATGGAAATCAAAAAACTGAATTGACTAGGAGAAATGGACAGTTTTCGCATTAGCTCATCACCCAATGGAAGCATTATTATAAAATCCATTATATGCGCAAAAAATGCAAATGCCAGTAGGAATAATAATCTATCTTCGCTTTTTTGTGTCATGAGGGCTCAAAAATAAGGGATTATTTGTAAAATATTGAATTATAATATTCTACACCTAATTGAACATAAATAATGATAAAAATACGCTATAAAAAACCAACACCATCCGATATTTCTACTTCAAAAATAGCACAAGTATAATGTGTATTTTCTTGATACTTTTTGCTTACATATTGCTTAAATTTTGCAATTGCATTTTTTTCTACTATTGCAATACAACAGCCACCAAATCCGGCACCAGTCATTCTAGCTCCAACACATTCTTTCACTTTCATGGCATATTTTACTATTGTATTCAGTTCATGACCCGCTACCTCGTAATCTTCATCCAATGATTGATGTGAAGCCAATAACAGTTGACCTAATGCTTCTATATTTCCATCAGCCAACGCATTACTTGCCATTTTTACTCGATTATTTTCGGTTAAAATATGTTTGGCACGACTGTACAATATATCGTCTTCAATATAAGCCAGAGATAAAGGATTTAGATTTGCCAATTCTTTGGAAGGATCAAAACCATCTAATAAGGCTAAAATCTTATCACATTCGGCTCTTCTTTCGTTATATTTAGAATCCACTAATGCACGTGGCTTATTACTATTTATTACTAGTAAGGTGAAATTTTTTAATTCGATTGGTAGGTAATTACTTTGTAAATTGTTACAATCCAACAGCATACCCATTTCCTTTTTTCCATTTGCCACCGCAAATTGATCCATAATACCACACTTTACTTTTGCATATTCATGTTCTACATGCTGTGCATCAAGGGCTAATTCCTTCCTGTTTTTATCATAATATTCATTGGCAAATACATAACCAATTAGGCATTCAAGTGCAGCAGACGAGGAAAGTCCAGAACCTAATGGCAAATCGCTACAAATAATCATATCTATACCCGAAATATAAAACCCCTTGGAATTCATCATTTCAATCATACCCAAAATATAGGTTTTCCAATTCACCTCAACTGGAAATTCAATGGCTTTACCTAAATCAATGACTAATGAATCCTCAAAATCAGCCGAATAAATCCGAATTATTTTATTTTCATTTTTTTTAAATACTGCAAGAATTCCTTTGTTTATTGCAAATGGCAAAACCAAACCACCGTTATAATCAATATGTTCGCCTATAAGATTTATTCTTCCAGGTGAAAAGCAATATTCTTCAGCGGTATAACTGAATTGATTAAGAAATATCTCGTTTGCAGATTCTTTACTAAGCATTTTTGTATTTTTTAAGGGCTATTTTTAATTCCAATGCAGTTTCTTCCACATTTCTGGTATTTGCAGCCGCCCAAGCGCCCATTTCTGATGAGGCATAATATTTAATGGCATCTGATGATCTGAGTGGCGGATAAAATTCGATATGAAATCTATAATACAAACTACTATTTTCCCATTCTTCTGAATTTACAGGCGCCTGATGAACACACATCATATATGGAAATGGCTTGTCGTAAAGTGCATCAAACATTCCTACAACATCTTTTAAAATTATGCCGAGTTCTTTTTTTTCATTTTCAGAAAAATTTGAAAAGTATATAGCATCATTTTTTGCAACTATAAAAACACCATAAGGATAATCGGTAAAAAAAGGCAAAAAAACCAAAAAATTCTTTGTTTCAAAAATGATTCTTTTATCTACTTTTTGTTCTTCCCAAATTATGGCATCGAATAAATTGGTTTTGTTCTTTTCAAAATAAGACTTTGCTGATTTTAACTCTACCTCTAATTTTAAAGGAATATACGAATAACCGTAAATTTGACCATGTGGGTGCGGCATCGTTACGCCCACTTCCTTACCCCTATTTTCAAATGGAAAAACGTATTTTATATTAGGGTCTTTTGATATTTCTGTTGTTCTATCTGCCCATAATTGAATCAATTTATAAATATGATCATCAGATAATTCATATAATTTAATGTCATGTTTTGGAGAATATAAAATTACCTCGCAACTGCCATAAGCAGGTTTTTTTTCGAATAATTCGTTTTCTGAAGCTTCGATGGGTTCGGGATGGGTAGATAAAGCAGGAAAATCATTTGGATAAACCAATACATCAAAATCAGAGGGCACTTTTCCACTTTCGGGGCAAAAAGGGCAGTAATCGGCTGGCATATTTGGTCGGTTTTGACGATTTCCGGCTACCATTGTCCAAGTTTGTAAAAGTGGATTCCATCTAAGTTCTGGCATTATTAAAATAATTTGGAGGTAAAAATAAAAATCCTTTACTTTATACAATGAAAAATAAGTATCAAATTGAATTAGAAAACAAGGTAATTAAAGAAAATGATGTTTTTGTTGCAGAAACAGCGGTTGTCTTGGGCAATGTTTTGTTGAAAAATACTTCTTCGATATGGTTTGGAGCCGTTTTGAGGGCCGACTTTGACAAAATTACCATTGGCGAACGAACAAATGTTCAAGAAGGCGTTATTATGCATGTTGACCATGGTTCACCAATTGAAATTGGAGATGACTGTGTAATTGGCCATGGAGCAATTGTACATGGAGCAAAAATTGGAAATAACACCTTAGTGGGCATGAGGGCAACTATTTTAAACGGTGCCAAAGTTGGAAATTGTTGCATTATTGGAGCACATGCCTTGGTTACCGAAAATATGGTTGTGCCTGACTTTTCAATGGTTTTGGGTACGCCCGGTAAGGTTGTGAAACAATTGCCTCCATCGGTTAAGGATGGTATTATGCTTGGCGTAATGGAATATGTAAATGAAGGAATGAAATATTTGAAAGGATAAATTTGAAAATATTTTGAATATCACTCCTAAAAAAATTCTAATTATTAGATTTAGTTCTATTGGCGACATTGTGCTTTGCTCGCCAATTGTGCGGTGTTTAAAACAAAAATTCCCTTCAGCTGAATTATGTTTTCTAACAAAGGAAATGTATAAAGATTTAGTCATTCATAATCAAAATCTTACCAAAGTTTTTGAATTGAATGAAGAAATATACGAAACAATTGCTCAGTTAAAATTAGCACAGTTTGATCTAGTAATTGATTTGCATAATAGTATAAGATCTCGATTTATTTGTGCAAATTTAGGCATCGAATCAGTGCATTATCAAAAAGGTAATTTGCATAAATTCTCTTTAATTTATCTTAAAAAAAGTCCGTTTGCAAGCTTTCATGTTGTAGATAGATACTTTGAAGCTTTAGATGAATTGGGCGTTCAAAATGATGGAAATGGACTTGATTTTTTTATAGATAAAAGTAATGAACAAAAATTAAAGTCTCAATTCGATGCATTAAATAAGCATTTTGCGGTTCTAGTTTTGGGTGCCAATTATTTTACTAAAATGATTCCAAAAAACAAGTTGGAAGAAATAATTAAACGAATTTCTGTACCTATTGTTTTGTTAGGTGGCAAATCGGAAATCACCTTAGCTAATGAATTGAGTCTAAAATATTTAAAAATTAGCAATCAAGTAGGGAAAACGGATTTATTAGAATCTGCTTTTTGGATAAAAAATGCCCAATTTATTGTAACGCCTGATACCGGAATGATGCATATTGCCGCTGCTTTTAAAAAGAAAATATATGTTGTTTGGGGATCAACTGTTCCAGAATTTGGTTTTTGGCCTTATTATGGAAAAAATTATGAAAATAAGTCGATTAATTTTTTCGTACCACAACTATCCTGTAGGCCATGCAATAGAATGGGTAGTGCGGCTTGTCCTAAAGGTCATTTTAAATGCATGAATGATCAGGATTTTAGCAATCTTATTCTATGAAATTCTTTTGCAATAAAGTTAAAAATAATTATTAAATACTACCAGTTTTCGGTTATATTTTCTAAAATATTTTGATGCGCTTTTTCTACTTTTCCGCGTGATTCATTTTTATCCAAATCGGTTTTAATATCTATTTCCTCGATATAATTTAGAACTATAATTTTCTTATTGGTCAAAAGATTTCGTTCAGCCATTTTTTCCAAATTGTCCATCTCTATGCTATGTTCTATTTCTTTTAAATAGTCGTCATAAGGCCCTTTTTGCGACATTAGTTTGGTAAAAATCGGAGCAGTTTCGATACACATAAATAGTAGCATTATAAAAATAGAAGCTGTTTTTGGTAATTTTCCAAGGGCATCTAGTCGTGCCATCAAGCCATCATATTCATTTATATTATTTTGTTCCTGCGCTTTTTGAGTGGTTTTGAGTGAGTCTAAAAATTTTATTTTGGATTGTAAATCAGTAATTAATGCTGCATTATTAATTTTTAATTCATTCAATTCTAATTCAGCTTTCTCGAATTGTTCTCTTTTTTCTTTATATACAGGCCCTTTTCCTATTTTATTGGTAATACTTCTCCCCTCTGCTTCAGTGATAATGGTGCCATAAAGTGTATCTCTACTCGCTGTTTTCTGGTTGACTTCATCTTTTAGCAATTCCACTTCGTTTTTTAGGGAATCAATTTCTGTAAATTTTTTGTCTGTAAGTTTAAATTGTTCAAGTGCCAATTCTCCTTTTTTCTTATCCAAACTTTGATTTATTTCTTTTTCAAATACTTTTAATTCTATTGGTTTTGAAATAACAATGGCGATAATTAATGCTAAAATTATTCGAGGTAAAGCCTGTTTTAATTCACTCCAAAAACTCCCATTTTTTTTCATTGATGAAACGATAAAACGGTCGAGATTAAATATACACAAACCCCAAACCACACCAAAAATTAGCGAAGGAATCCATTGTTCAAAAACAGTGAATAATGCATAACCACCAGAAATGGAGGCAAGTAAGGCTGTAAAAAATACAGTTGCGCCAATACCTACAAATTTCGTTTGTTCACTTTCCGGACAAGTGTCTAAAATTTGCCTGTTAGCACCTGAACAAAACCAAAAGAATTTCTTCATAACTTTTATTTGCCATTTGATATCACAAAAAACGAAATAGTAACCTCTAAAATTAGAAAGGAAGCTATTATTAATATATTTTAACAAAGAATGATCGTTGTATTTGGTTTTAAAATAAATTGTTATGTTTTTTACCTTTTTTTCTCTTATTTAAAATAAATCGTATTTTGTAAAAAATAGCTCATTTGTTTTCTAAAATAACTAAATATTATCTTGATTCCTATAAGGGTTTGAGCCCCGAAATATGGTGGCTGTCGTTTGTTAATTTGATTAACAGATGTGGTACAATGGTATTGGCATTTCTTATTTTATACCTTATAAATGAGAAAGGAATGAGTCTTTCCAAAGCTGGATTAATTTTTAGTTTTTATGGTATTGGCGCTATTTTGGGTAGTCTTATAGGAGGAAAATTGACAGATTTAATTGGTTTTTATATCGTTCAAATTAGCACCCTAATTTTTGGTGGACTAATGTTTATTGTATTGGGTTTTCTTAATTCCTATTTAAGTATTGCCATATTTGTATTTGTTTTGGGTTGTGTAAATGAGGCATTTAGACCTGCTAATTCAGCAGCTATGGCTGCCTATAGTACTGCCGAAAATAGAACGCGTTCTTTTTCGCTTATGCGACTTTCATTCAATTTGGGATGGGCTTTAGGCGGCGGATTGGGTGGGATTATTGCTGCCTATTCTTACCATTTGCTTTTTTGGATTGATGGACTAACAAATATTTTGGCCGCTTTAATGCTTTTGGTCGTTTTGCCATATAGGAAATATAAGGAAATTCAATTGAATCAAAAGAAAATTGAAAAAACGAATGAAAAATCCTCTCCACTAAAAGACAAGACCTTTATAAAATTAGTTTTGATTACAATATTATATACTTCTTGTTTCTTTCAAATGTTTACAAATTTAACAGCATATTTCAAGTCAGAATTAAAATTTACAGAGCAATTTATTGGTTTATTACTTGCATGGAATGGAATAATGATTGTGGTATTTGAAATGGTTTTAATCTTTTGGATTGAACGACATTGGACGATGAAAAAGGCAATATTAGTAGGTTTGTTTTTTCATATAATTGCCTATTTATTATTAGTGGTTTTTCCTGTAGGTAAATGGATGGCATTTCATGTTATCACTTTGATTACCCTGAGTGAAATGTTTGCATTCGCCATGTTAATGACCTTTTGGATGAAGCGAACTACCGATTCTAATCGTGGTCAGTACGCAGGTATTTGGACTATGTCATGGGCGGTTTCTCAAAGTATTGGGCCAGCAACTGGAGCTTTTGTTGGTGAAAAATTTGGATTTAACTACCTTTGGTTAGGTGTTTCTATCCTCTGTTCCATTGCATTTTTTTTGTATGTTAAATTGTTTAATTCGCTAAGAGAAAAAAACAGAACTACTTTATCATAGGTAAATATTTAGACCTGTTTTCATAAATTATCCAAGCTAAAATAGAACCAAATACAATTGCTATTGGCAATCCACTGCTATCCTGTACTATATTGGTTAAAAAAATGCCAACCATAATGGGGAAAATAATTATTGCACCAAGTGCTCTAGTTTTTGGAATGATTATAAACAAACCGCCTATTATTTCCGCTACACCCACAAGTGGCATCAACCAACCAATTTCATTAAATGCTTCCATTGCTTTTAACATTTTTTCAGGCATGTTTTCCGGCATTGGCATAAATTTAAAAAATTTATCCAAGCCAGCATTTATAAACATTATTCCAAATAATAGAGAAAACACAAAAAACACTTTTGATTTTATAGAATTATTCATTTTATTTATTTTAGTTTTAATAAATAAGGATACAACATCAAAGATATATAAAATAAAGCCTTTAGTTCCGTTTTTTTGAAATGCAATTTTAGCATTTCACCGTTTTTTTCTTCTTTCCTAATGCTCCTCTTTGTCTAATTTTTTCTATATATTCAGGAATATAGGGCGTTTTACAGGCTGTTTCACCCATGTCGACGGAAACCATTCCTATTTTTTTTCCCTTTTCGATTGCAAAATCTGTCAGTTCTAATATACTTCCTCCGGCTGCTATTACAAAACCATTCATGGTTTGTTTTACTCGATTTTGTGCCTGATGTATTTCCTTTTCTACTGTTTCAATTAGTGATTTTATTTCTGCAATATTTAATTGTTCATCGGGTAAAAGGGTTACTAAATTGGCATAAGTTGCCCAACCTGCAGATGCAATATTTTCCTCACTCGATTTTATCCATTCTAACGCCATTTCATGACCAAAATTACTCTCTGCTGCTACCCAAGCAACCGTAAATTCGCTGATCATGTACCAATAAGCATTCTTCACCCAATGATTTAGGTTTTCTTTAGTCATTTTTTTATCATCAGCAATCAAACCAGCCAAATACATGGCATCTGTATTTCCAGTATCATATAACTCGAGTGAAAGGGCATAATTCTTTTTTATTTTTTTCTGAATTTTCTTTAAATCTGCTACTTTTACACCATAAAATGGTTCTTTTGCGCCATGTTTAAAGAAAACTTTTTTAATAGAATCACTTCCATATAACTTTAGTTCGTCAAGTATTTCTTTTGTAGTCATTTTTACATTTTATATTTTGAAAATCTATTTTCTAGGGTTTCAAATTCTATTAATTGCATATTCCAATGAGAATCAATAGAATCTTTAGTAAATAAATCTATTTCTTTTATTAATGGTGGTTCATTGATCTTTAATTTTTTACACATTAGTTTAATTGGAAATGCATAATAACTAATATTGTTTAATTCATTTCTTTCCAACTGTTCCTTCGCCTTCATTAGATACCAATCTAAAATATCATTTTCATTGTTGATAATCGATTGTAAGGGAAGCAAATCATCGATAACAATTTTAAGTGCAATATTCGCTGTATTTCTGATTTTTTCAATTGGGTATTTTTCTTCAAAAGGCATAGCCGACATTTCTTTAAACCGCATTAGATTGGCAAGTTCTATTAATTTTTTGCTATACATTTGCGGAATAAAATTATTAGAAGTAATTGGATTTTCTTGCCAAATACAGGCCTCAAAACCAATATTTGTTAATGCTCTAGCTGCTTTCAAAATTTTAGGAATATGTACTTTGCTACTTACATTATTTAAATAAGTCGTTCCTCCTCGCCCATCCCATGAAAACATAATGGAAAAGAATAAATCGCCCTTTGTTTTTTCAAAACAGCTTTTTGATTTTTTTAATTGAAATCCAAATTCCTCCATTTTTGGAGTTATTAGTTCAAAAAAAATATCTTTTGCTTGGCTCATTTTTTAAAATAAAAGATAATTACAAAGCTTTCATTTTATTTCCTCTTGCATCGTGTGTTACTTCAGCCAAACCGAGCGCCTCCATCAATGGCGGAATATACATGCCAAAGCGACCTCGAAAACCTTTTTTGAGCCCGTACCAGCCTCCAATTGGATTTGTTTCCGAACGACCCCAAGCTTCAACTGTCCCCTCTTTTGCAGGTTTTTGTTCATCGGCACTTCCCAATTCTATCCAATCACCATGGTCTTTTAGCATTTTATGTAAATCTTCTAAACAATTTATATTGTAATGTAAAACAGTTTTTCCAACCGTGCAAACCAAAATATCTTTTCCATCTTTTTGGTCTACATGCATAGTGTATTCACTCGATAAAGGCGGTGTTTTTAGGGTTAATGGTTTTTCCTTAGTGCCAAAATTGTATGCCATATTTTAAAATTTATTAAATGAAATTTTTTTAATTTGTTTCTGTATATAATTTGAAATTGTTTAGGATTGCTTGCCAACCATCTTTTTGCATTTCAATTGGATTTTCATTTTCAGCATCGAAATCTATAATTATTTCTGTTTTGTTGTTTACTGTATTAAACATAACTGTTGCTTTTCTTCCACCAAATTCGTAACTAAACTGCTGTTCAATAATTATTTCGGTGTAAATAGCAACAAAATCAAAACCAAAACTTCCATCTTTTGCTTCCATTCTCGCACTGTATTTTCCGCCTACTTGCATATCATTTTGTGCAGTTGGGCAATGCCAGCTTGGGTCAGCAAAATTCCATTTTGTTATGTGTTCGGGTTTTGTGTAGTAGTTCCAAACTTTTTGTCTGTCTGCATTAATGGTGGCTTTAACTCTAATTTTTTCTGTATTCATTTTTGATTGTTTTTTTTTAAAATTAAAAATTATTTTTCATTTTGAAATGAAATTTTCAATTTTATCTTTCCATTTTATAAAGTAAAGCCAATAAATTATTCTAATAATTGAGAAATTTCATCGTCCCACTTAAAATTATTAAAATACCATTTATTATCCAAACCATTGTAAAAGGTATAGCGTAGTTTTATGGCATGATACTCAAATTTTATTACGAAGGTTAACCTGAACAATAAACTATCTAAATATTCACTTTTAACTAAACTATTGCTAATTGTATTTCCAAATCTTCCATTTAATATATTAAGTTGTTTAATAGTCTTTTCTTCTAGATAGTCTATTTCGTCACTTGGAAGAATCCAAATTTCTTTTAATTTTTCAAAAAAAACAGAAATTTCATCATTCATAAATAATGTAGTTAAGGACTGACACTCACTTAAAATATCGGAGGTATCTTCAAACCCTGTTGTTTGTATGCTTAAAATTAAATGATCTTCTGGAGGGAAATATTTAACTTGTCCTTGAATAACTAAATAATTCGAGGAAAACACCAACAACATTAGCATGCTTTTTAATTTCATTTCTTTTTTTTTATAAAATTACATTTTTTTGAAAGGAATCAAAAAAAAATTAAATTACTTTTTTCAATTAAAAACTTCCTTCTATTTTTCAAAGTCACATTTAAGTAATATTGATTTGTAATTTTTATCCGTATTTTTGAAAATAATTTTTTTAAAAAATATAATGGAACAATACAGAAAAAACCTTTCAACGCTCGAAACGGATTTAAAGGCAATTAATAAGCAATACAATACATTTGGTTTTATTCGTTTTCTGGTCTTTACCGTTTTTTGTATTTTGGGCTATTACTATTACGTTCAACAAAATAACTTATTCGTTTTTGGACTTTTAGGTCTTGTGATTTTATTTATAATTCTGATAAAAAAGCACGATAAAATTGCCTTTAAAAGGGCTTTAATAAATGAAAAAGTAAATATCAATAAGGCAGAAATTGCTTATCTCAATCAGGAAAAAATTCCCTTTGAAAATGGTGCATTTTTTTCAAATCCTAGTCATCCATATACTTTTGACCTAGATATTTTTGGACAAAATTCATTATATCAACACTTAAATAGAACGAGTACTTTTGTAGGTAAAAATAATTTGGCAGAAAAATTATCAACCAATTTATCTTCTATACAAATTATTGAAAATCAAAATGCTGTAAAGGAACTTACAGATAAAATGACATGGCGACACCACATTTTGGCACTTGGAAATATTAAAAAGGATACTCCTGAAAAATATGCTAAACTAATTGCTTGGAGTAAAATGGCGCCTTCTTCTATTTCAAAAATAGTTGTTTTTTTGTCTTATTTGTCTCCTTTGTCTTTGTTGGTTTCGCTTGCTTTATTTAAAATCCTGAATCTTCCTTTTTTATTGAATATAGCTTCTTATATATTTATTTTTAATATTGGATTGGTTTTAAATCATCTAAAACAGATTAAAAAAGAAATAGCAGATTCTGACCAAGTGCATGATATTTTGATGCAATATAGCCTTATTTTAAAGGCGATTGAGGAAGAGTCGTTTGAAAACACAAAGTTAAATGCGCTAAAACAAAAACTTTCAACTAATCAATTATTGGCAAGTACTCAAATCCAAAAATTATCTGTTTTGGTTTCCAATATCAATTCAATTGGTAATGTATTGGGAGCTGCAATTATGAATGGATTTTTTCTTTTTCACCTTCATAATTTATCTAGAATCTATAATTGGAAGAAAGTTTCAGGTCAATTAATAGAAGAATGGATGGGCATAATTGGCGAATTTGAGGCTTTAAATAGTATTGCTAATTTTTCATTTAATAACCCCGAATTTGTTTTCCCAAGCCTTAATAACGATTTAAAAATTGAATTTGGAGCCATGGGTCATCCTTTAATATTTAAGGAAAAACGGATTTGTAGCGATGTATCACTTGTAAACCAGAAATTTATAATTCTGACAGGATCGAATATGTCTGGCAAAAGTACCTTTTTAAGAAGTTTGGGTATGAATATGGTTTTGAGTGGAATTGGTGCGCCTGTATGTGCTTTGCAAGCCAATGTTCATGCATTGCCATTGTTTATTTCCATGCGCATGTCGGATTCACTTTCGGATGGTGAGTCTTTCTTTTTTGCAGAGGTAAAAAGGCTAAAAATGATAATGGATCAGTTGGAAAAGTGTGTTTCTTTTGTTTTACTAGATGAAATATTGAGGGGAACGAATTCTGATGATAAACGAAATGGAACAATTGAAGTAATAAAAAAGCTGATTTCAAAAAAGGCGATTGGCGCCATTGCAACACACGATTTGGAGGTTTGTGCCACAACGCTTCTATTTCCAGATTATCTAGTGAATAAATGCTTTGAAGTAGAAATCGAAAATGATGAATTGGTCTTTGACTATAAACTTCGGGATGGAATTTGTAAAAACAAGAGTGCTTCCTTTTTGATGAAAAAAATGGAGATAATTGGGTAGGGAGGGAAGTCCACAGTCCGCAGTCGACAGACCACAGTAGGATTGAGGTAGATTCAAGGTTTTGTTGTTAGTTATTTGGTTATTTAGTTTTTGGTTTTTATTCGTTTAACATTTCGAATCATTAGCTAATTCGCAATTATCTCATTCTTTCAGTCTTGATTCTTGACTCTTGGTTCTATTAATCATTAACCATTATTTTTTCTTCCTCGCTCCCGGCAGCATCTTTTTCATTAGGTTGCCATTCAAATTGGTGGTGGCTTGACGTGTAAGGAAGTGTTTTTCAATGCCTATCATTGCCTTATTTACAAAACCAGGAATCACTACCGATTGCTTTCCTAAGCCTTCCAAAGCTTCTTTTACCACTGGGCCGACTTCCATGGTCATCCAATTTTTTTTGAGCCCTTTTGTCATTTCAGTAATGGTAAAACCTGGGCAAAGGCAAAGAATATCTACATTTCTATCCTTAAATTCGTAATTCATGCCTTCTGCTAATTGCAAAACATAAGCTTTGGTGGCGGCATAATGGGTTAAGTATGGCAAGCCCTTAAAACTGGATATTGAACCAGTAAAAATGATTCCTCCTCCCCCATTTTCGGCCATTTTTTTGGCAAAATGATACGACAAAATAAATGGTGCTATCATATTTAATTTGGTCATTTGAAGGTTTCTTTCCAAACCACCTCTATAAAAATCGCCTTCGATATTCATTCCTGCATTATTGATTAGCAGTCGCACATCTAAATCTTTTGTAGCCGAAATTATCGTATTTTCAAATCCATCTGCCGATAAATCGCACTCAATAAATTGGCAGTTTATATTGTAGTCGGCTTCTAATTTCTTAGCCAAAAGTGCCAACCTTTCTGCTCTTCGTGCCACCAAAATCAAATTGAATCCAAGTGGAGCTAATTGTTTGGCATACTCCTCTCCAATACCGCTGCTGGCTCCGGTTATAATTGCCCAAGGGCCGTATTTTTGTAAAAAACTCATTTGTTTTAAATTTAGATTTCTTGGCTAAAAATAGTTAAAACAATTTATTTTTTTAGGTTTTTTTCTACTATCTTATAAAGACAAGAAATTAATTTGGAGAATGGATTTTAATTCAAGAAATATTATTGCCGATGGTTTGGAAAACAAAGGCGAATTCAAATAATTTATCCAAAAATCTATAGAGGCTTTATATAGGGACAAAATAAACAAATTAATAGTTATCAAATAAAAATATTTTTTATAGTTTTAACAACAATTAATTACAATATATTGCCATTTAGACTACTTAAGTGCTATCTTTACAAAACAAGAACGTACTTCAAAAATTAAAACAAATATGCCATGAATATACAATTAAGGAAATCTAAATTAATTAAACAAATTGAGGTAATTGATGATGCGGACATAATTATTGCATTACAGTCAATAATAAAAAATAATACTAAAATTGTTTCTACAAAAAAAACAAAATCACTTATCCATCATGGAGCACCACTTCATCAAGATGAATTGATTGAATTGATTGCAGAGGCTGAAAAAAGCAATACCGTTAGCATTGATCAAGCCAAGCAAATGTTACAGCATAAAATTAATCAGATTCAACAATTATAAAGATGCAAATAACCGAAAAAGCAATTAAAGACATTGAAGATATTATGGATTATATTGCTTTTGAGAATCATCAACCTATAAATGCCTTAAAAATAGAAAAAGATATTTTTTATACAATTGAAAAAATTGGTAAAAATCCATTTGTCTTTAGACAATGTCCTTATTATCCTACCAAAACAAAAATTTATAGGGAAGCTTTTTGCCACAAATGGGCTATTATTTACAAAATAATGGCAGAGCAAGTTACCATCCTTCGTATAATACATAGCTCAAAATCTAATAAATTCAAAAAATCGGCTTTAAATTCAAAAAATTAATCCTAAACTGGTCCAAGTATGGTAAAAATAAAAAAAATGGTTCAAATATTCAGCTTAGCATATGAATGGTGTACTTGTGCCTTGTAATTACTAAACTTACGAAATATCACTTTTCATTATCCTTGAATTTATATTCTTTGTTCCTTTTTTATACAAATATAACCAAAATTTGGTTTATCATACAGCACAAGTACCCCATGCTTTTGGGCTTTGCTGCATAATTTCGCTACTTTGGGGCAAACAACTTTATTTTAAAGGAAATTTTGGCAAAATAAATCTCCAACTTTTGCTTTTATTATAAAATATTGTAAATTATTTTAGCTTTGTTTTTAAAATTAAATTATTTAAACTTACATTTATAAGACAATTATATTTATTATGAAAAAAATAGCACTCTTACTGGTTTTTGTACTTTTGTCAAATATTGAGTTACTGAAATCACAAACCTATTTTGAAACACAATGGGTAACCGAAAATATTACTTATACGGGCTTTTGTGTCTATTTTAGTGATGAAGATGCTTTTATGAGAATTAATTTTGTAAAAGACAATCAACCTATAATAGCGGAATACAAATGTAAAGGAAAGCAATTTAAAGAAAAGGGATATGATGGTTATTTATTGGATGGAATAGATGCCACCATCATTCAAGGTGGTGAAGACCAGCAATATAGTGCCGATAATTTTGTTTTTTTTAAAGAAGGTGATGCTTATGGTAAACCCCAAATAATTGATGACCAACGCTTAGATAAAGATGAAATCAATTTTTTTGATGTTGCCTATTGGGATGAGGTGTCAAAAGATAAATTCACAAAAAAATATGTTAGACAATTCTTTTTAGAAGAAGAACCGCTCTATCGCTCGCTGTTGTCAACTAATGTGCAAGAGGAAAACTACAGAATTACTGCTTGTAGTTATGGAAATGATAATTGGGCGATGGTAATGTCGCAAGGTTCGGGAATTGATGGGCAAACCACCGGACAAGATCCAAATTTTCCGAAAGAATGGATAAAGAAAAACTGGGAAGATGAATATTATATTACTTCGTGTACCTATGGTGAAGGGCAATGGTTGGTTGTGATGTCTGAGAGCATCGATTTTAAAAATCAAGCCTATAAAGTGGTTCCAGATTTTCCAACTGATTGGATAAAGGAAAAATGGGCATTGGATTTTTATATCACTTCAATTGCTTATGGCGATGGACAATGGGCTGTAGTAATGTCGAAAGGAACGGACTATACAGATCAGGAATATAAAAAGTATGAAACTTTCCCTACAGAATATATAAAGGCAAGTTGGGATAAGGATTTTTATGTTACAAGCGTGGCTTATGGCGATGGATTGTGGTATGTAATTATGTCAAAAAATAGTTGGTTGGAAAATCAAACCTATAAAAAATCGGCTACTTATCCCAAAGATTGGATAATGGAAAAAGGAGCCAATGACTATTTGATTAGTAATGTAATTCAGGCGAACAATGAATGGTTGATTGTAATGACGAAAGGATTACAATACACCGGACAAACCCTACATCAAGAAGAAACTTATCCGATGGATTGGGTAAAAGAAAAATGGAATGTTGCAAATGAGGTTCAGCCAGCACCTACTGTACAAGAGCAAGAACAAGAAGAAGAAGAGGCTGTTTTGGAAGATTTTGATGATTTAAATAAGGATGTTACCCTACATTTAATAGTAGTAGCGAATACTGCTATCTCAGATATTGGCGAGAGTTGTGAGGTGGATGAAGAAAAGATAGTGCGGCAGTTCGAAATAATCAGTGATGAATTAGGAATCAGTTTCGACAAGATTGAAATTGATGATAAATCATTTAACAAAGCTAACGTCGATAAAGCAGTGGCAAATCTTTCTCCAGAAAATAATGATATCGTCATTTTCTTTTATAGTGGTCATGGTTTTAGATGGAGCAATCAGGTAAGCAAATATCCATTTTTGAGTATGCGTTATTCAGATTATACGCCCATAAATAATACCACCACCATTTCATTAGAGGAAATATATAATAACCTTAAAATAAAGGGCGCACGGCTTACGATGGTGATTGGCGACTGTTGTAATTCCGATATTGGCGTAACCCAAAGAGGTGGAGAAATATCGTTGAGTGGAAAAAATCAGAATGAAGGAAAATTAGCGCGTTTGCAAGAATTATTTCTAAAAACAAAGGGAAATTATATTATTGCCGCAGCGAGCCCTGGTGAAACCTCCTGTGGAAATGCCGTGGATGGCGGTTATCTTACGAGCAGCTTTTTCCAATCACTTAGCCAAGAAACCAGTTTTATGAGTCAGGACCCACCAAGCTGGGAAACGATACTGGATAGAAGTATGAAAACTGCAAGTTATAAAACCAAAAATTTGAATGGTTGCTCACAACAAAATGGTATTTTTAGGTCTGAAAAATAAATTTGGTATGAAACAATTTAAAATATTTTGTATGAAAAGTCTCATTTTATTATTAGCAATTGTTTCAATTAGTTGCGGCAATTCCAAGCCAATTAAGAAAATGAGAGCAAAAAATATTGTTTTGTATAAAATCTCAGAAATACCGACGTTACCAGAGGAGCAATTAGCAGGAAAAAAATATGTTTTAGATTATGAAGTGTTTAGTGAATTGAATACAACTATTCAAGAAAAAAGAAAATTAGAACTTGCATTTGCAAATCAACAAAATTATACAAATGAAAATAGCAAAAAGTGTGTTTTCATGGCTAAATATGCAATTGGTCTGTCTGAAACAAATTTTGTCATTGTGAGTTTAAATCCTTGTAGTAAAATAATTGTTGCTGAAAAAACCATGGAGCCCAAATATTATGACCTTGTAAATGGTAACCAAATAGAGGCTATAATATATACGATAATTAAACCAACCAAATAATGTCTACTCCAAATAAGGAAATTAATCACTACAAATTTGGAATTTTTTATTATAATCCAATCGATAGAAGCGTATTTGTACCCAAAAGAATCAAGTATTTAGGCTGGACACTCAATTTTGCTAATCCATTATCTTATGGTATTATAATTGCTATTTTTGCAATTATCTTTCTAGTAAAACAATTGGCTTAATTTCAAAACAAAATAAATCTAACTTTCCAATTTCTCCAAAGTCTCTTTTAAGTTTTGTAATTTGACTTGACCATCAATTAGCTTTTGGCGTTCTTTTGCCAATATTTCTGGCTTCGCATTTTGAACAAATCGTTCGTTCGATAATTTAATTTCTACTGATTGTATAAAACCTGTATAGTAATCAATTTCCTCGCTTACTTTTTTCTTTTCCGCCTCGATATCAAATTCTACTCCAGTAAGAATATAAATTTTATCATTGCCAATAATTTCATTTATGGCATTATTTATCTCTATTTTTGTGAATTCTATGTCCTCGATAAATGCCATTTTTGTCAATACAGATTCATAATCCAAATAAGGCAATTTATTATTGGTTTCAATATATATTTTTACTGGATGTTTTTGCGGCAAATTGGCTTTGTTTCTTACATCTCTAATTATAGAAATCAGCGATTTGATATGCTCCCCTTTTGAAATTTCATTTTCGTCAAATGCCTTGGCAGCTGGAGCAAGTGAAATACAAATATGGTCGTTTTCGTTTCTATCTTTTAAGGATTGATAAATTTCTTCGGTTACAAATGGTGCAAATGGATGCAGCAGTCGCATTAATCTATCGAAAAACTGAATGGTTTTATCCAATGTATTTTGGTGAATTTTTTCTCCATACACTGGTTTTATCATTTCCAAATACCACGAACAGAAATCATTCCATATAAAATTATAAGTGGTCATTAAAGCCTCTGATAATTTGAATGCCTCGAATTGTTGCTCAATTTCAACTAATGTTTTATTCAATTTTGAATCGAACCAAAGGAATACATTGTGCAAACTATCATCTTCACCAGATTTTACTTCCCACCCTTTTATAAGTCGAAGTGCATTCCATATTTTATTGGTAAAGTTTCGCCCTTGTTCAACAAAACTTTCTTCAAATAAAATGTCATTTCCGGCTGGCGAGCACAAAAGCATGCCAATACGTACACCATCGGCGCCATATTTGGCAATTAAATCTAATGGTTCAGGAGAATTGCCAAGCGATTTAGACATTTTTCTTCTTTGTTTATCGCGAACTATTCCATTAAAATAAACATGCTTAAAAGGTCTCTCCTGCTTGTATTCATAGCCAGCCATTACCATACGTGCCACCCAAAAGAAAATAATCTCTGGCGCCGTAACCAACACATTGCTTGGGTAATAGTATTTAATATCGGGATTGTTTGGATTTTTGAATCCATCAAAAACACTTATTGGCCAAAGCCAAGATGAAAACCAGGTGTCTAATACATCAGGATCTTGTCTCATTTCCTCTAACCTACATTTTTTACCTGCATTTAGGGCATTTTGCCACGCCTTTTCGGCCGTTTCTTCGATAAACATTTCGCCATCAGGTGAATACCAAGCCGGAATTTGATGTCCCCACCATAATTGTCTTGAAATATTCCAATCTTTTATATTTTCGAGCCAATGGCGATAAGTGTTTTTGAATTTGGAAGGTACAAATTCAATGGTGTCATTCATCACATCTTCCAAAATACCAGGATTTTTTGCCATGAAAGCCTTCATATCCACAAACCATTGTGTTGAAAGGCGCGGTTCCACTACCGCATTTGTCCTTTCTGAATGGCCTATTGCATTTTGAATTTGTTCTGTTTTTTCCAAAGAACCAATGGCCTCTAAATCTTTTATTATTTCCTTTCTTGCTTGAAATCGGTCTTGTCCAACATACAAAATACCTTTTTCATTTATTTTGCCATCTTCTGTTAAAATATCAATTATTTCTAATCCATGTTTTAATCCAAGATTATAGTCATTGATGTCGTGTGCTGGAGTTACTTTTAAGCATCCTGTTCCAAAACTGATATCAATATAATCATCCGCTATAATAGGAATTTCTTTTCCCAAAATTGGAATTTTGACCATGGTGCCAATCAAATGCTTATACCGCTCATCTTCGGGATGAACACAAATGGCGGTATCTGCCATAATCGTTTCGGGCCTTGTAGTGGCAATGGTGATTCCATCTTCGCTATCAACGAATTGATATTTTAAATAGTATAAATTGGATTGTACTTCTTTATGTATCACTTCCTCATCCGACAAGGTGGTTTTTCCAACAGGATCCCAATTTACAATTTTTGTACCTTTGTAGATTAATCCTTTTTTGTGCAAATCGACAAATACTTTGTTTACAGCGGCAGACAAATCGGGTTCCATAGTAAATCGAGTTCTGTCCCAATCGCACGAACAGCCAAGTTTTTTCAATTGGTCAAGAATTATGCCTCCATATTTTTCTTTCCACGCCCAAGCATGTTCTAAAAATTGTTCACGTGTAAGCTTGCTTTTTTCGATACCTTGCTCCTGCAATAATTTTACAACTTTAGCTTCAGTTGCAATCGATGCATGGTCGGTACCTGGCACCCAGCATGCGTTTTTTCCTTTTTGTCTTGCTCGTCGAACCAATACATCTTGTATAGTACCATTCAGCATGTGTCCCATGTGCAATACACCTGTTACATTTGGTGGTGGCAATACAATGGTAAAGGGCTCGCGTTCATCGGGTGTGGATCGAAAATATTTCTTTTTCATCCATACTTTATACCATTTTTCTTCAATCTCGGCTGGGGTAAAATTTTTCGATAATTCCATTATTGTTTAGCTATTTTCTATTTATTTTTAATTAAAAAGGGATTAATCCATTGAAATGGGCTCCACCTTATATCCTTTATTTCTCAAAAGTTCGATTACACCGTTTGGCCCCGATAAATGTCCTGCTCCTACAGCCACAAAAGTGCTACCTTCATCAAAATATTTCATCAACTTAGGTATCCAATTGGTGTTTCTTTTATTAAGCAACTCTTCTTGATAAAATTGCTCCTTCGTGTCTTCCTCATTTATTAAAATACCTAATCCATCGATGTCTTGGTTTAAGTATTTTTGAATCATTTTATTAAAACTCTCCCTTGTGTCTGCAAAATTTCGTATCGATTCAACCAAATTCTCCAACTGCTGTTCAATAGGCATTTTATCCAAAAAGCTTAATTGCTCTTCAAAAGTTTCCAAGCCATAAATCTTTTTATTTTGCGATTTTGCCATATCGCCTATATTGGTTTCGTACGATTCAGGATTGTTTCCCAAGTATTTGGTGATTAAAAATTGCTCCAAAAAAATAGGTTTCATTTTAGAATAGGCACTTTTAAACATAGCCGGATTTATATCCATGGAATCTTTCATAAATATAAGCACTTCGTTATAATCTTCTTCGCTCAAATAATCTTTTATCGATTTGCCGCCAGGTATAATAGCTGCTAAACCAGTTTCCACAATATTTACTTTACTTAAATCCATTTCGAATACTACATTTTTTGCCGATTTAATTTTCTTTTTGGCATTTTCACCAAAGAAATAGTTTTCGTTGCTTATAATATGCATGGTGCCAAAGAGATAAGATGGCGCTTTTAGTCCATTTCCACTTATTTGCCATAAAAGGGAATTGTTTGATGTTAATGGCTCGTCCATTTTTGGCGTAGATGCAACATTTTTACTTGCCTCACATGCCAGCAAGCCTATAGCCACAATAAAAATCAGCGGTTTGGAAAGTCTAATCAATATACTCATTTTATAAAATTATTTGTCAAATGTACGGAGTTTGTATTTTGTAAATTGAAAAAAAACATTAACTTTCAAACTATTTGGCATCATTTTTCGTTAATAAGTTTATGATTTTTATTTTTCAATCTCTTTTTGCTATAATTGCCATCAATTTATTGAGTTTTAATGCCATTGATAATTCAAAAGTAGAAACCATTTTATGGAAAGAAGATAGTTATCCTACTTGGGAAGATTATAAGGGAAATCCTCAGAATAACGGTATGGTAGCAGAAACATCTACTATAATTGAAATTTCGTATGGTTTAAAAAAGGGAAAGGTTTATACTTCTGTAATTTGTGCTTTTTTGCCACATGGTTCTTGGGTAAAAGCGAAACAAAAAAGTGATTATATCCTAAAACACGAGTTATTACATTTTGATATTACTGAATTGAATGCTCGAAAACTAAGGAAAAGATATGCTGAGGAGATAAAAACAGAGAAAGACTATCCAAAAATTAATAAAATCTATAAAGAAATAATTGCGGAATGGCAAAGTATGCAGTCAAAGTATGATGCTGAAACGAACCACAGCATAAATACACAACAACAAGCCATGTGGAATGAAAAAATTGCGGCTGAACTAGAATTAATGGTTGATTATAAATGATCTTTTTAAATTAATTCACAAATAGCGGCAATTTAAGGTTTTCTATTATTTTAAATTCTTTCATTTTGTTTAAAAGAAAATGTACAGCGCTTCTTCCCTTTTCCCCCAAATCAATTGAAAAATCATTTACATAAAGCGAAATATGACTTTTAATTACGGTATCATCCAATTCCTGTGCATTTAATTTGGTAAAATCCATCGAGTCTAAAGGATTTTCGAAAGCAAATTCAATGCTTTTACGTATCAATCGCTGTACTTTTTTTTGTATTTCTAAATCCAAACTTCGATTTATGGCAATGCCGCCCAATGGAATGGGAAAACCAGTTTCATCTTCCCAGAATTCGCCCAAATCCAATAATTTAAACAAACCCTTTTCCTGATAGGTAAATCTATTTTCATGTATAATTACGCCTGCATCCACCCTTCCATCCAAAATAGCATGTTCTATTTCGCTAAATAGTAATGCTTCTTTATTATTATAGTTGGGAAATGCAAATGAAAACAAAAAATTAGCGGTTGTATATTGGCCAGGAATGGCAATTTTGGCTGTATCAATGATATTATGATCTTTAATTTTTGACACCAAAAGAGGGCCACATTTATTACCTAAGGCACTTCCTGAATTGGATAAAACATAAAATTCGCTCAAAAAACCATAAGCGGCATAACTTAATTTCGTAATATCTAAGGTTTGATCAAATGCTTTTTTATTCAAATTTTCGACATCATCCATCACAATTTCAAAATCCAAACCCTCGGTATCTATTTTATGATGAATTAGTGCATCAAAGATAAAAGTGTCATTCGGACAGGGCGAAAAACCTAAACTTAGCTTCATTTGTAAAAATTATTTACAAATATATATCGAAAATGGTATTTTTGTTCAAATGGAGAATTTTTCGAGGCGATTGCGACTTGTATTACCGCTAAGTTTTGCTTGGTTTATAATTTGGATTATTGCCACGGCAAATAATCCATTTTTTTGGGATACCGTATTAACTAGTAAAATAGCCCAGTATTTTTATGAAAATGGGTTTGGAAATTTAATTGTACCCATCGACCTTGACGCTGGACATCCGCCTTTTTTTCAAATATATCTGTCCATTTTATGGAAGTTATTCGGTAAATCATTATTGGTTAGCCATTTGGCAATGTTGCCTTTTGTATTATTATTAGTATGGTCGTTTTATAAGATAAGTCTATTTTTCTTCAAAACAGAAAAGCAAATCTGGATGTCTATGTTTTTTTTATGTATAGAAAGTACATTATTGGCACAATCCACCTTGGTGAGTTACGACGTGGCAATGGTGGCGGGCTTCCTATTCGGACTATATTCTATTTTATATAAAAAAAGAGATTGGCTGTATTGGGTGCTTATACTTTTAGCATTGCTAAGTGTTCGATCGGTAGTTAGTATGGCTTGTTTGTTTTTTATAGATTTTTATTTTAGATGGAAAGAAGAAAAATTTAATTTAAGTGGGTTCATCTTTCCTTATTTTATTGGGGGACTAGTCTTGTTTGCTTGGCATTTTTACCATTATTCAATTTCTGGTTGGGCAATATTTAGTCCATCGAGCGAATGGTCAGATCAAAGACAAGTTGCAACTTTGCAAACAATAGTAAAAAACATATTAGTAATTGGGCGAAATGTATTGGATAATGGACGATTTGTTTTTTGGATTATTAATGCATTTTTTATATTAACTTTTTTATTTAATAAAAATAAAATAAATAAATATAAATCAAATATTTATATTATTTTAACTATAGTGTTAGTTTTACATATTTTATTCTTTATTCCATTTACAAACCCAATTGGTCATCGCTATTTGATGCCTATTTATTTAATCGGAATTTTGGTTTTTGTTAGTGGCGTTTTTGAATTAAAAAAATTGAAAATTGCACTTTTTTTTGGTGCATTCAATTATTTTTTGGGGCATTTTATTGTTTATCCAATTCCTATTTCAAATGGTTGGGATAGCAGTTTGGCCTATTTAAATGGTATTAAAATGCAAGAATCAATAAGACAAGAAATTGAAGATAATAAAACTAATCCCAACGATATTTTTACCAAGTTTCCTTTGGCTTTTAGTGAAAAAGAATTATACTTATACGGCGATACGGCACACTTTGAAACAAAAAATTTAGATAGAGTAAAATATGTAATAAATAGCAATATATCTAATGATTTTCAAGAGTTTGAATATAATTATATAAATAAAAACTTTAAATTAATTAAAACCTATAAGTCCAACCTTATTTTTTATAATTTATATGAAAAAATTGATTAGTTAAGATAGATTTATTATTTTTAGCTCCGATGATTCCTTTATCCATAATTATTCCAGTTTTTAACGAAGAAACGAATTTAGTTCTTCTAAAAGAACGCATTTTCAATTCGATAGCGCCCATTTTTAAAGAGTTTGAAATAATTTTCATAAATGATGGTAGTAAAGACAAATCTATTTACATCATTAAAGAAATGGCAAAAGTCGACAATCAGATAAAATACATTGATTTTAGTAAGAATTTTGGTCACCAAATTGCAGTAAGTGCGGGACTAGAAATGTGCAAAGGAGCATTGATTGTAATAATGGATGCCGATTTACAAGACCCACCAGAACTGATTCCTAAATTGATTGAAAAATCAAAAGAAGGATTTGATGTAGTGTATGCAAAACGAATACAGAGAAATGGGGAAACCTACTTTAAGCGTAAAACGGCTTCCATATTTTATTCCTTGATAAATCGGCTAACTGACGTGGAGATTCCAAACGAAGCTGGTGATTTTAGATTGATAAATAGGAAGATATGTAATATCATCAAAAGTATGCCTGAAAAGAATAAATTTTTGCGTGGACAAATTGCCTGGGCAGGATTTAATCAATCGAATGTAGATTATATAAGAGAAGAAAGACATAGTGGTAAAACGAATTATACGCTTTTAAAAATGATACAATTGGCATTTGATGGAATCACTTCATTCAGTAATTTACCATTGAAGTTGGCGACCATTTTGGGATTTGTGGTTAGTGGTTTTTCGTTTTTGGTTATTTTGTACACCTTATATTCAAAATATATAGCTGGTGGAGCCGAAAAGGGATGGCCATCAATTATGGTGAGTATCCTTTTTATTGGAGGAGTTCAATTAATTTGTTTGGGTATTATTGGTGAGTACATTGGTAGGATTTTGGACAATGTACGTGATAGGCCTTTGTATTTAATTAAAGAAACCAATATTTTGGATTAGAATTCATTAATTTTTAATGCTTAATTATTAATGTTTAATGAAATGAAATGTTAAATGTACAAATTAATAAGGCGGTTTGTCGACTGCGGACTTTTTATTTATTAACTCAATGACCAAATAACCAATAACTAAGCCGTGGACTGCCGATCGTGGACTGTGGACTTCAAATAACCTACAACGATTCCAATAAATCAAAAAGTGTTTGGTTCAAATTTTTTATCGCTCCTTTAATGTCCCAATTTTCTTTATTTCTTTTTTCTACATAATTAGAAATACTCCGAATTTCTATACAGTCTTTTTGCAATAAGTAGCAAACATAATAAAATGCTAATCCTTCCATATTTTCAATATCTGGCTGATATTTTTTTAACAGGGATTCTATGGTTTTTGGATTACCATGAACTTTATTTACAGTAATTGAATTTACTTTTTTTAAATTCTTAATTATAGGATGGTTTTTTATTTCACCAATTGCTTCTTTTTTTCCATATTGAAAGGCGTCTTCTTTTTTATCTAAAAATCCTAAATCAAAAAAATCAGCAAATTCATCCCCATCTTCAACACCAAAATCTCCATAAGTTTCTGATTCAACAAATAAAACAGTGCCGATACTTATATTTCTATCAAATGCACCAGCAATTCCTGCATTTATAAATAAATCACGCTCATTTTGTGTTGCATAAATGGCCAAATTTGCAGCTGTTGAAAGCATACCCATTCCTGTTATTAAAATATGAATATTTGTGTCATTATTTAGAAATTCCAATAGATTGGAGCTAATTATTTTAAAGGGAAAATGAGTAATTAATGGCTCTATCTCCATTTTAGTAGCTGCAATTATGGTTATTTTATTATACATCCTTTAATTTTTAGTAAAAATAATCATTTATATTTGCACAAAAGATTTTGGACTATGCTTTATTTAACAAGAAAGGAACATTTTAATGCTGCACATAAATTATTTGTTGAAGAATGGTCGGTAGAAAAAAATGAATTTATGTTTGGAAAGTGTGCTAATAAAAATTGGCATGGTCATAATTATGCACTTTTTGTAACCGTAAAAGGCAATCCAGACCCAATTACAGGCTTTATAATGGACGTGAAAAAGTTAAGTGACATTATGAAAAAAGTGGTGGTTGATAAACTCGATCACTCCAATTTAAATTTAGATGTAGATTTTATACCAAAAAAAATGCAAGCCACCACCGAAAACTTATGTAGATTAATTTGGGAGCAACTGGAGCCACATATTGAAGGCTGTAAATTGCATTGTGTTAAATTGCAAGAAACCGAAAATATTTATGCCGAATACTTCGGGGAAGAATAAGAATTTTTAATGATGATTAGATTCAAGAGCCAAGATAAAGGGAATTAAATAATGAAGTAATTAAATAATTAGCGAATTAGTTAATGAATCGAAATGTTATATAAAGACCAAATTGCAGTGAACTGTCAACTATGAACTTCACCACAACCGAACAATAACCAACAAAAAAAACACTTAACCCCTAACTTACTGCCATCCTACTGCGGTCTGTTGACTGCGGGCGGACCATGGACTTCCCAACGTGGACTGTTGACTGCCGACTGTGGACTTTCACCTAACTTAATTATTAAGCACTTCCTCAATTGCATTATCATATTTGTTTTTGAAATCACTGATAATTCCAAAATTTTCTCCATCAATTAATATTTCGTTTTCAACTACCTCACCTAAAAATTCGAAAGGAATTCCTAATTCTTTTTCAAATAATGCTTTGTTTTCTAATTTAATAGAAACCACTGCCCTACTTTGACTTTCACCAAATAAATAGGCGTCTTTTCGAATAGAGGCATCTGTTTTTATTTCAAATCCAAATTGATTTGGAAGTGCTGATTCTGTAAGAGTTACAAATAATCCACCTTCTGAGATATCATGAACAGATTCAACTAATTTGTTTTTTATAAGACTTGAAATGGTATTTTGTAGTTTAGATTCTTCTTCTAAATCAAAATAAGGTGCTGGAGAGAGCGCAACTTGATGCACTAATTCTAAATATTCAGAACTAGCGATATCCGCTCTGCTTTTACCCAATAAATAAATTAAATGTCCTTTTTCTTTAAAATCAAGCGTCATTGCATCCTTTACATTATCAATAATACCTAGCATACCAATAGTTGGAGTTGGATTTACTGCTCGTGTAGGAGATTGATTGTAAAAACTTACATTTCCTCCAGTGACAGGCGTTTCAAATTTTAAACAAGCATCACCCATTCCCTTGAGTGCTTCCACAAAATTCCAATATACCTCTGGATCATAAGGATTTCCAAAATTTAAACAATTTGTAATGGCAACAGGTTTTGCACCAGAACATACAATGTTTCTAGCAGCTTCAGAAACTGCAATTAATCCACCTTTATACGCATCTGCATGTACATATTTGCTATTGCAATCCACAGTAACTGCTAATCCTTTATCTTGCCCTTTTAATCTAATTATTGCCGCATCAGAAGGCTTATTAGTAGAAGTGTTGCCTATTCCAACCATGGAATCATATTGACGATAAATAAATCGTTTGGACGCTATATTAGGACTTGCAATTAGTTTAAAAGCAATCTCCTTCAGATTATTAGGCACTTTTATATCGTCCATATTAAATGAATCTCTTTCCAAATGGTAGGATGGAACCGCTGTTTCGCGGCTATATATTGGAGCGCCTCCGCCCAACACCAAATCAAAAGCGGGTACGCTAGCAACTAATTCATCATGAAAGAAATATTCTAATTGTCCACCTTCTGTTACCTCACCGATTATGGCACAATGTAAATCCCATTTATCAAAAACAGCCTCAATTTCCTTTTCCATTCCTTTTTTTACCACCACTAACATTCTTTCCTGAGATTCTGATAAAAGAATCTCGAAAGGTTTCATATTTTTTTGTCTTTGAGGCACTTTGTCCAAATTAATCCTCATGCCATGTTCTCCTTTTGCCGACATTTCAGAAGTAGAGCAAGTAATTCCTGCTGCGCCCATGTCTTGCATTCCAATAATAGCACCTGTTTTTACTAACTCAAGCGATGCTTCTAGCAATAATTTTTCCTGAAATGGATCACCCACCTGAACCGATGGAATTTTTTCCTCAGCGTCCTCTCCTAGTTCTTCAGAAGCGAATGTGGCACCATGGATTCCATCTTTTCCAGTTGATGAACCAACAATATATACTGGGTTTCCAACACCAAATGAAGTAGCTGAAATCGTTTCGCCAACTTTTACAATTCCAACAGACATTGCATTTACTAGCGGATTATCTTGGTAGCATGGGTCGAAATAAACCTCCCCTGCAACTGTTGGTACGCCAAAACAATTACCATAATCACCAATTCCTTTTACCACACCTTTTAATAATCTTTGGGTACGAGGGTCATCTAATCTCCCAAATCTCAATGAATTCAAAGAAGCAATCGGTCGGGCTCCCATGGTAAATATGTCTCTATGTATGCCACCAACACCAGTTGCAGCACCCATATAGGGTTCAACTGCTGAGGGATGGTTGTGAGATTCAATTTTAAAGGCACAAGCCCATCCGTCACCAATATCAACCAAGCCCGCATTTTCTTCTCCAGCCTCAACAAGCAAATGCTTTCCTTTTCTAGGTAATTTTTTTAAATAGGTTATTGAATTTTTATAACTACAATGCTCAGACCACATAACTGAAAAAATACTCAATTCAGTATAATTAGGATTTCTGCCTAATATTTCTCGAATTTTTGATAACTCTTCTGGTAATATACCTAAGCTTTTAGCAATTTCCTCATTTACAATTGGCTCAATAATATTCATTATGTTTTTTTTAATTATGCAACGAAAATAGTATAAATCTGTCTGCTCTTTATAAAGAATTAAAAACTTTTTCTAATTTTAACAAATAATCTTTAAAAGCATACAAAACCTTTAGTTTGGGACAAATTGGTTTAATTATTTTTTACGGACTTTTTATAAGTCTTTTTATTTTAAAAAGTAATTTTTTTAAAACAGAAGGGGTTTCAAGGGCTTTTTTGGTATCAGTATTTTTATTGAAAGCCTTTTTTGCGTTGCTTTATGGTTATTTATTTCGAAATAAAATAATTGAAGGATTTGATACATTCGAATACTTTGATGCAAGTTTTATTATGTTAAGAAATAATCCTTTGGCATTAATACAGCCTACTTTTGGCTTTATGACCAGGATAAATGCTTTTTTTCAATTATTTTCGTTTGGTTACTATAATGTTCATGCTATTTTTATATCATTTGTAAGTTTTATTGGCGTTTTTCATATTTTTCAATTTTTTAAAAATGAAATTAACGAAAAGATCAATTCCATTAAATTGGTTGTATTTCTTACTCCATCATTTCTTTTTTGGCCATCAGGTTTGCATAAAGAAGCCGTTGTTACTTGTGCCTTAGGGCTTATTTTATGGTCTATACAAAAGTTAGAATTTGAAAAACCTAAGATAATACATGTTTTAGTATTAATTTGTTCCATTGTATCTTTAACTATGGTTCGATATTATGTAATTATTCTTTTTTTTCCAGCAATTGTAGCTTATTTATTATCAAAAAAATTAAAACCAATTTTTGCTTTCTTTTCTGTTTACTTTATATGTTTTGCTACTGTTTTTACTTTGCAAACCATTTTTCCACAAATTAATTTCTTTAATGATTTAATTGTTAGGCAAAATTATTTTATTACTCTAAAAGGAAATACCACATTTCCTATGGATCCATTAGTGCCAACTTGGTCCGATTTAATTCAAAACTTGCCATGGGCTTTTATCAATCCATTTATAAGACCTTTGCCATTCGAATGTAAGGAAATATTATGTATTTTTTCATCCATAGAAGCTTGGATAGTGCTATCTTTTTTCTTGATTTTTATTCTATACTTAGATATTAAAAAATTGATTGATTCAAGAGCAATTTTATTTTGTTTGTTTTTTGGAGTAAGTATAATGGTGATAATTGGATTGCTGGTTAATAATTCTGGAGCAATCGTAAGATATAGATCTTTTGTTTTGCCATTTTTAATTTTAGGTTTTTTATTTGGCGCAAGAAAACCATGGATTATATCGAAATTTCCATGGCTAAATAAATTGTTGGATTAGAAAATAAATATTTTAGTTTGCCTTTAATTTTTGTAAAGTAAACCTTATATTTGTAACAATATAAAATAAAAGATATAATGACTAAAATAAGATTTAATGCGATTAATGCGTTTGGGGGTAGACCAAAAATTAATATTGAAATGCCAGCAGAAAAAATTTCTGATTTCTATGCATCCTATGTGTTTAGTGAGAAGGCAATGAAAGAGTATCTTTCAAAAGATGCAATGAAGAAATTTCAATTATGCATTAAAGAAGGCAATAAAGTAGACAACGAATTGGCCGAGCAAATTGCAAATGCGATGAAATTATGGGCAATGAAATTGGGCGCCACTCATTATACACATTGGTTTCAGCCATTAACGGGTACGACTGCTGAAAAGCATGATTCTTTTTTTATTCCAAATGGAACTGGTGGCATGGAAGAGTTTAGTTCTGAAGCATTAATTCAAGCAGAACCTGACGCATCAAGTTTTCCAAATGGTGGAATAAGAGCAACTTTTGAAGCAAGAGGTTATACTGCCTGGGATTTAACTTCACCAGCCTTTATTATGGCAGTTGGTCATGGCAAAACTTTGTGTATTCCCACTATATTTATTTCATATAATGGTGAGTCTTTAGATTTTAAAGCACCTTTATTAAAATCATCACTTGCCTTAGAGCATGCCGCCGTGGATGTTTGTCACTACTTCGACAGAAATGTATCAAAAGTTCAGGCTACTTTAGGTTGGGAACAAGAGTATTTTTTGGTTGATTCTGCAATGTATTATTCTCGTCCAGATTTGGTTATGTCAGGTAGAACATTGGTTGGCAGACCTTCACCAAAAGGCCAACAACTTGAGGATCACTATTTTGGTTCAATTCCTGAGAGAGTTTATTCTTTTATGCGTGAAATGGAAATCGAATCATTGAAATTAGGTATTCCGGTTAGAACGCGACATAACGAAGTGGCTCCTAGTCAATTTGAATGTGCTCCAATGTTTGAGGAAGTAAATACCGCGGTAGATCATAATTCCCTTTTAATGGATGTTATGGACAGAGTGTCGAGTAAACATAAGTTAAAAGTACTTTTTCATGAAAAACCCTTTGCAGGAATTAATGGAAGTGGAAAGCACAATAATTGGTCTATGTCAACCGATTTGGGTAAAAACTTATTAACTCCTGGTAAAACACCAAGAACAAATCTTCAATTTTTAACATTCTTCATCAATACCATAGCAGCAGTAAATAAACATGAGGCACTTTTAAGAGCTACAGTTGCAAGCCATGGAAACGACCATCGATTAGGGGCAAATGAAGCTCCACCAGCTATAATTTCGATATTTATAGGAACTTATTTAAAAGATGTTCTAAAAATAATTGAGGATAGAATTGATGAAAATTCATTTGATGAACAGGACAATATTAATCTAAGATTAGACCTTCACAATAGAATTCCCGATATTTTAAAAGACAATACAGATAGAAATAGAACTTCTCCATTTGCGTTTACAGGAAATAAATTTGAGATTAGGGCAGTTGGTTCTTCTGCAAATTGTGCATTGCCAATGACAATCATTAACACAATTGTTGCTGACCAATTGAAAATTTTCAAAAAAGATGTTGATACCCTTATCAAAGAAGGAGATTACAAGGATGTTGCAATTTTAAAAGTATTAAGAAGACAGCTGAAGGAAAGTAAAAGAATTATTTTTGAAGGAGATAATTATGGTGACGAATGGCATAAGGAAGCTGAAAAAAGAGGCTTAAGCAATAATAAAACAACTCCAGAAGCACTTGAGGAGTTTATTTCTGAAAAATCGATAAAATTATTTGAAGATTTTAATATTTATACAAAAAGAGAATCACTGGCTAGATTTGAGATAATGGTTACCAATTATACCCATAATATTCAGATTGAAGCAAGAGTTTTGTCTGAAATTGTGTTGAATCAAATAGTGCCTGCGGCAGTTGAGTACCAAAGTAAATTGATTAAAAATATTTTGGGTATTAAAGAAATTGGACTTAAAGAGTCGGTTTACAAAGCACAATCGAATTTGCTTGAAACCATTTCTAACCATATAGAAAAAATTATTCATCTTGAAAGTAATTTAAAAGCAGCTGATAAAGAATCTAGTGCATTAGAAGATGTTAAAGTGCAAGCTAAGGCTTATTGTCACAAAGTAAAACCGCTAATGGATGAGATTAGAATTCATTGTGATGAGTTAGAATTGTTTATTGATGATGATTTGTGGCCATTGGCAAAATATAGGGAAATGTTATTTTCAAAATAATTTAAATTTGAATAATTTAATTGTGCCTTAAATTGTACATTTATGTCATGTTGATTTTAAAAAAGTATTTCATTGTTTTTTTATCCATCTTATTATTAGCTGGCTGCAGTAGTTCTAATAAAATTAAGAATGCGGATGTAGCATTTGATTTAAAAAAATATGGACTAGCCATACCATTATTGGAAAAAGAATACTTGGAAGCTAAGAAACCTTCAGAGAAATCTGCCATTGCCTATAAATTGGTAAAAGCAAATAATTTTGTTCAGAATGCCGAAAAGGAAGAGCAATGGGCTAAAACAATGGCGGATTTAGATGTTAATCCTGAGGCTAATTATTATTATGGTTTAGTTTTGAAAAAGCATGAAAAATATGATGAAGCTATCACTGTTTTTCAGAAATACCTCAGTTTAAATAAAACTGAAAAATTAAAAACGAATGCCCAAATTGATGTCTGTAAAGCAGCAATAAAAGAAAATAGGGCAAATTCGGTAAGGGTTTTAAATTTAAATTCGCTGAATAGTAATGCTTCTGATTTTTCAATAACTAAAATTAAGAATAAGATTTATTTTACCACTGCCAAAAAAGAGAATTCATTATCGCTCATAGATGATTGGAATATGGATGGATATACTGATATATATATGGCAAATCTTATCAGTGATACCTTATTTGGAGCGAATGAAAAATTGGACAAAATTATAAATGGAGATTTTCATGACGCAGAACCAACCTTTAACGCATCAGGAAACGAAATGTATTTTACTAGGTGTGGTAGCAAATTGAAAACAAATGATTATTGTAAAATATTTTATTCTAAATTAGATAACCTTGGTTATTGGACAGAGCCAACCGAAGTGAAATTGATGGCTGACACTATTAATGTAGGTCAAGCTTTTATTACAAATGACTCAAAAGAGTTATATTTTGTGGCTGATGCTGCTTTTGGGTATGGAGGAAAGGACATTTTTTTCTCGAAAAATATAAATGGAACCTGGGATGAACCAATCAATTTAGGTCCAAAAGTAAATTCATCTGGTAATGAGATGTTTCCTTTCATAAGTAAAGAAGGTAAATTATATTTTTCAAGTGATGGCTGGATTGGTTTAGGCGGTTTGGATATTTTTGTTGCAGAAAAAACGGGGAAACTATATTCTAATGTAAAAAGATTACCTGCAACCATTAATTCGGGTGGTGATGACCATGGAATTTTCTTACTAGAGCCAAAATTGCAAGATTCAATTACTTTGCGTGGATACCTTTCTTCTTCTCGAAAAGGTGGAAATGGAAAAGATGATATTTATTATTTTGAACAAAGTATTCCTAAAGCAATTGTATTGCCTGATCCAGTTATTTTATTGAATGGTTTGGTTCAAGAGCAATTATTCGAAGACCCAAACAATCCTAAAAGTGCTTTAAAAGGAAAAGCACCACTTGAAAATGTTGCTGTAAATTTATTTTTAAGTGAAGGAAATAAAAGTGCTTTATTAAACGAGTATTCTACAAATGCTCAGGGTAATTTTAATGATAAAATTGAAAAGGGGTCAAAGTATATTTTAAGTTTGTCGAAAGAAGGGTATTTTAATATAAACCATGAATTTAACACTTTTGAAACCCTTGTTGAAGATGGTGATACAATTACTATTTCGAAAATTTTTACCTTAAATAAGATATTTAAAAATATTGAAATCAATATTGAAAATATTTACTACGATTATGATAAATGGGATATTAGAGCTGATGCAAAACCCAATTTAGATTCATTGGTTTCTATTTTGATTCAGAACCCTTTAATTGAAATTGAATTAGGATCGCATACCGACAGCCGAGGAAGTGTTGATTATAATCAAGATTTATCTCAAAAAAGAGCAGAATCTGTGGTAAATTACCTTATTTCAAAAGGGATATCAAAAAGTAGATTAGTGGCAAAAGGCTATGGTGAATCCAAACCAATTAATAAATGTATTGATGGGGTAACTTGTACAGAGGAAGAATACCAACAAAACAGGCGTACAACATTTAAAATTATAAAATAAATGGGTAATTTTTTTGATTCGGGAGTTAAAGAAAAATTTATTGAGCACTTAAAATCAATTGATGAAAATTCTAAACCTTTATGGGGAGTAATGAATGCAGCTCAAATGATAAAACATCTTGACATAACCTATAAAATGGCACTTGGTGAGATAAAAGCCCCTGATGACAAACTAAAACCACTTTTAAGTACAAATTTTGGAAAGTGGGTCATGATAAAACAAATGCCATGGTTAAAAAATATGGCAACTGCTAAATCATTGATTGTGCACGAAATGATTGATTTAGAAACGATTAAGGAAGATATTTTTGATACTTTCGAAAGATTTTCAGCCATGAAAGAGACCGAAACTTGGGGAACACATCCTATTTTTGGAAAATTGAATAAATCGGAATGGGGCCAATTACAATATAAGCATACTATGCATCATTTAAAACAATTTGGTGTTTAAATTACTGAAGAATGGAAGATTCAATTAGATATGGTGCACGTGGAGTATCGGCTACAAAAAGTGAAGTACATGCTGCAATTAATAAAGTAAATCAGGGCCTTTTTCCTAAAGCATTTTGTAAAATTTATCCCGATTATTTGAGTGGTCAAAATGATTTTTGTAATATTATACATGCGGATGGCGCTGGAACCAAATCCATTTTGGCCTATTTATATTGGAAAGAAACGGGTGATTTATCCGTTTGGAAAGGCATTGCTCAAGATGCAATTGTAATGAATACTGATGATTTGCTTTGTGCAGGCGCTACTAATAATTTTATAGTTTCATCGATTATAAACAGAAATAAACATCTTATTCCTGGAGAAGTTTTAAAGACCTTAATTGATGGAACTGAAGAGTTTTTGGAGACTTTAAGAGATTTTGGAATAAATATAAACCTGCTGGGTGGTGAAACGGCTGATGTGGGAGATGCGGTAAGAACTGTCATGGTGGATGCAGTAATGTCTGCTAGGTTTGAGCGTAAAAAGGTTATAAGTAACGAAAATATTGTTGCAGGCGATGTAATAGTTGGTTTGTCAAGTAGTGGCACCGCTTTATACGAGAAAGCATTTAATAGTGGTATTGGAAGCAATGGACTTACCTCCGCTAGGCACGACGTATTATCCCATTTTTATGCCAAAAAATATAAAGAAGCATTCGATCCATTGACTCCTGAAGCCATGGTTTATTGCGGTTCAAAAATGTTGGAGGAATCATTATTAGGAACACCACTTAATATTGGTGAAGCATTATTATCTCCTACAAGAACCTATTTGCCAATTCTAAAACCTATTATTGAAGAGTACCACGAACAAATTCATGGAATAATTCATTGTAGTGGTGGTGGGCAGACAAAAATTTTACATTATATTGATCAATTTAATATTGTAAAAAATAATTTATTCCCTACTCCTGCCCTATTTAAATTGATTCGTGAAGAATCAAAAACCGAGTGGAAGGAAATGTACCAAGTATTTAATATGGGACATAGAATGGAATTATATGTCCCTGAATCATTGTCAGAAAAGATAATTACCCATTCAAAAACATTTGGAGTAGATGCCAAAATAATTGGACACGTAGAGCAATCGACTAAGAAAATGGTAAGTATTAAATCTGGCCACGGGGATTTCACCTATGAATAGTATTAAGAATAATGCTTCTTTTATTATTAAGGTTTTTATTTTAATAATTTTAATAATAGATATTAGTTATTCCTTTAAGCAATATTATGGGGAACCAATTGATGGAGATGTACCCAATATCGTTAATCCTGCTCCCATTTATCAAAAAGTACTTTCAGATCCTTTAGGCATCTCTATTTTAAAAGGAGGCGAAAAGTATGCAGCCACAAATCGCTTTTCTTGTCATTATATGATGCGCTTTTGGTTTAACGATGTATATTCCTTTTTTAGTTTATTTAGTAAAAACAAAATCAAGTGTTTATATTTTACAGCGGCTATTTTTTCCCTTTTTGTACAATATTTTTTAATCGCCTTTTTGTCTGTTTTTATTACTAAAAAAATTAAATTTTGGCGTTTGTCATTTTTAGTTCCTTGTATTCTATTATTGCCATTTTTTCAGTCCAATGGGTTTGAAAGTCAAATTGGAATTATCGACCAATGCATAACATATACTTTTTTTTATGCGTTACCAATTAGTCTTTTCATTTTTTACCTTATTCCATTTTATTTAATTGAAACATCAACAAATTATATTCAAAAATGGAAAAAAAATATGATTGCAATTTTGTCAATTCCCTTTTCCCTTTTTCTTTCATTTAGTAGCCCATTGATAGCGCCTTTGGTTTTATTGTTGTTACCCTCCATTATTATTTATCTTTTTATTGAAAAATATAAAATTGCCGATAAAATCGATTTTGGGGATAAAGTGAAACATGCAATTTCTATTTTTCCTTATTATTTGTTGTTTTCTTATGTACCCTATATTTTGTTTTGTGTTTACTCCTTTTATATAGGAACCTTTAACATAGAAAATGGTTCAAGTATGCCATTATTTGAAAGATATAATTTGCTTTTTGAAGGAATTCCAAAATATTTTGTTGCTAAATTGGGATTGCCATTTATACTATTAATACTTGTAGTTAATTTTATAATTAATAAAAAAAGGAACAAGAATTATAAAATTTCATTGGCAACTATTTTTTTATTATTGCTATGTATTGTTTATATTTTTTTATTGCCTTTTGGTGGTTATCGTAACTATAGGCCAATGATTATTAGATATGATACTTTTATCCCCATCACAATAGTTCTTTTGTTTTTTGTTGCTAAGGGTACATTTTTATTGCTGGGTCAGTTAAAGGGAATTTATTTTAAATCTTACTTAATTTTTATTGCTATCATTTTATTGGTTTTCTGGATTGCTGATACACCACAATTTAATAAAAATGAATGTCAGATGAGTAACTTGTATAATATTAAAAATAGTAAGGAAGATTTGGTGGTTTTGAATTCTAATTGCACTATTTTAAGTTGGATAAATATTTCGGACCCTTCTTGGGGTTCAAATATTTCAGATATGCTTTTTAAATGGAAAATTACAGATAAAAGAAAAGATTTCGTTAATAGATAAAGCTATTTCGATTCCAGAAATATTTCGGCCATCATACATCTTGCACTTCCACCACCTATTGTTTCTATAGTAGGAATATCAACAGAAAGAATGTTTGTTAACGGTTCAATTTGTTTTAATTGGAAATTAGTTAAGGAATTAAAAGCACTTTTCGACATCACCAAAAATGATTGCCCATCTTTGTTTTTCAATTGCAACATATTCCCAGCAAATTGATTCATTTGATCCTCCGTAATTTCAATAACTTGTTTTCCATCGTTTTTAAGTGTATTTAAAACTTGATTTCTTTCATTCAAATCTTTTATGGTTTCAGCACAAATTATGGCAAAATCAATTCCAATGGTTAACATCACATTGGTGTGATATACTAATAAATCATTTTTATCCTTACTATAAAAACATACAGGAGTATAACCTATTTCTTGACAATGCGATTTAAACAAATCTTCATCGGTCCGTGGCGAAATACATGCATACGCCGTATTATTTAAATGGTCAAAAATGATACTTCCTGTACCCTCTAGGAAAACACCATTATTTTCAGATTCAGATATATCAGAAATTTCAACAATTTTAAATTTTTCATTTAGTTCATCAATTATTGATTTTCTTCGTTCCAATCGCCTATTGGGTGTACACATGGGAAATAAAAATACCTTTCCATCTGTTCCCATACTTATCCAATTGTTAGGGAAAATTGCATCTGGTTTGTTTGGAGAAATGGTGTCCAGAATGACCAAAACTTCAATTTTATGCAATCTAAGTTTGTTTACGAAAGCATCGAATTCTTCCTTTGCTTTTTCAAGTATGGATTCTGAACTCAAGTGGTCGATTTTTTTCTGAAATGCATTTGATACTGCGGTTTCCGAATTGAATTGAAAGCTGGCAGGTCGAACCATCATTACTTTATCTGTAACTTGATTTTGCATTTTATTCTTTTTAAAATTATTAATAAAGTTTGTAAATTTACGAGATAAATTATATTAAAATGAATAAAGAATTCACAACTGCCGATTTATATGATGCAAACGAGGGAAACGTACAAGTTGCATTGCCAATTTTTAATGCTTATGGAATAAAAGCAAACTTTTATGGACAAATTTTTACGATTAAATGTCATGAAGACAATACAATTGTGGGTGATGTTTTAAGGAATGAAAATGGAAAGGGAAAAGTTTTGGTTATTGATGGAGGTGGCTCCTTACGATGTGCTTTGGTTGGAGATTTAATTGCAGCTGCAGCTGTTAAAAATGAATGGGAAGGCATTATCGTGTTTGGTTGTATTAGAGATTCTGTAGCCATCAACACCATGAATATTGGCATCAGAGCATTACAAACCAACCCAACAAAGACAGTAAAAAGAAATACAGGATTAAAAGGGGAAATTTTGAATTTTGCAAATACAACTTTTAGCCCAAATCATTGGGTATATGTAGATGAAGATGGGATTTTGGTTAGCGAAAAAGAACTATAATAAATGTTTAATGGTAAATGTTTAATGGTAAATGTTTGAATGCTTAATGAAAAGAAATAATCAAAAACCTAATAACTATTTACCAATTACCAATTACTAATTACAAAATAACAAATAACTCATTAGCCCAATTTATAATCCGAAATGCATAATTTATGATTGCAGAAATGGTATTCCTCTTCATTGTTGGAACCAATAATAAGCAATCTGTGGCCTATGTATTTTTCAATAAGTTGGTGATACCAATTACAGGCATTTTTATCAAAATTAGATGTAGGCTCATCTAATAGCAAAATTGGTGTATCGGTGAAAATAGCAAGCCCAAGTTTTACTCTTTGTTTCATTCCGGAGGAAAACGTTTTTATAAATTTATCCTTATGCATATCGAGGTCGAGTAAATTAATAATATCTCTTTTTTCGATACCTATAATTGTTTTTTTGAAATGAAAATGAAAGTCTATTAATTCAGTAAGCGTAAGATTTTCAATTAATTCGGTATAAGGAGCGGCAAAACTAACCAATGGCCAAATGTTTTCATCGGGTATTTTTTTTCCTTCATTTTCAAAAATTACATTTCCCTTTGTTTTCAATAAACCACCTGATATTAATTTCATTAAGGTAGATTTACCTGAGCCATTTGGACCGATTAATGCATATTTATTGTCTGATTCGAATGTATAATTTACATTCTTGAAAATCCATTCAGACCCATATCTCTTTCCGGCTTGTTCTAATATTATCTTCATTCAGAATAAATACCTCTTATGATTCCTCTTTCGGATTTTTCGATAAAATCGATTATTTTGTTTCTAATCTCATCAGAAGGAAATTCCTCTTTTATTTTAGAAATTGACTGTGAAATATTTAATCCGTTCCCGAAAATATATCTATAAATATCTTGAATAGTATGAATTTGATCTATTGAAAAATTATTTCTTTTCAAACCAACAGAATTAATTCCTGAAAACATAGCTGGCTCTTTTGCAACTAATACGAATGGTGGAACGTCTTTTCTGAGTAATGTGCCACCAGCAATAAAGGCATGTTCCCCAATATTTACAAATTGATGTGCAGCCGACATACCGCCAAAAATAGCATAATCTCCGATGATAACATGTCCTGCTAAATTAGTTGTATTTGCCAAAACACAATGATTTCCAACTATACAGTCGTGTGCTACATGTACATAGGCCATTAAAAGTGTGTCTGACCCAATTTTAGTTGTACCACTTATCTTTGTGCCTCTATTTATAGTTACACATTCTCTTATTGTTACCCTATTGGCTATTTCAACCGTAGAATATTCACCCTCAAATTTTAAATCTTGCGGTATTGCACCTATTACGGCACCCGGAAATATGGAACAATTATCGCCAATTCGAGTTCCTGGAAATATAGTTACATTTGGTCCTATCCAATTATTTTTGCCAATAATTACATCTTCATAAATGGTTGTAAAATGTCCTATTTGACAATATTCACCAATAATTGCTTCGGGATGTATATAATTCAATATCATTTTAAGGTTTAAATACTTTTGCGGTCAATTCCGCTTCCGTTACCAAATTAGTACCAACATAAATACTCCCTTTCATCCAACTAATTCCTCTTTTTATAGGTTGAATAAGTTCTAATTTTATAATCAAAGTATCACCAGGCTTTACAGGTTGTTTGAATTTGCAATTATCAATTTTAAGAAAATAAGTAATATAATTTTCAGGATCTGGATATTGAGTAAGCACCAAAACACCACCAGTTTGTGCCATTGCTTCTATTTGTAAAACACCTGGCATTATTGGGTTTCCCGGAAAGTGACCAACAAAAAATGGTTCATTAAAGGTAACATTTTTTATACCAACTACTGTCGTTTCGTTTAGCTCTATTATCTTATCAATTAATAAAAATGGAAAGCGATGAGGAAGTATTTTTTCAATTTTACTCAAATCAAATATAGGGGCTTTATCGGGATTATATTTAGGAATTTCTTTGTTTCTTCTAACTTCCTTTATATGCTTTTTAAGCAATTTAGCAAATTCTACGTTGCCATCATGTCCAGGCTTTGAAGCTACAATTTTACATTTGATTCTGCATCCAATTAATGACAAATCACCAATTACATCTAAAAGTTTATGTCTTGCAGGCTCGTTTGGATACCTAAGTTCTACTTTGTTTACAATGCCTTCTCTATTTATTCCATCCGTAGATTGATTAAACAAATCGGCAATATGCTTGAACCTGTTTTCTGGCAGTCTTTTTTCAGCTACAACGATTGCATTTTTTAAATCACCACCTTTTATTAAACCGCTTTCTAACAGCGGCTCTACTTCATGAAGAAAACAAAAAGTGCGACTTGAAGCAATTTCTGTTTTAAAGTCTTCTAAATTTCTAATTTTAGCATATTGCTTGCCCAAAACTTGCGAATTATAATCTATCATCACATCAATTGAATAATGATCTGATGGAATAGCCATCATTTCAACATCCTTTTCTGGATCATAGAAATTAATAGTTTCAGATAACTCAAAATAATCTCTTATCTTATCTTGAACATAAATACCCGATTGTTCAATTAAATCAACAAATAAGTGGGCACTGCCATCCATTATCGGAATTTCAGGGCCATCAAGTTCTATTATTGCATTATCAATACCCATACCCACTAATGCGGCCAATAAATGCTCTACAGTAGATACTCGATTTCCATTTAATTCTAAAGTGGTGCCTCTTGAAACTTCTACCACCAAATCACAATCTGCCTTAATTTGGGGTTTTTCGGGTAAATCAATACGTACAAATACAAATCCTGTGTCTATTTCAGCGGCTTTTATACAAACAGTTACATTTTTCCCGGTGTGTAAACCACGACCTGAAAAAACAATATCCTTTTTTATAGTTTGTTGAAAATCAATCATACTTACCTTGAGAGGTTATTTTTATACAAAGATATAAATTCCTCTAAATCTTTTATTCTTTGTGCAATTTCTGGCAATTTTTTATAAACTGCATAGGCACGATAGGATTCGGTAAATCCAAAGGCAGGACTTCCATTTATTTTCTGCCCATTTTCTAAAATAGATTTTGAAACGCCACTTTTCGCATTAATTTGCGTAAAAGGCGCTATTTGTATATGTCCAACAAATCCTACTTGTCCTCCAATAACACAATTATTTCCTAGTTTAGTACTTCCCGAAACACCGGTTTGTGCAGCAATTACAGTGTTCTCCCCTATTTCTACATTATGCCCAACCTGAACCAGATTATCAATTTTTACTCCATTTCTGATTATGGTTGCACCCATAGTGCCACAATCAATGGTTGTATTTGCACCAATTTCTACATCATTTTCAATAATTACTTTTCCGAGCTGAGCAATTTTACTATAAGTTCCATCATTTTGAGGTGCAAATCCAAATCCATCAGAACCTATTATTGCACCAGAATGTATGATGCAGTTAGCGCCAATTTTAGTATTTGGATAAATTTTGACTCCCGCAAAAATGATAGTTCCATTTCCAATTTCTGTATTTTCTCCGATATATACTTGCGGAAAAATTTTCACCTCATTTCCGATTTTAACATTGTTTCCTATATAAGAAAAAGCACCTAGATAAACATTTTCTCCAATTTCAACTCCTTCTCCTTTGAAAACGGGCATCTCCTCGCCTATCTTATTTATTTTCTTTTGTTCAAATATGGTAAGCAATTTCGTCAATGCATTATAAACATTTTCTACCTTTATAACAGTACCTTTAAAATCATTAAAGGTTTGGTCTTTTGCTATAATTAAGGCACCTGCTTTTGTAGTTGAAAGGAATTTGGTGTATTTTGGATTTGCTAAAAAACTAATTTCATTTTCATTTGCATCCTCAATCTTATTAGGATTTAGTATAAGTAATTCACTATTGCCAAACAACTCGCCTCCAATGATTTTTGCAATTTCTTCTAATCTATACATCCTACCCTATAAGATCTGCTGAATAACAAAGATAATGCTTTTCAATCGGATTTGACAACGATTTGATATTCAGCATGTCGGCAATTTCTGAAATATCCTTAATGTTTCCATTTCTATACTTTATATAGATATTATCTTTTGTAGGATTGTATGCATTGTTTATAGATTTACTTTTTATAATTAAATATTTATGAAAGTCATTTAATAAACTGGATTTTAAGCTTAATAGCTTGTTTTTTAATTTTTGAAGTTCCAGGATTTCTTTCTCCGTTCCGTATTCAATTTTAAAAAGTCTTCTATTTAATAAACCTTTACTTAAATAGGAAAGCAAAATATCGTCATTCACTGCCCACGATTTAATGGCTCCCATTATATCATGATCGTCCAATAAGGCAAATGTTTTTAAATGAATATCGTTCGATGCAAAGTCTTTTAATGTAATCTCCTTTTCTAAAAAATGTCTTAATGGCTCTGAACAAGGTAATTTCACACCATTTTCACGAGCCAAAAATTTAGCTCTCTCCAACAAATTTACCATCATATGTTCTGCAGAAAGGGATGTTTTATGTAAATAAACTTGCCAATACATCAATCGACGACTTACAATAAATTTTTCAATAGAATAAATTCCCTTTTCTTCTACAACCAAATTGTCATCATGGACATCAAGCATTTGTATAATTCGGTCGTAGCCAATTACGCCCTCTGCAACACCAGTGTAAAAACTGTCACGAATTAAATAATCCAATCTATCTACATCCAACTGACCTGAAACTAATTGATTCAAGAATCGTTTTGGATACTCGTTTTTAAATATTTTAATGGCTAAACTCAATCTTCCATTCAAGGTTTTATTTAATTCTTCAAAAAAATAAAGCGAAATTTGTTCATGGTGCACTTCATTTACAATACTTTGTTCGAGTGTGTGCGAGTATGGGCCATGTCCAATATCATGCAATAAAATCGCAATCGTTACGGCCTCCGCTTCCTCATTTGTAATTTGATGTCCTTTATTTCTGAGCACTTCTAATGCCTTACCCATTAAATGTACGGCACCGAGCGTATGCTGGAAACGACTGTGGTTAGCACCCGGATAAACTAGGGAACTTAATCCCAATTGATTGATTCTCCTAAGTCGCTGAAAATAAGGGTGTTCTATGATGTCATAGATGATTTCAAATGGAATTGAAATAAATCCATACACCGGATCGTTAAATATTTTTCGTTTATTCAAAAGGTAATCCTATTTTTATGCAATTAAAATTTATTTAGACGCACTAAATATATAAAAAAGGAGTTTTCTATTTATGAATGTTATAAAAATTCTTTGGGCAGATGATGAAATTGATTTGTTAAAACCTCAAATTTTGTTTCTTGAACAAAAAGGCTATCTCGTTGATGGCGTTACAAATGGGCATGATGCCTTGGATAAAGTAAAAAATGGCAATTATGATTTGGTCTTTTTGGACGAATCAATGCCAGGTATTACTGGATTGGAGACTTTGCCTTTAATTAAGCAAATTCACCAAGATTTGCCGGTTGTTTTGATTACCAAAAATGAAGAAGAGAACCTGATGGATGAGGCAATTGGTTCTCAAATTTCTGATTATTTAATTAAACCAGTAAGACCCAACCAGATTTTATTGGCTATTAAAAAAATAATTGATAATAAGCGATTGTTTCAAGAAAAAACAACTACAGACTATAGACAAGAATTTCAACAAATAATGCTTTCTATGACCAATAATATGAGTCATCAGGAATGGGTTGATGTGTATAGAAAACTGATTTTCTGGGATTTGGAATTGGATAAAGCGGAAAATAACCAAATGCGTGAAGTGTATAATATGCAGAGGGTTGAAGCAAATAAGGAATTCTTTAAATTTATACAAAAAAATTATTTAGGTTGGCTAAAAAATCAAAATTCAAATACAACACCTACCCTATCTCATAATTTATTCAAGGATAAAGTGATTCCTAATATAGATGGCGACATTCCTACTTTTTTTATTCTTATTGATAATTTAAGGTACGACCAATGGAAAATGATCGAGACGCTTGTAAATGAAAATTTTAGAAAAGTAAGTGAAGATTATTTCTTTTCTATTTTACCTACAACAACACAATATAGCCGTAATGCTATTTTTTCAGGACTGATGCCTTCCGAAATTGAAAAAAAATACAATGACAAATGGTCGCATGATGAAGATGAGGGTGGAAAAAATTTACATGAAGAATTTTTCTTTGGAGAACAAATGAAACGATTAGGGGCAAATATAAAAACAAGCTATACAAAAATTACCAACCATCAAAATGGAAAAATATTGGAAGATAATATCCTTAATTTGATGAATAATACGCTAAATGTAATTGTATATAATTTTGTAGATATGTTATCGCATGCACGAACTGAAATGGAAGTGCTGAAAGAATTGGCAAGCAATGAGTCGGCATACAGAAGTTTGACCGTTTCTTGGTTCGACCATTCACCGCTTTTTAATGCATTACAAAAATTAAAGGATAAAAAAGTAAGACTTATTTTTACTGCCGACCATGGCACCACAAGAGTTCAATCGCCATCAAAGATTATTGGAGATAAAAATACAACAGCCAATTTGAGGTATAAAACAGGCAAAAATCTAAATTATAATCCAAAAGAAGTATTTGAAGTAAAAAACCCCGATGATGCATTTTTGCCCAAAGCGAATATCAGTTCTTCATTTGTATTTGCCAAAGAAGATTATTATTTTGTTTATCCTAATAATTACAATCATTTTGCCAATTATTATAAAGATACTTTTCAGCATGGAGGCATTAGTTTAGAAGAAATTATTGTACCGTTTATGGTTTACCAGAATAAATAGGTTAGTATTAAGTATTGAGATGTAAGCGAAAATAGGAGAATGGGAAAATGTTGGAATCTAATACTAGCTACTCAATACTTACTACTTAATACTTTTTTTTGGAAGAAATTATTGTACCGTTTATGGTTTACCAGAATAAATAGGTTAGTATTAAGTATTGAGATGTAAGTATCAAGTATGAATACCTGAAAGCGAAAATAGGAGAATGGGAAAATGTGGGAATCTAATACTAGCTACTCAATACTTACTACTTAATACTTTTTTTTGGAAGAAATTATTGTACCGTTTATGGTTTACCAGAATAAATAATTATTTTGACTTTAGAAGTTAGAAATGAGAAGCGAGGAATGAGAGTATATACCATTGAATTTAAATTATAAATATTTAGCAGAATTTATAAATGGGAACAAAAATAAATATACATTTGATTGAAACGAAATAAATGCTGGCATGAATAAGTGAGTTATAGCCAATGGTAGGACGACCGTTCACAAGACGATAGACCGACCAAAATTTAAACATTAAAACAAAAACAAACCATTTTGACAGGTGACCAAAAACATACAGACCATATAGCAACTGGACAGAATCTAAACCGACACGCTGACCAACGCTATGTTTTTTATTTTTTCCCCACCGCACAAATAAAATTGAACTGAATTAGATGGCAGAAAAAGAAGCTAAAGCAAGAATAAAAATTAATAAACTCCTTGAGGAATCAGGGTGGAGCTTCTTTGACACGGACAAAGGTAAAGCAACTATTAAATTGGAATCTTCCATCAAAATGGACGATTTAGGTGAAGACTTGAAAATGCTAAAAGTGGTTTCATCGACTTTTTATTGGTTGACGAAAACCAAAATCCAATTCTAGTTTTAGAAGCGAAGAAGGAAAGTTTGAATCCACTAGTTGGTAAGGAACAGGCAAGAAATTATGCCAAATCACAAAAGGTTAAATTCATAATTCTTTCAAACGGGACTCTTCACTATTTATGGAATATAGAAACTGGAAACCCTGAACAAATACAAGTGTTTCAACATTTGGAGATCCATCAAGCAGTATTATCAGTTTAATCCCGACCCAAGCAAATTAGTTAGCGAACAAGTAAATGACGACTATGTTGTTTTAACCCAACTTCCGAACTACAAACAAATTCCTGAGTTTCAGCATGAACAAAAAAAGCAATATTTAATCTTCAACTTAAAACTTCGTTTTCTTCGCTATTACCAAGTGGAGGCAATTAAAGCCGTTCAGCAATGGGTAAGCGAAGGCAAAAAACGATTCTTGTTGGAAATGGCGACAGGAACAGGAAAAACCCTGACTGCCGCTGCATTAATCAAACTCTTTTACAGAACAGGAAACGCAAGACGCATTTTATTTTTGGTTGACCGCTTGGAACTAGAAGAACAAGCAAGAAAGGACTTTACCAACTATTTGAAAAACGACATAACAACCGTTGTTTACAAAGAAAAGAAAAACGATTGGCGAAAAGCCGACATCGTTGTTACCACCATTCAATCGTTAATGGTAAACAACAAATACAAAACACTTTTTTCACCGACTGATTTTGATTTGATTATTTCTGATGAATCGCACCGACTGCTAGGTGGAGGAAACAGTAGAGCATTGTTTGAATATTTCCTGGGTTACAAATTGGGTTTAACCGCCACACCAAAAGATTATTTAAAACATTTAGACACCGATAATATTGACGACCCAAGAGAGATGGAAGAGAAGAAGGTTGTTAGATACTTATGCCACATTCGGTTGCGAGGAGTGGCATTCCAACGTATCGTTATACGCTTGTGGACGGTGCAAAAGATGGCTATTTGCGACAACCGATTGTAGTTGACGCAAGAACAGACGTTACCACCAAACTTTTATCGGAACAAGGTTATGGCATTATGGTAACGGTTGCCAGTAGCGAGCAAGAGGATATTTTAGAAGAAGTTAATTACAAGCAAAATCATTTTGAACGGAAGTTTTTCAGTGAAGAAACCAACCGTGTGTTTTGCAAAACTTTTATTGAGAATGGACTGAAAGACCCCATTAACGGAGAGTTTGGAAAGAGTTTGGTTTTTGCTGTTTCGCAAAATCACGCTGCAAAATTGGCTCAACTGCTCAATGAATATGCACACCAAATATTCCCGGGCAAGTATCAAAGCGACTTTGCTGTTCAGGTAACTTCCAATGTGCAGAACAGTCAGCAAATGACAGTTGATTTTAGCAACGACAAATTATTGGGCTTTAGCCATTTGCGGAAAGACAATGAAATTTTAGAATCTTACAAAACAAGCAAAGCAGAGTTTGTGTAACCGTGGGCATGATGACTACAGGTTGGGATTGCCCCAATATTTTGAATCTT
>JADIYW010000014.1 GCA_016705125.1 Bacteroidota bacterium
CCACTAACGGTGATACTTAGTACATTTGGTGTTACAACTCCAGGTGAAGCATAACTCCCTGTAGCTCCATTCAAACTAAATGGTAAAGCGACATTTGTATAAAATTTCTGCGCTGTTATTGTAGAAAAAATACATAAGTACAATCCCAAAAAGATGGCAAAAGATTTACAATATGTTGCATTTTTTTTCATTTAAAATATTTTTTTAGGAAGGTGATTAACCATTGATAAAAGTACAAGTATGTTGTTGATTAGATAATCCAATAAACATCTATTTGCCCTAATTAAAAACCAATAAAAATTTACATTAAAAAGATTTAGTAGATTGTTATTCAATCTATTAGCACAAATAAAATGTCTATTGTTTTATCCATTTTTTTATGATGCTCTCTCCGCTATTAAAAAATATTTTTACAAAATATGTTCCTTCAGGATAATTAAGAACATCCACCTTTACGAATCTATTTTTATCAGAATCCATAATAGTACATATTTTTCCAATAGCATCTGTGATTTCATATCTAGCAATATCTTGATTTGATTGCAAGAAGAGCATATCCTTTGTTGGAATAGGGTAAATAATTAATCCAAAATCATTATTAGTAATACTAGCGACCCTAATTTTAGAATAACTGTTTGACCCATCCATATCCACTTGATTCAATCGGTAGTAGTATTTAAAACCAGAAATAACATTTCTATCATCAAACGCATAATTCAGTTTGGTTTGACTATTGAAGGCGCCATTTACCCAACCAATTTTTTCAAAATCGACACCATTTAAACTTCGTTGCACTTCAAATCCTTTATTATTAATTTCTGACCCTGTAGTCCATTTTAATTGAATCCATTGATTATTTTGTGGATGCGCTTCAAAACTCAACAATTGTATCGGCAATATTGTTGTATTACATGGAACACATCCCTTGAGTGCTTCAATATAGAAAGTTGAAGGATTACCTCCATTCCCATCGACATAAAGATAATATTTTCACCAACAGTTAGCCCTGAAAGATTAAATTCACTATTAAAAGAAATTCCGTTTGAATAAACATTTCCGGGAATAGAAATACCTCCTCCATAAGCCACTTGATGCCAAATTATTAACACTTTCATCATCAGGACATCCTCCATTTACTACATCTGTAGGAGCAACACAGGTAGAAGGTGCTACAACTACAACAGCCTGCATATCAGAAAGACCTGGCAATCCGGTGTTTAATGAACCGCTGATTACAATTTTAGGATTAGGTGCACTTGCATTAAAATAGAACCATGCGCTATTATTATTGGCCTGATTCCACGAGCAACCATCCACAGAATGTCCTGGATAGTTAGGGTCATTTTGTGTATAACCGTTATTTGTTCCTCTTACTTTGAATACTCCATCAATACATACAGCATCGGAACATGCGTTATTCAGATTACTACTAGAAACATCTTCAACTTCAAGTGGAAAACCAAATATTAAATCTACTCTTTCTAAACTGATTTCGGTACCTGTAGCAACATTTTCAATTACATGTAAACTCCACGTTCCATTAGGATCTGCGCCAGTATTGAAGTTGGTAAATTGACCATCTGTTTCTATAGCATAATAACCTATCGAGAAAGGGTAATAAAGTTGTTCACCAGCATCAGGATAATCTTTGATTCGTTCTAAGGAAACTTCATCTCTGAATTTCACATCTACCCAAGCGGTAGAAGCATTATTTCCCGTCAATGGACTAGCAAGAGTAATTGTTACTCCTTGGGGATTTCTAAGCTTTAAGACATAAGTACCTAATAGCTGTTCACAAGCACTGCTTCCCAACTTAACATTTACTTGTCTCAATCCAATTCCACCTGCTATAAGTCCAGAAACAGGTAATCCACTTGTAACGATATTAGCTGGCTGTAGGCTTAATCCCGTGGGTGATGTGGTTGTACCATCACCAAAGTCTGTACCACATGTGGTTACGTTTGTGACTGAGAAAGTTAAATTATCTCCAGTTGTAAAACTCCAAACATTTCCGGTTGTAGTATAGCATCCATTTTTTGTATCAACTCTCCAATAATAGGTAGTATTATATGATAATGCAGTATAAGCAATTGAATTAATTGTACGATTGGCTTCTAAAAGTACAGGAGGATTTGTTGTTCCAAAATAAATATCGTATGCGGAGGCAATATTAGATTTCCTCCAAACTAAATCACCATTCAGTGGCATATCTACTGCACCATTATATGGTGTATATAAGTCTGCCAAAAAGTGGAGGAGATGAATTCACTTCCACTTCCACACCAATATTATCTGCACTAGAACAACTATTTCTCGTGGTACATCTTGCTTTAACTTTAAAAATTGTATTAACAATAGGTGCTACACCTGTTATTGTAGCATAAGCACCCCAAGTTTCTGCATTTGTCCAACTGGTTCCATTCCAATAAGTATTATCGCTGCCCGTTCCAGTGTACCATGCATATTCCCATGTTACACATCCAATATTACCAATAGGGTTTGCTGTCAATGTATATGAGTCTCCTAAACAAATAGCCTTAAAATCCTCATTGTTATATTTTGCATTTAATACCGGTGGAACACATCTTAATCCGGCAGTAAATGAACTAAAGAAAGATATTCCAGACGCCTTTGTAAACGTATTAGCAGCAATATTTACTGCGTCCATCGAAGTCCAGTTACTGGAAGAATTTTTCAAACCATAAAAATTTGCCTCGTACCAACAACATCTGCTTGTAAGTAAGTGAAGGTTGGTATACATACAAAATTGCTAATATTCACCTGATTGACAATCCAATGCCTGTTAATATAATCAACGGCCCCATAAGATATCATTTCCGGTTCTTCATCATTTATAAGTTTAATGCTTAAATAAGCACCTCCTGAATAAGCACCTGATGTAAAGTTCAGTGTAACAGGGCTATATTCTACTGTTCCCGTATTATCTCCAACAGGGTAAGTTATCGAACCATTTGATAATAAGTATTTTCTCAACTCTCCAGTTTCGGTAGGAATAATCATATTAGAAGAAGAGTAGGCGACTCCTGCAGTAAATGTTGCTGAAATAGGGAGGCTCAAATGATAAACACCTAAAACCATAAGCCCTCCAGACATATTTAAATTATATGACACTTCTGTGTTGTTGATAAGATTTACAATAGCTGATGAAGTTTTATTCAGAAACATTTCTGTTCTTCCTGTTTGTGCAGTACTAGTAAAATTAGTTGCTGTATTGCCTTTAAGATAAATTCTCGAAATAAAATCATCATCGGAAGCATTTTCTCCAATAGTTCCTCCGGAATGTGAAAAGTTTCCAAATACATTTAAAACGGATGTCCTTGTATTGGCAGTTATTAGTGTACTGGTATTATTTGACAGGTAAAAAATACCATTTGAAACTAAAAAATCACCATTGACAGTTACTGTTTTAGTAATATTAGTGCTACTAGCAACCCTGTCAATGATAAAAGCACCGTTTGCATTTAAATTAAAATTACCATTTATAGTCAAGGTACTTGTAGAACCTGCTGAAGTGGATAAACCAATGGTACCAGTAGTAGCTATAGTAAAATCACCTTGTACGGTTGGGCTTGTTGCACCGGTTACAAGATTAAACGTACTTGTACCATTAATAACCACATTTCCAAAACTTTCCGTAAACTCATTATCCGCTATTGAAGCATCAATTTGAAGCGTTGAATTGGCGTGCCATATTGCCGTTGGAATGGATGCTGTAGCATAATTGCTGATATACTTACCGCCATTACCAAAATTTAATGACCCCGACATTGTTATAGGATTTGCGGAAGTACGATTAAGTGTCCCGGAAACATCCATATCTGTACCAGTTCCGTTATTTATTGTAAGCGTCCCTCCTGAATATAAAATTTCACCACCTGCAGCGATAATTATCTCATCTACGGTGAGATTGGCACTAATGGTCAAAACATCACCGGAACGTACAGTTACCGTTTTATTATTTAAATAATCTACTGGTGCTAAAGTTGCCGGAAACCAAAATGAATTATCATGTGAAGACTCCCAATTGGCTGCCGTTGTCCATGCTCCGGAGTTAAGAGATCTAAAATAATCTGTATTAATAGTAACACATGCCGAAGTACTATTCGCTGTTGGTCCAATTTCTGTAGTTTCGTCACCATCACCATTTCTTGCTTTCAGTAAATAGTTATATGATGTTCCACAAGACAACCCTATATTTGTCCAAGTAGTGGTGGTTATCCATCCTGAGTTACTGCCCGTGGTGCTGTTAGTATAATACAATCCACTCAATCCCAATGTAGAATTAGGAAAAGTTCCGTTTGCAGCGAGCGTTGTTTGTGTTTGTGTGGTTCCGGAAAAACCAATACTGGTAGGTGCATTTTGGGACGAGTATGCACTTGCTGCAGCACCAAAGGAGGCATTCTCACAAGATATAGTGCCATAATAAGCTTTTAGCTTAATGCCAACTTGAGTATTTTCGGTTGTTGTATAATCATAGAAACCAAGTGTATTTCCTGATTGTAACAAAACTCCATCTGAAGCCCGATAGACATTTACACCATCAGCATCTCCAGGAGTTGTCCATGTAAACCTGACATTAGTAGTTGTTTGAGCCACATTTGTATGGCTGGCAGCGGGTGAACTAGAAGGAGCTGCAAAATTATTGAGTACAACTTCATCATAACTCGGTGTGCAGTTGCCATTGGATATTGTCCAACGCAAAGTTGCAGATAAATTAACAGGAACACCCGTTACACCTGATGTTGGCGATGTAGGAGTAGTTATTGTTGCTGTTCCCGATTGAACGGTCCACAACCCATTACCTATTGTTGGAATATTTCCTGCCAATGTAAAAGAACTATTTCCGCAATTATTAATATCAGTTCCGGCATTAGCTGTAGTTGGTAATGCATAGTTAGTTAAGGTTACCTCGTCAAAACTTGAGGCACATACACCATTACTTATCGTCCATCTAAGAACAACGCTGCTTCCGGTAGGAACTCCAGTTATACCTGAAGTTGGCGAAGTCGGTGTTGTTATAGTTGCTGTTCCTGATTGAAGTGTCCATAATCCGGTACCCACTGTTGGGGTATTTCCTGCAAGGGTAAAGCTACTGTTATTACATTGTTGAATATCTGTACTACGTTTGCTGTTGCTGGCACTTGATCAACAGTTACAGCCCACACCTGTTGCATCTATATCATTGCAAGAATAATCAGAGGAACACCTTACTTTTACCTTATAGGTAGTATTTGATGAAGGATCAACACTAGAAATCGTTGCAAAGGAACCCCAATTTTCAGCATTATCCCAATCTGTACCATCCCAATAAGTATTATCACTTCCTGTACCAGTGTACCAAGCGTATTGCCAGGTACCACAATTATTGCCGCCGCTTGGGTTGGCAGTTAAATTAAAAGATTGTCCTTCACAAATAGTCTTCGAATCTAATCCATCATATTTTGCATCAATTGTTGGCGCTACACAAGCAGTGCTTTCTGTGGTAAAGTTCCAAACTGTACCTGTTGTTGTTCCACAAGAATTAATAGCGTCAATTCTCCAGTAATAGGTCGTACTATTTGCCATCGTTCCAGGGTCAAATGTTGTAGTCGCCTGATTCCCCTGAAATGTTCCAGGAGAGGTTGTTCCAAAATAAACATCATAAGAAGTCGCACCTCCGCCATTGGTCCAGGAAAGGTCGGCATTAATAGAAACATTAGTGGCACTATTTGCAGGCGATGGCGTAGTAACAGCAGTTGGAGCTGTTAATACCGTTTTCTCTATTACATTACTTTCAACAGCACTAGTCCAATCTGATTTACATGAAACTCTTGCTAACCTCTTAAACCATGTTGTCTGTGAAATGGTTAACGGATCATAAGATGAGGAGTTAGAAGAAGAAATATCGGTAAAACCGCTAGAAGGCCCTGAAGTAGAAGATTGCCACTTATATTCTAGAACACCATTATGTCCTGATGGTAGGGTTATGTTTGAAATATTACTCGGGTCGTAACTCCCACATATACTTTGTACACCACTTATAGTCCCACTGCTGGAAGGATTAGTACAACAGTTCATCGCTACAATATCTCCTGCTGTGATCTCTCCGAAATCTGTGATGGATTTTGAGATGGTATTTGTAGCATCATTAACTAAATCCAAGCAGTTCCATGAAGAAGTTAAATATCTGCCTCCATATAGATTTGTTTCAGTTCCGGCTATATCACTATTAGTATAAATAAAGGATGCTGTACAAACAGGCGAGGTAATTCCACTTGCCGTAATAACCCAATATCTATTTAAAAAATCTGTAGAAGAGGTATTTGAGGGATGTTTGGAATTACTTAATCTTACGCCCACGTATGCGGATGAAAAGTACCACCTGTAAAATTTAAAGTTACAGGACTGTATTCTACTGTTCCCGTATTATCCCCAACCGGAAATGTAAACGATCCTGTTGTGTTATAATTTTTCCTTAATTCGCCTGTACTCGTAGCTACTATCATATTCGATGCCGAAGGTGTACCATTTATTGTAGCGGAAGTACCAAGTGTAAGGTGGTTTGATTCAAGTGTAAACAAACCAGCACTTAAAATCAAAGATGTACTGATATCAACCGTTCCAGATAAGGTTACACCGGAGGTATTATTGATATTTACATTTGGAACCGTAGAAGGTAAACCTGCTGTTGCTTGGTTAGAACTACCATTGAACTCAACAGTAGCATTAGACCCTAAAGTGATAGTAGGCGAATTTGTATTACTGATAGCTCTTGTTGCTCCTCCGGAGAATCCATTGTTATTTGCTTCTTTTATTGTGCCAATTAATGAAAAAGTTTGTGAGGCTGATAAAGCAGCAAGGCTAAAACTAGCAATATTAGCCATGGTTAATGTTTTATCGGATGCCAGTGTGAAGGAATTACAAGTTAACGTACCATTTGCTTTTAATTCAATATCGCCATTAAAGGTTAGAGTACCTGTAAATGAACCTTGACTTAAGCTAACCCCATTTACAGAACCATCTCCCACCCTTAATAATCCATTTACAACTAAAGGGCTTGCTCCTGCTCCATGTGTTGGAGACCAAGCACCGGAGGTACTTTCAAAAGCTACATTAAAGTATGTGCGACCACTAAAAGAAAATGGTGTATTTAGTGTAGAAGACCCCCGATAAATAAAATTGCTTCCTGTTGCGAGGGTTGCACTGTTTAATGGGATAGATATTCCTGCCAATGTATTATGTATATATGTTCCGCCATTATTTACCGCCCAGGTGCCGCTTGATGTCCATGCTGTACTTCCTTTGTTTATAAATGTACCATTTATGTCCAAATCCGGTGTTGCCGTACTAGCAGAAACAGTAAAAGTGGTTGCACTATTTTGAGTAAATGTTTTTCCAACATCTACAATTGATTTAGCATTGGCATTGGCGACTAAAAAGTTAATAATATTTGCAGCTGCATTAGAGAAACCAATTGACTCAATTAATTGTGTACCGGAGGTTTTTGTCATATTTATTCGAGAGAAAAAATCTGCATCAGAAGCTGTTTCTGTAATTGTACCTCCTATATGTTCAAAATTGCCTTCGATATCTATTTGCGCATTTCTTGTGCTTGCAGAAATCGCGGTGCTGGTGTTATTAGTAAAATTAAAGGTACCATTGCTTTGTTGATAATTACCTTTTACAATTACCTTTTTTGTAACATTACTTGACGAATTGGCAGCATCAATAATAAAATTACCTCCACTTGTGTTTAGGATTAAGTTACCATTGATGGTTAATGTAGCTCCAAAACTTGATTGATTAGAAACACTTACCGTTCCCGTGGTGGCAATGGTTAAATTCCCCTGAATAGTATTTACAAAATTAGCCAATGTAGAAGTTCCCATCACACAACCAGAGGAGCCGTTGAAAACTACATTCCCAAAGCTTTCTGTAAACTCATTATTGGCAACGGTCACATCAATTTGAAGAATGGAGTTTGCATTCCATGTACAGATAGGAATCGTTCCACCTGAAGCATTATGAATATAATAACTCCCCGATTGGAAGGTAACATTGCCGGTGGGAATTAATGTAGTAGCTGTGGCTGTACGCTTATAAATACCCAAAACCTCCAGATCAATTGCCGAAGCTCCATTTGCTACAGTAATGGCACCTCCAGTAAGTAATTCCACGGAACCGCTCGTACTAATAATGGTTTGATCGATTGTAATGCTTGAGGAAACCGTCATTATATGGTCAACGGTAGTAACACCATCTGTTGAGGCAGGTGCCGAAGGTGCAGGATTCACCCATGTAGATCCATTATATCGTGACCAATTGGAGACATTTGCCCAATCACCGGAAGCAAATGTCTTATAATCTCCTACAGATTGACCACTACTTTCTAACAATATATTTAGGAGAAAAATAGTTTGTAAAAATTTCCTCATGCAATTATTTTTAAATGGTTAAATGGTTGACCGTTTAGCCTCATTCTGTTTTATTAGAAAATTCAAATACGAAACACAATAAAGTTACAACACAACTAATACATGAGAGGAACCAATTATTAATAGAATGCCCTACTTAAAAGGAAATATAATATGAGATGAATTTATTATATAATATTGATATAGAAATAATTATAGATAACCTATTCCTGCATTAAAAATCCAAAATATGGAGACATTATTTGTATAGATTGTGACATATTAGGGTTTTTTCTATAAGTCCTTTTCTTAAAATAATGTAAAAGCGAAAGAGAGGAATTAAAAACGGTATATTTATCGGAATTTTTTTTAACGAATCTTTCAGTATTATAAATCAGGGATTCTGCAAGGTCTTCATTATTTAATCCGATATGAATTTTAATACTAAGTATTCTTGAGAATAGGGCTATAAAATAATTCGTACTATAACTTAACTGATTAATGGTTTTAAGGCATTTTGCAATTTGATTTTTCCTAAAAGCTATGAATGCAACCGTAAATTCTTTTAGTTCCTTTGTTTTTCCTTTAAATAATTCCTCTCAGTACTTAAAATTAAATGAACATCTTCTAATTTATCATCAATAATTAATAGCAATAACTTATGAAACATCGTATTATTATCTACAAACCTATTCCTTTTACTTATTTCAAGAATACTATCTGTTAGTTCCATCAGATTTCTTTCTCTTTTTCCTAAATAAAATCCCATGATTAGTTCTAAAAAATAAACTTTTCTCTTTAGGACATCCTTACTAAATTTGTCTATTTCAGAATTATTCAACAATTCATGCACCTGATTGATATAAAATTCATAGGAAGGTGTTTTAAAATTTAATCTTGCTTGGGCAATCCTGTAATTAACAATACAGTTTACAGTCCCACACTCTTTAACTTTTGTATCTATTTCTCTGTAGTGAGCACTAATTCATCTATTTTTACCAAGAGATAACTATCAAGATATATGTTTGAGATATTATTATAGTAATCACATAGTTTTTCATGGTAAAATTCCTTCGACCGAAGCTTTCATTTGGGAATTTAAAGTCAGTGATTTCAAAAAATCTCTTTCGCTTTGCGAATTAAACTTCAAGCGAATTTTCCCTCGCAACGCCCTAAAATTAATAAGATAGTCTCTATTGATAGCATCCTTATATGCCTTATCATAATAATACTCTAGGAGAAATGGGTTTCCGCCCTGCTCTAAAGCTTCCCCCAGAATAATATTACGTTGCTTAGAATCATTCTCTAAATATGACTGAATTATAATTTGCTCTATTTCACTCAAATAGAAATCTAAATTTCTTCTTACAGTATGTTCTAATTCTTCTTCATTTTTTCTAAGAAAAAGTAACTCTGTCTGCTGTTGGAGTAAAATATTAAATTCTTCAAGGGTTTTGAAATTTGCTCGTAGTACCTTGAAAAAAACCTTTAATCGCTTATCCTCACTTTTACTACAAACAAACAACAACTGCCGATGTTCCTTAGGGACAACTCATTCAATAATTCATATACTCGTTTTCCTTTCAATAGGTGACAAAATTAGTATTTATAATTCAAAATATATACTGTCCTTATTTCCTTTTCAACACAATTATATTTTTGACAGCGAAAATTTGAGAAAACATATTCACTCCTTAGATAGTTGTAATTGAATAATTATCAGTATGGCAAGTGCCTCTATTACAAGATAACCAACTCCCCCACAATATGACCAACCTTAGTTCCTACCTTTCTTCATAAAATAATAACTACGACAATAAAAAAATAAAATTAAATCAAAAAAGTTTATTTTTGATTTCTCTTAAAAATGGGAAATTTATATTAGTAGAATATTTAACTGGCGGACTTTCAAATAAAATTTTTGTTTCAAAATATCCATTATATTTGCCAGATTAAAAATTATTAAAAGACAAAATAAAATAAATAATCATGTTCCACTACACTAAAGACAACGACAATATTGTAACCATTACCATGGATATGCAAGGCAGAAGTGCCAATGTAATAAATGCAGAATTTGGCAAACTATGGCTCGAAATGATTGAGCGACTAGAAAAGGAAAAGGCAGAAATTGTAGGCGTAATATTGACTTCTGCGAAATCGACTTTCTTTGCCGGTGCCGATATTGACAATCTTTACAAGCAAACGAATGCACAGGAAATATTTGATATGTGTGAAGGCTTAAAAAGCAATTGCGCCAGATTAGAAACTTAGGAAGACCAGTAGTAGCTGCCTTAAATGGTACTGCACTTGTGGTGGATTCGAAATTGCACTCGCTTGCTATTACCGAATTGCTCTTAAACAATCCAAAAGCCATTTTTGGATTACCCGAAGTGGGTCTTGGACTTTGCCGGGTGGTGGCGGAATCATCCGATTAACAAGAATGATTGGACTTCAGCCAGCATTACCTTTTTTAACAGAAGGAAAGAAATTAAAAGTAAAAGATGCTTTAAGCAATGGTTTGATAAATGCGATTGCCGAAACGCCAGAAGAAATGATGGAAAAAGCAAAAGAATGGATAAAAGCAAACCCAAAAGCCATAAATCCTTGGGACGACAAGGCCTTTAAATTCCCGGGTGGCGACGCCCGCAATCCAAAAGTAGCAACTATGATTCCGATTGTACCTGCCATGACCAAGAAAAAAACGTTTGGCAATTACCCGGCAGTGGAAGCCATTATAAATACTGCCGTTGAAGGCTCTGTGGTAGATTTTGAAACAGCTACTAGGATTGAATCTCGATATTTCACCTCGCTTGCAGTGGGTCAGGTATCAAAAAATATGATTTCTGCATTTTGGTATAATTTGAATGCCATTAACGCTGGAGGATCGCGGCCTAAAGGATATGATAAATATACGACAAAAAAAGTAGGTGTTTTGGGTGCTGGTATGATGGGAGCCGGTATTGCTTATGTGTCTGCAGTAGCTGGAATGGAGGTGGTTTTAAAAGATATAAGTATGGAAGCAGCCGAAAAAGGGAAAGCCTATTCAGAAGGTTTACTTAAAAAAAGCGTTTCTAAGGGCAAAATGACTAAAGAAAAGGCGGAAGAAATTTTAAATAGAATAAAAGCAACAGATAAACCAGAATTTGAAAACTGTGACTTAATAATTGAAGCAGTTTTTGAAGATAGAGCATTAAGCAAAAAGTTACAAGAAGCAGAAAGTGCTATGTTAAGCGATGGGACATTTGCCTCTAATATCTACCCTACCCATTACTGGCTTAGCAAAAGCATCTGCCTGACCTAAACAATATATTGGCTTGCACATTTCTTTTCCAGTGGATAAAATGCCATTGGTAGAAATTATTTGTGGAGCAGAAACAGATGATGCCACTTTAGCAAAAGCTTTTGACTATGTATTGCAAATTAAAAAACACCTATTGTTGTAAACGATAGCCGAGGATTTTATACTTCTCGCGTTTTTTTCTCTACATACGTTATGGAAGGAATAGCCATGTTAGAAGAAGGTCAACATCCCAAATCAATTGAAAATGGCAGCATGAAAGCAGGCATGCCCGTTGGTCCGCTTGCATTAACAGATGAAGTGAGCATGAAACTGATGGATCATATCCGTAAACAAACAGAAAAAGATTTAGCGCAGAGGGAAAACAGCACCACACCATCCTGGATTTGCCGTATGTGAGCAACTATTGGCCATAAACCGAGCAGGTAAAGCAGCTGGAGCAGGTTTTTATGAATATCCGCAAGGTGGCACAAAATACTTATGGCCTGAACTAACTTCTATGCTTCCACAAAACACACCCCTTTCCAGACAGAAATGGTGGATAGATTATTGATTGTTCAAGCATTAGACACGGTAAGATGTTTAAAGAAGGCTTTTTGACGAAGTGTAGCCGATGCCAATATAGGTTCTATTTTTGGATGGGGTTTCGCATTTAATGGTGGAACGTTGCAGTATATTAATGAATGGGATTGAAAAAAATTTATAGGAAAAAGCCAAAGCATTGGAAGCTAAAAATGGTGATAGATTTTCTATTCCAAATTTATTGCAACAAAAGCAGATAAAGGAGAATTGTTTTTTGATTAGCAATAAATTTTAAATTTCTTATTTTAGCTCAAAATATTTTACATATAAAAAATGATAGCATATAATCCAAAAGAGTGGTTCACTTTTATTTTTAGATTACACAAGGCAGATACAATTCAAAAATTGACACCGATGATGATTGCAATTGCCATTTATGGTGGTCTAATTGCATATCTTGAATTGGATTTTTTTCAACTTGACAAAGAAAGTGTAGCTAAAAACATTACCGTTGTACATAGTTTGTTGGGTTTTGTGCTATCATTATTGTTGGTTTTCAGACAACACAGCCCTATGACAGGTGGTGGGAAGGAAGGGAGATTATGGGGTAGTTTGGTAAATAGTTCCCGCAATTTATCTATCAAATTAGATGCTTTGCTTGATACAGAAGACAAAGAAAATAGGATTTTTTTTGCCGAAACCATCGGTCTTTATGCAAATACATTGAGTGCACATTTATCTTCTGAAGAACAAAGGTTGATTTTAGATGAAATTGACCACCCTGAACTAAAAGGAATGGATCAAGAAGGCCATTTGCCCAATAAAATAACTGCCTTACTTATAAATAAGGTAAATAATTTAGTAAAAGACAAAGTAATACTCCTGAACATTTACTATTTATAAACAACGATTTATCTGCTTTACGGATGTTTGGCGCTTGTGAAAGGATAAAAAATACCAATTCCTTTTCTTATTCCTATTTATAAAGAAATTTATTTTCTTTATATCTTCTCATTTTTTTCCTTTTGGATTTGTATTTTCCTTAAAATATTTGGTCATTCCTGTTTTGGTTTTATGTTTTATGTTTGGTGAGCCTTGAGTTGATTGCAGAAGAAATTGAAGACCCATTTAATAATGACACCAACGATATTCCAACCAAAAGGATTGCAAAAAACATCAAAAAATCAGTAGCTGAATCATTGCTATAAAAAACTATTCGTCCGTAAACTTTAGTTTTCCAACCTATCTCTACTTTTACCTTCAAACATATCATATCGATGGTAAGCACAATCCAATTCACCATTCATTAATTGTACTCTACTCGTTGTTTTTAGTCCAATTCGCTTCATGGCATCTCTATTCGAAGACAAAACAAAGCCCGTACAATTGGTGTATTTATGCTTAAACGTATCGCCTATGGTTCGATAAATTTTAATTTCTTCCACCTCCATTCTTTCTCCATAGGGTGGATTTAAGATAATCGTAGTATTGTCTGCTGGTTTTTGGGTTTCGAAAAAACTTATCTTTTTAAGTTTAATAAATTCATCTAACCCAGCGGCTTCAATATTCTGGGCCGCCATATTTATAGAATGACCATGATTGTCATAACCATAAAGCCATACATTTAGGTCACTTTTTTTCATTTGCCACCAACTCCCTTGAAACAGCCTGATACAATTTTAAATCAAAATCTTTCCAGTGGCTGAAACAAAAATTTCTTCGTTTTAAATTGGGCGCTTTATTTAATGCCAAAAAAGCCGCTTCAATCAATATTGTACCTGCTCCACACATTCCATCTACAAATGGCGTTTCACCATTCCATCCACTCATAATTACCAATCCGGCAGCTAATACCTCACTTAAAGGTGCCTTATTTTGGAATTTCTTATACCCTCTCTTGTGCAATGATTCACCTGAGCTATCTAAATATATAGTAACCTTATCACCCCCAATCAACACATAAATCTCAATTTCAGCATTATTTGACTGTACATTTGGTCGTTCGCCAAGGGTTGCTCTAAATTTATCTACTAAAGCATCTTTTACTTTTAAAGACACAAAATTGGAATGCTTAAAATGGGTTGTTTTTATATCGGCATGAATTGAAAAAGTCTTCGAAATATCAAACAAACCTGGCCAATCTATTTCTATTGCCTGATCGTACAATTCTTTATCGCTCTCTGCTTTAAAAGTTGCTAAAGGGACCAATACCCGTAAAGCGGTGCGCAAGGCCATATTCATTTTATACAATAAACTTTTATTGTAATCTACCTGAACTGCTCTTCTTAATATTTGAATATTTGTCAGCCTAATGCTTGAAGTTCTTTGCCAAAATTGGCTCAAAGCCAAAAACGGTTTTTATTATTATATGATCTGGTTGTGACATCAATTCGTTGATTATACTTTTTGCTATTTTTCTCCATTCATTAAAAATGCCTATAAACGTGGGAAGTACGGTTATAAATATAATCGACAACATGATTTTCTCAAAATTCTTGTTCCACAAAAGGCACTTTACCAAGGAAAAAACCTGCAAGTGTGAACGGTGTAACCCACAAAACGGCACCAATTAAATTATATAATGAAAATTTCTTCCAATCCATGGAACCAACTCCCGCAACAAATGGCACAAAGGTTCGTATAAAAGGTAAAAAACGACCAATTACGATTGCTTTGGTTCCATGCTTTTCGTAAAAATCATGCGTTTTTATCAAATACTCTTTTTAATAAACCTTATCTTTTCTTGCTCAAATATTTTTGGACCAAAGAAATTTCCTATTTTGTAATTTACGGTATTGCCCAAAATGCAGCTAAATACAAACTAAAATAATCAAATAGGGACTTAAAACACCATCAGAATTTGCAGCTAGCATTCCTGCAGCAAATAATAGAGAGTCGCCAGGCAAAAATGGTGTAACTACAAACCCCGTTTCAGCAAAAACGATTAAAAATAAAATCCAATACAATAAAGTACCGTATTGTGCAAACAGCATATCTAACTTATCTCCGATATGCAATATAAAATCAACAATTTCCATAATTAGTTTTTAACTTCGAATTTAATTCCTTTGTCATTTAAAATATCAATCAAAAAATCTCCCAATGCAGCTCCTGGCGTAGTAACACCCGATTGAATAGCCAATTTGTCATAATTCGCAAAAAGTGTCAATGCAGCCTCTGACAACATTTTTGAGGTTTCAGTATATCCTGGGTCACCACCCGAAACTGTTGTAATAACCGTTTTAGTATCAGATTTTCCTATAAAGGTAAGTTTAAAAAAACTTTTGTCTCTTTTTGCTTTATCTGGTCCTTCACCCGATTTTCTATAATTTAACATTAATTCTTTAGTTATCTTGAATTGAGCACCCAAAACCACTAAACCCAAACCACCTAATAATCCGAATACTGCTGGTAAATTAGGCAATGCAATAAATTGATTATATGAAAATCCTTGCCCATAAATGTCTTTTCTAACCTTGGCCGTTCTGCCAACCATCCATGGGTCTATTACTGGCATTGGTAAGGCATACTTTTTAATTTCGGGAATAAACTTTACTAATTTTAAAATGTCAAATTTTTCCTTTTTTGAACCACTACCCTGCTGTCCACTTTTTTCCATTCCTTTATTGCCTTCTGCAAATGCATTAATTGCCGATGCCCAAGTACCACCAGAAAATGTACCATTTGAGGACACATATCCATTTATATCCACTTTTCGGTTTTTCAAATTGTTTGAGTGTAAAAAAGGCGCCCAAATCTGCAGGAATACTATCAAAACCACAACAATTTATAATTAAAACACCCTTTTCTTTGGCTAATACATCATAATCCTTCAATACATTCGATACAAATACTGGCTCACCGGTTATATCTAAATAATGCGTTCCTTCCTGAATACAAGCTTCCACCACAGGAATACCATAATGGATAAAAAGGATCCTACAGTTGATACAACAATTTTCCTTTAGAAGCCATTTTGCTAAGCGACACCTTATCAGAAGTGTCTGCTTCAATTAATCCCACTTTATTACATTCAGGTTAATAGCCTCCAATTTACCTTTTATCCCTTCTAATTTATCTAGGTTTCTGCCTGCAATGGCCACTTTACTTTATTAATATCTACATTACTTGCAAATAACTTGCTACTAATCCACCAGTAAATCCTGTTGCACCAAATATAATTATATCAAATTCTTTTGCCATCTTTATGCACTATTTTTTTCTTATATAAAAACTTTTGCAAAGGTATTAAAAACAAATTATTCATTTTTAATTTTTTATGAAGATTAGCGTACAACCAAAATTAATTAAATGGATCACTTTTGGAGAAAAAATTGCAGCTATTGCTATTTTTCCATTTATATTATTGGCTCACCATAAATACCAAGAAAATAAAGTTTTAATTAATCATGAAAAAATACACCTCCGACAACAGCTAGAATTAGGAATTCTATTGTTTTATATTTGGTATGGACTAGAATACATCATTAGATTAATTCAATTCAAGAACAAACACATTGCTTATTTGAACATTAGCTTTGAAAGGGAAGCATTTAAAAATGACGAGAATTTGGAATATTTATCTAAAAGGAAACTATTTAGTTTTACAAATTACCTTCGAGTTAAGTAGTTTTATTTCTTTTTTACCTAAAAAACAAACCCTTTAAAACCATTATTTCCTATTTTTATTGATACTAGTTTGCTAAACTTTACTACATTTACACATTAATTAAAGCATGGAAGAAATTAAAATATTTGTTGTTGACGACCATCCTATTTTCATAAATGGTATTGTATCATTGCTTAAAGGAGCTGAGGGATTTAAAATAGTTGGTACTGCTGGTAATGGAATTGAACTACTAGAAAAAATACCACAAACCAAACCAGATATTATTTTAATGGACATCAATATGCCTTTAATGGACGGTATAGAGGCTACCAAAAAAGTAAAAGAAAAATTCCCAGACATAAAAGTAATTATGCTTACTATGCATAATGAACTAAGACTTATCAAAGAATTATTGGAAATCGGCGCTCGCGGTTATGTGCTTAAAAACATTTCGAGAGATGATTTAATCAATGCTCTAGATATCGTTTCTAAAGGAAGACCTTACCTAGATCCAAATGTGCAAGAAAAAATGATTGAAGGTATTTCGAATATTGATGAACAGAAAGAAGACCTCGAAGATGCTAAATTAATTGAAAATATTACTTCTAGAGAAATGGAAATTCTTCAGTTAATTGCATTAGGGCTTACTAGTCAGGACATTTCGAATCGATTATTTATAAGCAAAAATACGGTTGAAACACATAGGAAAAATTTATTAGGTAAATTGAATGTAAAAAATACTGCCGCTTTACTTAAATATGCCTATAAACACAAATTAGTTTAGTTAATTTTGTTTAAAAAAAAAATCTATGTTTTCTTACATTAGATTTTTTAATTCTATATATTTGATTTCCTTAATGACACTTTAAACTTTTTTAGATGAAAAAAATATTTTTTATTTTATGCCTTACATTTTCCCTATTTTTAAAATTGTCGGCTGGAACTACCATAAATTCGAATATTGAGTATTTTGAGAACAAGGGACAATGGGACAATAAGGTTCTTTTTAAGGCAGACATTTTCGGTGGATGGGCATTTTTAGAAAAAAATACCATCACCTATATGTTTATGGAAACCGACAAAATATTACATAGACATAACCATAACAGCCAGTCGCGACAAGATGGAAATGAAGACTTGGATGTGCATGCAGATGAAAATGTTCCAAGCATTATTAAGGGACACGTTTATAAAGTGAATTATTTAAATGCTAATGAAACAGCCACTTGCAATGGTGAAAACAAATTAGCTTATTACAATAACTATTTCAAAGGAAAAAATCAAACGAAATGGGCGCAGAATGTAAGTGGCTACAAAGCAATACATTACAATAATCTTTATGATAATATCGACCTAAAAGTATATAGTGCTTCAAAATTTATGAAGTCTGACTATATTGTAAAGGTTGGAGGAGAACCAAAATCAATTAAATTACAATATGAAGGCGTTGATGGCATTTCCCTTGAAGAAAATGGACGCTTAAAGGTGCTTACTTCCATCAATACCATTTTTGAAATGAAACCTTATGCTTACCAAATTATAAATGGGAAAGAAGTTGAAGTGGCTTGTGATTTTGTGTTGGTTGACGATATCGTTTCTTTCAATTTACCAAATGGGTATGACAAATCGGTAGAATTGGTAATAGACCCAACCCTTGTTTTTTCTACATATTCCGGTAGTCCTTCCGATAATTGGGGTTCAAGTTCTACTCACGATAATTTGGGTAATATGTTTTTGGGCGGTATTTCCCTTGGACCAGATTATCCCACAACTACAGGTGCTTTTCAAACGGATTTTGCTGGTGGCGAAGGATTTAATGAAACAGATGTGGTTATTACTAAATTTACTGCAAATGGTAATAACAGAATCTATTCTACCTATTTAGGTGGTAGTGCCAACGAAATGCTTTCAAGCCTTTATTGCACACCTCAAAATGACTTGATTGTATTGATGGCAACAGGCTCATTCGACTATCCAACTTCTAATAACGCCTTCGATAAAACTTTCAATAATGGAAGTGCCACAAATGTTTTGGACGGCTCCATCGACTTTGCAAGTGGTTCGGATATTGCAATTACCAAATTAAATTCCAATGGTTCTGCATTAGTAGGTTCTACTTTTTTGGGTGGCACTGGCAATGATGGTTTGAATTTAAATAGCAATTTGGTTTTTAATTATGGTGATGAAACACGTGGTGATATAGCTATAGACAATAATGGAAACATATTTGTTACTTCGACTACAACTTCTACCAATTTCCCAGGTACAAGCGGAAAAGCACAGGCATCAAATGGTGGTTCTTCAGATGGCGTTATTGCAAAATTAAATGCTAATTTATCCGCTTTAGAATGGGCCACTTATTATGGTGGTTCACAAGCCGATGCTTCTTATAGTATGCAAATAGATGGCAACAACAATATATTTATTTGCGGTGGTACTACAAGTTCGAATCTACCTTCCACAACAGGTGGTTTTAAACCTACCTTTTCAGGTGGAGTAGCTGATGGTTTTGTAGCCAAACTAAGCAATAATGGAAATACAATTATATCTGCAACTTATATTGGTACTACCTTCTTACGATCAAGCACATTTGATGGACTTGGATAAAAGCAATAATATTTATTTATTTGGTCAAAGTTTGGGTGCTTACCCCGTTTCTGCTGGCGTTTATAGCAATACAGGTGCTAAACAGTTTATTCAAAAATTGAATAATAACTTAACTTCTTCATTATATTCTACAGTATTTGGACGTGTAAATTCAAGTACAATTAATATTTCTCCAACTGCCCTTTTAGTGGATGTTTGCGAAAATATTTATGCTGTTGGGTGGGGCGGAAATGTGAATTTTAATGGTACAACTCAAAATATGCCTGTTACGGCAGATGCATTTGACAAAACTACAGATGGCTCGGACTTCTATCTTATTTGTTTAAATCGAGATGCAGATAGTTTGATTTATGCTACTTATTTTGGTGAAAATGGCGGAGTTGGCGACCACGTAGATGGCGGAACGAGCAGATTTGACAAAAATGGAGTTGTTTATCAAGCAGTGTGCGCTAGTTGCGGTGGATCCAATGGATTTCCAACCACTAATAATGCATATAGTGAAAATAACGAGTCTTCCAATTGCAATATGGCAGGATTTAAATTCAGATTCGACCTACTTGCTATGCAAATTATTTCAACTACGGCCACTCCTCCTACAGGTTGTGCACCGCTTACTACTTCTTTTAGTTATACCTCTACCCGCCCAGGCACTTCCTTTACATGGGATTTTGGTGACGGCAGTCCGGTTTCAAATGCTCAATTCCCTTCACATACTTATACCAACCCGGGAACGTATACAGTGAAATTTATTTTGAGAAATCCACAAGACTGTAACCCAATTGACTCTTCATTTGTAACCGTTACCGTAGGCACAAAAACCACTTTTGCCATTCAACGTAATATCTGTATGGGACAAAAAGTAACTATTGGAAATCAAACATTTAGCACTTCTGGTGTTTATCCTGTAGTACTAGTTGGCTCAAATGGTTGCGATAGTACAGTTACCCTTACCTTGGTTGTTGCCGACAGCATTATCACAAATAAAGATGCTTCTTTTTGCGAAGGAAAATCGTATACAATTGGCAATCAAAACTTTACTCAACCAGGTAATTATATAATCAAATTTACTACAAATGTTGGTTGCGATAGTTTTGTAAAATTAAACCTTACACAAATACCAATCACAAGGCGAAATCTTTCACTTGAAATTTGTGAAGGCGATAGCGTAAAAATTGGCAATCAAGTTTTTAGTCAATCGACTAACACTCAATTAACCCTTGTTTCAAGTCTAGGCTGCGACAGTATTATCAATTTGTCCTTAACAGTAAACCCAGTTTTTGAAACGATTATTAACAGGGAAATTTGTGATGGCGATAGTATTCAGATTGGCAACCAATTTTATAGCGCTTCAGGCACTTATCAAATAGATTTTAAATCGATTAAAAACTGTGATAGTATTGTTCAACTAAACTTATCTCTTATTCCTATTACAACCACCAATATAAGCAGAAATATATGCAGTGGGAGTTCAATTCAATTTGGGAATCAAATATTCACCGCAACAGGCACTTATAATATTGTATTTCAATCCGTTAAAAATTGTGACAGTTTGGTTGTTCTAGATTTGACTGTAACAGACACCATTTTTACAGATCTTGCAGCTGGAATATGCAGCGGCACCAGATACCAAATTGGAGATTCAATATTTACCATTGCTGGTAATTATATGATTCCGTTGAAAGCAATTGGCGGTTGCGATAGTATCGTAAATTTAAGTCTCACCGTATTAGATAGTTTTGTGGTTAACCTTACAGAAAGTATTTGTAAAGGTGATTCAATTATTATTGGCAACCAAGTATTTGATGAAAATGGAAATTATAGAATTGTGTTGAAAGCAAGTGGTGGCTGCGATAGTATCATTTATCTTGCATTGTCGATTATAGAACCAATTACGACCAATAAAACGGATATAATTTGTGATGGCGAGAGTATTATTATCGGCAATGAAATATTTGATGAAACCGGACAATACAGCGTTCTTTTACAATCTTCATTAGGCTGTGATAGTACTGTAAATTTAAACCTAACCGTAAGAGATGAAATAAGAACGAATATAAATGGTGCAATTTGCCAAGGAGAATCGTTTTTATTTGGAAATCAAAACTTGACAGAAGGTGGAACCTATACAAATGTGCTTCAATCGTCAACAAGTTGCGACAGTACAATTTTGCTTACATTGGTTAAAAATCCAAATCCGATAGTAAATGCAACCGTGGATTCCAGTTTGGTTTTTGTTGGCTCCGAGGTTCAATTAAATGCAGTGTCACAATCGCAAAATTTAACCTATACTTGGACGCCAACGAATGCGGTTTCTAATCCATTAATTGCAAACCCAACAGCAGTTGTGCAAACAAATACACTATACTTTGTAGTGGTAGAAGATAGAAATGGCTGTTCTGGTTTAGACTCAGTATTGGTTGAAGTAAAACCTTTCCCGAATGAAGATTGTATGGATGAGAATATCTTTTTACCAAATGGATTTTCGCCAAATGGAGATTTGAAAAATGATGTTTACTTTGTAAAATCAAAAATTCCGTTGACTTCTTTATTGTTCATCATATACAATAGATGGGGCGAAAAGTATTTGAAACCAACGACCAGAATATTGGATGGGATGGAAATTACAATGGAAAAGCAGCCATTGGTGATTCGTTTGGATATTATTTTGAAGGTCAATGTGGCGACATCATTATAACCAAAAAAGGAAATATAACGATTGTTAGGTAAACAAAATATTGGAGGTCGATACGAATTATCCACACCCCAAAACTAGCCCAAAGTATCCAGCAAAGCCCAAGAGCTTGGGGTACTTGTGCGGCATAATAAACCAAATTTTGGTTATATTTGTATAAAAAATGAGCTGAAAATATCTATTTAAGGATTATGAAAGTTATTTTTCATAAGTTTTGTTGTAGTTGCTTGAATGGTAGTGCAAAATAATTTTATAGTGTAGAAAAAGGATTGATAGAAATAATACAAATAGACCCAATATTTATTACATGGCAGTAATTACAAGACACAAGTACACCACTGCACATAACAATGCTGGGTACTTGCGCCAGATTGGGGCAGTTGTCGATGTTCCAGCAGACAAAGTAGATGGTTCAAAGCCGATAATGCATTCTGACCAATCAACAGGAACAATCTCAATCAATACAAATGGAGGTATTTATAAAGCATTGAATGATTTTAATTATTTAAAAAATGTAATTGGTCATGAGGTTTTTCATTTATTAGAGGGCAGTCAAGAAAATTATACTTATTGGAAACACTACTTAGTTTATGCTAAACAAATAGAATCAGATAATTTTAAAAATGTAAAACAAATTGAAAAAATAGGCACAGTAGCAGGAGCAGTACAGCGTTTATTAAACTCATATCATCAAGATGCTCCCGAAGAAGGAAATAAAGGAACATTTAATCAAGACTTGCAAAATTTAAATCAAAGTCTTTCAAAATACAATATATATGTAGATATTACTGATGATAAAATGAAATTTACAATAAGTGATTCAGAAAACGTTTATGATGAAGTTGAATATAAAAAACTGGACAAACCAGAACATTAAAGTTGTTATTTTTTTGGTTCTTTTTACTTTATTTGGTTCTTGCACAAAGTATAAAGAAAAAACATTACAAGATATTGGTTATTGGGATGTTGTCTTTAAAAATAATAAATATGAAACTGAGCCTTTCTATGGATTTGGATTTAAAGAGAATAAATATTATGAATATAATTCAAATAGATATTATGAATTTTATATTTCCCCAACTTGTATGGACTGTAATGATAATAAATTATTTGAGAACGTATTGTTGCCTTATGGAATTATAAAAGATAGCTTTATAATGTCTAAATTTAAAGAAGGAAGATACAAAATAGATGAATTTAGTAAAGACAGTATTGTTCTATCAAACTCTTCTGGAACGAGGATTCTCAAACCATCTAAGTACACGAAAATTATCAAAAACATTGAGAAAGATTACAAATAAATTTAATGGTGTAAATAAAACGGCTAAATCCAACCATTAAAATTCACTCATACTTCCTAAAATTCTAAAAATCTAATCTTTTACTTCAATCAAAAAATCCCCAAACTAGCGCAAGTATAAATCAAAGCCAAAAAGCACGGGGTACTTGTGCGGCATAATAAACCAAATTTTGGTTATATTTGTATAAAAAGGAGCAGAATATATATATTTAAGGATTATGAAAGTTATTTTTTATAAGTTTTGTTGTAGTCAGTTGTATGGTAGTGCAAAATAATTTTATAGTGTAGAAAAAGGAATGATAGAAATAATACAAATAGACCCAATATTAGTTACATGGTAGTAATTACAAGGCACAAGTACGCCACCGCACATAGCAATGCTGCATACTTGCGCCAGATTGGGGTTTCATTTGATTTAGAAAGAACATTTACCCTTGATTTTGGATTTATAGTAGGAGCTAATGTTGACTATAGATATCATCAAATGGGACTAGGAAAAGGAATGGGTGCATATGGTAATTTTTGGGGATTTAGTTTAATAGATTACTCTAGTAATAGAGATAATCCTAATGACCCAATTTGGAGATTTGGCAAGCATGCTGCAAAAGATGTGCATATGGATATTAGTGTGGGTTCATTTGACTATTATGGCGTATATGGAGGTTCTACTTCAATTGAAGGAAATCCATTTAAGCAAAGCCTTATTGGATTAGATTTTGATGAAAAAGGTAACTTAAAACAAATTAATTTAGGAGTTGAATTTGAAGCACGATTGGGTTTGTTTTTCGGAATACATGGAAGTGTCGCTCCTAAATTACAGATAAAGTTAAAATAACATGGAAAGTTTAGATTCCATAATTTTAAATTGGCTAAGAAGCAACATTTTTATAGTTAGCTTTTTTTTTATTTCTTTTATATTGTTTATTATAATATTGATTGATTTAATAGAAAATATTTATTTTTTAAAATGTATTTCATTTTCAATGTTTTTTTCAATTATTTTATTTAATTCATTTCATGTTTTTTTTTATAATAAAAATAGGATAAACAGATTTTTTCTTATTTTTAAAATCTTTAAAATGAACCTAAATCTTGAAGAAGAATTAGAATTAACTGATTTTTTAGAAAATAAGGATATATTTTTTATTTATAAATTAAACCTTGTTTTACATTATATATATGTGTTTCCAGTCTTTTTTACAAGGAATCAGAATAAATATATTAAAAGTGAAATAAATAGATATGTTGTTAAATTCTATTTTTATGCCTTTGTATTATTCTTGTTTTTTTTTATTCTTTCATTTTTTAAGATTATTCCTTTAAAATAAATAAATCTAAAATCTATATCGTTTCCTTAAGAAAATAAATGACCATAAATTTTTAGTTACGAAAAAAAATTATTGTATTTAATTCAATGCTTTTCTCTTATGACGGGTCTTAAGAAAACGACATTGAATCTAAAATATTAATACTTTATCTCTAGACTCACTAATACTATAAGAATGATACATTGATATTGTGTATTATTATTGTGCCAAATCTAGTTTAAGTTCATTTTATAACTAAAAATATTTTTCTATTTTTACATTCAAAATATAACCAAATGCAAAACAAATTTTTCAAGTCTATTTTAACCACATATTTAGCTGTAATATGTACAACTATATCCTATTCAAAAGGTATAGAGTTAGGTATTCAAGGTGGCCCAACAGTTACTAAATCTTTTGGTAAAACAATTTTTAAACCTAGTGCAGATATTAGGTATGCTACAGAAATTTATGTAAAATATAATTTTACATCAAAAATTGGCATTCGTACAGGTTTAGGTTTTGAAGATAAGGGCTTTTTAGATAAAGATGTTTACTTTACAGATTTCCAGGGAAATATTATAGGTACAGGGAATATTGAAAATCATTCACAATATATCACTATACCAATATTAGCAGAATTTACTTTTGGTAAAAAAGTATTGCCATTTTTTAATACAGGTTTATATCTAGGTATTTTGGCTAAATCTCAAGATATAACTAAGTTTGATGATAAAACTATTTTCAAATCAGAGGCTACACAATATTATAAACGTGCCGACATCGGCTTTGTAATTGGCTTTGGTTTTAAAGTCCCAATTAAAACGAAATTTCTCCTTATCACCGAAATTAGAAATAATATTGGCACATTAAATACTATTGGTGAAAAATTCTATCATGAAGGAAAATACAATAAATTTAATTATTCTTCCGCATTAAACATTGGTTTTGCATACAAATTTGGAAGTAAAGAAGTGGCAACAAAATAAGTTATCGCAATAAAGAAAACATTCCTTTTTGATAGTATTTTTTATTTTTACTATCGGTATATTCTAAAACCCAAAGGTAAGTATCAACAGGTTGTTCTGTGCTATTGTAAAAGCCATTCCAGCCATTTTGGGTACTATTCGTTTCAAAAACTAATTCACTCCAACGGTTAAATATTTTAAAACTTAGGTTGTTGTATATACATTTTCCTAAAGGTGCCATTACATCATTTACACCATCATTATTGGGTGAAAAAGCTGAAGGTACATATAACTTACAAGTAGGACAATCTTCATTGGTAACAGAATTTCTATACTTTACAGGAAAAACTAAATGATAAAACAACAATGTTTCATTTTGTCTCCTATTTATATGCTCACTCACGTTTCAAGGGTAAGAGTTTATTTGAAAACCTAGGTTTTCAAACTTTCCTTTTTTTCCCAAAAGCAGAGCCTCGAGGATTTTTTTGATTTTAAATCGCCAATTATTAAGCATTCTCGTCTTTTCCAGAAAAAATGTGATAGTCAAAATTAGTGGCTTTTATTGATGCTCAGTTGCTCTATTTAACACAATCAAATCCTTTTTTCATTCGGTAATTAGCAAATTATTTAATTGTTCTTTTGCTCCATTTCCCATGCCATAAACCGCTGGATTTCGGTATTTAGGGTTTTAAATAGGTAAGAGATGACTAAGATATCGTCTATCGAACCAATTATTGGAATGAAATCGGAATTAAATCAAATGGATTTACAAAATAAATAAGTGTAGCCACCACCGCTACTATTGCTTTGGGCGAAATGTCTGTATATTCCTTATTTGCCCATGCTTTCAACATTCGTACTAGTGCTACTACTTGGTCTTGAATATTGTAAAAAGCAGTGGAAAAACTACCCAATTTTATAGCTGCTTCATCAATTAACTTGGCCACCATTTCATTATTATTCATAATGTTCTCTGCACCTTTTATTAGTTTATCATAAACTAATGATAACGGATTTCATAATTCTACAACTTTGATTTATATTCTTTATAGCCAAATTCTTTTAGCAATTTGAACTTTCCATTCATTTTTATTTTGCCAATTGCCGGTAGGTTTATGCCATTAAATGTGCTTGTTTTTACCATCGTATAGTGTATCATATCTTCAAAAATGATACTGTCTCCAATTTTCAATTTTTTACCAAAAGAAAATCCATCCACAAAATCTCCTGCCAAACAGCTCGAATCCACCCAAAAGTGTATTTGTATTTTCCGTTTTCCTGCTCCCCCACTCTTACTTTTGGTTTATAAGGCATTTCTAAACAGTCGGGCATGTGACACGTAAAACTAACGTCCAACATGGCTGTTGTTTTGCCGCCATTATCAACGATATCCAAAACGGTACTTTTCAAAACACCCGTCTGCCACCCTACTGCACTACCTGGCTCCAATATTATTTCTTTCAAGTTGGGATATTTTTCCTTAAATGCCTTCAGTACTTGAATAAGGTGCAATATGTCATAGCCTTCTTTTGTCATTAAATGTCCGCCACCCATATTTACCCATTCAACTTGTTTTATAAATGGGTCGTACAAAGCGGAAAAAGAGTCCAATACTTTTTCAAGTGTAAAGCTATTATTTTCGCATAACGCATGAAAATGCAATCCATTGATTCCCTCTGGCAACTGATCTCCAAATTTATTTCGTGGAATGCCCAATCTCGATTGTTCCGAAGCGGGGTCGTAAAGTGCGGTTTCGATCTCTGAATAACCCGGATTAACTCGTAACCCAAAATGTTTACATTTCTTACTTTTAAGTGCTTGTTTTGACCATGTATTCCATTGACTCAAGGAATTGAATGTAAGGTGGCTCGAGCATTTCAACAACTGCTTAAATTCTGAAGGCACATAAGTGGCACAATAAGTATGAGGCTTCGATTTTAGTTTTTTATATACTAATTTTGCTTCATTCAAACTGCTGGCCGTTCCTCCTTTTAAATATTTGGCCACCAAAGGAAAGGAATCGTAAAATGCAAACCCTTTTAATGCTACAATGATGCTAATTCCTGCCTCCTTTTGAACGAATTCCATCAATTCCAAATTCCGAACCAATAGTTGTTCCTCCAACACAAAACAAGGAGAAGGTATCGCTTTAAATTCCATTAGTAATCATTTAAATTTTTTATCAAATATACACTTTTATTAAAATCTACCCTATTCATTTAGCCTTATCAATCTATCATCAAATGAAAAAGGTGCAATTTCTTTGATTTTTACAAATTTATCAAATTCAGGATAATTGGGATTCAAAAGCACATTGTATTCTGTATTATTCGGAAATGGTAAGCTGCCGAGGGCACACTCAAACCTAAGCTAGCTTTGGATTTGAGCCAGTTTGTACCTTTTTCAACTATATAGTCTGGCGTTGGGTAGGCATTCCAATTTGGTGGCAAATCCGCCTCATTTATTACCTCTAATTTGCCATTTTGACTTTCAAATTCCAAAACAAGCACGCTAAATCTATCTTTTATTAAACTTAGTTTGGTATGACATAGCACTTCTAAAAAGGCAAGCGAAAGAGAATTAGACGTATAAATTGCTGCCTGACCTATTGCATTCCACCTTCCACCATATAATCTCGCTCCTTCACCACTTAAATCATCCACAAATTTATGGCTACTCAACCTATATAATAACATACCTATGCGTAAACTCCGTATTCAATGCGACCCAATTGATTCATTATTTCCTGAACACCAAAACCTGTATCTAAATAATCGAGAGGCTTATTATTGCCTAAAGCAATTAATGGAGTGCGCAACCAATCATTAAAATCTAACTTATTTTGGAAAATTGCTATGCCCTTTTGTGCCAATAAAATTAAATAAATAACTTGTTGAGAAATATGAATGCCCAAAACGGAGGTATCATCCTTTCGCATAAGGGTACGTGAAGAAAACCAATAGCGACTAATTTCTTCTAAATCAAGCAAATAAAAGCCATTTAAATCATCTATTTCCTTTCTACTAACTCCTTACAGAGCTAAACCAATGGAAGATGTCCTAATGGAAGAAGCCTCAGATTTGCGCGTTTGCTTAGTATAATAGGCTAATAATAGCTCTCAAATATTCTAATTCTTTTTAGGTATTTCTGGTTGCTTTTCCATCTGTCATTTTTATATTACAAATATAATACTATTTTGGCAAATGTCAATTTTTTTTTGACATTTTTTTTAAAATTTACTCAATTTCCTAAAATGTAGAGAAAGCAGTCTAAAGGTTAGTAATTAGTAAATAGTGAATGGTGAATAGTAATTAGTGAATAGTAATTGGTAATTGGTAATTAGTAATTGGTAATTAGTATTTAAATTATTGGATACTTTTTTAATCATTTATTCTTGCTTCTTGGTTCTGGAATCAACTAAATATTTACCATTAAACATTTCATAAATTTTGGTTTCATTAAGCATTAACCATCCAACATTTCTTAAAACTTGTCTCTTGACTCTATTCAACATTAAGCATTAAGCATTAAACATTTCCTTAAATCTTGTCTCTTGACTCTATTCAACATTAAGCATTAATCATTCACCATTTCTTAAATCTTGGTTTCATTAAGCATTAAGCACTAACTTCCATTGCTTTTTCTTTATTCTTGGTCTAGATTCTTGAATCTATTAAAATTAAGCATTTTTTAATACTCATGCGGCAATACCAAATCAATTTCCTCTTGCCAAGGCAATCCATATTTACTCAACCTGTGCCATAAACTGATGAGGATCATTTCTTCGGTATTAAACACCCCTGGTTTCATCCAACGCCTTCCAACATCAATTTAGCTCCCAACATGGCAGGCAATCCTGTGGTATATGATACACTTGAGCCTCACAATCGGTATAAGCATCTTGGTGTTTACAATTTATTCCATGTCGCCCGCATTACAATCAATGATATCTAAATAATGGATTTCATCAAAATGGTGTTTTGCAGCATGCGCTACATAAATTTGGCTTTGACCAGGATCAAACCCACAGCCCAACAATGCCATCAAACCCTTTTCTTTAAATCTTTCTTGATAAGCCCATTGCCAACTATATTCAAATTTAGCCCATCTAGGCTCATAATTGGCAGTATCCAAATAATGTACACCAGTTTCAAGGCAAGCATCCATTATCGTTAAATCCTGGTAAGGC
>JADIYW010000015.1 GCA_016705125.1 Bacteroidota bacterium
GTGGAGTTTTTCGATATTGAAAATCAGATAAAATGGAATGAAAAGGATGTGGTATTTGAAAGTTGTAAAGCTTCTGGGCCGGGCGGGCAGCATGTAAACAAAACAGAAAGTGCTATTCGTGGAACGCACAAACCATCAGGAATACAGGTGTTTACGATGGATTCTAGGTCGCAATTGCAAAATAAAAAATTGTGTTTGGAAAGGTTGAAAAGCAAGGTGTCTGAATGGCAGATGCAACAAATAATGCTAAATCAACAAACGCATTGGCAAGAACACAATGAATTGGAAAGAGGTAATCCGGTAAAGGTGATTGAAGCGAAATTGAATTAATTTCAACCTGACAGTTTGGGCAAGCAACCTGTCAGGTTGATTTTAAAAATCACCATAATAAACCTGAAAACAAGGAAGTTTTAAATCATTTCGCCACATATCTACTACCTGGTTTCTATCATCTAAAACAAATTCAATAAAATATTTATCTTGGATATGTTCAGCAAAAATTTCTTTTTTAATGATACTGTCTTTTCTATTGTCGGAAGTTTTTCGCATCAACAATTCATCAAAATTTATTTGATGTGTTTCTAAGAAACGTAAAGTTGGTTCTTTGTATTTTTCTTCTCTTCCAGATAATAAAATAATTTTATAACCCAATTGATGATAGTTTTTTAAGGTATTTGCAACTGGCACATTCAATAAATCTTCATCACAACGCGCTGCATCAAATGGATTTCTTCCGTTCATTAAAGCCAAGGTTCCATCCAAATCACAAATGATAGCTTTCGGTAGGATTTGGTTTTGATCTGCAATTAATATTGTTTTTTCTTGTTTTTTTCTTTCAGAAAAATCAAAATTTTCCTTTAGCGAATTAAGATTTTGAACAAATTTTTGAATCACATTTTTTGGAATGTGCTTTCCTGTTTCATTAAATCGTTTTTCACATCTTTCTTCTAAAACCTCTTTACTTAATTCAAAGATTTTAAATGAAATATTTGCCTTATTGTTAAATTTTTTTTACAGTTTGTGGCATCTAACAAAACATTAGAATTCTTCCGTAATAATGCTTCAATAGAAGCAAACACCATTTCTGAAATCATTTTTTCTTCTCTTTCGGATACAATTGTGGCTCCAAATTGCATTGTTCTAAAATCATCTCTAGAAATACGAATCCAATTTTCTTCGGTACGTAAAAAATATTTTGCATATGTTGATTTCCCCGAACCTGGTGCTCCAACTAGTATTAATATTTGTGGACTTTTCATAATTGTAACTTTATAATCTTGTATCTAATGTTGATTCAATTTGTTCACCAAGAATTCTGTCTAAAACTAAATTTTTTAAAAGGTAGTTTTCTTTGTTAATGGTATTGTATTTTATCTTCAATAATTGCCAATTTATCATCCAATCATTAATAGAACACTCTAATTTTTTAGAAATTTTTCGTTTTCCAATATTAACAGGTAATCTTTCTATAAAATCAACCCCATAAATCATGGTTAGGTAGTGATTATTTCGGACTTTGAAAGCAGGTGGAATATTTTTGATAAAGGCTTGTCTTGGTTTTATAATGATTCCTTCTTCTAATTCATTACTCAGTGTTGCAAACCAATTGTACACCTTTTTAATTTGATTTTCACTATCATTTTCTAATTTTAATAACAGAAATTCATCATCATTTACTTGCTGATAACTTAAATTATCATTGACAATTTCTTCAGAACCATCTTCAAAAATTTTCTTTAAAATGTTAAATGGCTTAAAGTGTAATTTTTCCTCTTTTCCAAAATGTGCAATTTGGTGTCTATATATCTCAATTCCATTGGAATATTTATCCAAATTCAATATCTTAAAATCATCTAATGCATTGTATTGTCGAATGATATGAGATGCAAATTTCTTTTTTATTTCTTTTTCAGCATTTTCTTTTTTGCATTTAATATATTCAATGTAATTTTCTGATGATTTAATTTCATCGATTTTATCATACAAATTCGTTTTGTTGTAAATGATTTAAATGATTTTGATGTGCATTCAAATACCCTTCAAATTCATTGTTGATCAAATTTTGCCTAATACATTCCAAGGCATCAATTCTGATTGAATAATTACAATTGACAAATTTGACCAATCCATTTTTTGGTGTAATTCTTTACATGCATTTTTTGCTCCATCTAAGTCAATATGCTCAATTTTGTGTCCATTTCTGCTAACGAAATAAGTATCATCTAAATTTTTGTGCAAATAAATGTCGCAATAGGAACCCATGTATTTTTTTTGTACAATCAATTCATTAATACCACGGTTAGTATAATAGGAAATGGCTTCAGCAATGCTTTCTATCTCGTTGCGCTGGATAGATTTAGGTGCTGGTGATATTGTTGGCGAAAATGCATTTACTTTGTTTTCACAAAACCAGTCTATTCTTGCTTTTATTTTCTTTAAGTCTTCCATGGTTTTTATTTTGATTTTTTAATTATAACAGCTTGCGTTGGTTGAATTCCATTTAAAGTATCTCCTATTTGGTGAAAATTTACTTCATAATTATTATGGCTTTTTACACATTCTTCAATCAAATTTTTAAACTCTATATGTGTTAATTCAAAATGATGGTCATCATGTCGCATTGCATCATCATCAAAATAAAATTTATTAAAATCATCATTTGGGGTTGAAATTATGAATTGATTAAAGTTGAAATCTAACAAATGCGTGATTAATTTTTTGGCTTCATCTATTGAATTATGTTCAATTACTTCAGTCAATAAAATATTTATTTTTTCTGTTGATTTAAAATCAATTAATGAAGTATAAAAGTGTAAATTGTCTGCATTATATTTTTGTGCTACGAAAATACCCATACGTCCAAATTGGATGTCAGAATCAATTGCATAATATTTATTGGTAAAACCAAGATTCATCATGCGTTTATAATATATAAATTCACCACAACCAACATCTAAAATTGGTATATCCATTTCAAGTTGATTGGTAATGAATCTAACTCTATCTTGATGCGTATTATAATAGGTTAGGTTAGCAATAATGCCTTTATTTGCTAAATAACTTTCAAAAATTGGTTTTATCGTTTGAAATTGTCTGTCTGTTTTTGCTGCCCGTTTTATAAAAAGATAAAAAACGAAATATGGAACGTTTTCCAAATTGGTTAAAATACGCACATACTTCAATGCAAAATCGTCATCAATAAAAGTAAAATACCATACTCATTTGTAATATGAGTGAATAGTGCCATTAGATTCAATAAATTAAAAGCTTCAAACACATTTTTGCCAGTAATGGTTAGTTTGAAATTTCTCCCGATTTGATGTTTTACTTCAATTCCTGAAAAATATTTTGACAACAAAAATTGACCATTTCTATACCAGTTTGAATGAATATAAAATGTTGGAATTTCTATATTGCAAACTTCAGTATCTATCGCACCTTGGGTAGTGTTTAGCCAAGAAATTTGTTGGTTTTCAAATTCATTCCTTTCTTTTAAAATAGTAGAGAATAGTTCATTACAAATTTGTAAAACTACCAATGGATTGCAATAGCTCTGAAAATCGATTTGATTGGAATCCTCTGGTAAGTAACTATATTTCGTGTCTTGAAATACAACCTCATAATTGTTCGAATCAATTGCATTGCCAACAATTATACCATTTTTCAATGGTTTTAAATACAAGCCTTGATCCGTATTTGGATTTTTGTATAACAAATCTAATAGATGTTTGTTAGTACTATTTATCTTTAAAATCATGTCTTTATAAATTATATTGTAATATTACTTCCATTCTGCGCAATATACTTGCGTAGTTTAATTTATTTAAATTTCTTCTTCAACATTACAAAATGGTTTTTCAAAATTTGGCCTCAGCTGTTTCCAAATAGTGGCGTCGTAAGATTTTCCATCCACCACATTAAATAATACGGATGGATACTGACAAGTTTGGAAATATAGAGCCGTTGCTTTTCTGTCTTCTAATAGTTTAAAATCTTGTTTGCATTGGTTTTCTATGGCATTGTATTTTTCAATTAACTCATTTCTTGTTTTTTTTACCCAATTATAAAACTCATCTGGAACACGTTCTAAAATTTCATCAAATGAATTTCCAGCTTTTAAATATTCCCAAATATTAATAGACGATACTTGTGTGACAATACGATGAATGCGTAAATATTCAGCAAACTTTACTTTGTAACGCAAGCCACTTTTGTATTTAATAACAAAACCTTCTTTGTTGTTTATTTCCAATTGTTTTAAAGTATGAATATCGTTAACGCCATCGTATTTGCTAACTACAGGAAATCCAATATTTTCTAATGGTTGTTCTTTACCAGTGTTGGTTTCTACAACAGCCAATAAAACGAGCATTTCTTCGTTTCCATAATCTAAAACAATTCTGTTTTCTGGATAGATGATTTCCAATAAATAAGTATGGTTTCTGTTTAATGTAGAAATACTATCTTGATATTTGGTGTTTAATAATTCGTTTGCTTTTTTAGATTGCTCACTGGTGAATGAACCGCGTGTTGCAATAAATGGAATATCATTGATAAAATAAATTATGCCTAATGAACCGTCCATTTTTTCATATACTTCAAAGGTTTCGTTTGGGAAATGCTGATTTTCCATTTCGCCTAAATTGAAAAATTTTGCAAATGGTCGAGCAATAATTTCATGATTATGGTTCATAATTAAACCACGACAAGCCAATGTAATCTCATTCCAAACTCTTTCGTATTGCGCTTTTGCCGTATAATTGTAAATGTACAATTCATGATTTGGATGTTTGTTGCGTTGCACAAATCCATCTTCAATCAGTTGATTTAATTGTTGAATATTCATTTTTTTAATTAATTATGTTTTTAATTTGTTTATTCCAATTTGTGGAAATACAACTTCTTTTATATAATCTGAGATGTAACCAAGGTCTATTCCTAATTTTTCAATTTTATCTTTTCTTTTAATTAATTCAGGTCTTAAAATTTCGGCATTTAATTTTCTGTCAGCTTCTTCATCCATATTAAATTCATCTGAATAAAAAGTGTTATCATACAAGAGAACGCATAAAGTTTCCAGTAAAATTGATTTCTTACAAAATAAAGTTTTTTCATTATCAATTCCTTCAAGAATATTATCTAAATTATCTATATCTGCTAATATTATATCTTCATCTTGGCAGTAAAAGTGTAATTTTTCATTGTATTTCCATTCTTCAAAGATTTCTTTTTTATAGTAATTAACAAATGGATAAGATAATGAAGTACAAGAGGTTGAATTACATTTTTTGCATGGTGTATTCCAATTTAATTCCTTTTGACTTCTAATTTCTTCAAAAGCTGCTTCTCTTTCTGTTATTTCCAATTCATTAATGTTTTGACAATTCTTACAGGTTCGACGAATAACAAATTTTTCTCTATCTTCTGAGTAATTTTCCATAATTAAGTTATTTTATAAATCACTTCATTTTTAAATTCGGCTTCCATTACTTTCCCATAAATCGTTTTTGTCCAACCATTCTCCCAGCCATGGTTATTCGCAATTAAAAAACCCTTATTGGTATCAATTTTAATAATTTTATGTGCATCAATATATCTTCCTTTTACTTTACAAAATACAATATCGTTAATTTTGTATTCGTTTTCTTTTTTAAAGGTCAATAAACTTCCACTTTTCAATATTGGTAACATCGAGTTGCCAAATGCTTTCATTTTTCCTGTTTCGTTTGTTTCTAATTCATTTTTTAGTCTTTCAAATTTATTCATTTGTTTGTTTTGTTTATTTTATTTTTAATTTTGTTAATAATTTTTTGTAACCTTGATGAGATTCGAACTCATATTCCTTCTCAGGCAGTATGGCTGTAAATACGCTTCCCTACTTTTACGATGAATTTCGGTGCACTGTAAACTCTATCCATTTGTCAGCGTATGTCAAACGGAATAATCCAAACAATCTACGGTAAGTCAATTTTTCCGTAGGCTTTTCCTTTTAAGCTACAAGGCTATTTGTAAAAAATAAAGAGGCAATAATTATAAATAGTGTATTTTTCTAGTAACGAAGTAACTATTTATAACGGCACTCTTCATAAATCATGCAACTATTCGAAAAAAGACTTTTTCGTATGTTCTACCACTGAACTACCTTTTCTTCAAAGGGTAGGATTTGAACCTACGACTCTACGATTACGAAGTAACTCTTTTCTACGGCAATGATTTTGTTTAAATCGGAAAAGTAAAATTCGAAAGAGAAACGGAGCTTGTCTTGCCGGAATCGAACCGGATAATCTTGCTGGTATTTCCAACTTCATTATTCCTCTCCTAATTGGTGACGAAGTAACTCTTATCTACGACATTTTCCTATTTTTTTATAAGTTTAACAAGGTTAAAAGCGAAAAAAGACATATCCTGCTCTACCGCTGAGCTACATTCCCATTTTTTGAAATTCTTGGTGGAAATGATGGGATTCGAACCCACGACCTGGTCGGTTGAAGCGAAGTAACTCTTTTCTACGACACTTGTTAAATGTGTTTTTGTATAGATTTTATTTTAAAACAAATAAGGTAATAAGCGAAAAAAGACATATCCTGCTCTAACCGCTGAGCTACACTCCCATTTTTTTTCTTAATTTTGGTGGAAGTGATGGGATTCGAACCCACGTCCTGGTCGTTAAAAGCGAAGTAACTCTTTTCTACGACACTTATTTGATTTATTTTTTTCAAAGAACTTTTTAAATACACGCACAATTTTTATTATTGTGCGTGCGCTTTATAATACTATTTGGTTGATTTTTTGTATTGCATTTCCTGAATTTTCCAAGGCATCCAATACATCAAAAACCTTATCAGACCAACCTGCAATTAGATACACGTCATTTTCTTTTATCTCAATTGGTGTATTTCTCAAACCAGCCAAATCGAACAGATATAATCTTGCATTTGGTGCTATTTTTTTATAGTTTTTCCAAGATTTTTCAAATGAATGAAAAGTTCCGTTGCTGTTCCAAAGTTGGACGTCGGTAAACAACATCACTTTATCTGTTATTTCCCTTCTCAAGATTAAATCTTCAATAACCAAATAGCCATTTGTCGAATAACCAACTTCACCTTCTCTTTTGTAATATTCATTTACATTCGATAAAACGGATCTTTTTGGCATATTGATTATTTTCCATTTATCACCAAACATTCCACTAACCACATTTTTGCATTTAGATTGCATCAACATTCCCAACATTAAACCAATATCATACAACATAATTTTACTTTTTGCTGATATGGTTTTTTGCATTGAACCTGAAACATCACAACCTATTACAACCGAAGTCGATAGATCGAATCCTTTTATATTAATAGCACTTTGCGTAACTGCATTTTCTAAAGCATCTAAGATATAAGAGGTGTATTTCGATTTCACTTCTTTTAATTCTCTGTATGCAGCCAAAAATCTAAATGGCAATTGTTTCGACTTTGTAACTGCTTCAGCATTAGATAAATAATTGCAAACTGCTTGTATATGATTTGCAGAAACATTGGCTTCCAAAATATTTCTTAAGTTTCTTAACAAAGCCATATAACCCAACTTTTTGCTTTCAATAAGTGCTTCCCATTTTTGGGCAAATGCTATTTGTTTTGCCTTTTCATTCTCAAATTTGGTTTGACCTAAAGCTGAAAGTTCCGTTTCCCAGGTATAAGGAATAGCCAAAGTATCAGTAGCAATCTTATTAAAAATGGTTTGTTGATTTTCATCTTTTGCTTTTGGGTGCACCAAAAATAAAGCATCTTTTAATTTTACCTCCGCTGCAGTATTGTATTTTGCAAACTGGTATTCGTCAAACTTATTGAAAGATAGAATCAAACCTTTTTGAATTTGTTTTGATAGTCTGTTCAGTTTTTTTGTACCCGTTCTTTTATTTGCTAATTGGTAATAAGCCAATAATTCTGCAATTTCATCCGCACGTTGCACAACACCGTTCACCGTTTTGCTTACTATAGATTGTCCAGAATTTTCTTTTGCCAATTCTACCGAAAGCACCAAAGGAACCGTACGCATATACATGGTGTTACGAGCATATATAGCTAACTTTCCGACAAACTCAGGACTACATTTTTTTATCAATGATTGAATTCTTTCTAATCTATTGTTTCCTTTTTCGTAAAAAGAATTATTCAATCCTGTAGTTACCACTGCCGAATACAATTCATATTCAGGTGTCATTTTAAATGCTTTCGAACCTTCATAGTTTGAAACTATTTTTTTCGTTTTGTTAAATACATTGAATCTCATTTTATTTCGTTTTAACTTGTTTAATTTTGATATTGCAAATATAGTAGCTCTTCTGCGTAGTATACTTGCGCAGTAAAATATTTTTCTAAAATAAAAATTATATTATTGATTATCAATAAATTACAGCTAAATATATTTTAAAAATTTTCTCAAAATAAAAATATACGCAGGTAGATTGCGTAGTATGATGTAATTTTTATAGTTTTACATAAAGTTTTTATATATGTCTATTAATAAATTGGCACTAATTCGATACAAAACCCTTGATGAATGTTTACAAAACAAACATAAAAAATGGACACTCGAAAAATTGATTGATAAAGTATCTGATGCTTTATATGAATTCGAGGGCATTACTTCTGGAATTTCGAAGCGAACCATACAAGCTGACATTCAATTGATGAGGAGCGATAAATTAGGTTATAACGCTCCTATTATTGTAAAAGACAAAAAATATTATTGCTATGAAGATTCAAATTATAGTATTACAAAAACACCAATAAACAATACTGATTTAGCTAAAATGCGGGAAATTGTGGATGTTTTAAAACAATTTAATGGGTTTAATTATTTTGAAGAAATGAGTGAAATGATTGCCAAACTCGAAAATAATTTATATAAATCAAGCAATAAAAGCAGGAATTGTATTCAGTTTGAAAGTAATAAATTATTGAAAGGTTTAGAGTTTATAAATCCATTGTATCAAGCTGTTTTAAATAAGATTCCATTGCTGATTGAGTACAAATCGTTCAAAGCACAACAATCACAAGAACAAATATATTTTCCTTTTTTGCTCAAAGAATATCGAAATCGTTGGTTTTTGATAGTTAAACCTAAGAAAGGAAAGATGTTGCTCACTTTGGCACTAGATAGAATTATTGCTTTTCAAGAATTACCCAAAGAACCTTTTGTTGAATACGATTCAATCAATTTTGACACTTATTATGATGATGTTATTGGGGTAACTAAAACGGAAAAGGATAGAGCACAAAAAGTGGTATTACAAATTGAAAAGTATAACGCTCCTTATGTACTAACCAAGCCATTACACGATTCTCAAATTATTTTAAAACACGATAATGATGGTATCATTTTAAGTATAAATGTTGTAATCAATTTCGAATTGGAACGAGAAATACTTGGCTTTGGTGAAAGTATAAAGGTTTTATCCCCAAGAAACCTAAAGAAAAAAATTGAAAATAGACATAGAAAGGCTATAGAAAACTATGAAAGAAAAGAGGAAAGTTGAAGATTTTATCCTTTTGATTTTTTTATAAATAATAGAAAAAGCACACATTCCTTAAAATTAACTTAACAATTTTTTGGTATTTGTAATTCTTGTATTATATTTGGTTAATTATAAACCATGAGAAAAATTTTATTTACCCTTTCTGTCGTAGTCCTTTTTTCTTGTAAAAAGGAAGGAATCAATGAAAAAATTTTATTTCCTATAGAGAACAAATTTGATAATCTAAAAATTAATCAAATGCAATTTGTGGGCAGCCACAATAGTTATCGAATTAAAACAAACCCTAAAATTTTAAATTTTCTTTTTTCTATTCAAGCGGTTCTTCCTTCAGATCTTGCTCCCGAATCGCTAGATTATGAACACCTTACATTGACAGAACAATTGAATGACTATGGAATAAGAAACTTAGAAATAGACATTTATAACGACCCAATTGGAGGGCAATTTTCAAAAAGAAAATTAAATGCGCTCGTTGGTGAATCTGTAAATGCAAATATTCCTAGTTTGTTTGATCCAGGTTTTAAAGTACTTCATATTCCAGATGTGGATTATAATACCCATAATTTTACTTTCAAAAGTGCCATTCAAGAAATAAAAAATTGGTCGGATGCCAACCAAGATCATTTGCCTATTTTTATTTATATCGAACCAAAAGAAACGTCTGTCGAAAATTATTTGCCTTTTTTGCCTTTTTCAAAAGTAATCCCTTATACGCTTGAGTCGATGGATGAATTTGATGCTGAAATTAAGGCTGTTTTCGGAGAAAATTTAGAAAATGTTTTTTCTCCCGACGAAATGATTGGCGATTTTGCCACATTGGAGGAAGCAGCACTCGCAAATATTTGGCCTTCTTTAAAAGAAACTAGGGGAAAAATATTTTTTATAATTGGCGGTTCAGATGATTTTAACCAAAAATACACCACCAACCATCCCAATTTATCTAATAGAGTTTGTTTTTTATTTAGTGAGCCTGGTGTGGCAGAAGCTGCTTTTTTATTAATGAATGATGCCAAAGAAGATGAACTAAAAATACAGAATTTGGTGAAAAAAGGCTATATGGTTCGAACTTTTACTGATAATACGTATGAGGCGAAAAATAACGACTATACCAAATCAATAGCTGCATTAAATTCAGGTGCTCAAATTCTAACTACCGATTATTACCGACCAGATGTAAGGTGGAGCACTTATAAATTTAGATTGCCAAATGGCGCAACTGCTCAAATAAATCCATTTACTGGCAATGTTGTTGATAAAAGAAAATATATTTGGGATATAGGATTTCCTCTTTCAAAATAATCTTACTCTGCTAGACCTTCATCAATCAAGTTATTTCTAAATTGAATGCCATTGGTAGAGTTTTCCTTATAAAAAACTGCTGGCTTATCTACCAAATTAGTTATAGTAAATGATTGTCCATTGCTACTTAGAATTGTTCCATCCCACAAATTAATCCATCTGCCATTTGGTAAATAAATATTTGTCTGAACTTTATTCTTTTCCAAAACAGGCGCAACCATAAATTCGGAACCAATCATAAATTGCTCAAAAACAATATCTTGTGTTTTTAAATCATTTTGAAATTCCAAATATGGATGTCTGATAACGGGAATGCCTGTTGAGTTAGCTTCGTCAATTAATTGTTCTCGGTAAAAACCCCAAGCCTTATAAATTTTGGCATATTTAGCAAAATGCTCTAAGGTTTCATCGCTATCAAAAATCTGGTAATTCTTATCTGGATTTAAGCCTTCATGTGTTCTAAAAACTGCTGTAAACGCCGACATTTCAATCCATCTTTTAAGCAGTTCTTTGCTTCTAACATAATTTTTCACAATTGGGTAAGTAACCGTTGTATAACCTCCAATATCACTGTGATTTAAACTAAATCCTGAAATACCAGCACTCATTAAACCAGTCATGGCCGATTTTATACCATCGTTTTGTCCCCAATCCACAAGTTGGTCGCCTTGCCAAAAAAGGGTTGAATATTTAGGACTTTGCGTAAATCCTGACCTTGCAAAAAAGACCATTTCATCGCCATATCCACTTTCTTCAATAGCCTCCCTATTTATTTGCATCCATACTTCGGTATATTTATTATGGTAGTCTTTGGGCGATTCGCCCGAAAACAAAACTGCATCGTAAGGCAAAGCCTCCGCAAAATCTGCCATCCATCCTTTTAATCCTCTTGCAATTAACTCATCTTTTATAATTTCTTTTATCCATACTCTGCAGGCAGGATTTGTAAGATCTATTATTCCTGCATCAAAGGATGTTTGTTTTATTAAATATGGATCGCCATTTTCTTTTTTTACCAAAAATCCATTTGTTCGAGCCTCCAAGAAAATGTTACGTCTAATATTCGTTTTTTGTCCATAAATATTGGCAATAAATGGATTAATATAGCCTAAAAGTCTTATATTTTTTTTGCCCAAAGTGTCAACCAATTCATCCCAATTTGGATATCTGTCGTTATCGAGTTCCCAATTCCACCACAATTGCTTGCCTACAATTGTAGTTCGTTGGCCTATCCAATCTTGCACCCAAAAAGCAGCAATTGGTGTTCCTTTTTCTTCAAGTGCCGCCCATTCATCATATAATTTTTCGGTTCCTCCTTGTAAGCCAATTATCGCGCCCTCGCCTACCCAAGAAGGTAATTTGCGCATTCTTCCGCTGTAAGTGGTGTATTCGGTTATCAATTCTTTCGGCGAATTACCTGAAATAATATTACCAACTAAATGACTCGACCAAGTATCAATTTGAACTTTATCTGATTCCGTCAAATCAAATACCGAATAATTTGTGTTTTCTAAATATAATGACCGATTAGAGGTACTTATATAATGAGGAACAGAAATATAATTGCTCGTTTCGTTTCCACCTGAAAGGCCCAAAACAGCATTGATTATTGGGTCTGTAATATCACCTCTTCCAACTCCTTGTTCATTTACCCAAATGGGTATTTTTTTTCCTTTATTGTTGAAAAAAGAACACTGCTCACCAAAGCCATAAAAAGCCTCTTCCTCTTCTGCGGAATAAGTAAAATATACTCTATTAAATGTATTGTTTTCAAAATTGACATCAAAATTTAATTGATTATCGCCATTTGATTTAAATATTAAAGTATAGGCAGTTTGAACTGCATTATTATAAACCTTTCCTTTTATAACTAATTGATTGTTAATTAAATCGATATTTTCAATACTTTGATTCGACAATATTTCAATGATTTCCTCCTCAAAAACAAACGAACCTCTACTGTCTTCCACCATGTCTATTGCTTGAGCGCCATGTATAAATCCCTTTCCTTGAACTGATGACCAAATAGACTTCGATAAATCCGATTGATTTGTAATGTCAAATTGTAATAGCTGTGCATTCCAAGAAATTATAAATGGCCCAATATCATAATTTTTGCTTGGTAATTGATTAATATCTACTATTAAATTGGGCACTAATATTGCAGCTTTTGCCTCACAATTAGTAAGTAATATAATAAGTAAGAGTGAATATACTTTTTTAAATAAATGCATAATTGATTGTTTGTAAAAATTATTGAAGAATTACTTTTATTGTTTTTTGAGCTTCATTATCGAAAATTTTCACGAAATAAATACCTTGCGTTAAGTCTGAAAAATCAATATGTTCAATTATAAACTGTTCATTTCCAATGAAATTTTGTTTATAAACAATTCCCGAAATATCAAATATCTGATATTGGAGTAGTTTCTTTTCTACATTTTCTATTTTTAATATTGCATGATTCGAAATTGGATTTGGAAATAAATCTATTTTTGCATTCAAATTAATCGAACCAATTCCACTTGGTTTCTCCACTTTCGAAATCTTAATATCATCTATATTAAAATAAGTAGCTGGAAATCTTCCCGATCCTTTATACTCAAATTTTATTATGCTTGCTTCTGCCCCATTTTCGCCCAATTCGATGGAATCTAGTTGCCACAACGAGTTGTTTCCACCACCAAAACTGCCCATTCTTTTCCAATTCAAACCACTATCAATCGAAAAACTTATTATGGTAGAATCTGGATTGCTATTGCCATTCTCAGACCAATTAAAATATAATCTATAGTAACCACCGCCTGACAAATTTAAAATTGGAGTAACTAATTTCTCATTTTTATATTTAGGGTGAAACCTGAAAAACTTACTTTTTTCCACACCAATTAAATGTCCCAATTCCCCTTTATCTGATACTTGCCAAGTTTTTTTTGGTAAGCCTAACTCAAAATCCTCTTTTAAAATATCTTGTGCTTTTAGGGTTGAAAAACTAAAAAAAAACAATAAATAAAATGTAATTATTTTTTGCATATGAATTGATTTAATAAGTTTCAAAAATAGGGAAAATAAGTTACCGCAGGTAACAGAAATTTATATAAATAGTTTTAAAAATTAACTAAAAAAAAGTTAAAAATTAAATTCGAAATAATAAACCAATACTCGCTAATTTTAAAACGCCTACCTTTGTCTTACCAAACAATTATTAATCAGTTATGCATAAGAATATTTTTGTATTTGTTCTATCATTAGTACCTTTTTTAAATTCTTTTTGTGGTGGTTTACAAGGCATTGTTTTAGATGAAAATAATACACCAATTGAATTTGCAAATGTCATTTTGCACAAATATAAAGATCCGGATTATATAAATGGATCTCTAACTGGGACGGATGGCAGTTTTAAAATCGAAGATATTGCAGAAGGAGATTATTTTTTGGAAATTTTATATTTAGGCTATAAAACGGATACCTTAAACGATATAACTATTGAGAAAAATCAAGCCAAAGAATTGGGAAGCATTCAATTAAAAAAATCATCGAATGTTATTGATGGTGTTGAGGTGGTTGCAAATAGACCAATAATTGAAAGAAAAGCAGATAGAATTGTTTATAATGTTGAAAATAGTGTGAAATCAACCGGAGAGAATGTAATGGATTTGTTGCGGTCTGTGCCTGGGGTTACCGTTTCGGGAACAGATCAAATTAGGATAAATGGCAAGACTGAAATTCAGGTGATGATTAATGGCAAAATTGAACAGATGACCGGCGATCAGTTGGCAAACCTTTTAAAATCTATCCAAAGTAATAATGTAAAAAAGATTGAGGTAGTAAGCAATCCATCAGCAAAATATGACGCAAGTGCCAAAGGTGGGATTTTAGATATTCAACTAAAAACAAATTTGAAAACAGGTGTCAATGGTTCTGTTTACGGAAATTACCGACAAGGCCGATATGCAAATGGAGAAGTTGGGTTTAATGTAAACTTGAATTATAAAAAGCTAACTATGAGCGCGAATTATGGTTTTGGTGATAATGTAAATTTTAATAAAACAACCTTCGTCAGAAATTTTTTAATTGATGGTGTCACGCAACAGTTTGACGAAACTGGTTTTGACAAATTTCCTTTTATTTATCATTATGCCAATTTAAATATGCAATACGCCATAAATGAAAAACACAGAATTGGGTTTGGTGGCGAATTCTTTAATTTTTACAATCCACATAAATCGGACGCGAACCTTAATATTCTAAATGATTTAAGCTCAAATATTATAGATGAGATTCAAAAAACAAAAAATATTACATCAGGAAGAAACAATAACCCATCCCTTAATTTAAATTATAAAGGAACATTAGACACAACCGGAAGTACTTTGGAATTTGGTTATGATTATACCAATTTTCATTTATTAACCAACAGTCATTTAACCACTACTTTTTTTGATGGTAATAATATTGAAAAGGAAAATCTTCTAGATTTCAAACAATCGAATCCATTTATTGTAAACTTACATACTTCTAAATTGGATTATACCAAACCATTAAAAAATAAAAATTCGATAGAAACAGGTGCAAAATTTACTTGGACAAAAACAACAAATGATATAGAATTTGATAATTTAATCGATGGTATTTATGTGCTGGACAGTACCAGATCTAATGCATTTCAATATATTGAAAATATAAATGCTGCATATTTGATTTGGAATAAGCAATGGGAAAAAGGGTGGAGTACAAATGTTGGTCTTCGGTCGGAACAAACCAATACAAATCAATTATCTATTACACTCGACAGTTTGACCAAAAGATCATATATTGATTTCTTTCCAAGTGCTTTTATTCAGAAAACAATCAAAGAAAAGCATAGTTTAAACTTAAATTATAGTCGCAAAATACATCGACCAAATTTCGAAGACCTAAACCCATTTCAATTTTATAGAAGTCAATATTCTATATGGACAGGAAATGCCAATTTGATACCTGAATATATAAATGTAACCGAATTTTCCTATTCTTTCGATAATACTTATACGTTTAATTTAGGGCACGAAAACATAAAAAACAGCTATACGCACCTAGCTTTTCAAGATGATACGACTAAAATAACCACTTATAAGGCGTCAAATTTTAAGGTTAGAAACAACCTAAATTTGGGCGTAAATATAAATAAAGAATTGTATAAATGGTGGATTTTGTCATTTTCGGCTCAATATACTTTTTTCAAATACGATGCAATTGTGAATAATCAAGAATTTAATTTAAGTTCGAATAAGGTTAACGTTTCAGTGGATAATACCTTTATTTTGCCTAAACAATTTAAAATTAATGTTTTTGCTTTTTATGATTCACCGTATTTAGATGCCACCGATGTGATGAAAAGCAATGGTATGGTGAATATTTCGATTTCAAAATCATTTTTCGACAAAAAACTATTGATTCGTTTGATGGGAAATGACATTTTTAATACCCTAAATATGTCCTATACAACAAACTTTGCGAATGTGGATTCAGAAACAACTACTAAATTTAATTCACGACAAGTAGGACTTTCAATAGTTTACAACTTCCAAAAAGGTAAGCAATTCGAAAATTCAAATATCAATAAAAGTAACCAAGAAGAAAAAGATAGGATTAATTAGGAGTGTTTAGGAGGTTTTGTTATTTACCAATGTACTTATTTTCATTAAATCTACCTTGTTCAATTTTACCATTTTATGGGTAAATTTCCCATAACCGGTGCTTTTTCATTTTCCATTCACCTTCGTATTTATCTCCATTGTCCCAAATTATAGTTGCATTTCCATCAACCAAATTATTTTTCCATTCACCAATAATACTCATACCACTTGGAAATTTGAATGTTCCAAAACCATTTTGTTTGTTATCTTTCCACTCTCCTTCGTAAAAATTTCCATTTTTCCATGTGAATTTTCCTTGTCCATTACATTTAAAATCTATAAAATAACCAATAAATTTTTCCCCTGTATGCCAAATAAAAACTCCTTCTCCAATTTGTTTGCTATCTATAAACTTTCCTGTGAAAATATCTCCATTTGTAAAATACTTTGTGCAAGTTCCATTAATCTCACAACATTTAAAATTTCCTTCGTATCGAACTCCATCTGGGTAAGTATATTTCCCTTTCCCATTTCCGACAAGAGTTTAGAAATTCACCTTCATATTTTTCTCCATTAAAATATGTTATAATTCCTTTTCCATTATATTTCCCATCCTTCCATTCACCAATGTATATATCACCATTTTCGAACGCCATTTTTCCATTTCCATTTTGTTTTCCATTTTTCCACTCTCCAATGTATTTATCTCCATTAGAAAATTCTTTCTCTACATGTGATTTGCAAGAAAATAAAAACAATAACATGAAAAATAAACTTCCTTTTATTTGTGGTTTTTTAGTTTTGCCACTAGCATTTAAGTTTTTATTGTTCCATCCTCTAATAAAACAATTTAAAAACCATTTCTTTCATCAATTCAAAATCATCTACAGCACCTGAATTCAGTCCTTTTAGTTTTCCATCATATTCATACAGTAATGAAATGGCAATTTCGGTTTTTTTAAGTGGGAAATTGCGCATCGCTACTTTGTATTCGTTAAAGAAAAACGAGGGAACACCAATTTTTTTGGCCAAATCAAAATCGCTAAGCCCAAGATTATTATGTAAAATATATAATTTTGAAAATAAGGTATAGATCAATCCCATCATAACAACTGGTGGGCCTGCCTTGGGATTTTTTTGAAAATAAAGCAAAATGTTTAGTGCTTTTGTAAGGTCTTTGTAAGAAATAGCTTTGGTAAATTCAAACATATTAAAATCCTTACTTATGCCTATGTATTTCTCAATCAAATCTGCCGTGATTGTGTCTCCTTTATTTATATTTAGCGACAGTTTTTCAATCTCATTTTCAATTTTAGAAAGGTCGTTTCCTAAATGATCAACTAGTAATTTCGAATTTTCAGGTTTTATTTTAAATCCATGACCATCAATAAGTGCTTCAACCCAATGAATTAGTTTTTCATCCTTTAATTTTTCCGTTTCTAGGAAAACACTATTTTTTTCTATAAGCTTTCCAAATGCGGTTCTTTTGTCAATTTTCTTATAATTATGACAAATGACTAATATTGTACTGGCTTGTGGTTTCTTTAAATAAGATTCAAATGCATCCCATTTTTTTATGTCTTGTGCTTCTTTTACAATAATCAGTTTTTTTTCTGAAAAAACAGGATATTGCTGCGCATCGCCAATAATTATGTTTGGGTCGCTATCTTTTCCATAAAAAACATTGAAATTGAAGTCCTTTTGAGCAGGCTCTAATGCGTGCTGTTCAATATAATCTGCTATCTTATGGATATAATAAACTTCTTCGCCACTCAAAAAATAAATGGGCGCAAATTTACCTGCTTTTAGTTCTTTTAAAATGCTATCGAATGTCATATATTTGAGTGGTGCAAAATATCAATTTTAAAATAAAGAAAGAAGGAGAAAAGACATATATTTTTTGTTTAGTAAGAAAAAAGTACATTTTGCTTACTCCAGAAGAAAAAGTGAGGCAATTGATGCTTAATTATTTGACTGCTGAATTAAAAATCCCTTTATCAAAAATGGCTGTCGAAAAAAGTATCACTGTGAATGGTTTAATTAAGCGGTGGGATATTTTGGTGTATAATAAAAATTTTGAACCAGAATTATTAGTCGAATGCAAACGGCCTAATTTACCCATACATCAAAGTATGTTTGACCAAGTTGCTATTTATAATTTAGCAGTAAAAGCACCTTATTTGTGTATTACAAATGGCGATAATACGGTGTTTGCAAAAATTTATTTTGAAACTGGAAAATTTGAATTTATTAATGATTTAACCCAAATAATTATTTAAAAAGGCACCAATGAAAGCGTAGCATCTTGGTCTCTAAAGATTTTGTATTTTAAATTTTGCTCATCTAAACTGATAATTTTCAAACTATCAATCATATTTTGACCTTCTGCTATTTCTGTATTTAAAATTAAAATGGTTTTTTCTTTGTTCATAGACCATTTTCCTTTACTTATGGCGCCCAAGTTATTGCTTTCGAAATTTCCATCTGCTTTTAAATCCAAAGTGGATTTTTTAAAAATCTCTCCTCCCATAAGGCTTTCATGTTCTTTTAGTTTTCTTTCCATTTCAGGCTTTAAGCTATCAGGTGCATTTGCCAACATTTTTTTTGCCTCAGCCACTTGTTCATCATTAGCTTTACTCTCTAATTTTTCGTATCTCCATTTTTTAACTAATAACTTTTCGTTTTTGTTGCAGGCTATTAATAATGAGCAAATTATTATTGAAAGAAAAAATGATTGTACGATTTTCATAATTTTATTTTTTTGCAAAAGTACCAAATTTAATCTCTTTTTTGGTAAGAATTGAATTCAAAAGTACTTTTTTAAAATAAAAAGGTGATAAATTGACCAAATTTTATCTATTCGTAGCCACAAAATAAAGTATAGCTATAAAAAGAATGGTCAATCCAATTGCAAGGGCAATTTTTAATGGGGAATTAGGTTTTTTACCATATATTTTACCTGTTTGTCCATTAATTAAAAATAGGAAAGATTTATCGTTAAAAAAATAGGTACAAATCCAAATCGGTAAAATAATGTGCTTAAATGTTTGCTTTGATTTATTCGTAAAAACATGCACATCTTTTTGAATATCTCCACCAATTAATGATAAGCAGACATTATTTATTTGATTATCCATGGCCTTTTCTGCCAATTTATAACCTTCTTTAACATCAGTACTATAAACCTCTGCTTCCCATCCTAATAACAATTGAGGGTCAAAATTTACAACCTCTTTTAAATTAAATGGATAGATAGATTGGGTTTCTTCCTGTTTTAAGCCTTTTGAGGCATTTACTAAAACATCATCAAAATAAATTTCTTTCTCGCCTGACTTATACTCCCACTCCGTCTTTTTTACTTGTACAGGAGTCATCTTTCCATTCACAATTTGCTGTTGGGTTGTCGATTTATTATATCCAGCATAACCTTGATATTGGGTTATGGTGTGTGCATCATATGTCCAAAATGGCAAATAAATTCCCTTTAATTCACCTAGAACGGCTTTGGTATTTAATGAAGAAGGAGTGAAAATTCCTTTTTTTATCCATTTCGAAAATTGATCTTTTGCTTTTGATTTGGGAATTTTAAACGGCAAAATGCCCGTTGGTTGGAAATAATTGTGTTCAAATGCTTCCTCGTTTACGTTTTTAGAACCACAAAAACTGCATTTTACTAATACCTCCGTTTTTCCAATTATGGTTTTGGAGCCACAGCTTCCACAATTATATACATGTTTTTCATCCTTTTCGGGAACTGATTGAACCGCCAAATTTATAAAAGAATCGAGCGATTGTTCGGCTACTTTATCATTTGCTTTGTCAAAATCTTCAGAATAACCACAATAGTCACACGCTAGTTTCACTTTTTCGGCCGAAAAACGCATTTTCCCTGAGCAAGTTGGACATTTTCTTTCCAATACTTTTTCTAAAATCTTTGAAGATGGAATAAATGTATTATTCGATTTTAAATATTCCAAATCTGAGGTATTTGTATTCCCAGTTTTTTCTAATTCATCCATAGGTTAAACTTATAATTTTGCCAATAATTCTGTTTTTTTGGCATTAAACTCTTCCTCTGTAAGAATTCCTGCTGTTTTTAATTCTCCTAACTCTTTGAGCATCTTCATAATATCATCCTTCGTGCCAGTTTGTAAGTTTTGGTTGTTTTGTTGGTTCATATTTTGAGACATCAAATTGCCCATAGCAAATCCTGCTCCTATTCCAACACCAGCTCCTGCTCCACCGCCCTCATTTTCTGCAGCCTTTTCTATAGAAGTGGCGGTTTGAAATTGGGTAAATTTACCCATATCGCCCACCATGTTCATTGTGGTCATTTTGTCGTAAAATGCCTCTACCTCAGGTGGCAAAGTTGTGCTAGTTATCTGAAATTTGGTTATTTCTATTCCAAATGGATTAAAATCAGTTTGTAAAAATGGTTTTATTACGTCGCCAATTTCTGTGTATTTTGATACCAAATCCATTACGGCAACATTGGCTTCTGCCAGTGATTCAGCAAATTTGGGTGAAACAATATCCCTTAATCTATCTTCTACTTCTACTATATTTAGCTCATTTTGTGTCCCAGCAAATTCAGTAAAAAATAAACTTGCGTCTTTAATTTTTACAAAATAAATACCAAATGCTTTTATTCTAACCTGTTTAAATTCAGGATCGCGAACCATTACGGGGTTTGGTGTGCCCCACTTTAGATTTGTAAATTGTTTTGTTGAAACAAAATATATATCTACTTTAAATGGAGATTTAAATCCAAATTTCCAACCTTTAAGTGTAGTCATTATTGGCATGTTTTCTGTTGTTAATTCATGCCTGCCAGGACCATAAATATCGGCAATTTTACCTTCATTTACAAAAAGTGCAATTTGCGATTCTCTTACCGTTAATTGTGCACCCATTTTAATATTATTTCCATTGTCGGGAAATTTATGTACAACAATGTCTTGGCTAGTTTCGACCCAATCAATTACTTCAATGAATTCATTAGAAACAAAATCAAATAATCCCATTCTTTACTTTTTTAATTTTAGTGATAATCCTTTAAATGATAAAAATAAATAATTAGTTCCATAACTATTGTCAAAAATAAAAATGGGTATAAATAAAAATCAAAATTATGATATATTTTAGTTTATTTAAAAAATAATAAATTATTGATTCTCAATTAAATATACACTTTTTTAAATAAAATACTTTAATTAAAATTTTATATTTTAAAAAAGACTAAATGGTAAATTATTTAAATTCAATATATTATAACAATACAAGAGTCTTATTCTGATTTATAATGAGAATTTTTATTTAAACTTAAAAATCATATAAAATTATATAAATAACTTATAATGATAAATTTATATTAAAATAATTAAACTAAATTACATGAATTATTTTATTATTTGGAATTCTTACCCTTCTTCCATAAAGTCCTTCGGGTTTGGCCAAACCAACACTTACTATCATTCCAATTTCAGCTGCATTTGGAAGTTTCAAAAAAGATTTCACCCGTTTTGAATCAAATCCTTCCATAGGGCAAGTATCATATCCTTCGGCTGTCATGCTCAACATGAATGTTTGTGCCGCTAGTGCCAAACTTTTATGTACCACTACCCTCATATCATTGGCATCTACTTCCCTAGCAATTGGTTGAAAAACGCCCACACCAAACGATGCAATTTTTTTGATTTTCCCACTTATATCAAATATATCGTTTCCATATAAAATGGGGATTAATTTGGAATAATAATCAGTAACCAATTTTTGTCTTTTTCCAATTTTTTCAGGAAAATCCTTTTTGGCTTCCCCTAAAACAAATTTTGCATTTTCTTTCCACTTATCTTTTCGGGTTACGAAAACAATTAACTCATTTGCTGTAGATGCTGCTTTCTGCCCCAAACAATATTTTGCCAATTCATCTTTTTTACTTTTAGTTTTTACCCTATAAAACTCCCACAACTGCAAATTAGAGCTATTTGGTGCAAGCGTTGCTCTTTCCAAACTTCTTGTAACGCTTGTTTCATCAAAAAATGCATTTTCATCATATATTCTAATCGACCTTCTTCTTTCTACTATTTGGTCAAATATTGCTGCTTGATTATTCATTATTTTTTTAGTTTAGTTATTATAATAACCAAATTTCCATTTTAAAGTTTGATTTTTATAGTTTTTTTTATCTTTAATGAAAAATTAAAAATGACTATAAATGAATTAATTTCCAAGCTAGATGTATTATTAGTCCCTACCCTAATTTATTTTGGGAGTTTACCTATTGTTTCCTTGCTTTTTGGTTGGATAGCTGGTTCAAATGCAAAATTGTCGCCATGGAAATATATTTTTAGCTTTATAATATATGCTGTATCTATTCCAGCTATTTTTAGTTTTATGCTTATTTTATATGGATTGTTTTTTTATCAAACCAATCTTTTGGACGTTAATTTTTTAGCCTACTTTTTGCCTATTATTTCTTTGGTTTTTACCTTAGTGATAATAAGTAAGATTGTTTCTTTAGACGAAATTCCTGGTTTCGAAAGATTATCAGGACTTTTAACAGTTATTATTTTGGCCTTTTTGGCTACATTCCTTTTACAAAGGGTGTTTATCCATTTTGTTTTCTTTGGTTCTTTTATGAATTTTATAGCTGTATTTGCTGCTTTGTTTTTAGTATTTAAATTGGGATTGCGCAAATTTTTAAAGTAAAATGAGTGTTTTGGCTTTTTTTATTGGTGAGGATTATAAAGAAAATACCTTTAAAGTATTAGAATTTATTAAAAACAAACCAGAAAAAATTAAGGAGTTAATGGATTTATTTTTCTTTGAAAATAATATAATTGTTCAAAGATGTTCTTATTCAATTTCTATTTTAGCAAAAAGGAATCCAAGCGCCTTTTACCCTTACTTAGAGCAATTATTGGAGCATCTGGAAAATCCAAAAACATTGGGTCAACGTCGAAATGTACTGCGCATATTGAAAGAAATGCAAGTTCCAACCGAATGGGAAGGTAGACTAGTAGACAATTGTTTTAAGTTCGTTTATAATAGAAAAGAGGAAATTGCCGTTGTCTGTTTTTCTCTAGAAATACTTGGCATGTTTTGTAAAACATTTCCTGAATTGGCTATTGAATTAAATTTGGCTATTGATTCCCTTATTCCATATCGTTCTGCAGGAATAAAAAGTAGAGCAAGTCGAGAGAAAAAGCAATTGGTAAAATTCATCCCTAATTAATTATTTTTTTGAGGTTGCCCTATCCCATTGATCCAATGTTTCTTCTTTTGTCTAGTTTAGTTACTACTTTGTTTTGTAATGATTTGAGTGCTTTCAGTAGTGTGATCCTTGTTTGGTCGGGCATTATAACTTTATCTATAAATCCTTGTGAAGCCGCCATATAAGGATTAAGAAAATGCTGTTTGTATGCTTCAATTTTTTCAGCCAAGGCTTTAGTAGGATTTTTGGAATTTTTTATTTCTTTTGAAAAAATAATTTCAAGTGCCGCATCTGAACCAACTACAGCAATTTGTGCTTGTGGCCATGCAAAATTTAAATCTGTACCCATCATTTTAGGTCCCATAAAACCATAGGAGCCACCAATCAGTTTGCGCAAAATAAGCGTAATTTTTGGATTCGTTGCTACTGCCTGCGATTGAAAATATCGACCGCCACTGCCCAAAATTCCAGCTACTTCTTGGTCTTTTCCTGGCAATATACCTGGCGAATCAGCTAAAAAAATAATTGCAATATTATATGCATCGCATATTTCCATAAACCGAGCTGCTTTTTTGCAACCCATATAATCGATGGAACCACTCATAAAAAATGGATTGTTTGCAATAATTCCTATCGGCTGATTGCCCATTCGTGCAAACCCAACCACCATACTGGTAGCATAATCAGGATGGATTTCAAAAAAGGAATCTGCGTCTATAATATAATTGATTATTTTCTTGATGTCATAGGCACTTTTTTCTTCTTCAGGCAAAAAAGTGTTTAATACGGGTAAAGTATCTCTTTTAGAAATTGGATAATCGGAATAGGATAAATTTCCCTTACACCATTGGGGTAAATAAGATAAAATTTGTTGTATTTTGGTAATACCATCCAAATCGTTTGTAGCTGTCTGGTTTGAAACACCCGTTAGAAAACTATGTACCGACGCGCCACCCAGTTCTTCAAATGATACTTTTTCATTCAATACTTTTTCAATTACTTTTGGTCCAGTTAGAAATATATAACCTTGGTTTTCTACGATAATATTAAAATCTGAAATAGAAGAAATATAAGCTGAACCACCAGCACATGCGCCACAGACAAGTGTAATATTTGGAATGTATCCTGAAATCTCACTCCATTTACGTGCTACAAGTGCTGTGTATTCTATAGATAAAACGCCTTCTTGAATCCGAGCGCCTCCTGAATCTAAAATGCCAACAATTGGACATTTGTTTTCCCTAGCAAGGTCAATTAATCGTGCTATTTTTTTGCAATGCTCTGCTCCACTTGTGCCACCCAAAAAATTGGAATCTTGCGAAAAGGCAAATACTTTTCTACCATTTATTGTACCATAGGCAGTTATTACACCATCGCCACTAAAATCTTTATTTTTATTTAGTAAATGACGTTGTTGAATTAAGGCGCCAATTTCTTCAAATTTTCCGTCATCAAATAAACACAACAATCTTTGTCTTGCTGTTAATTTTTCCATTCCAAAAGGATTTATTATTTTTTCAAATTTACATATAAAATAAGCACTTTTTAATATTTTTGTCGTAATTTTATTAAATTAAAAACACCAAAACCAAAAGATTTTGATAATTACATATAATAAAATGAATAAATATTAATATCTAACCAAATGACCCTTGACCCAATAATTCTTCATAAAAAATAAAAAATGGTCTTTTCTCAATTACAACCAATTTTTTCTAGGTTTCCAAATAATATAGCAATAGCGGAAGGAAATGAAAGAGTAATTACATTTTCAGCTTTAGAAAGGGCAATTTATGCTGCCGAGGAAAAATTAAATGCCTGTGGCTTTAAAATGGGACATAAATTATTAATTGCAAGTCCCAATTGTATCGATTTGATATCTATTTATTATGCTGTAGCACGAATTGGTGGAATTTTTATTCCTGTTGATCCGATTCTTTCCCGAAAGGAATTTCATATAATGGTGCAAGAAACCAATTGTGATATAATTTTGCTTAATGAGAAAATGCTTTCTAAATATCCTGATTGGGCAGAACAAAATAAGTTTGAGAAAAAGTTGAGTTTTAAATACGATCCGTTTTATGTACATTATCTGTCTTTTGAACCAGAATATATAGGAATAGGCAATAAGTTAAATAGTTTGTTTGCGAAAAACAGTGTTAAAAACGAATATGAGGTAAAAGACCTCGAGTTTTTTCATCTTTATTCTTCAGGTTCTTCCGGTAAACCTAAAGGTGCTCGGTTGACACAAAAAAATATTTTTTACCAGTGCAAAATTTGGGCAGATAATATGGGTGTTTTGCCTAGCGATAAGTTCTTATGTGGCTTACCCATTTCTCATAGTCATGGTTTAACGGTCACTTTCCCTTCATTGATGTCAGGAGCAAGTGTATATTATGTGGATGCAATGCATTTGGTACCACCACGAGTTTTTGATTATATCGAACAACATGGCATTACTTTAATGAGTGGTGTGCCTTATTTTTTCAAAGTATTGTTAAATTACCCGCAAGACATACGATCCAAAATAAAAACGCTAAGAATGGCCATATGTGGTAGCGCTCCAATGGCTGAAATTTTAGGTCATCAATTTCTCGAAAAATTTGGCTTGCATATTCATCAGGCTTTCGGTATTTCAGAAATTGGCATTATTTGCCTCAATCATATGGACGAAAAGGGAAGCAAATATGGGTCTGTAGGTAAAGTATTTAAAGAATTTGAGTATAAGATTGTTGATGAATCAAATCAGATTTGCAATGTTGGAGAGCGAGGTCATTTTTTAGTCAAATCTCCAGGGTTGGCACTTGGCTATTCAAATGCAAATGAAGAAGAAAAAAAGATGTTTGTGGATGGGTGGTTTCATACTCAGGATGTTGTGGAAGAGGATGAATATGGGCAGATTTTTGTAATTGGTCGGAAAAGTAATTTTATAAACGTAAATGGCAATAAGGTATTTCCGGCCGAGGTGGAAAAGGTGATTTTGGGCCTTGAAGCGGTGAAAGATTGCGCTGTTATGGGTCATAAAGATGAAGATGCAGGGGAATTGGTGCGTGCTTTTATTGTGCCTTCAAGTATTATCACGGTGGAAGACATCAGAAATCATTGCTTAAAACACCTTACCTCTTATAAAATACCAAGAATTATAGATATTGTTGAAGAATTACCGCACAGTTCCACAGGTAAAATAATGTATAATAAGATTGATAAATCAAATATCAACATTAATCAAGAAATGGATGTTGAGGACGAAGATTTATTGGTTTATTAAGTAATTATTAATGACTCAAAGAATTTAGTCATCCAATTTCAATTTTCTATTTTCTAATTCCCAATTTCTATTTACTATTTTCTATTTCCCAATTCTCTCTACAAACTAGCATATAAATCAAAATCGGTAGCATCGTCAATGGTTGCTTCTACAAAATCACCAACACGGCAGAAATGTTTTTTTGCATCTATAAGTACCTCATTGTCAACCTCTGGCGAATCAAATTCGGTTCGACCAACAAAAAAGCCGCCTTCTTTTCTGTCAATTAATACTTTGAATGTTTTGCCTATTTTCTCGTCATTTTTCTTCGTCGAAATTTCTTGTTGTATTTCCATCAAAATTGCCGCTCGCTCTTCTTTTATTTCACCAGGTACATCATCTTCAAAATCGTGGGCAATCGTATTTTCTTCATGGCTATACATAAATACACCCAATCGCTCGAATTCCATTTCTTTAACAAAATCACACAATTCCTTGAAATCTTCTTCGGTTTCGCCCGGAAAACCTACTAGCATGGTTGTTCTTAAAGCAATTTCTGGCAGTATGTTTCTGATTTGTTTTATTAAATCTATCGTTTCCCCTTTTGTAATTTGCCGTTTCATGGCTTTTAAAATTGGGTCGCTAATGTGCTGCAAAGGAATGTCTAAATAATTACAAACCTTATCATTCTCTTTTATACTTTCAATTATCTCAATCGGAAACTTCGACGGATAAGCATAGTGCAATCTTATCCATTCGATGCCATCTACTTCATTTAAAGCTTTAAGTAATTTTGGTAATTCCCTTGATTTATAAATATCTAAGCCATAATATGTAAGTTCTTGTGCAATCAACATTATCTCTTTTACGCCCTGTCTAGCCAATGATTTTGTTTCTTCTACCAGCGATTCTATGGTTCTCGATATATGCTTTCCACGCATCAATGGGATAGCGCAAAAAGAACAAGTTCGGTTGCAGCCTTCCGAAATTTTCAAATATGCATAATGCATTGGTGTAGCCAATACCCTTTCGCCAATTAAATCATGCTTATAGTCGGCATTCAATTTCTCCAACAAAGCAGGCATTTCTAGTGTTCCAAAAAAGGCATCTACGGCTGGTATTTCTTCTTCCAAATCATCTTTGTATCGTTGCGACAAACAACCTGTAACAAATAATTTATCAATTTCGCCTTTCTGTTTTTTGTCGGCATATGTCAAAATAGTATTGATTGATTCTTCTTTTGCCCTATCAATGAAACCGCAAGTATTTATGATTATAATATTTGAATCGTCTTTTGTGGCTTCCTCACTTTGGTGCGAAACTTCATAATCATTATATTTCAATTGACTAACCAATACTTCAGAATCCACTAAATTTTTGGAACAACCTAATGTGATAACGTTTATTTTGTCCTTTTTATGTGATTTTGTTTTCATGGTAAATCGTAAATTTTAATAATTGTATCGTGTATCAAGACAAAAAAACTATTTATTGAACAACATTTCTACAAATACTTCTCTGTTGAAAACTTGTAATTGTTCCATTTTTTCGCCCAAACCTATATATTTAATAGGAATTTTGAATTCATCTGCAATACTTAATATTACACCACCTTTTGCAGTTCCATCTAATTTTGTAACCGCCAATGCCGTTACTTGTGTTACTGCCGAAAATTGCTTCGCTTGTTCAATTGCATTTTGTCCTGTAGTGGCATCTAATACTAGTATCACTTCATGTGGCGAATCGGGTACCACTTTCGACATTACTCTTTTTATTTTGGATAACTCATCCATCAAGCCTACCTTATTGTGCAATCGGCCAGCGGTGTCAATAATTACTACATCATAGTTTTTCGAAACTGCCGATTGTACAGTGTCAAAAGCAACAGCCGCAGGGTCGCTGCCCATGCCTTGTTTTACAATAGGTACTCCTACCCGCTCCGACCAAATAGTAAGTTGGTCAACGGCCGCAGCTCTAAACGTATCAGCAGCACCCAAGCAAACGGAAAGTCCGGCCCTTTTAAATTGATAGGCTAATTTTCCAATAGTGGTCGTTTTGCCTACTCCATTTACGCCTACTACCATTATTATAAACGGTTTTTTGTCGCTAGGAACCGAAAAACTCTGAATATCTTTAGTATTATTTTCAGCCAATAATCGACTGATTTCATCCTTTAAGATATTATTTAGGTCATTGGTATTTATGTATTTGTCTCTCGATACGCGTTCTTCTAATCGATCAATTATTTTGATGGTAGTAGCCAAGCTCACATCTGATGAAATAAGAATTTCCTCCAGCTGATCCAAGAAATCGATATCAACCGTCGATTTTCCTGCTACTGCTTTGCTTATTTTCGAGAAAAAACCTTCTTTCGTCTTTTCTAATCCTTGCTGTAGTTGTTCTTCTTCTTGTTGTACTTGCTCCTCGGGTTTGCTCTTTCCAAAAAAACGCTTAAAAATACTCATGGCTTATTCATTTATTATTTTATCAAAATGCTCCACAAATTAAAAAAGCCTCCCAATGCCAATAGCAGGGAAGCTTTAATATTCGATTGTAGTCAATTTTAGCCTTTTAGGGCTTCTTGAAGATTGTCTTTGTGTACAATTTTTTCTTTGAACACATAAGCACCAGTTTTATCAGACTTTACAGCTCTGATAACCTTAACCATATTTTTAGACTCTCCTGCATTTTTACCCCTATCTACACGGGCATTCTTTGAAACCTTAGCCATAATTATTTAATTTCTTTGTGAACGGTAACTTTTTTCATAATCGGGTTGAATTTTTTCAATTCCAACCTTTCAGGTGTATTTTTCCTGTTTTTCTTAGTGATATATCGGCTTGTTCCACCTAAACCACTCAATTTGTGCTCTGTACACTCTAGAATCACTTGAATTCTATTCCCTTTTTTCTTTGCCATGATCTTCTTTTTTTAGAAACCTAGAGAGATTTCACCTTTCTTTTCTAACTCTTTTAAATAGACATAAATGCCTTTTTTATTTATAGTCCTAATCACTTGAGTACATACTTTTAATTCGATGTATCTACCAATTTCTGGGATATAAAAACTTTTCTTCTGTAAGTTCGGAAGAAATTTTCTTTTGGTCTTTACATTCGAGTGCGACACCGAGTGACCGCTGATAGGACCTTTACCTGATAATTCACAAAAATTTGCCATTTCGTTGTTCTATTTTTTAATAACGGTGCAAAGGTAGTTATTTTTTTCAAATTAAAAAACTACTTTTCCACATTGTGGTCGCGAAGGGAGTCGAACCCCTAACCTTCTGATTCGTAGTCAGATGCTCTATCCAATTGAGCTACGTGACCTTTCCCATTTTATTGGGACTGCAAAGGTAATTTATTTTTTAAAATATTAAAATTATTATACCTTTAAATTTATTTTTTTGGGCCTTCCCACAAGGGTCGGGCTTTCCGATTGTTCGGAACACTTGTATCTTTTTTGCCTATCCCCTACGGCCAACCAAAAAAAAGGATACCGCTTCCTCCGATGGGCATTTTCTTCCAAAAAAAGGATACCGCTTCCTCCGATGGAGCCCTCACGCGGGCAACATTTCGGTTAATTTTAATTTTTCGTCCTAGAAAAAACAACTTTTTCTTTAATAATTACCAAATTTTGGTAACTTTGTTAAAAATAAAAAAAATTATGGGCCGAAATACATCTGTTTCTCTCGGAAACTATTTTGAGAACTTTGTTGATAGCAGAGTTTCAGAAGGAAGATTTAAAAACGCTAGCGAAGTTATTCGAGCTGGTTTAAGATTGTTAGAAGAGGAAGAAAGCAAAATTATTGCACTTAAAAAAGCTATCAGCGAAGGGATTGAAAGCGGAATCGCAAAAGACTTTGATCCAATAAAAAATCTTGAATCGTTGAAAGCCAAAAAGAGAAATGGCTAAATACAAATTAACAAACAAAGCGGTAGAAGATTTATCCAAGATTTGGGATTATCCATACGAAGTTTGGTTTGAGAATCAAGCTGACAAATATTATTTTGAACTTCTTGAAGATTGTAAAGTATTGACAGAAAATCAAAACTTAGGAAAAAATTATAATGAGATTGACAAAGATATTTTTGGTTATAAATCTGGACAACATATAATATTCTTCAGAATAATTAGCGAAAACGAAATTGAAATTACTAGATTTTTGCATTCTAGAATGGATTTGAAAAACAGAATCCAAGAATAAAACTACAGTTAATAGCAGGTTTGCAAAATGAAGGGTTTTGTGCCCAATTTGAGGTTGGTTTTGTAATTTCAAACTCAGTTTTTAACCGAAAAAGTTAGGCATCCGACACATCGACAAGCTGCAAAAAGATGTAGGATTAATGATTTCAGATTTGGTTCACCCACAAACTTTTCCAAATCTTTTTCCAGTGGTGAAGAGATTTGGAAAAGTTGAGGACGGTTTATTTTCCTTACTTAATACTTTGTACCAAATACTTATTACTTTCTTTCTTTGGGAACTTTGCGTATATTTTCTTTGTGTTCTTTGCGGTTATGTTTTTTTTAAAATCCGTTTTTAACACAAATTTTGCAAATTGCCACAAAAAATCTCACATCTAACTTCTCACCCCTCAAAATCGCTTCAGCTTCCTCTTTATCATCCAATCTATTAAAGAAGGGAAATGACGTTTTATCCAAAAGGTAATTTTTGAATCAAAACCTGGCAGGATATAAAAGGATTTTGTTCCCAAACTTTCAAATACTGCAGCAGCAATTTTTTCTGGTTTTAATAACCCACCTCCTTCTGAAATGGCTTTTGTTTCGATTGGTTTGGTTTTATTCTCGGCTTCTAATCCTGGGGTTTCTGTATCTGGTGGACACAAAACTTTTATTTCTACTCCATGCTTCGCTCCTTCTTGCCTCAAACTTTCGGAAAACCCAATGATGGCAAATTTGCTAGCAGCATAATCGGTATAGCCAAATACACCCAAAAAACCTGCCACTGAGGAAGTATTGATTATAATACCATTTTTTCTATTTTTCATTAGCGGAAAAATAAATTGGCAAGGATGAACGATGCCTAATATATTTGTATTTAAAGTAGCTGCAAATTCATCTGAACTAATTTTTTCAAAATAATTAGGTTTGGCTCGTCCTACACAATTTATTAAAACATCGGGTACGCCTAGTTTTTGGATGGCCAAATCTAAGGTTGCACTCATTGGAACATAATTGGTGGTGTCGCATTCAAAAACAGAACAATTGCTTCCAAGCTGCCCTTTTATTTCGTTTAGTTTGTTTGTATTTCGAGCAAATACAGCAATTTGATACCCTTTTTCAATAAACAATGTAGAAATTGCAAGTCCAATTCCCTGCGAGCCACCCGTTATAAATGCAATTTTCATCTTTTTAATTTAAATAGTGTCGTTTTTATTTATTTATTTTTCAAATTTAAGAATAAAACCTATTTTTATTGAAAATTCTGCTATTCCATTAAAATAAAGAAACTCGAATTCTATAATGCTTTTTAAAAATACATTTTTTTTCTATTTTTTTTTAATTTCTAGTGTTCAAGGTCAACATTTATTTGTGGCAGAAATGAATTATTTTTCCGGAAGAGGAATTGCACACACCCCTGATTTTTCACCTGAAATAAAAGGATGGACCAACGCATTCGGAATTTCTATCGGCAAACAATCCGATGGATCAAAACCCTGGCAAAATCGGTGGAAACTGCCCGATTATGGCGTGGGTTTCTTGTATCAAAGCAATGCCTCCAAAGCTGCATTTGGCTCTACTTATGCCTTGTTTTTGTTTGGTCAATTTCCATTGATAAGAAAAGAAAGATATACTATTTTTAGTAAGATGAGCTATGGAATGGCTTACGTAAGCAAATATAATTCGCCTGAAAATGAAATAAATAATGCTATTGGCACTCCATTAAATGTATTTGTTGGTATAGATTTTATTACTGAAATCAAAATCACTGATCACTTAGGTATAAATATTGGCTTAGGTTTTAACCATTTTAGCAATGGTGCATTTAAGAAACCAAATCTTGGATTGAACACACCATTGGCAACGCTTGGTTTAAAATATAGAGTCAGTAAATTGGAATATGAAAAAATCTCAAAAAAAGACATAGATAAGCCAAAAAACAAGGACGAATATTTGGCAAAATTTGGATTTGGTATTGGGCAAATTGGAGGAAAAGGCACTCCTCAATATCCCATTTATATTTTTTCATTGGCTTATGCTCGTTATACTTCAGTTGCAAATAAAATGATAATGGGTTTACAATTTGAATTGGATGATAAAGTAGGCAAAAATTTAATACAACGTAGTAGCGATTCTATTCCCAAATTGGCAAAACCGTTTACAAGCTCTTTATATTTTGCCGATGAAATGTTGCTAGGACATTTTGCACTTCATTTTGAAGGTGGCGTATATTTATGGCATCCACATTGGAAAGCAAATCCTATATATTTTAAGGCGGGACCGTTTTTTTACACGCCAGAATTTGGCAAAAAAACGATATCTCAATTTTTTATAGGCACTTATGTAAAAACCCATTTTGGAACTGCACAGTTTATTGGTGCCGATTTGGGTTTTGTTTTTCGTTGATAAAAAAAATGGTTTGAAATAAAAAAGAAAATGTACATTTATAAAAAAAATAGTGATGAGAAATTATAAATCAATCGTGTTTGTATTATGCAGTGTTGCAATAATTGGCGTTTGGAGTTGTAAAACAACAAAGCCAGTTGTTGAACCCAATAAAGTAGAAAACATTAAACCAGCAGAAATAAATGAAGAACTTGCCATGGGTAAGAAGATAAATGACACTAAATGTGCCACTTGCCATAAAGCGAAAAATCCTGCTAATTATACAGCAGCAGAGTGGCAAAAACAAGTAAATAGAATGGCAGAAAGAGCTAAAACAACTTCGGATGAAAATACCCTTTTAGTGAAATATGGCACTTCTATTGCTAAGCAATAAGCATTATAATTTTTGCCATTTCGTTTTTCCTAAAAGTGTTCCATCTGTTTTAATGGCTTGAATTAAATACAAACCTGGAGCGTACAAATTTGCATCTATTTTTGTAATTGATTCATTTACATTTACTTCTTGTATCATTTTTCCAGTAATATCAAAAATCTGAATTTTATCTATTTCGGCATTAATCGATTTTGTATCTATAACAAAGAATTCGTTGCCTGGGTTGGGGTATATTCTTAAATTGGGAATGTTTTTTGGCTGAAAAATTGCAGTAGCCTCTGTGCATCCCATTATGTCTCGCATAAAATTTACCATGTAAAAAACGGTACTGTCGAAATAAGGCTGCACCGCTTTGCCAAGGCTTTCATAGGCTGTATGGTCCAAAGTAGGTATAATGTAAAATGGATTTTTTATGCCCAATTCAATCGCTCTTTGATGTAAAACATTAGCACCATCGATATTGGGTAAAATAGGAATACTGTATGGATGTCCCGAATTAAAGGGTATCTGAGGGTCTTTGGTATTGTGAATACTTACAAATGGCGTTTGATTATTATTCATAAAATTAACATCTCCCAAAGCACCACTAATGCTAATTATACCTGCCACTTTGGAGGAATAGCCCGGTGTTCCTGATGTGCCTTCTAAGCCACCAATTTCATCAAGATAGGTTTTCCAATCATTTTGAAGGGTATCATTTTCATCTAAAAAAATCAAATGCAATCCATTTAATGCACCCGCCGAGGCGCCTCCCATAAAGAAATTTTGGCGACTTAAACGCCAAGTATTGCCATCTTCTAATATGTTTTTATCCAAAAAACGAATGATTGCTTTTGTGTCTTGAATGCCCCTTCCAACTGCTTTTACCATATTTTCATTAGAAAGTAAAGATAAAATGGAAGGCTCCAATCTATAGTTTGGACTGATGACTACATAACCCATTTTGGCTAATCGATTGCCCATAAGTGTACATTCAGGATGCTTTTCATCGCCATACCAATAGGCACCACCATGCATAAAAACCAAAACAGCTCTTTCCGAAGCGGTATCTCCTACTGGTTCGTAAATATCAAATTTTAAAGTTTTTAATATTCCTTTGCTGGTGTAATTTTCTCCATATACTATTCCTTCTGTGATTTTTACCTGTGAGAAAATTTTATCTTTATAGCGCTCACCACAATCAAATTGGGCGTTTAAATTATAGAAAATAAATAAAAAGCAAAATTGAATAAATAGCTGTTTCATTTTTTCTTTTTTTATTAAAGATAATGGATTTTATTTGAAATCGCTCTCTCCTTTCATAAATTTATCTATGGATGCTTTACTTTTTTTTCTCCTGTTTTTTCCAAACCAAAACATAATTCCTATAATTATAAATGCAATTCCATTAACTGCACTTCCATATTTCCAACCTAGTAAAACGAAGGACAAAAGTGCTGCACAAAAAATGACAACCAAGCTCACCCAACCAAACATTTGCGTGCCTGGAAAAAGAAAATGCTCTGTAAAAAATAAGCCTAATCCTATTATGTATATGATTCCAACTACAGGTATGAAAGGTGTAATATCCATATTTAAAATTTATGCAAAAATAATTAAATATACGATTCGTTTTTTAATAAAAAAAATGTCATTTTCACAGCTTAATTTTTCTGAATAGCATGAAATATGAGCTTTGGATGATTGGAAAAACCAATGAAAAGTATATTGTAGATGGTTGTAATGAGTATATTAAACGCATTTCGAGATTTGCAAATTTGCAAGTATTGGTTTGGACAGACGTAAAAGTATCGCCAGATATGCCTGCCGAAACGGTTAAATTAAAAGAAGGTGAATCGATTATTCAAAAATTAGGTAAAGACGATTATTTAGTGCTTTTAGATGAAAAAGGAAGTCAGATGAATTCGAGAGACTTTGCAGACTATTTGGAAGATTTTGAATGGCTTGGCAAAAAGAAAGCTATTTTTCTAATAGGCGGCGCATTTGGATTTAGTAAGGCTGTTTATGAAAGAGCCAATGATAAATTATCCCTTTCCAAAATGACCCTCTCCCATCAACTGATTCGCTTGTTTTTTTTGGAGCAATTTTATAGAGCCATGACCATTCAGAATAATCATCCATACCATAACGACTAAAATAAAATAAATGATAACTTATATAATAATCGGTCTTACTGTCTTTATTTCATACATCGCTTTTTCAAATGATAATATTATACGAAAAGGTATTTTTAGTCCTTATATTATTGATAAAGAAAAGGATTGGAAGCGTTTTGTTACCCATGGTTTTTTGCATGCAGATATAAATCACTTGGTTTTTAATATGATATCCTTATACTTTTTTGGTCCTTTTGTGGAAAAAAGCTTTGGATATCAGTTTAACGAAATGGGCCCTTTTGTGTATCTCTTTTTTTATATTACTTCCATTATTGCGGCAAGTATTTTTGGATTTTTCAAACAAAAGGAAAATCAGCGTTATTTGGCATTAGGTGCTTCAGGGGCTATTTCGGCAGTGGTTTTTGCATCTATTATTTTTGATCCGCTAAATAAAATATACATTTTCTTTATTCCTATTGGAATTCCCGCATATATTTTTGGGCCTGTTTATCTACTTATTTCAGGGTTTTTAGCCAAAAAAGGTGGCGGTGGCATTGCACACGATGCTCATTTCTTTGGAGCATTATATGGCATGCTTTTTATAATAGTTGCTTTTCCAGGTGCAATAGCTAATTTTATTAAAATGATAGCAAATCAATGATTTTTGATCTAAGGAGTGATACGGTAACAAAGCCTTGTAAGGCAATGCTTGATGCAATGGTTATTGCTGAGGTGGGCGATGACGTTTTTAATGAGGATCCTACAATATTGAAATTAGAAGCCAAGTTGGCTCAATTATTTGGGAAAGAAGCCGCTCTTTTTGTTCCTTCAGGTACCATGGCTAATCAAATTTCGATAAAGGTGCATACTCAACCAATGGACGAAATTATTTTGGATAAAAATGCACATATTTATTACTACGAAACTGCAGGCTATGCATTTCATTCAGGCGTATCCGTAAAATTGGTGGATGGAAAAAATGGAATCATTACCGCAAATGACGTTCTAGCTAATATTCAAGCGCCATTGGATTGGTTGCCAAAAACAAGTTTGGTTTGTTTGGAAAATACGCACAATAAAGGTGGCGGAGCTTGTTATGAATTGGATAATTTAAAAGAGATTAGGAAAGTTTGCATTGAAAATAATTTGAAATTACATATAGATGGCGCTAGAATATGGAATGCACTTGTGGCCAAAAAATATTCTCCTTTTGATATCGGACAACAATGCGATAGTATATCTGTTTGCTTCTCAAAAGGATTAGGTGCGCCAGTTGGAAGTGCTATTATCGGAGATTTTTCTTTTATAAAAAAAGCAAGAAGGGTTAGAAAGGCTTTTGGTGGCGGTATGCGTCAGGTAGGTATTTTGGGTGCTGCTTGTATTTATGCTATTGATAATAACTTGCAAAAATTGGAATTGGACCACCAACATGCCAATGAAATAGCCAATTGTCTTAGGGAAAAAGATTGGGTGAAATCAATTTTGCCAGTAGAAACGAATATGATTATTTTCGAAGTTGATGAACAAAAGACATCCGTTTTACAAATACTAGATTTACTAAAAGAAAAAAATATTTTGGCTGTTCAATTTGGTCCCAAGCAAATTAGATTGGTTTTTCACCTTGACATAAAAGCCGAAATGATACCAATTTTAAAAAGTAAAATGGATGAAATAATTATTTCCAAACAATAAGCTAGAATTTTCAAAATAGAATTTTAAAACAAACTCCCTTGTTCACCATCTTTTAAATTGGTAATTTCAAAGTCGATATCAGTTGGATTATTAATCTTTTTTGGTATTTCTGTTTTCGGTAGTTCTTCCTTTTCTTTTTTCGATTCTTTAATAATTACGTTTTTTGCAGGCTGCTCTATTTGTGTTGATTCTTCAATGTCATTTTCCAATGAATTTTCGTCATCCAATTCCAAATCTTCATCATCATCCGTTTCCTCATCCAATTCAATTGGCTCAATTATTTTTTCTTCGTTTAAAATAGCAACCGAAACCACCTTTCCATTTACCAATTTATTGCCCATTGCTTTCCACCCTTTAACTTCTATTATTTCATTTAAATTAAAAAGTTGAGTCTGCTTTTTCTTTCCTTCTTCAAAAACTAATTCCACTTCGGGATTATTATGAAGCGTAACAAAACATAAAGAATCACCGGTCTCCTCTCCTATGAATTTGAATTTTTGATCGATGGTATGTGTTTCAATTTTAAATCTTTTGATGGAAGAAACCTGTTTTGCCATTTGGAAATGAATGGCAGTAATAATTTTTTCTGCATTGAATTTTTCCAAATATAAAATTTCTGAAAAATTAAATCGATGCGTCAATTCAGGATTTAACAACATATATTCTCCTGATTTGTACAACACTATAATTCTATCTTCACCCTGAAAACTACCTAAATATTTCCCCCTATTATCTGCATTCAATTTCCCTACCGTTTCGTCGAGCCATATTTTTCTACCGCCTAAAGTGGAGTTGCCTTCTTGCTTAAATACTACACCTCTTATCGGGTATTTGGTTACCACATTACCCTGCGATGAACGCCCTTTTATTTCTAATTCTGCAAAATTAAACTCAAACGATTTCTTTTTGGCTTTGCTACCTTGAGTTAAGTTTACACCTACCAACTCTGCCTGTCCATTGGTATTTGCAGAGAAATAAAGGATGCTTGAAAAGGGAGAACCTTTTGTTACATCATATTCTTTGTCTCGAGTAATCGAAGTGACATTAAATCGCTTTGCATAATTTTTACCTGATTTTCCATCTCTATAAATTGCATTATAGGTGGTTCGTTCATCATTTTTTTTCCAAACTGCACAATGGATAATGTCTTTACCTACAAATACTTTTTCCTTTATGGGTACAATTTTATATTTTCCATCACGCATAAAACAAATGATATCGTCAATATCGGAACAATCGGATAAGAATTGTTCTTTTTTCATGTCTTTACCAAAACCAATAAATCCTTCTGTTAAATTGACGTATAACTTTTCGTTATTAAAGGCAACGGTTTTAATTTCTACAACATCAAAATTCGTCAACTCGGTTTTTCGCTCTCTTCCTTTGCCATATTTAGCCAATAAGTTTTCAAAATATTTTATTGAGTATGCGATGAGGTGCTTTAAATTGGATTTTACCGCTTTCATTTCATCTTCCAATGCCTTTAACGCTTCATCAGCTTTAAATGCATCATATCTTGAAATTCTTTTTATTTTTATTTCAGTTAATCGAATAATATCATCTCTGGTCACTTCTCGCATCAGAAGGTGTTTGAATGGATCAAGACCTTTGTCTATGGCTTCAATAACGGCTTCCCAGGTTTCGCATTCCTCAATATCACGATAAATTCTATTTTCAATAAATATCTTTTCGAGAGACGAAAAATGCCATTTGTCTTCTAATTCTGCAAGTTTTATTTCAAGCTCGCGTTTGAGTAATGCAACGGTATGGTCGGTATTGATTTTTAATATTTCCGAAACTCCTAAAAATACAGGTTTGTCATTATGAATCACACAACAATTGGGCGAGATGCCTACTTCACATTGTGTAAATGCAAAAAGTGCATCCATGGTTACACTTGGCGAAATACCAGGTTGCAGTTCGATTAATATTTCTACCTCTGCAGCCGTATTGTCTAATACTTTTTTAATTTTAATTTTTCCCTTGTCATTTGCTACAAGTATGGAATCAATTAAACTAACTGTTGTGGTTGAAAAAGGAATTTCGCGAATGGCAATTGTTTTTTTATCTACAATTTCCATTCTTGCTCTAACCCTTACTTTTCCACCTCTTTTTCCGTCCTCATATCGACTGCAATCTGCCAAACCGCCAGTTAGAAAATCAGGATAAATGGTAACTGGTTTTTTTTCTAAAATATCTATAGAGGCTTGAATTAATTCGCAAAAGTTATGTGGTAGAATTTTTGTTGCCAAACCCACTGCAATGCCTTCGGCGCCTTGTGCTAATAGCAAAGGAAACTTCATTGGCAAGTCGATAGGTTCTTTTTTTCTTCCATCGTATGATAATCCCCATTCTGTGGTTTGCGGGTTAAAAGCGACTTCTAAGGCAAATTTGCTCAATCGAGCTTCTATATACCGAGGTGCTGCTGATCTATCTCCCGTTCTTATGTCTCCCCAATTACCCTGACAATCCATCATCAAGTCCTTTTGCCCCATGTTTACCAACGCATCACCAATCGACATGTCACCATGTGGATGGTACGACATCGTGGTGCCAATTATATTTGCCACTTTGTTGAATCGGCCGTCGTCTAACTCATCCATAGCGTGTAAAATCCGCCTTTGTACTGGTTTTAAACCATCAAATATGGATGGAACAGCTCTTTCTAAAATTACATAAGATGCATAATCTAAAAACCAAGATTCAAACATTCCAGATACACCAATGCTATCTTCTTCTTGGTGCTCAGGCTTGTTCTCTAATTCTTCCTCTTCTATCATTTTCTATTTTTCAATCGATTTATTAAAGTTATATTTCACTTTCTGCATTTTCATTAATTGGTGCTAAAGGGTCAATTTCAGGCGTTACTATATCTTTTTCTATTTTCAAATTATTAATAATAAATCCTTGTCTTTCCATAGTATTTTTGCCCATATAATAGGATAAAATGCCTTCTATTTTCATGTCGCCTTTCAAGATTACTGGTTCTAATTTTATGTTTTCACCTATAAATGTGCCAAACTCAGCTGGCGATATTTCGCCTAGCCCTTTGAATCTTGTTATTTCGGGTTTGCCCTTTAATTTTTGAATCGCCAGCTGCCTTTCCATGTCAGAATAACAATAAATGGTCTCTTGCTTATTTCGGACTCTAAATAAAGGAGTTTCCAAAATATATAAATGTCCTTTTCGAACCACTTCTGGGAAAAATTGAAGGAAAAAAGTCAAAATTAATAGGCGAATATGCATTCCATCCACATCGGCATCTGTGGCAATTACGATTTTGTTATAACGCAAGTTTTCAATATCTTCTTCTATATTCAAAGCGTGTTGAAGAAGGTTAAATTCTTCATTTTCATATACTATCTTCTTTGTCAAACTATAGCAATTCAAGGGCTTTCCTTTCAAGCTAAATACCGCCTGCGATTCCACATTACGAGATTTGGTGATGGAGCCACTTGCCGAATCGCCCTCGGTAATAAATAGTGTAGAGTGAATATAATTCGGATTTTTTTCGTCGGTAAAATGACAGCGACAGTCTCTCAATTTTTTGTTGTGTAAATTGGCTGATTTTGCCCTTTCATTTGCAATTTTTCGTACACCAGCCATGTCTTTTCGTTCCCTTTCCGATTGCTGAATCCGCTTTAAAAGCGCCTCAGATACTTGTGGGTTTTTGTGTAAGAATGGGTCTAATTTTTCCTTTACAAAATCCATTATAAACCCCTTCAAAGAAGGCCCTTCGGGCCACATGAATTGCGAACCCAATTTGGTTTTTGTTTGCGACTCAAATACAGGCTCCTGCACTCTTATACTTATAGCTCCCACGATGGATTGTCGGATATCGGAAGCCTCGAAATTTTTCTTATAAAAATCTCTAATTACCTTTACAATTGCCTCTTTAAAGGCAACCAAGTGTGTACCGCCCTGGGTGGTATACTGTCCATTTACAAACGAATAATATTCCTCTCCATACGCATTGCTATGCGAAATTGCCATTTCTAAATCCTCTCCTTTTAAATGGATAATTGGATAGCGCAGACTTTCTACATCCGACTTATGACTTAATAAATCATGAAGTCCATTTTTTGAAAGGTATTTTTCACCATTAAATTCAAGTGTTAAACCGGCATTTAGGTAAGCATAATTCCAAACTTGTTCAATTATAAATTCTTTTAGAAAATGGTAATTTTTAAAAATAGAATTATCAGGAATAAAACTAATCATAGTTCCATTTCGGAGGTTTGTTTTTTCAATCGGATGGTCTTTTACCAAATTTCCGCCATTAAATTCAGCCACCTTCATTTCGCCATCACGCACCGACTGAACCAAGAAATGAGAAGATAAGGCGTTTACTGCCTTTGTTCCAACCCCATTTAATCCTACAGATTTTTGAAATGCTTTGGAATCATATTTTCCCCCAGTATTTATTTTCGATACACAGTCAATCACTTTTCCCAAAGGAATGCCACGTCCGTAATCTTGAATATTTACTTTGCCATCTTTTATATTAATTTCAATTTTTTTCCCATTTCCCATTACAAATTCATCGATGCAATTGTCTATTACTTCTTTTAAAAGAACATAAATACCATCGTCGGGTGAAGAGCCATCTCCTAGTTTTCCAATATACATGCCCGGCCGTAAGCGTATATGCTCCTTCCAATCAAGCGACCGTATATTGTCTTCATTATAATCATTATTGATTAATTCTGCCATTGTGCTTACAATTTTACCATGCTAAAAGTACTTAAATTGTTGATTTTTGTTAAAATGGGTTATCCACAAATTGGGAAAAAGGAGTAAATGTTGAAGAATTTTAATAATTTCAATACTATATTTGCCTAATTTTTATCAAATTAATTGAATTATGGGCGAAATTGAAATTTTAAGTGATACCAAGAATATTTATATTCATGCCAATATGATTGTTTATGGCAATGCAGCCGATGAAAGTATCGCCAAATATATCGCTGAAGAAATTGGTGAAATGTGGAGCGAACCCAAAGGTAAAATTTTGCTTGATAATGAAGTTTATACACTAAGCTTTATGACCACCTGGCAATATGAGCCTGAATTGAATAGAGACGATATTATTTATAATAATAACCCTAGAAACAATTATTTCAGAATTGAAGAATATTCCAAAATTCAAATATCAATGGTAGATGATTTGGGCTCTAATTCTGGTTATTTTTTGAAGGCAAATTTGTACGAAGGCTCCACTACCGCCGCTCATGAATTTGGACATACCATGGGATTGCGGCATCCCCAAATAATGGACATAAGAGGGCAAGGCCGACCCGGCATTATGTATCCAAGAGGTACGCTTGTTGACCCAGAATTTCAGTATAATCCGCTTGCCAAATATGGTGAGCCATTACATACCATGAATCCAATGCATCGAAGAGTGAGGCAGCAAGAAATTGATTTAATTAAAATACCTCAATTAATATATAATCAAGAACTTATAGTTGGAAAATTCACAGCTATTTTTCACGAAATGCATATTGATCGGGAAAATATAGTTTAAGGGAAAAAGTTAGCGGTCAGGCTAAAAGGAGATAATTATGAAACTAAGGGACATTTATAATAACAGAAAAATAAAAGTTTTCATTGTTACAGAACAAGACGATGACAACGAACTAAATTGGGCAATTGAAGAGACCGACTTTGAACTTATACCAGAGGAAGAAAATTATTACTTTGTAAAAGCATTTGAGGTTTCGGAAAACGAAAAAACCGACTGTTACATTGGAATTATAACACCTGAAAGAATTGCAGAAATAGTAATTTTGCAAAATTCAGAAGGACAAATAAAAGTTGAAAGTATTTACGGGCGACAAAAGACAATAATTCCTGCAATTGCATCTGAATGTTTTGGAGTCTATGAACTATTTTATGCAAAAGAAAATCCTCAAATTGGAATTGACGTTTTAAGGAATGGACTGACAAAAGCAACAAACAAAAATATTGTAGCAGAAGACCTTGGCTACATATTACGAGACGAAGGGCGAATTGAAGAAGCAATTGAAGCCTTCAAAATAATTGAAGAAAACGAACTATCATCTGAATATACCTTTTGGGAATTAGCAGGACTTTATGAACAGCTAGGTCAACTAGAAAAACAAATTGAATACATGCAAAAATACAATGACAAGGTTGGAATTTAGCAATGAAAAATATAGCTTAAATCTAAAAGGAATGTGCTATTTTATTACAACACCGAAACTGAAAGTAAAATGAAAATTTATTTAATCCCAAATACTGTAGGAAGATACGGAGGAGCTTTAAATGGCAACTTACGATACTTCTATAGATTTATACAAGATGAATTAAAAAATTCAGAATTCAAGTCATCGTTTGATGAGCTTTTACTGACCCTTTCATATCCACCGATGTATATTTTACCAGGCATTATAGGCATGGAGCTTACGTTTAACGATAATTACGCTACTTTTCCGTATTCAAGATTAAATAGACGGTATAAAAGAATAGAAATAATTCTAAGAGCACCTGAGTTTTCAGAACACTTTGACAATGAACAACAAAAAAAATACAAAAATAAATTTGAAATTGAAACTCAATTTCAAGATATTTCAGAAGTACAACTTGGTCAAATCCTAATAGACAAATTCATAGAAGCTGGGGAAATCATAAACTCAAAAATAAAAAAAGATGATGTTTTTGATTTAGATAATTTCAATAAAGTTTTGTTATCCATAAAAAAGAAAATCAATTCTGACTTTTTGGAAGAAATGAACAAAGCCCAAAATTTAGAAGTAGAAGATAATACCCTAAATAAGGCTAATCAGTTAAGAAGCGAAAGACAAAAAATTGACTGGACAAAAGATAGACTAATTAGAGATTTGAGAATCTATTATAGTGGATTGCCAAACAAGGCTCTTTATCCTTACGACAAAATTTATGCGGAAATTTTCTTGAATTTGTTAGCCAGAGAAGGTCTAATGTGTCCAAAATATCATCACTTATACATTCAAGTAGCAGAAACGATGGATGAAGCTTTGAAAAATTCATTTTCATTCGAAGATTGGTATGTAAATGGTCTTGCGGTAATTAACTATAAAGGATACCTAACCTTAACAGAAAAGGAAAAAGAATACGAGGTTTTTCAAACTATACTTTTTGGTTTGAAGGACATTGCAAGCATTGATAAACTAGATATGAAAATTATTGACAAAGTAGCTAATAGAATTGTAGAAAATGGAATGGACACAGAATTGCTTTTAAAGACCTTAGAGAATGGCAAATATAAATTAGTAATAACCTATTTTTCAAGAAGTATAGAAGATGAGTGTCCTGTTTTTTTCAACCTAACAGACAAGACAAAAAATATTACAAAAAGACATCATATTGGAAATGCTAATAACTTGCAACTTTTTTTGTGGTTACAGAAAATTACATTGAACAATAAGAAGATTAAAATAAAATCTAGCAACTCTATTCAAGGACAAATTTGCCTAAAAGACAAACCGACTTTATTAGAATTTGACATAGCAGAACTCATGAAATGACAAGAAAACAACTAACAAAGGCATCTTTATTGGTTCGCATTTGTTGTTAAATGATGTTTTATTTTAATTCCAAAGTTTGTTCTTGGTTGATGTTTTTTTCTTATAAATTATCAACTTCGAAAACCTTCCAAACGATATTTCTTTTGAAAATTTAGCAATTTATTTATGTTTTTAAAGATTCTTATTTTTACATTTCAAAACACAAACATAACCAAAAAAAACATACAAAGACTGATGATTGTTAATGCCAAAATAACCCTTTTCGGTTTTGTATAAAAATGCGATTTTATTCTCCTTTTAATTTTTTGTTTTTTTCTGCCAGTAATTTTTTAGCAGAAATGCCACTTACCACTTTTTTGCCTGTTTTTGCTTCTATTTCTTTTCGTGTATTGCCTGCAATTGTACCGCCTTGATTAGCTATTTTTTTGTTTTCAGCAAATGTTTTTGGCTTTTTTTCTTTGCTTATTTCTGTGGTGGTGGCCTCGGCTAGCATATTGAGTACCAGTTCTAAATTAGTCATATTGTCCCTTAGATTTTCTTTCTTCAAGTCTTTATGCTTTTTGTATTCTTTTACATTTAAACCACTCCAGGCTTTCGTTATTTCATCTGTAAGTATGGCGTACTCTTGTCCTTTTTTTACCCCTTTGTTGTCCCATTCGTCTGTCAATTCTTTTCTTACTTCAATACTTTTTAGGCGTTGGTTGATCCATTCTTTGCTATAGCCTTTTTTAATATACGTTTCCATTAAACGATCTATTCCTATTTCGGGGTCTTCTATTTCGTCTATACGTTCCCTAGCCACTTTGGCTATCCACACTTTAAAAGGCTCTGCCTTGGGCGATGGGATAGATTGTACGAGGCGAAAAATTGTTTCTATATCCGCTACATCAGTCAAGTATTTTTTCCCGTCGGCGGCCATTAATTTCAGTTTGTCACATTTTGTGACAACCTCACTACCTTCTTTTTTTAATCTTCCCTTTAATGTTGTCCAATAGCTTTGCGCTTTTTTGTAATCTATTTGATCTGTAAGCACTGCAACAATATCAATTACCGAAAAATACCATTTCTCTGTTGCAGCATCCCAAATACTTCTAACTTGCTTTTCCTCAAATAGCTTTACAGCACTATTTTTTTCCATTTTCTATCTTTTTATTTGGTAAAAATCCATGGGTACTATATTTTCTTCAGCCGAAACGGCAAATTCTTTATCGGTTTAAACTGAAAGATTTACATATGCAATTCGGGCAAATTATTTCGTTCATATCTTATCGTTTTAATTGTTACGTCTTTTTAAATGCATTGCCAACTTCTTTATTTAGCCATTAAAATTGATTTTCATTTCAAAACACAAACATAACCAAAAAAAACATACAAAGACTGAAGATATTTAAGGCAATAATCCATTTTTTTGTTGGGTAAATTTCTAAATATCGCATTCTTCTTAGATAATCATATAATAGGAATATTGTTCCTAAATTATTAAGGGTAATTGTTGGGTAATAGCAAATAGTATGATGGAAGGCAACCATACCAACATACCTTGTAAAGATAAAGTGGCAACCTGTCCCAAATAGTCTACTCCATTTTTAAAGGATAATAGGCTTGCAATGCTTAAATTAATGAATACTAGTGCAAAATGGTATCCTTCAAATTGAACAATATTGAGTTGAAAAATGGGCATTTTTGAAAATACTACATTGTATAAGGGAATAAGCAAAAGACTATTGATGCTAAGTGCCAAAAGGAGATAAAAGATGCGATAAAAGGCATTGAAATTTGGACTGCAATCAAAACAATCTTGATTCGTTTTTTTGGCTACAATTACTTTTCGGTTATAGGAAATAAGTTTGTATAATTTGAGTAAAAAGTAACGAACGGGCTTTAGATTTCCAATGGCTTTTATCAAAGGAATTTTAGCGCCTAATATTTCCAATAAAGCATCAATGCCATACCAAACTTGCCCCGTTTTGGTGTTTAAATACGGAATTTCGTGCTTGCTCCTTTCTAAATCTATTTTTTCTAATAAGTTCGAGTCGATAGTGGAAAAGGATTGACGGCCATTTTTTGTCAAAAAACCAGTTTTGATAAAGGCATTGGTATAAATATCGCACATAGGACAATAATCATCATAAATAATAATGTTTTCATCTGAGCTTCCGTTGTTCATAATTTTGCTTTTTATTTATAAATAGAAATTCTTTTTATTTGAAATAATTAAGTACTTTTTTATAAAACCAATTTTTGTCTGATTGTACGAAAATGGTCATAATTTTATGAACCATTGTCGCAAACTCATCGATATCATTTAGCAATTTTAGATAGTGGCTACTCTCCTCGTCTTCCTTAAAAGTAAAGCCTTTTAATTCTTTTAAACTAATAATTACTGGCTCTAATTCCCGCTTTATTCTTTCTCTTGCAATGGCCACCGCCACTTTATGAATATCTTTTTCTGCCTTATAAAATTCCATTCGTTCACCTGCAATATGTACCTTTTGTACCAAACCCCAAATCATTAAATCACGAATATTCATATTGGCATTTCCTCTCGATATATTTAATTTTTCCATTATTTCGTCAGTACTTAAATTCCCTTTCTCCATTAAAAGTAAAGCATGAATTTGCGCCATAGTTCGGTTAATGCCCCATTGCGAACTAAGAATTCCCCAAGTTTGGATAAATTGTATTTCGGATGCTGTAATTGTCATAAAATTAAATTTTATGCAATGTACTAAATTATTGAATTTTCAATATTTACTGAAAGTTAAATCTTTGAAAAGAAATTAAAATCGGTCAATAATCTCTGTTTCGATTTTTGTCTTTTTAAATTTTTTGATTCCAGTTTTAAGAATCTGAAAACTAATTATGAGCATCAAAATTGAACCAGGTGCTGCTTCTGTTTCCCATTTATCATAAGGAAGTGTAATGCAATAATAAATAATTTTTATCAATTGAAACAATGAATTTAAAAATATTGCCCCACCAAAAATTGTATAAATCCATTTCATCTTTTACTAATATAATTTCATTTTTGAAATTCCCTTTTTAGTATTTTTTTCTCATATAAATATTAAAAAACACAATTCATCTTCCATCCAAATCATAAATCCTAACTCTTAAATCTGAATTTTTTAAATCTTCTTAACTCTAAAATCTTGGCTCTTGATTCTTGACTCCTAAATCTGAAATCTAAATTCTCAAATCTATCCTCAAATCTCCCTATCCACTTCAAATGCCTCCAAATACTCAGCTACTCGCTTGCAGAATTTGCCACCAAGCATGCCATCCACCACTCTATGGTCGTAAGTATGGCTCAAATACATCATGTGCCTAATTGCAATTACGTCGCCATCAGGGGTTTCAAGTACTACCGGTTTTTTGGTTACTGAACCAACTACCATAATGGCCACTTGAGGTTGATTTATTATTCCTGTGCCCATTATATTTCCAAATGTACCCATGTTTGATATGGTATAAGTTCCACCCTCAATATCGCTTTGGGTAAGTGCGTTTTTACGCGCCTTTTCGGCTAACGATTGTAATTCTGTGGCCAAGCCAACAACACTTTTCCTATCTGCATTTTTTATAACTGGTACTATAAGGTTTCCATTAGGTAAGGCGGTTGCAAAACTAATATTTATTTCTTTTTTCTTGACAATGGTATCTCCTACTACAGAAACATTTATTAAAGGAAAATCCTTAATTGCCTTTACAATGGCTTCTATAATTACAGGCATAAAAGTGAGCTTAATGCCCTCTTTCTTTAAAAATGAATCCTTGTTTTTCTCTCTCCATTTTACAATATTAGTTACATCAACCTCTACAAAAGAGGAAACATGAGGACTTGTTTTTCTGGAATCGAGCATGTTTTTGGCAATCAACTTGCGCATCCTATCCATTTCTATTATCTCATTTCCATTTCCAGCCATGTTTTGGGCAATTGAAAGGTCGGTCGAAGTGGTAGATTGTATATTCGTAGGTTTCGTTTCAATTTTGTTGGTTTTTCGATTAGCAACATAAGCCAAAATATCTTCTTTTGTTACCCTTCCGCCCATTCCTGAGCCGTTAATTTTGTCTAATTCAGTCAAACTAATGCCTTCCGTTTTGGCAATATTTAAAACCAAAGGAGTGAAATAATGATCGTTTTCTTGATTATCTTTTTTCGATTCAATTTCTACGTAATCTATTTTACTTAAAACTTCAGCTGGTGGAACAATTTCAACTACTGGTTCGCTTGGTGAAACAATCGTTTCTACTACCTTTTCAGAAATAAGCTCTTGGGTAATTTCTTCCTTTTCGACTGGTTTGGATTCTTTATTTTCAAGTTCAATCTTTGGCACATCATTTTCATATCCTTCTACTTCAATATATGCCAATACTGCACCAATGGCCGCAACATCATTTTCTTTGAATAGCAGCTCTTTGATGATACCCGAAACAGGGCAAGGCACTTCACTATCTACTTTGTCGGTGGCTACTTCTAAAATGATATCGTTCTCATTTATTTTATCGCCTACATTTTTTTTCCAAGATAAAATGGTAGCTTCAATTACACTTTCACCCATTTTTGGCATCAATAAACTATAAATTCCCATATTTAAAAATTAAAATTTGAAGACCATTCTAAAAATCATGTTTCAAATTACCGACTTTTTTATGGCAAAAACTATTGCTTTATTAAAAATTTCCTTAACATTTCCAAAGCAACGACCCCACTTATGTGGATATTCTTAGTTCTATCATTTGTAAAGGTCAATCTTTTTATGATTTTATGCGCTTTATTACCAATTCCAATGATTACAGTTCCAACTGGTTTTTCTATAGAACCACCTCCTGGACCAGCAACGCCAGAAATGGCTATTGCAATATCACATTCCAAAACTCGTAAAGCACCATCTATCATTTCTGAAACCGTTTCTTCACTTACTGCTCCAAATTGGGATAAAGTTTCTAATTGAACACCTAAAATATTGTGTTTTAGAGCATTGGAATAAGCAATTATAGAACCATTGAAATAGGCGGAACTGCCCGCTATTTTGGTAATGGAATGGCTTATAAATCCACCGGTACAACTTTCAGCACAACCTAATTTAAGTTTTTTTTCCATCAACATCTCTCCTATCTTTTGTTCAAAAACATCATTGCCGAAACCATAAATATATTCTGGGACAGCATTTTTTATTTTTTCTGTTTCTATTGCTAATGCAGCTTCCATTAATGCCTTTTCTGTTCCTTTTGCGGTTAGTCGCAATTTCACCTTGCCTAAAGAGGGCAAATAGGCTAATTTCATATATTCGGGCAATTCTTTTTCTATTTCTACGAGCTGCTGACTAATTTGGGTTTCGCCCACACCTGCTGTAAGGATATGACTATGGAGGATAATTGGCAATTTGTAGTTTTCAATAATGTATGGAATGACGGTTTCCTTCATCATTGCCTTCATTTCGTATGGTACGCCGGGCATGGAGGCAAGCATTTTATTATTTTTGGTAAAAATAGTACCCGGAGCGGTTCCTTGAGAATTGTAAATGGTAATCGCTTTTTCAGGTACATTTGCCAAGTCTTCGGTTTCGGGCGTTATCAATCTTTTTCTGAGACTAAAAATTTGGTTTATATTCTCTAAAACTTTTTCATCCAAAACAAGTTTAGAATCAAATAATTTACACAATGTATCTCTGGTAATATCATCGGATGTAGGACCTAAACCTCCAGTAATTAGAACAATTTGCGCATTTTGAAAGGCAATATTAATTTGTTCAATTATATCATTTTCATTATCGGAAAGGGTAACCATATGGGCAATGTCAATACCTATTTCATTGAGTTTTTGTCCCATCCACGAAACGTTTGTATTTACCGTTTGCCCAATTAATAATTCATCTCCAATAGAAAGTAATGTAGCTTTTATCATTTTTTTTATATTTTAGCACGATTATTGTAATCGTCAAAGTTTAAAAAAGTTTTTATATGTTAGTACAAAAAATTACATCTTTTCAAAAAATCTTAATTATTTGTTTCTTTTCTCTTGGTTTAACGGCTTGCACAACCCAACAAATACAAGAAACAATAGGTATTGTTTTAGGTAGTGGAGAACCAACCGAAGGCGAAACAGCTAATGGATTAAAAGAAGCATTAGTTACCGGAATTATTAAAGGAACGGGTTTGCTTTCGCAAACAGATGGTTTTTTTGGCAATAATTTAGTAAAAATTCCATGGCCAGAAGAGGCGCAATTTGTAGCCACTGCACTTCAAAAAGTTGGTGCTGGCGGATTGGTGGATAAAGTTACTCTATCATTAAATAGAGCAGCAGAAAAAGCTTCTGGTGAGGCCAAAGACGTATTTGTCGTAGCGATAAAGCAAATGACCATTTCTGATGCCATGAATATATTATTTGGTGGAGACGGTCAAGCCACTGCCTATTTGAAAAAGACAACGACTGGGGTTTTAACTGAAAAATTTAGACCAATTATTGACAATGCAATGGCTACCACCAATGCAACAAAATTTTGGGGCGATGCAACAACTACTTATAATAAAATACCATTTGTAAAGCCTGTAAATACGGACCTTTCTGGTTTTGTTACTCAAAAAGCATTAGATGGCGTTTTTTTGATGGTGGAGAAGGAAGAAAATAAAATCCGTCAGGATCCATTTGCAAGGGTTTCGGATTTGATGAAAAAAGTTTTTGGTTTTGCAGATACTAAAAAGAATGGAACTACACCAAAATAAATAGACAAAAACATAATATTCTTAATTCATTCTGAATCAAAAAAAAAATGGCGCTGCAAAACACACAAACTGGGCCCTTAAAGGGAATTCGAATTTTAGATTTAACTCGTTTATTGCCTGGGCCTTTGGGAAGTCAAATGTTAGGTGATTTGGGCGCAGAAGTGATTAAAATTGAAGATCCCAAAGCACCTGATTATTCAAGGTTTTTTCCGCCACATAAAGGCTCGCTTTCTTTGATGTATTTGGCAGTGAATAGATCTAAAAAATGCATAAGTATAGATTTAAAAAGTGAAGAAGGTCGTGCAATTTTTTATGATTTAGCCGCTTCTGCGGATATTGTGCTTGATTCATTTCGCCCTGGCGTATTGCAAAAAATGGGATTGGATTACGAAACGGTAAAAAAGATAAATCCTAAAATAATATATGTTTCTATAACTGGTTATGGAAATAATGGTCCTTATATGAATAAGGCTGGTCATGACTTAAATTATATTGGCTATGCGGGATTGCTTGGACTTACGGGGACAAAAGCGGCTCCTGTAATGCCGGCACCACAAATAGCCGATATTGCTGGTGGCTCCTACCCTATGGTGATTGCTTGTTTGTCGGCTATTATAGCTAGGAATACAACCGGTATTGGTCAATTTGTAGATGTGGCTATGACAGATGCCTCTATTCCGCTTATTTCTTTTCTGTTGTTTGAACAAATGAATACAGGGAAAACCTTTCATCGGGAAGAGCCGATGTTGTCGGGTGGAATGGCCAATTACAATATTTATGAATGCAAAGATGGCGGATTTATGGCTATGGGTGCTTTGGAACCCAAATTTTGGCAAGAATTCTGTATAGCGATTGGAAAATTGGAATGGATACCTCGAATGTTGCCTGACCCTAAAATGGTAGCCGAATTAAAACAAGATTTGGAAGCACTCTTTTTGACAAAAACAAAAGAAGAATGGGCTGATTTTTCGAGTAATTATGATTTTTGCCTAACTCCAATATTAGATTTAGATGAGGTAAGTCAAGATAAGCACCTAATAGCTCGCAATATGTTTTTGGAAATGGAACATGCTGATTACGGTAAAATTAAAACCATTAATCAGCCAATACAATTTGGTGGAACGCCTACGGCGCCTAATATTCCACCCGCATTAATGGGAGAACATACCAATGAGATTTTAAGCAGTATTGGCTATTCTGAGGAGAAATTAGAGGGTTTAAAAAAGAAAGGGATTATATAATTATCCTCTTTTAGTATTTTATTTGCTGTTTACTAAAAAACAAAAAATTTGATTCGCCAGTTCAATTTCGTCGCTTTTAAAAGACTCTGAATATTCTAAACCAGTTGTTTGGTCGATTTTAAATAAATTCGTTTTACTTTTTATGGTAATTATTTCGTTTTCGACATCAATTTTATAAATATTTTCTGGATGATTTGACGGTCTTTTTATACCATCATTTATTTGTAATGAATCAGCAGGAAATTCTAAAAAGAAAATACCGCTACTTGAAACTAATTTTCTGTATGAAATATATTGTTTCGCTTTATCAAAATTTTTAATTGAAAAACAATCCTTATTCATCGAATTTGATTTAGAAGTATGACAACTTAAAAACAATCCAATTATTATAATAAAAATGCTCGTTTTCATAATTGTTGTTTTTTAAAAGAACTATTATGGTCAATATTCCATAAAGGTAAACTAAATTTGGATTTTCTTCAACAAATCTAAAAAGCAATTCCGCTGAGAAATGAGGAAAAGTGATTTTTTCAACTTACACACTTTATAGGATAGTGTCTTATATATTATTATTTTACTTTGTAAGTGTCTAAATTAGCCTATAGTAAAATGAAGTGTTGGCGATACCAACACTCCTAAGATATTTTGTATTTAATCTAATATTAATCTCGGAACACCGTTAATCCCAAATCCAAACCATGTACCTTTTACATTAACTTTATGGCCAGAAGAAAGCTTGTTAGGTTCTCTAAATACTTTATCAACATCAGGGATTTTGACTGATATTGAAGTAGGAAATGTGCCATTTCCCAAACACATATTACCATTTCCAGGTACTATTTGTATTGTTCGTTAATCATTTGTCTGAACTTTAAATTATTTGATTCTTGTGATTGCTTTGATTTTTATTTTGTCGTTTTCTAATTTCAATTATTTTCTTTTTTCATAGCAATCATATGAATCACAAAAATCATAGTTTAGACACCTTCAACAATTTTTATTTCTTCTTCTGTCAAATCGTTAATGTCTGAACTGTGATTCATTTGATTTGTATGATTAAGCTGATTTAAACTTCTTCCTTTAATCAAAGCAATCATATGAACCACAAAAATCATAGTTCAGACACCTTCCACAATTTTTATTTCTTCTTCCGTCAAGTCGTTAATGTCTGAACTGTGATTTATTTGATTCAATTGATTTAAATTTCTTATTTGTCAGTCGCTTAAAATTTAGGCTAGTTTCTCCAAAGTTGATGAGTAAACCAATTTCTAAATTGTAAGCTTCCAAATAATTAATAGCCTGTGCAAAATGAACATCTTCTAGTTTAGTTATCGCTTTCAATTCCACCGAAATAATTCCCTCTACCAAAAAATCAACACGTCTTGTGCCTATTTGTTCTTCACGGTAAAATATGGGCATTTCAAATTCTCTACTAAATGAAATACCCGCTAAATTGATTTCAATAGCCAAAGCTCTTTGATAAATCACTTCCTGAAAACCATTCCCAAGCATTTTATGCACAATCATAGCACACCCAATAATTTTAGAAGTCAACTCAGAATATTTGTATTGCTCTTTTATCATAATATTCATTTAATTGTCTGAACTGTGATTCATTTGATTTGTATGATTAAGCTGATTTAAACTTCTTCCTTTAATCAAAGCAATCATTTGAATCACAAAAATCATAGTTCAGACACCTTCACCTGCCCATTCATCAGCATAGGCAATAGCCAATCCCGCAGTTTGGTGAGTTTTTCGTTTTCTTTTGCAGTCATATAAATTCTATTTGCAATTGGCAAGTAAAAATCATCGAACTGCTTCATTAAATTTGTTGGAGGCAACTCTGTTTGGTCCTATTAACTCCATCAAGATTAAGGTGTAATACTATTGTACCTGTTGCAAACCATTTTATGTAATTGTGATAATGAGCAGAATTGAATAACATCATTAAGAAAGAATAAGGTATGCTCTCCGAAAGTATTTTCGCAATATCCATTGAAAAAACTAAATGTTCTTTATAGTAATCGGGAACTAAAATTGCTCTACCAATAATATCTGCGTTTCTTGTTACATCAGTAGCAGCAATTAAAAGGTCTCCAGATTTTACTATATTCTTTTCTGAAAATTTACCTGAGTACGTTTTAACACCTTCCGATTTGTAAGTACCATCTAAATTAAAAGAGTTCAGATTTATCATTGGTATTCCGTCCCCATTGATTTCTTTACTTGTATAGGAAATTCCTCTTTGAATTTCAATTTCAGTGCGTAATAATTTCACTACCCACCCTTCAGGAATCTCCCTTTTCAACTCCTCATTCCAAACCATTTTACCGCCACTGGTTTTGTAGGGCTTGCCGTTTTTATCCGGAAAATCAAACTGCACAAACCAATAATCGTACAGCGTTTTTGCCATGGCTTCTAACTCGGCATTGATGCGGTTGTTGAGTTCGATTTGGAATCTAAAGCGGTAAGGACTGAGGCGATTTTTTGTTGAAGAGTTTTATTTAGTTTTCTTAAAACAATGCTATTTAGAATAGGCATTGTTAAAAATTTAGTCTGTGAGCCTTGAGATTTCTCTTTCAAACGCTTCAACTCTAACTTCAAAGAATAATAGATGAAATCAATATCATAATCATGTTTTGCAGTAAGAATATAAGTACGCTGATATGCATTAAATTTCCCTTTGAATCTGCTAACATGAAAATTCCCTTGTGCATTGTTTCCAGCAACTAAGACCACATCTTCATCATAGGCATATTTATCAATAGTATCAGGTAGTGCCGAACAAGTGAAAAATGGGAATTGTCCACCTTTGACAGCTTGATTAGAATCTATTTGCTAGTCTTAATATTGCAGGCATCTGCAAGTATAGAATTATTCATACTTCAACCCATTTAATTGATTCTGAATTTCCTTTTCAAAGGTTTTCGATTCTGCAAAAAGGCCGTCTAAATTGGTTTTAAACCCATTCATTTTTGTTTCAAATTCTTTTGGCGTTATATCGGAGTATTCGATCTTTACATCAAAATATTGCCCCGCACTAAAGCTGTAATTCTTTTCTTTTATTTGCTCATAAGAAACTACAACGGTAAAATCTTCTTTGGCTTCGTGCTTATTAAATGTTTCGATAATTAATTGTTCTTCGGTATCTGAAAGCAAGGTTTTTTGGTTCTTGCCTTCTTTTACGGTGGTCCCGAGTTTAGAAGCATCCATCAAAACAATATCGCCTTTGGTATTGGCTTTGTCCAAAAACAAA
>JADIYW010000016.1 GCA_016705125.1 Bacteroidota bacterium
TTTCCACCCCCAGATTAAAGCCTAGAAATAATGCCATCAAATTGGAGCGGCAATCGATTTTAGAAATTAAAGCAGCTAAACCTGCAATTTTCCAAATGGAAATAGCAGGCTTAATTTTGGAACCTATACAAGCGGAAGGAGGTGAGCAAATCACTTCAGAAAAGGGTCTTTGCAAGCATTGCGACAGATATGTGATGAAAATGAAATCATGCTTATTTTGATAAGGGATTTCAAACAGGAATTTGTCTTACTGGAAAATTTTGGGCTCATCAAAATTTTGACAATTCAACCAGATATGAGTGCATTTGGTAAAAAACACGGGTTGTGGCTGTTTAGCAGGGCCACGAGTAGATGAAATAGACAGAAATGTATTTGTAGAATAAAGCAGAACCAAAGCTCCTTTTGGTGGAAATATGTCTGATATATTAAGGTTTAAAATTGATTTTGAAATAATAGAACGAGATAATTTTAGCACAAAACATAAAATGAAGTAGGCAAATATTTACATTACAAAATTAAGGGTTTTGGAGCAAAACTATGAAGGCATAATTAGCAATACACACGTGGCTTGGGATTAATGTGCGCATTTGATTTGCTAAAAAGAAAAGGAGATGCATTTATTGGGAAGCCCGTGAAAATGGATTGTTAATTTTAGCTTGTGGAGATAATTCTATTCGTTTCCGACCGCATTTGGTGGTAACAAAGCAAGCCTTATCATTCAGGAAATTTAATATTTAAAATATGTGATTATATGGAGATCAATCCCTGAAAATGGAGAGATATACAATGTAAGTGTTGATTAATAATGAATTAGGTTGTTTGACAGCATTTATAAATTAAAAATTTACCATTCATCATTATTTGAATCTTGAATCTTAGTTTCTAAATATCTTGATTCTATTAAACATTAAAAATTAACCATTCATCATTATTTAATTATCTTTGCCAATGTATTTGTATGTAAAAGCGCCCCATATCATTTCGTGGTTACTTGGTTTGCAGGTATGTTTTATATTGTTCGATTGTTTATTTATGCAGCCGAGGCCAATGAAATGGAAGGCGGAAGCGGAATATTTATTGACTCAATTTAAATTAATGCAACGGCGACTTGGTGTAACATTACATTGGCCATCTTCAATTTTGAAGCCTTATTTTGGTGGTTGGATGTTTATTTTATACCAAAATGGAAATACCGAGGAAATACAGCAATGGCTCAGTGTAAAATTGATTTTTGTATTTTTTGAAGCATATGTCTATCATTTTGTTGCCATAGTATTTTCAAGCACCAACAAGCAGATAAAATTTTCCATTTCGCCCCAAAATTAAGAATTTGGAATGAAGTAGCCACTTTGTTTTTAGTAGGTATTTTTTTTGAATTGTGCTTAAGGCCAGCTTTAAAATGATTTATGGAATCGTTAGTTTAGTAGTATTTACAATGGTTTTGTAGCTTATAGCGATTAATTTGTATAAAAGGTTGAAAACCGAATAATGGTAACATTGCTTTCAGATAATGGATTTAAACAAACCCTTAAATTGATTGTTTACTAATTGAAATTGTATATAAATAAGGAATTATAGTATTTTATAAAAAAAGAAAGATGAAGAAATTTTTGTATGTTTTGGTGTTTACCCTTTTTGCTAATAATATTGTTTTTGGGCAGCAGTGTGGTACAACAATTCAATCTATTGATGAAATGGATTTAATAATGCCAGGATATAAAATTGGTGTACAAAAGGCACTTGGAAATGCCGATAAATACATTAGAAATGTGATGATGAATCAAGATTTGAGTCAAAGATTAATGACGGATACCATTTTCATTCCTATTGTGGTGCATGTAATTTATAATAATGCCAATCAAAATGTTGCAGATGTTAATATTCTAAAACAAATAGAAGTATTGAATAAGGATTTTGCTAGATTAAATGCAGATACCACAAAAACACCTTCATCTTTTCGAAACTTAGCAAAAGGATTGCCACTCAAGTTTTGTTTAGCTCAAAGAGATCCACAAGGTAATTTTACAACAGAATAAGAGGTTCAGACTACAAAATTTATGTGGGATTATGATAATGCAGCAACTAGCAATGATTTTAAATTTACAAGTAAGGGTGGCCAAGACGCTTGGGATAGGAATAGTTATTTTAATTTCTGGATTGTTAATTTGGATGATAATTTATCAGGAGGAGGAAGTCTACTTGGTTTTGCACAATTCCCAGGTGGAATAGCATCTACGGATGGAGTAGCAGTAGATTATGCACAAGTGGGCGGTTTTGGTAGAACGGCTACCCATGAGGTTGGACATTGGTTAGGTCTTTATCACATTTGGGGTGATGATGGTACTGCTTGCACTGGAAGTGACCAAATAGACGACACACCTAATCAAGCAGGGAACACAAATAATGCCTGTAGAACTCATCCACATAATGATGGATGTTCAGCTGCCGTTATGTTTATGAATTATATGGATTACAGTTCAGATGCTTGTATGAATATGTTTTCTAAAGGGCAATGTGATAGGATGGAAGCTATTTTAAATACGAGTAGAAAGGGATTAAAAACCTCAATAGGCTGTCTGCCAGCCCTGCTTCCAGCCGTGGACGCAAATTTGATAGATTTGGTAGAACCTGAATGGAATAACAGACAATGAAATTTTAAATAATATTCGATTTGTTTCGGTTGAAAAGAAAATTACTTCTACAGCAACTCCATTTTTCGAAGGATTAGAAAGTGTATTTAATGGTTCAATTAGAATTAATAATCCAGACAATTCAAAAACTTGGGAGAGAACTACAAAAGCAAGAAAAACACCAGGTTCTTATAGTATGTATATGAATTATTTCAACTACCCAAATAATGATGAAGTAGATGAGTTTTATTGCCTCCAGTAAATACAACAAACCTTAATAATGCCTCTATCACATTTGATGTGCTTATGCCTTGCAAAGTGTAACTGGTTTTTCAGATACTTTGGAAGTTTATGTACAAGCAGGTTGCGATGCACCTTGGGAAAAAGTTTATAAGAATTTAATCCAAGTTGCAAACTGCACCAGTTACAACAGTTGATTTAAACCTTCCCAAACACAATGGAGAAGAGAGATTCAATTTTGTTAGACATATAAAAATGAAAACCTTACTGTTAAGTTTGTTGGCAAATGTGATTATGAAAACAATCTTTATATTGACAACATAAGCATAAAAGGTGGTACTTCTACAGGGTTAACCCTTGATTTGTTAAATACCTCCGATTTTCAAATTTTCCCTAACCCAACTAAGGGTAACTATTTTGTTTTTTTCAATTCTGATAAAAGCCAAGAAGTACTTATCTCAGTTAGGGATATAACAGGCAAATTATGGATGGAAAAAACGGTTTCGGTAAATATGGGCAATAATAATATTGAAATGCCTGCAAAGCAATTGCCTACCGGAAATGTTTTTATTACACTAACAAATGGCACACAAACGGGTACTAGGAAATTGATGGTGTTTTAAGATTCCTTTGCAAGTTAAGCTTTTTGGAATATTTTTTGTAATAAATGGTATTTTCAATTATTTGATTTAAATTTGTAATCAAAATATAATTTATGAAAAGGATTTTTACACTATCCATGTTTCTTATTGGATTATTTCTTAATTCAAATGCACAACACCGTTGTGGTTCCATGGATGCTTTGGAACAAGAGAAATTAGATAACCCAAAAGGATATCAACATTATTTGGAAGTAAAGAAATGGCTGAAAATTGGTTAGCAAACCCAAATAATCAAGAAGAATGGGGGCTGATACTATTGTTATTCCAGTGGTTTTTCATGTTATTTATAAAACAGCTGATCAGAATATTTCTGACCAAAGGATAGCTGAACAGATTGATATTTTAAATAAAGATTTTGCTCGATTAAATGCCGATGCAAGCAATACGCCATCTCGTTTTCAATCAATTGCAAGTGGTATTAAAATAAAATTTTGTCTAGCTAATCGTGATCCAAATGGCAATCCTACAACTGGTATAGAACGTAAATTGACACACTCACAAGTTTTTCACCAAATGATATAAAATGAAATTAACTCCGATGGCGGATTAGATGGATGGAACAGGAATAAATATCTAAATTTATGGACTTGTAATATTACTGGTGGAATTTTAGGTTTTGCTACTTTCCTGGTGGCACAGCTAGTTTAGATGGAGTAGTGTTACTTTATTCTACTGTTGGGAATGGAACGCTTTCGCCATATAATAAAGGAGCACAGCCACCCATGAGGTAGGACACTGGATGGGGCTATATCATATTTGGAGCATGATTGCCGATGATCAGTTGTTCAAATCAAAATTCTCAGTGTACCGATTCTGACAATATTGTGACACCCCAAATCAATGTGGCGCCACTTATGGTTGCCCGTCTGGAATTCAAACCGATTTTTGTAATAATACAGCAAATGGTATTATGTATATGAATTATATGGATTATGTAAATGATAATTGCATGAACATGTTTACAGTTGGTCAGGTTACTAAGATGCAATCCATATTAAACACAAGTAGATCAGCCATTCTTACCTCTGATGGTTGTAGTGGTAGTAATGTTGTTATAATAGATGCACAGCCATTACAAATATTAGCACCTACTGGAGCAAGTTGTCTCACTACTTTTACTCCTTCAGTAAAATTCAGAAATAATGGAAATGGAAATATTACGGCTTTACAATTTACTTTTGGTACGGTTGGTTCATCGGATAGTTTAACCTTTATTTATAATGGAACGCTTGCACCAGGCGCAACAATAAATTTAACATCTTCAAATGTTTTTACTCGTCCAGCAGGCAGTTATACTTTTTTTGCTAGAGTACGAAATGTAAATGGAGCGAATGATAATAATCTAGCTAATAATTATTTAACTGGTCCTTTTACTGTTGGCAATGCCTCTACTGCTGCTATTCCTTTCTTTGATGGCTTTGAATCCAATAATTTTCCTACAAATTATACCATTATTCCAAGTAATGCAGATAGTACTTGGAAGGTAACCAATACAGCCAAAAAAACGGGCATTTACAGCCTTTTTATAAACTATTATGATTATACAGTAAGAGGCGCTAAAGACGAATTTATTTTACCTTCATTTAATTTGAGTAGTATCAATAATCCAATTTTAGTTTTTGATAGGGCTTATGCTCAATATACATTTCCTGGCTCTGGTACTATTTCTGACACACTTGAAGTATGGGTAGAAAATGGTTGTGGCACCGGATTTCAAAGAGTGTATAGAAAATTTGGAAATACACTTGATACAGATACTGCAACTCAATCATTTTTTAAACCAACATCTGCAAGCCAGTGGGAATCAGATACTATTAATTTGTCTGCCTATGCAGGTAACTTAGTAAATATCAAATTTAGAGGAATCAATAGGTTTGCAAATAATCTTTACCTTGAGAATATCAATGTGAAAGGAATCCAACAACTGGTATCAAACAAAATACTTTAAATGAAAACAGATTTACTGTATTCCTAATCCAAATACAGGTAAATTTAATGTTCAATATATTGGAGAAGAGGCAACTCAAATTGAATTAAAATTATATGATTTAGCAGGTAGAAGCATTAATGAATATAAATTTGATGCTAATATTGGTTTAAATAATATTCCAATTGATTTGGGAGATAAGTACACAGGTCAATTATTGATTCAAATTAATGATGGAAAAAGTGTAGGAGTGCGCAAGATATTTGTCCAATAATATTACTGATTAATAAATAAAAAAAGCCATACATTTGTGTGGCTTTTTTTATTTGTATTTTAAGCAAAATGTAGAATGGATTATTTAAATCTTTTTAAAATTGCAGGTGGCTCAATAGCTATTTATTTGTTCATTTTAATTACCATTCGGATTTTTGGTAAGCGGGAAATGTCACAATTAAGTGTAATTGATTTTGTCTTTATACTATTGATAGCTAATTCGGTGCAAAATGCAATGGTACTTGGTGATAATTCATTTATTGGTGGAATAGTAGCTGCAAGTGCCCTGTTTTTTATAAATTTTGTAATCAAATTTCTTATCCGCAAAAATACAACCATAGCCAAAATTATTATAGGCGAACCACTAATGCTTATTTATAACGGCAATATTATTATAGAAAATTTGAATAAAGCACAGGTTTCTCATGATGAACTTATGGTGGCTATAAGAGAACATGGTGTAAGTAAAATTGAAGAAGTAAATTTAGCGATACTTGAAGTAGATGGAAATATAAGCGTTTGTTCTGGGAATTTTTCTGACAAATCTGTTGTTAAAAGAAAGAAGGAGAAAATATTACATACCTAAGTTATATAAAATGAGAAAAAGTTTTTTTTTAGTTTGGATAAGTGTTTTAATGCTATTTTCATGTAAGCAATTTTCAACAAAACAAGCGAGTACATCCATGAAAGATGGTGTAGAAGCAGTATTTGGAAGTGGAGGAACGGATACATTTAAAGTAGGTGATTTGGACAATGATGGTCAGCCTAATCTTGTATTTATGAAAAAACCGATCACAGAGGGTTTTGTGGCTCCTGATGAATGCATGACCGAATGTTCGGGTGGCTGTAATGTGATTTTTACTTTTGGCGCTAAAATTCCTTCATTTACACACCAAACAAGTATTGGCGGAATGGTAATGGATGCTGGAGATTTGAATGAAGATGGAATTTCGGAATTATTATATGTGCCTGATTGGATAAGTTGTTGGGGTAGTTTATTCGTTTATTCTTTACAAGATAACAAATGGATTGTTGCTGGGAGTGTTGCAGTATATACCTGCGAAGAAATTGATTACCACAAAAGATTAAAGAAAATAGATAAAGAAAATTTGAATTAGTTGGACAAGATTGGAATGATGACCAAACTGAACTCATAGATGTTCCACAGGTTTTTCGGATTTCAAATTTGGAAATTTAGTGAACTCCAGCAAGACTAAATAGAAAAACAAACAAAAAGAAAAATATCAAAAATATTAGGTAAATAAAGTCTATTAGGAAAAGCTTTAAAATCGTTTTACGGTTACTTTGTTTAAATACTTTTTTCATCGAAAAAAATTGGTAAAAAAAGATGGATATATAAACGTATTCATTCTGAAATCAGGAATAATTTACCCAATATTATGCCTAATAAAATGACCAATAAAACGATGACATGAAAGTGGATAGCAAAGATAATATATTCACTAAAAACCTTTTTCCTCGAAAATAGAAAATGCCATACAAAAAGGCAAACAACGGCAAAAGCAATAAAATAAGATAGTGTAAATTATGAAAGAACTTTTCAATTGCTTTTACAAAAAATGCTTTTTTGTCTTTCTTATAAATTTTATTTAACTCACTATTTTTCTGAAAAATAATTTGCTAAGAAAGATTTTTGCTCAATTAATGAATCTTGTTTGAAGTTCTTGTTTAATACTTAGTGCACCCTGTTCAAAACCTTTTGAAATGGAATCGAGCGCTAGAGAATCTTGGTGATTCATGGGTAAATTCAAACCGCCTATTTTTTCCAATTTGGGTTTGGTTGAGCCCATAAACCCAAGGTGATAAAAATAAAAATGAAGTAAAGAAAAAGAGCCTTATTGGATTTACAAATGCCGCTCGTCTTCTATTGTATTCAATGTAAGAAAACCAGGTTTAAAAAAAGGTATTTTATGGTATTAAAAAATTTTGAATCAAAGTGAGAAAAGTCTTCAAAAGTATGGGTTAATAAGCTCCAAAGAGATTCGCGTGGTTCTAAGTTTTCTTGCCCACAATTGCTGCAAAATCGACCTTCAACCGATTTATTGCAATTTAAGCAATTAGATTCTTTTCTAAGTTTTTTGGATGACATTTTTTTTATTATTTGGCAATTTATATAGGTTAAAGTTAATAAGACTATATTTTAGGATTTTAATTATCTTTAAATTTCTTTAGTTATAAATGTATTTTATATGATATATTTTTCTTAATTTAATTTTGTAATTTTTTGTAAAAATAATATATTGTAGCAAATATTTATATTATGGAATCTCAAGTGCCTATAGAATATATTTATCCGATTGGAAAAAAGGATATAAAATCGAGCTATTCAGCCGACGAAATGAAAGAAATGATTAGTCAAATCAAAGAACTTTGTTCCAAATTAATTCCATTAGTTGAAATTTTGGATGATAAACAATTGGAACTTTCGTATCGGCCAAATGGGTGGACTATCAGACAAATTATTCATCACCTTGCCGACAGCCACATGAATGCATATATAAGGTGTAAGTTGGCTGTAGAACAAGGGCATGCCAATATTTTGGGCTATAATCATGAAGTATGGGCAGAAATGAAAGATGGTAAAACAGCGCCTATTTATAGTTCTTTAAAATTATTAGAAGGTTTGCAACATCGATGGGCTTGGTTTTTGAAACATTTGGAAGAGGCTGATTTAAATAAAACCTATTTCCACCCCGAGTATGGAACGACAGTTCCCATTTGGGAAGTAATTGCCACTTATGCTTGGCATGGCAACCACCATTATGCTCAAATAAAAGGTATTTTGGAAAGGAATTCATTTTTTATTTAATAGTTGCCGTTGATTGGCAGGGTCTTTGCAGCAATATAAATTAGAATTGTATATTTGTACAAATTGATAAATGATTTGACAATATGACAAATAAAACACAGATAGAAGTTGAAAATAAGCTCATTCGATAGTTAAACAAGATGAGCAAGACTATATCTGCATAACAGATATGGTAAGAGATGAAGAGGGGACAGACCATATCCGCAATTGGATGAGAAACCGCAATACTGTTGAATTCATTGGTTTATGGGAGACTTTGAATAACCCTAATTTTAAACATGTCGAATTCGACACCTTTAGAAAACAAGCTGGATTAAATAGTTTCAATTTGACTCCGAAAAAGTGGATTGAGGCAACTGATGCAATAGGGTTGATTTCAAAATCTGGCAGATACGGAGGAACATTTGCGCACAAGGATTTAGCATTTGAGTTTGGTTCTTGGATTAGCCCAATGTTTAAACTCTTGTTGATAAAGGAATATCAGCGACTTAAGGAAATAGAGAGTAATCAGTATAATCTTGAATGGAATGTTAAACGGATTTTGACAAAAACAAACTACCTGATACATACCGATGCAGTAAAGGATTGCATCTTGCCTGAAAAAAACTACGATAAAGATAAAGAGTGGCTAATTTATGCAGAGGAGGCCGATTTGTTGAATGTCGCATTGTTTAATTGTACAGCAAAAGATTGGCGTGATGCAAACTTTGATAAAGCAAAAAAAGGATTAAATATTCGTGATTTTGCAAGTATAAATGAGCTTGTTGTTTTGTCAAATCTTGAAAACTTAAATTCGATTCTCATTCGTAATCAGGTTGACAAACACGAACGCTATAGACAGCTAAGAGAGATTGTTCAGATTCAATTAAGCTCTCTTGACGGACAAGATTTTATGAAAGCGTTGAAAAAATTATCAGACAACATTTATATTGACAATAAAAAGAAATTGGAATAAACAACGAAACGGCAACACGCAGTCATAAAACATGCTGGTTTTTGAGGTTTTTCTGGCATTTCAGTTCTCCTCGCAGTTTTGTGACGGGGATACCAGACGTTCCCTTGCAATCTGGCACGTTTAATACTGTCAAATAGTTAATGATGTTTATTTTTCTGCAATTTGATTACTAGTTTGATTTAATACCTTATTTTTGCTACAAATTTATGGTATGAAATGGAGGTGTTTGTTTTTTTTGTTTTTTTTAAATCTTGGTTTATGTTTAAGAGCACAGGGTCCTCCAAGTGGTTTTAATCCTGTAAATGCACCTAAAATAGGAAAAATCAGCGGTTTTATTTTAGATAAAAGTTCTGCTAAGCCAATAGAATACGCAACTGTTACACTCTTTAGCCTTAAAGACTCGACTGTAGTAGGTGGGAATATAAGTGATGAAAAGGGTAAATTTGAAATTTCGGAAGTTGGATTTGGTGGCTATGCGCTACGAATAGAATTGATGGGATTTGAACGCTTGGTAATAAAACCGCTTATTATTAAACCCGACCAATTAATTCAGGATTTAGGCAAATTGGAACTGCTACCTTCCGGAGTCAACCTGAATGAGATGGTGATAAGTGCTGAAAAAGCGCAAGTTATTAATTCAATAGACAAGCAGGTTTTAATGTAGAAAAGAATATAGTAAGTGAAGGAGGTACAGCGGCTGATGTATTACAGCAGGTACCCAGTGTAACTGTAGATATTGACGGCAATGTGAGCCTACGTGGAAGCGGAAATATTACCATTTTGATTGATGGAAAACCTTCTGGATTAACTGGTGATAGAAGCACCATTTTAAGTCAGATACCTGCCAATTCTATTGAGTCGATTGAGGTAATTACAAACCCTTCAGCGAAATATGATCCTGAAGGAATGGGAGGTATTATTAATGTTGTTTTGAAAAAAAATAAGAAAATTGGATTTAATGGAAATGTAGGCGTTACTTTGGGTACAAGAAACAAGTATAATGGAACGATTTCCTTAAATTATAGAAACAAAAAATCAATTTTTTTTCTAATTATAATTATCAGTACAATCAATTCGACAATCGTTTCACTAGTTTTAGAAAAAATATTTTAAGCGACACCTCATTTGGTTTGATCAAAATAAATTGAGCCAATCAAAGGAAATAATCATTTGCTTAAAGGTGGAATGGATTTTTATTTAAATGATTATAATACCATTGGATTTTCTACTACTTATGGTTTTAATAAAGAAAGGCAATTAGGGACAAATTTCAACGAATACACTGATTTTATGGATGTTCCACAGCAATTTGAAACACGAGCAAATGATGAAAATACGAAAAGTTGGAACATTGATGGTGTAATTGACTATCGAAAGACATTCAAAAAATGGGACAATCGCTTACTGCTTCTGCTTTGTTTTCACATGCGCCACGCGACAAAAAAGAGTTTTATACTGAAAGAGATTTTGCGAATGGCAGCTTGGATGTTGCAATAGGCATACCTTTTGTGGAAAATCAATTTATAGTACAACAAATACAAAGTGGTTCTTTGCAAGCCGATTATGTTCATCCATTAAAAAGGGAAAAATTGAAACTGGCTATCGGTCAAACATAAGATTAATTGATATAAACTTAAATATTTTAGAACTTGATACTGTTGTAAATCAATTTGTTAAAAGCGAATTAAAAGCAGTCATTTCAGATATTTGGAACAAATACATGCGGTGTATGGGCAGTATAGCAACACCATCAAAAAGTTTGGTTACCAAGTAGGACTAAGATTAGAAGCAGCTTTAGTAAAAGGAGAATTGCTCGACTCAAATGCAGTAAATAAACAGCAATATTATACGCCGTTTCAACGTTAAATATGAATTATAAATTAAAGAAAGACCAAGAAGTTTCTTTGGGTTATAGTAGGAGAGTGAATCGACCTGGAGTACAGGAATTGAATCCTGCAGGGATTTTGGTGACCCACTAAATATTAGAATTGGAAACCCTAAATTAAAACCTGAATTTATCAATTCGATTAATGCAGGTTACCAGAAAAATTGGGAAAAGGCTAATATTGTTGCTTCTTTATTTATGATGCAAAAGCAAAATGGATTTATGCGTGTTAGAACGGTAGACACAACTTCAAATATTTCCTATGTTACCAATATAAATTTGACCAAAAGTATTAATTATGGATTAGATTTTAATAGTAAATTCAATATCGCTAAATGGTGGAATTTAAATTTGGGTGGAACGGTTTTTCAGTCGAAAGTAGCAGCCAATGTGGCCTTAAATGCATTTGAAAGAAAAATACCAGTTGGACGATAAAGGCCATTTCCACCATGACTGTTTGGGATAATATGAGCATTCAATTTTCGTATAATGTACAAGGACCAATTGTGATACCACAAGGAAAATAAAATTAGTGCAAGGCTTAGATATTGCAGTTAAAAAGATTTTTTGAAAAAGAAGAATTTGTCTGTTAATATTAGAGTTACGGATGTATTTGATACAAGGCAGTTTGCAATTGACTTAGAAGATCCTACTTTTTGCGCAAAAGTTTTAGCTTTAAAAGAGAAACATTAGTAGGCTATATTGGGGTAAGTTATGGGTTTGGAGAGGCAGATAAATCAGCAAAATTTCAGAAGAAGGGGAATGGAACAAGCGCCAATGGATGTGCCAATGTTCTAATTTACTTATTTCTATTCTTTACATATATTTGTTTGGAGTTGCCTTTGCGGCATCTCTTTCTTCAAAGTCAAATTTATTTAATCCTTTCACCAATGCAAATAATTTGGGGTAACCATAATTTCGAGCATCGAAATCTGGTTTTCTTTTAATTAAAAAATTGCCTAAATCTCCAAGGAATGCCCAACCATTTTCATCGGCAATGTCATTTATACTTTCAGTAATTAGTTTTAAAATATCACGGTTTATATTTGAAATTGGTGCTTCTTTTTTGTTGTTTTTTTGTCGGCTTGGCTGTTTTTTATCTAGTATAATGGATTCCTTTTCAGGTTTTTCGTCCTTAGGAATTATTTCCAACATAAATAAATTTGTCGCATGCTGCAATAAATGGTGCTAGGGTTTTGCGTTCGCCCACTCCAAAAACGACCATGCTTGATTCGCGCAGTCGGGTAGCTAATTTTGTAAAGTCACTATCCGACGATATAATGCAAAAACCATCTACTTTTCCAGTGTACAATATGTCCATTGCATCAATAATCATTGCTGAGTCGGTAGCATTTTTGCCAGTGGTATAGCTGTATTGCTGTACTGGATTAATGGCATTTTCTAATAATACGCCTTTCCAGCCCGAAACAGTAGGTTTTGTCCAGTCGGCATAAATCCGTTTGAAAGTAGGTGTGCCATATTTGGCTATTTCTTCCAAAATTCCTTTTATATTTGAATAAGGCACATTGTCAGCATCAATTAGTACTGCAAATTTTAAATCTTTTGTTTGATTCATTTTTTTGTTTGAGGGAGATTGTTTTTTTTTATTTGTTAGTAAATCGGGTTGGAGCAGTATTAAAATAAAGCACTTTCAATCCCAGATCATTTGTTTTTAAATTGAATTTTTCACAATCATTTACTATAGATTGTTTGTCTTTTCTTACTTCTAAATCTGTTAATATTTCGTATTCATCATTTCCATTTATTACTACATAAGCAGTGGCTTCGGATTCTCCATCGCCACTATTTTTAATGGTTTGGATAAGCGGAATCATTAGTCGGTAGTAATTCCAAAATATAGGGTCGTTTTTGGTATAATTTCCACAAAGGGCTACTTTGTGTATAAGCGAAAGATTCATTGGATTCTCTTTTACACCTAATACTCCAAAAGGGATTGCTTCTGCAAACTTATTTTCTTTGTATAAATCTAAAAATTTCGATTCATTTTCGGTTTCATCTTTGGGTTGATAGAAGGGTTGAAAAACAGCACCATAATACAATAACTTAAACTCATGAGGTGTTAAAGTGTCATAGTCAAATTGAGGCACATCTTGAAAGTTAAAATATTTTACCAATAAACTGTCATAATAAAAAGGAGAAGCAGCATTATTGGTTTCTAATTTTTATTGAATCAAAGTCAATGTTTGAAATTCTTTGGCCAAAACTGGTAAGGAAACAAGCGCACAATAAAATTAATAATATATTTTTTTTCATTTTTAATCTTTTCTTTCTACGTAATAATCGATACAAATTCGTTCTTGGGTATAATGTTTAATGATTTTTCCAACAGATAAATGGTCTGGGTGTTTTGATAAATTAGTAGCGAATCCATAGAATCAAATTCAGTATATAAGCTAATTTGATGGTTTTCCATTGGGGCATTCAATGCATTAAATCCAACTTCTATTTTGAGTATTTCTGGTATTGATTTTGTTAAATGCTCCAATCCATCTTTTATTTTTTTTGCACCTTCCTGTTGCTCAATTTCAGATAAATCGGACTTAAAATTCCATAAAACAATATGAACTAGCATTTTTAATGTGAAAAATAATTAGAAGGTTTGTACTTTTCACCTTATTGGCATTTTTTTGCTTTTTTAATAAAATATATAACCAATGAATACCTTTTATTTATTTGTTTGCCTCCTGTTTTTATCTTTTTGTGGTTTCTCGCAGAATGAACCACGGATAAAAAACATGAACCAAACCACCTATAATGCTTTGGTAAAAGTTAAACTGGGCTTGGGTTTAAATCCTTTGGGGCAAATAAATGCAGAGGAAATTTGTAGAGCTATGTATAAGGATAGAAAATTGGATTCTGCAGAGGCTAAATTAGTAGAGCTTTTTGGAACTTATGATGCCAAATTTTATGTAGAACCAAAAGTTAAAAACGCTAAATTTCCACAAGTTTTTTTTAATAATTCTGCACCTAAACCAACAAAGGAGGTGTTTTTGTGGTTTGGCAATCGGATGAAATTAAAAGAACCAACTGATACTTTAGCAAATAAATTATTTTTTGATGAAGGCAATACCGTGCCAAATGATTTGATTAAATTGATAAATGGTTCTGGAAATGATTATAAAATAGCACAAGCCGCTATTTATCAATATTTAAAATACTATTTACAGTTTTCAAATAAAACAGAGAAATTCGCCTTGTTTAGAGACAAAATAGGCAGTTTATTTTTTGCATTCTCGGTATTGCCAAGCAAGGATTTTAAATCGGCTATGGTTTTAACCCACCAAGTAGCTGATACATTAAATAAAGAAAATGGAAATAAGATTCCTTTGGATATTTATGATTGGATTTTGAAAATCTAAATTCTTTTTTGATTAAAAAAATATAATCAGTGTTTTTAATTTACCGATTACTAATTAAATCGGTTGAATACTAATTAGATTACTTATTGGAGTAATATTTATTTATTTTTAAACTCGTATTTAAAAATAACTTATGCTCAAGAAAATAGTTTGTTTAATTAGTATTGTTTTTGTTTTTTATAAGTTGTAAGCAAGATATTGATGTTATTAATCAATTTTTTACAAATAAAAACGTTGAAGCTGGCTTTTCCACATCCTATATAATTCGAACAGATAAAACGCTTTGGGCTTGTGGCTCAAATGATTGGGGTCAGTTTGGAAACGGAAACTATATAAGTGGTTTAAATTTTATAAAAATTGCCGATAGTGTAATTCAAGTTTCTGGTGGTTATAATCATACATTTATAATTAAAGAAGACAATACTTTATGGGTTACTGGCAATAATTTAAACGGGGAATTAGGTATTGATGATTCTGTAAATGTTAAAATTAATATTTTTACTAAAGCAACTGATAGTGTAAAAAGCATCAGTTGTAGCAATGATTTTTCCTTTATTTTGAAAACGGATAATACCCTTTGGGCAACAGGATTTAATGGCGAAGGACAATTGGGAACTGGAAACAATGGATTATCTTATAAATTTATTAAAGTTGCGGAAAATATAAAGACAGTATCAGCAGGTATTTTACATACTTTAATTGTCGACAATTCAGGCAATTTATTAGCTACTGGTTATAATGGATTTGGTCAATTTGGGAATGGAATGAGAGGCAATTCTAATTCTTTTATTCAAGTTACAGACAATGTAAAGGCAGTATCGGCTGGAAATTCGCATAGTTTGATAATTAAAAATGATAATACTTTGTGGGTTGCTGGCAATAATTCAAAAGGTGCAATTGGCACAGGAGATGATGAAAGTGTACGCTCTTTTTTGAAAATTGCTGATAATATTCGATTTATTAGTACTAAGCAAAGTACTTCATTTTATATCAATTTTACAAACGAACTTTGGGGAACAGGCGCAAATACACTTGGGCAGCTGGGTGACACAACGAATAGTAATGTATTAGAGTTTAAAAAAATATTTACTAATATTTCAGACGTTTCTACTAATTATTATCATACCATTATAAAAAATACAAACGATACTATATTTACAACGGGTAAAAACGATGTAGGAAGATTAGGTGATGGCACAACAAATAACAAGAATTATTTTAGTCCTGTTTTTTAAAAATAAATAAAATGAAAAAAATACTTTCTTTTTTAATTGTATTCAATTTTATATGCTTTTTCACTTCAAAAGCAAGTAATTTGGATATTATTGGCAATGTTTCTGTAGAAACGAATTATTATTACGAAGGAGCAAAAGGCATTAGGGTAACATATAGATACAATTTTTTATCACTAGAGGAAGAGCATCATGATGATACTTTACTCAATAATTGTATTTTCTACATAAAAACGACGCTTTCAGAAAATGGAAATTTTGTAGAACCAGCAAATGGCTATGGTAGCGTAACAAATAGCAGTGGAGATTTGGAATTTATAATCACCTTACAAGGTAGGCAAACGCAAGCCTCAAAATTCGATAAAGATGTATCACAGTTTATACCTTATGCGGCACTGCAACTAAGTGAAGGAAGTCATACTATTGTGGTACATGCTGAGATAAGTGGAACAGATGCAACTGGTTTTTTACACCAACAAAAGGTAGAAGAGAAGGATATAATTTTTAAAAAACCTGCTACAAAATTATTTACTATGAATATTGATTTTGTAGAAGTGCAAACCCTAAATTCAAATGGACAAGCTTGGGATTATGCTATTTTTAAAACAGATGCGCCCGATGTTGGAATTAATATTTTAGTTGGTAATACATCGGTTTGGAAAAGCAATGTAAATGATACCTATATGTTTGCTGTTGGATCCAATTCAAAAAATATTAATTTCACTATTTCTGAAAATGATAAAGTTGCCTTGTTAATTCAAGATATAGATATCATGATTCATGATTTTGTGGCTAAATGGTTTTTCTCTACAAGCAATAAAAAGGATGGCTTGTTTTCAACTTATAATACAGCAAAAGGAAATATAAAATCATGTAGTTTAAATTTTAAAATTGAATAATTTAAAAGAAATATTACCCTTAATTCTGAAACAGCCAATAGAAATTGAGTATAGTCAACATTTTACTATGACTCAGAAAATTGCTGGGTTTATTTTGTTCTCATTTTTTATATTTCTTGGAGGTTCTATTTTTTTAAATGGATTAGAAGAAGAAGAAAATAGGTTATACTACATACTTTTTGGTATACTTTTATGTGCTATTCCGTTTATATTATATTTAATAATTATAAATTCAAAAAATAAATCTATTGTGTTTTTGGATAAAGATAGTGTAATTTTAAAAAACAATAAAAAGTATAATTGGAACGATTTACATAGGATAACTTATCATACTTCTTTATATGCAAGAAATGAAAATGAAAGATACGTTTCAATAGAATTTATTTTCAAAAATGGTAGTGCATTTGCGCCATATAGTGGAAATACTTTTTTAAATATTTTAAATATTGCAGCGCAATTACCAGTTCCGAAAAATGAATTAGCCACTACACGTTTTAAATAAATTATTAACCAAACTAAACTCAATTTAAATGAAAACATTCAAAAAAATAGCATTTGTTTTTGTGCTTTTTGCAAGTATTTCCTGCAAAAAAGAAACTACAGAATCAAACGATTTAACTATCGAAGATCGAGTTGTCAATATTGTTTTAGATAGCAGTGGAAATTCAAATAATAAACTTATTGATTTGGATGATGATGGAATAAATGATTTCAATATATTCAGTACTTTACCAAGTTTAAATAAAAATAATTCTGATGTTGGTGTTAATGGATTAGCTGATTATGAATTTTCAACCGAAGCTCAATCACCAGTGAGCAATAAAATAAAAACTTTTGCTGAAGCTACATCTATCAATTCAGCATCTGGAACTTGGAATAGTTTGGCTTCTTTTTATATAAATCTTGATGGTGTGAGTGGCTATCCAGTAGGTATCAATGAGCAAGGTGATAAATTGATTGGCTTTAGAGTTAAAGATGGTGTTTCCGTTTATTATGGTTGGATGAAAGTAAATGTAACTAGTGGTCATAAGCTCACAATTAAAGAATATGCATTAAATACGATTGCAAATACAGCAATTTTAGCTGGTGCTAAATAATAAAAAACTAAAATTATGAAAAGAATACAATTTTACGTAATACTGTTTCTGATCAGTTCATTAATAGCGTGCAAGAAGGAAGAAGCAAACAATCCTGATATTGATGATGTAATTTTGAATTATTCTGCTGAAAATAAGAATATAACAGAAGAAGGTACTTTTTTTGATTTAAATATTGACAATGAAGGATTTTGGGATTTTAGGTTTTTTATCTCAAATCCTAATGATGATCCTAATCAACACAGTATAAGTTTAAGTGTAATAGATGCTAAATATCAATTTCTAATTTATACTCCAGATGATGCTTTTTCAATTAAAAAAATTGAAAAAGGTGTAATAATAAATCCGAGCAGCTCAATTTGGAGAGGTGGCGATAATATTTTGATGTATCATTATTTTATTTCTGGCGACAATATATACAATTACGGTTTTTCAGATATTGGCGAACAATACATTGCATTTCGCAAAAAAAATAGTGGAGGTGGATATTTCTATGGTTGGATGCTTGTAAATATTGAACACGGTGAAAAAATAACGATTAAAGAATATGCATTGCATAAAATTGCTGATACGCCAATTATGGCAGGTGAAAAATAAATTTTAAAACTATGGCACTTATTATTATTTCTGTTATTGTAATCCTAATTACTGCATTATTTCTAATTATTGGAGGTAAAATTCGAGACAAGTTTGAATTTGATAAATCAAAAGATGAGGTTGTTGTTGAAGTAAACGATTCAGTAAAATTATTAAGAAAAAATAATGCAACTGAATATACAGATGGGATTTTGTATCTTACAAATAAACGATTTGTATTTTTTAAATTCAAATATAACTGGTTAGGAATAATACCTTTTATTGGAGGGGCATTTATTTCGATTTTTATAGATAAGCATATTTATTTTGAGTTGCCATTACACCAAATAAAACATTTTACTTATAAGCCTAAAATTACTTATCACAATAATAGAGTAGGAGAACAAGAAGGCTTAACAACTATTTATACAACACTTGGTGAGGAATTCGGATTTGATATTTTTGTATTAGGAATGGCACAAAATAAGGTGCCCGAAATTCTATTGCAATTAGAAAAACAATTGAAAAAAAAAGACATTTAATAATGAAATTTATTAATAACTAAAATGGAGATTTCAAATAAAGCAAAGTTTATTTTATTCATTTTATCGCTATTTTTTTTTCAAATTACCACTGCACAAATTTTCAAATTAGATAGCATTAAAAATTTTATTGTCGAATCAACAAAATTAAATGCCAAAATTGATTATTATATAGTCAATGATACATTGAATGGATTATACGATGCTAATTTTATTTGTGTAGATAATGTTTTATATCCCACTCTTTTTTCTAAGGAAAAATTAAAAGATTTTTTGATTTTAGGAAAAATATCTCTATTGGGCGAAATTAAAAACAAACTAGTTATTTATAAAAATCAAGAAATAAATGTGAAATATATTGAAATTAGAAACACAAATATTTTATTTCTTTTAAAGCCAAATGAATTGTATATAGTCGAATTTTATGGTGAAATGGATAGTTTTTTTGAGCAAAAAAATAGAGTCTTTAATCATAATTCTAATAATAGTAAAATTGATTATTGTCAAGTTATTTTTCAACTAGAAACATTTTTCGGCAAATTTGAAAAAGACGCCTATGATGATAGAAAATTATGTGAATCAGCTTCAAATCTAGATTTGAATGTCAATGAAGAAAGTAGATTTTTTATTTATAAAATTCCAGTACAAAACTTTAATTTGAAATATCAATAAAATGGTAAAGATGAAATTGAGGGATTATTTGTTTTTTACCAAATACTAATTATTAATGCAGAATACTAATTTAAATATGGTTTTTACTTAATATGATTTACTTTTCATATTATTAAACAAAAAAAGCAACAATATGAAAAATCAATTTTTTAAAAAATGTTTACTAATGTTTGCAATAGTGTATAGTAGTAATAGTTATGCGCAGTATTGGAAAACTAATGGAAATTCAGCAGCTGCAAATAATTTTATTGGCACCACAAATGCAATAAATCTAACCTTTAAAACGGCTTCTTCTACCAGAATGACTATTTTGTCTACTGGAAATATTGGTATTGGTACCACATCACCAAGTGCTCAATTTCATACTACAGGTTCAGTTAGGTTTCAAGGATTGGTATCAAATTTTGGTCTAACGAATATTGTGGTAGCTGACGCCTCAGGTAATCTTGCATTGCGAGATATTAACTCTTTTACTTTTACTAATACTTGGAATACTACCGGTAATTTTGGTGGTGGATTTATTGGCACCAATAATTTAACCTCGTTACCTTTTAGAACAAATAATGTTGAACGAATGCGCATAACCGAAAATGGTTCGGTTGGAATAGGAACGAATAATCCAAATGCCCAATTTCACACAACTGGGTCTGTTCTTTTTTCTGGTTTAACTATTAATCCTATAGCATCTAGGTATTTAGTTGCCGATGTCTTTGGGAATGTTTCATATAAAGATATTGGAAGTATAAATGATTTTTGGGGTGCAAATGGAAATAGTTCAAATTCAACCAATTTTATTGGGACAATTAATAATATACCTTTGGTTTTTAAAACTAATGGGTCGGAGCGTTTAAGAATAAGCGAAATTGGCTCAGTTGGTATAGGAACAAATAATCCAAATGCCCAATTGCACACAACAGGTACGGTAAGGTTTGGCGGTTTGACAGCACAAGTAAATGCATCACGATTTGTAGTGTCTGATGCCACAGGTAACATTGGTTTTAGTGATGTTAATTCGCTAAATACATTTTGGAAATCTACTGGGAACAGCATCAGTGGTGCCGAATTTATTGGTACATCAAACAATGCTGATTTAGTATTTAAAACCAATGGATCTGAAAGATTGAGGATGTCTTCTGCTGGAAATATTGGAATTGGAACAGTGGCTACAACTCGATTGCATGTAAATTGTAATTCAAATATTTCAACAGGTGTACGGTTTGAACTTTTGCCATTTGGAATGGGAACAGTTTTGGTTCAAGATTTTATGGGTAATGTCTTAAACTCTGGAATTGAAGTAAGTACTTTAATAAATATGGTTCAAAATAAAACGAGTGAAACCAATCGAATTGAAGCATTAGAAAATGAAATAAAGGAATTGAAAGAACTGTTATTAAAAGTAATGCCTATGTCAAATTTACCTATTGAGAAAAAATCTATTTTGTATCAAAGTTATCCTAATCCAACTAATGGCTTGGCAAATATAAAATTATTTGTGCAAGAAAATGATGTTAATGGGAAATGTAATTTATATGATATTAATAATGTGCTCCTTCAATCACATACCCTTAATCAAAGTGGCGAACAATTATTAACTATTGACACTCAAAAACTTAATGTAGGAGTGTATTTTTATACACTTGAAATAGGAGGGAAGATTGTTGATTCAAAAAAACTTCTTATTCAAAGGTAAGATTGTGTTTGTTTTATAAAAAGGGTCGTTAAATTTATTTGACGGCCTTTTTTTTATTTTGATTTTTTCTAAAAAAAAAGGGTATTTTTATATTAATGAAATTGTTAAGGCGTTTTTTTATCTTTTGTATTTTTGGTTTTATAAATGATTCTGAAGCGGCAGTTTTGGAAAATATTTATAATGTAGAAAATACCGGAAGTAAGACTACTATCATTGATTCAATTTTAACCAATGCTTTTTCATATATTGGAAAAATAGAGGAAGATTTTTTTATAATTGAAAAACCTTTTGACGATAAATCTTATAGACTGAACAAACAAATTTTTACCCCAATTAATTTTTGTAATAATAGTGATTCTATCATTTGCCTTAAATTTTATTCCACCAGATACAGATTTTTGGATGCTGGTGAAATTAGCTTAATAGCTGGAAATAGAATTCAAACTCAAAATTCAAATTTCATTTCTTTCAATAAACAGTTTATTGCTTTTAAAATATTACCCAATACTGTTTTAAAGACTTATTTTATCCAAAAACCTATTGCTTTTAAGGATTATTATTCCAACAAAAACTTCTTTTATAGATACGAAAACATTTTTTCTATGCCAATTTTTGATGCTAATACATCAAAAGAAACAGTTGGTTTTTGTATCCTTATTTTGCTATTGTTGGGTATGGTAGCCATACTATTTATTTTTTATGGACTTGCTTTTTTAAATCTGAATGATAAAATTTATTTAAGTTATACCGTATATCTGTTTTTTACTTTTTTCCAAGTATTGTATATGTCGCAATATACATTTGCGAAATGTTTTTTGCTTTTTAATTATTGGGGAAATAGTTGCTTTGATGAATGTACCAAAGGATTTATGGTTATTGCTTATTGTGTATTCTATCGGCAAGCATTTAATCTAACACATAAAGACAGAATAGCCTTTTTCTCTTTGTTTGTTTTGCTAATCGTTTCGATAATTTATGTAGCAATTATGTCTATTTCATATCTGTTTGGGTTAGAATTTTATTTTGAGCCAACTTATTTTATTTTATATAGATTGCCCCTTTTTGTATTTAGTTTAATTTTTATTTTGTCTTCTATTTTTCTTAAAAACAAATCAACTTTTCAAAATTTAATATTGTTTGGAAGTTTGATTTATACCTTATTTACCATTTTTAGTACGCTCCAAGATTTTGATTGGCCAATAAAAGATATGCTTGTAAGTTTGCATGGATTATACCTAGGTGTTGCCTTCGAATTGATTGTTTTTTCAGTAGCACTAGCAATGAGAATTAGAGATACATATAGACAGTCGGAGCTGCTTAAAGATGTTTATATAAAGGAATTAAGGAAGAATGAAGAATTTATAAAAAATGAAAATATTATTCTTGATAATAGAGTAAAAGAACGGATCTCAGAAATAGAACAAAAAAATATAGTTATTGAAGAACAAAAAAAGCAGGCTCTTATTCAATTGTTTGAAAAAGAGAAGGTTGAAATTCAAATGCAAGCACTTACTGCTCAAATGAATCCTCATTTTATTTTTAATTGTATGAACTCAATACAAAATGCCATTATAACCAATAATCCACAAAAAGCATCCACCATGTTACAGGATTTCGCAGCGGTAATAAGGATGGTTTTAGAAAATTCTACAAAGGCTGAAATTTCTTTAGAAAAGGAAATACAACTATTAAATACTTATTTAAAATTAGAGCAAGCAAGAACAAATTTTTGTTTCGATTATCAAATAAATATCGATCAAACGGTTTCAACAGATTTCGTTAATATACCAACAATGATGTTGCAACCAATTATTGAAAATTCTATTTGGCATGGCTTTAAATTAATTGAATATAAAGGCAAAATAGAGATTAATTTCGGAGTAACTGAATCTAAATTGATCTGTACGATAACGGATAATGGGATTGGTAGAATGCAATCAAAAAAACTACAAAAAAGCACCCTTTATAATAAGGAATCGATGGCCATAAAAATAATACAAAATAGAATTGATTTAATGAATCGGTCTTTAGATGAAAATAAAGCAACTATTAATATAATTGATTTATTGGATGAATTTGAAAATCCAATTGGCACTAAAGTAATTATTGAACTACCCATTTTTTAAAATATGAATATTTGCATTATAGATGATGAGTACGATAATAGAGAAATTTTATCTTTTATCATAAAAAACCAAAAAGGCGATTATAATATTGTCGGTGAGGCTTCAAATGTGCAACAAGGTATTAAATTAATAAGGAAACAAAACCAGATTTAATATTTTAGATATTGAAATGCCTGACGGTTCTGGCTTCGATTTATTATATGATTTGGGAGAGATAAGCCCTGAAGTTATTTTTTGTACTGCATATAATCAGTTTGCTTTAAAAGCAATTGAATGTAGTGCATTGGCATATATCTTAAAACCTTTAACGGTAGAAATGGTTTCAGAAGCTTTACAAAAAGCTACTATTCAATTAGATAAAAACCAAAAGGTGCTGCAATACGACACGCTATATGAACAGTTAAATCATGCCAAATCGAAGGCCATTAAATTTTTGGTTAAAAATACAGATGGTTTGCATATTGTTTTTTATGAAGAATTGATTTATTGTATTGCTGACAGCAATTATACCTATCTTTTTATTCAAAATAAAAAAAAGATAACGGTTTCTAAAACGCTTAAGGAAATAGAGAAAATATTGGAGTCAAATCCTGACTTCATGCGAATACACCAATCTTTTATCATTAATTTAAAAAAAATTAAAAATATAAGTAGAATTGATGCTCATTTGGTTGTTATAATGTCCGACGGTAAAGAACTTTCAGTTTCAAGAAGCAAAAGAGATGAATTTATGCTTAGAATTGGGTAGGTAAAATTATGCGAATTAGCTAATTCAACAATTAGCTAATTCGCACATTATTTTTTTTATTTTTTCAATAAATCCCTAATTTCTGCCAATAAAACTTCATTAGCAGGAGTAGCTGGTGCTTCTTCAACAACTGGTTTCTTAGTAGCATTAATTCCTTTTATAACCAAAAAACATTACAAATGCAACAATGATAAAGTTGATAGTAGCTGAAATGAAATCACCATACTTAATGGCCACTTCAGTTACTGCTGCAGTAGTTTCTACCCCATCAGCACCAATAACTGCATCAACTCCTTTTTTAAGTACAAGTTTCATTGAACCCATGTCTCCTCCAGTTAACATACTTATTGGAGGCATTACAACACCATCAATAAAAGATTTAGAAACAGAACCAAAAGCACCACCCATAACAAAAGCAACAGCCATGTCTATTAAATTGCCCTTCATGGCAAACTCCTTAAATTCCTTTAACATTCCCATATTTTATTTCTTTTAATTTATTAATACTGCAAATGTATCCTCTTTTTTTTTAATAATTTTAATTTTTGGCAATAAAAGTTAATTTTTCCTTTATTTTCCATCAAATAATAAAAATATTTTTCTTCTAATATTAGGGTTATTACTAAGTTTACTCTAACTGAATTTTAGGTGTTTTATTGCTGAATTTTTTTATCAAAAACCAGCCAATAAATCCAAAGCCTAGCACAAAAACAAACGCCACAATGAATGGAATAACAATGGATAAAGCGCTAAAAAAGATAGAAAATCCATTTTCAATTGTCGATACTATTGGATTACCCAATCCTCCAGTAGTAGCTGTAGAGCCTACTCGAGCAAGGGAAGTGCCTGCCTGAACCATTCCTGCACCTCCGCCACCAACAATTGCGCCCATTACCCATTGTAGAGCTGGCAAATCAGAAAATATATCAGTAAAAAATGATGAAGCTAAAACTGTGCCTGCAACCATCGATAAGGGCGTTGTAATCGTGTCCAAAAGATGATCTAAATAAGGAATATAATAAGCGCCAATTTCAAAGATGGTAGCAGTCCCAAAAATTGAAATAGCCGTCCAGCTATTCATCCAATCAAAACCTGCTGGTGTGTCTATTACGCCAAACTTGGATGCCAAGGCTGAGGCTAATAAGGGAACAAAGATTCTAAAGCCACAGCATGCAGACAAACCGATGCCCATGCAAATACTAATTAAATAATCCAATTTTATACTTTTATAATGAATAAATCAATTTACGTACCAAAAATTAAATGCTAATCTACATATTAAATTTAATAAAATAAATATATCATTAATTAAGCATAGCTTTCAATGGGTGGACAAGTACAAATTAAATTTCTATCACCATGCGTATTGTCTATTTTTCCAACTGAAGGCCAAAATTTCCAATCATGAAGATATCCAATCGGAAATGCAGCTGTTTCTCTCGAATAGGTATGTTTCCATTCATTTGCGCATACTTCATTTGCAGTGTGAGGTGCCTGAATTATCGGGTTGTCTTCTTTCGTATATTCACCATCAATAATTTTTTGTATCTCTTTTCTAATTGCTATCATGGCAGCACAGAATCGGTCTAATTCTTCTTTAGGCTCGCTTTCAGTCGGTTCAATCATAAGTGTACCTACTACAGGAAATGCCACAGTTGGAGCATGAAAGCCATAATCCATTAATCTTTTGGCAATATCTGCAGCATCTATTCCTGATTCGCTTTTTGTTGGTCTAATATCAATTATAAATTCATGGGCCACTCTTCCGTTTTTGCCTGCATATAATATTGGGTAATGTGACTCTAGTCTTGCCTTTAAATAATTTGCATTCAGAATTGCATATTTGGTGGCATTGGTTAAACCCTTGTCACCCAACATTTTTATATAACCATAAGAAATAAGTAAAATACTCGCACTTCCAAAAGGGGTTGCAGATATTGAATTTATAGGGTTTTCACCTCCTGTTTTTACAAAAGGATTACTTGGTAAAAAAGGAGCAAGATCGGCTCTCACACAAATAGGCCCCATGCCTGGGCCACCCCCACCATGCGGTATTGCAAACGTTTTATGTAGGTTTAAGTGGCAAACATCGGCTCCAATAGCGGCAGGCGAGGTTAGGCCAACTTGTGCATTCATATTAGCACCATCCATATACACTTTTCCTCCATTTGAATGAATAATATCGCAAATTTCATTTATCGATTCTTCAAATACGCCATGAGTTGAAGGGTATGTTACCATTAAGCAAGATAGATTCTGCTGGTGTTTTTCAGCCTTTTCCTTTAAATCAGTAACATTTATATTCCCCATTTCGTCGCATGCGACCAATACTATTTCCATACCTGCAATAGCGGCACTTGCTGGATTAGTTCCATGAGCTGAAGTAGGAATTAAGGCAATATTTCTATGCGTATCACCTCGTGAAATATGGTAAGCTCGAATAACCATTAACCCTGCATATTCTCCTTGTGCACCACTATTGGGTTGTAACGAGCAAGCATCAAATCCTGTGATCTTAGAAAGATAGTCAGCTAGATTGTCCAGAATCTCTATATAACCTTTGGTTTGGTATGCAGGCGCAAAAGGATGAATAGAAGAAAATTCTGGCCAACTTAAAGGAATTAATTCACTTGTTGCATTGAGTTTCATTGTACACGACCCAAGTGGAATCATGGAAAGGGTTAGGGATAAATCTTTGTTTTCTAGTCTTTTGATATAACGCAACATTTCAGTTTCTGAATGGTGAGTATTAAAAACTGGATGACTTAATATTTCGGTATTTCTAATTAATTCATTTTGAATTTGATTGGCAGGAGTTTCAAGTAATTGAATGTCCATTTTTTCAAAACCAGCGACTTTTCCAAATAACTTCGAAATACCTAAAATTTATATTTTCACTAATAGCAATAGCTTTTATTTTTTCTGCTTGTTCTTTACTTACTTTAATTTTAAGGGTGTCAAAAAAGAAAGTATTTTCATTCTGAAAACCCATTTTTTTCAACTCATTGGCCAATTGAACGGCTTTGCCATGGATAGAATTTGCAATATGTTTTAGGCCATTAGGTCCATGATAAACGGCATACATTCCAGCCATAATTGCCAATAATGCTTGTGCAGTACAGATGTTTGAGGTAGCTTTCTCTCTCTTTATATGTTGTTCTCGTGTTTGCAAAGCCATCCGTAAAGCCTTGTTTCCATGCTTATCTACAGAAACACCAATAATTCTTCCTGGTATTTGTCTTGTAAATTCTTCTTTACAGGCAAAATAGGCTGCATGTGGTCCACCAAATCCCATTGGAACCCCAAATCGTTGGGTATTTCCCAAAGCAATATCTGCTCCTAAGGCTTCAGGTGATTTTAATAAGGTTAGGCTTAATAAATCGCAAGCTAAAACAGTATAAACATCCTTGTTTTTTGCTTTAGCAATTTGTTGGGTATAATCATCTATTAGTCCATTTCCATTTGGGTATTGTAATAGCTGACCAAAAAAGAACTATCCATTTCAATTTCAGCTGGATTGCCTTCAATAATTTCAATTCCTCTTGGTATTGCCCTGCCTTTTAAAACGTCTAGTGTTTGAGGAAATACGTCATTCGAAACAAAAAATTTGCCACATTCATTGTTTTTATTTTTTTTGTTTTTATGAGCATGCAAAAGCAACATTGCTTCTGCAGCTGCAGTTCCTTCGTCCAATAAGGAGGCATTTGCAACTGGAAAACCAGTTAAATCAGAAACCATAGTTTGGAAATTTAATAATGCTTCCAACCTTCCTTGAGCTATTTCTGCTTGGTAGGGTGTGTATTGTGTGTACCAACCTGGATTTTCAAATATATTGCGTTGAATTACGCCAGGAGTAATGGTGCCGTGATATCCTAAGCCAATATAATTTTTGGCAACAATGTTTTTCTTTGCAATACTTTTTAGCGTTGTCAAGTATTCAAATTCAGTTTGACCTTTGCCAATTCCAAATCCTTCTTTACTTCTAATTTTTGAAGGCACCGTCTCTGAAATAAGTTGCTCAATTGAGTCTATCCTAATAATTTTAAGCATTTCATTAATATCCTCATTTCTTGGTCCTAAATGGCGAAATTCAAATTCTTTTTCTGGCAACATAATTCGTGTGTAATTTGCTGCAAATATAAGAATTTGTGAAGCCAATTTGTAAAAATCAAATTCATGTTGAAAAAAAATAATATTGTGGGTAATTACTATAAATTAGTAGGTTTGTTTTTTTTCTTTACCTTTATAAAATGACGAACAAACCACAAAAACTTGGGCTGTTTCCTAAATTGATGTTCACTCTAGGACAAACTGGCTGGGCGCTCACCTCGTTTGGTGCAGCACAATTGATTGCTTATTATTACCTTCCACCCGATACAGGAAAAGAAATGTTCCCTTCTTATATTAAACAAGATTACTTTTTTGGCGTGTTTACAATTGTTGGAATAATAACAGCTTTGTGTTATCTATTAAGTTCATTAGCAGAGCCTTATATTGCCAATTGGTCGGAAAGTTCAACTTTTAAATTTGGAAGGAGAAGGCCTTTTTTGGCAATAGCAATTGTACCTTTTGCGCTTTTTTCAATGCTTATTTTCTTTCCCATTTATAACGGCGAAGGTATCATAAATGGATGGTGGCTTTTCGGTGTTTTGGCACTTATGTATTTTTTTATGACCCTTTATGTTACCCCATTCAATGCACTAATAAATGAAATTGCTCACAATGATGAAGAGCGATTGTCATTAGTAATGTTTATTTCTATTGGTTTTGCTTTAGGTTATGGCATTGGTGGTAATAACCAATTTTTTTTGGGTGTATTGGAAAAAAAAATGCCTACCGAAATGGCTTTTAGATGGATAGTAGGAAGTTATGCATTGTTAGGATTTTTGTTGATGTTGTTGCCTGTTATTTTTATTGACGAACATAAATATTGTATCAAAAATCCACCTAATATTATAACACTTAAAGGGATGTTGGAACAGGTTTGGGGGAACGAAAATTTTAAAACTTATGCCTTTGTCGAATTGTTGGTTTGGGTACCAAATACCATGTTTATGTTGGGCGGCCCATACTTTGTAACTACGCTTTTGTTTATGCCTAAAGAAAACACAAGTTTCGCACTTATTATTGTAGGCGTAATTTCATTTTTACTATATGGAATAATTGGAAAAATGGCGTTGAAATATGGAAATAAAAGATTAATACTTATTGCTTTAGTTTTTTTTAGTTATAAATTTCGCCTTCCTTGGAAGTTTGGGTTGGTTTGAACTTCCACTTTGGGTTTTATTGACCCTATTTATCATTTTAAATGCGTTTCCAATTGCCGTTTTGGAATTATCCGATGGCACTAACAGGTGATATAGCGAGTCATGATGGTGAAAAAACTGGAATATATAAAAATGCTGCTTTTTATGGCATGAAATCGTTTATGATGAAAATAGGAATAGCGCTTAGCCAATTGATTTTCCCTTCTCTTTTATTATTAGGTAAAACAAGAGAAAATGATTTGGGTATTAGAATGGTTGCTTTTGTTTCCTTGGCTTTTTGTATTGTTGCTTTTATTTTAATGCTTAAATACAAAGAACCTGTAAAAATTAACCAACCAACTGAATAATCCTTTCGTAAATAAAATCAGGTACTGGCATTACTGATAATCTTGTATGTTTTATTAGCGGCAAATCAATAAAAAAAGGATCTTTTAATTCGTTTAGGGTTAAAGGCCTTTTAGGTCTTTTTCAAATGCCAAATCAATACAAACCCAAGATTCTCCTGGAGCAGTTGGGTCGGGATAATTAGATTTTACGCATTTTGCCAATCCAACTATTTGTTTTTCTTCACCACTGTGGTAAATAAAACAAAAATCTCCAACTGAAATTTCACGCAAATAGTTCCTTGCTTGGTAGTTTCTGACTCCATCCCAAGGTTCTGATTTTCTTTCTTTTAATTCCTGCCAACTAAAGGTATTTGGCTCAGTTTTTAACAACCAGTATTTCATCTGTTCATAATTTTAAATTAACAATTCGTTCACAACTTTGCAACCAATTTTTATATTTACCGTCTAATGTTAAATAATCCTAATGTCATATTCATTTCAAAACACAAAAGCAATACCAATGAGAGACAATTTAAAACAATTCAAAACAAATGTACAGTTAAAAAGGAGTTTTTTACTCTTTTTGTTTATGAGTTTTTCCTATCTTGGTTATAGCCAATTAAGCTTGCCACGAAATGTTGATTTGCGTATTACAAATACTGCATATAATTCATTTCAATATGATTTTTGTGGTATCACGCCCAACCCATGCGATATTTATTGGAAGCCTACAGTTTTTCAAGATCCAGTTGGTGGTCCGACTTTAGGAGGTTCATTTTTTGGATTTGATGGAAATTGTAACCATGATTGTGAATTTTAATAATGCTGGTAGTAGTAGTTTCGGGCAAAATTCACAATTTATTCTACAACAGCTACATGTGCCTCTACAATCTATATGGAAGTAGAAAACTGGGAGGATGAGTTCTGTATTTTTGCGCCCAATAATGATGGTGTATACGATGCTGGTTGTGATGTTTTGCATTATATATCAAGTAGGCAAAGTATAGATATATTAAATAGTGGAAGTGGAACCATCCATAATGGTGGCATTTTGGGTGATGGGACACCTGGTTATGATATTACTTGGGATGTAACGGTTACAAATGCAACTAATCCAATTTTAGCTTTAACGGTCGCTTCCAGCACTACTTCAGTTTGCGCAGGAGGTACAGCAACGATGTTTTTACAGGTGTGCTTCGGGTAGCCCAACATACAGAATATATTCTAATGCTGGTCGAACAACCTTGTTGACAAGTGCAACTGGTAGTTCAGTATCTTTAACTCCTGCAAATGACCCTAGGTTAAATACTGTTGGAAATGTGTTTACAGTATATGTAACTGAACTTTTAACGCCTACTTGTGAAACTCCAGCAACTCCAGTTGTAATATCAGTTTTACCTGGTTCAAATCCCCCTTCAGTGGTTAGTCCAGTTTCTGTTTGTGTTGGAGGTGGAGCAGCCGATTTAACTGCTTCTTCCACAGATGCAGGTCTGCCTTTAATTGGTATTCAGGTCCAAGCGGAGGTTCTTCAATTTGGACAGGCTCAACTTATCCTGTAAATGTTTTAACAAATACTACTTTTTATGTAACTGCTACAAATCCTGCCTTAGGTTGTGAAAGTATAAGAGTTCCTGTAGTCGTTAATGCCGATATTGTTAACGACCCACCTTCAGTAATTAGTCCAGTATCTACTTGTGTAAATGGTCAAGCTAGATTGAATGCATCATCTACAACCGCTGGAACTATTTTTAATTGGTATTCTGGACCAGTAGGAGGCAGTTCGGTTTGGACTGGTTCGAATTATTTGACACCACAAATTGCTGGTACAACTACTTTTTATGTAACTGCCACTGATCCAACCACAGGTTGCGAAAGTGTAAGAGTTCCAATTGTAGTGAATACAGACCTTTCTATATCTACACCAACTGCAGATGTTGCTCCAATTTGCGAAGGAACTTCAGCAACTATTACCGCTTCTGGTACTGGTGGTGGGCAATTTAATTGGTATTCAGATGCAGCACTTTCTAATTTATCATTTATTGGAAATCCATTTATTACACCAAACCTAAATGGAAATACAAGCTATTGGTTGGTTGAAGATATAAATGGTTGCCGATCATCTGCGGCACAGGTAGATGTAGTTGTTAATGAAAAACCAAGTGCTGGCGCACAACAAGAAGTAGTTGTTTGCCCTGGCACATCAAATATTGAATTATCCATAACACCTCCTGCTGGATTTTCAGTTAATTGGTATTATGACGGAAATTTATTTATCGCTCAAACTAATACTATTACTTGGGGGCCAATTGTAAATGACCATGAGGAATTATATTATACACTAGTTAGCCAAGAGGGTTGTGAGAGCGATCTTTCTGTATTTTTTATAAATGTTTATCCTAATATTGAAGATCCTAATGCTGATAATCTTTCATTATGTACTAATGAGTTAGGAGTATTAACAGCAACGGCCGTACAAGGCGATATCGTTTGGTATGATGAAGATGGTACTACTGTTTTAGAAACAGATGCTGGAAATGTTGGTGAATTGTCTGTAGGTCCATTCGCAACTGCTTCAACGCATACTTATTTTGTGCAAGCAGATAATGGAACTTGTCAAAGTGGATTAGTACCTGTGGTTGTTTATGTTACTGATGGTATTTCAGGAAATAGTCCAATTGCTGAAGGAACTACAATTTGTGAAGGAGAAAGCACAATGCTTATGGCTTCCAATGGCACTGGTGGTGGTGTCTTTAACTGGTATGCCGATAGTAATTTAGAGGATTTACTTTTTGTTGGAAATCCTTATATTACTAAGCCATTAATGGGAACTACTTCTTTCTGGGTAGCAGAAACAGCAGGAAATTGTGGAACCGGATCATCAACTGAAGTGGTTGTAAATGTAAATCCTAAGCCAGCTGCTCCAAATGTGGTTTCTGAAACTTTTTGTCCTTCAGAAGAACAAACCTTAAATGCAAGTCCTTCAGCTCCGGCTGGTCAAATAGTTGAGTGGTATTCAGCTCCACATCCTTCAGGGTTTATTGCCACTGGAAATTCTTTTACTATTCTTTCTGTTTATTCTAGAAGAACATTATATTATAGATTTGTAGATGAAAATACAGGTTGTGCAAGTGATTTTGCTGCTTATGATATTTATGTAAATCCAGAAGTGGAGGAGCCAAATACAGATAATATAATCTTATGTCAAAATGCTATTGGACAAATAGATGCAACAGCTGTTGAAGGAGATATCGTTTGGTATGATACAGATGGTACAACTATATTAGAAACGGATTTAGGAAATGTCGGTCAATTGCAAGTTGGTCCATTCCCAGCTGCAGGAGTGAATACTTACTACGTTCAAGTTAATAATGGAACTTGCCAAAGTGGATTATTACCAGTATTAGTTAATGTTGCAAGTCAGCCAGCTCCGCCTGTTATTTCAGGAGATACCATAATTTGTGAGGGAGATGAAATTAGATTAAGAGCTGATGATAATGGAGATGGTGTAATTGTTTGGTATAGAGATAGGGCTCTAACACGTGAATTATTTATTGGAAATACGATAATTCGGGATCCAAATGTAGATAGAACTTTTTATGTAGTTCGTAGAAATGATACATGCCAAAGTGAGGCAGTAGAAGTTAATATAACCGTTAATCCAAAGCCAGAACCGCCTACGGCTGATCCACAATCAATTTGTTTTGGAGAAAGCGCTACTTTGGAGGCTGTTGGTTCTGGTGGTATAATCAGATGGTATTCAGATCCTTTGGGAGTTGATTTCTGGGGTTCAGGGGATGAGTTTACTACACCGCCTTTGTCTCAATATACACCTTACTATATGATTGAAACAGATAGAGTAACTGGTTGTAAAAGTGATCCAGGAGTAACATGGGTAAATGTAGATAATTTTACATATGTTTCTTCAGCAACTGTGCTTGATAATCCTATTTGTGTAGGACAAACAACAACAATAAAAGTTGCTTCAACTGATTTATTTAGTTGTGTGAAATTATTAGATTTTAATTTAAATGAAATTGATGAAATATGCCTTCCAGATGGTGGTCCTTCATCATCAGATGCTGAATGGGTAGCAAATTTTGAAGTTGGTCCATTTACGGATGCTGGGGATTATATATTCTATGTTCAAGAAAGTGATGGTATTTTTAATTGCCCTAGCCAACAATTTAGTTTGGTGGTTACAGTGGTAGAAAAACCAGCTAATCCTATTGTTACTAATGATACTATTTGTGCTGGAGAATTGGCCACGGTAACTGCTGACAATGGAGGAATTGGCGAAATAGTTTGGTATTATGATGCTGCACTTAATCAACAAGCAGGGGTTGGAATTTCTTATTCTACAATTGCTTACAGTAATCGAACGATGTATGCTGTGAATAAGTCGGCAGAATGTGAAAGTGAAGGTGTTCCTGCTTTAATAGTTGTTTCACCAAAACCAGCTGCGCCAACAGCAAATAATGAAAGTATTTGCCCTGGTCAAAGTGCAACCCTTGAAGCTACGGGAAGTGGAATAATAACTTGGTATGCTGATCCAAGTGGCTTAAATGTTATAGGAAATGGGGTTACTTATATTACACCAGCTCTAATGCAAAACACAACTTATTATGTGGGTTCGCAAGATGCAACTACTGGTTGTAAGTCTTCAATTGTTCCAGTTAATGTAATTGTATTGGACGGTGCAAAAGGACCATCTGCAAGCAATGTTACAGCTTGCCCAGGTGAGCCAGTTGTTTTAACAGCAGTAGGTTCAGGAAGTGGTGATTTAGTTTGGTATGATGATATGAATTCAACCCTAGAAACTGATGCAATGCCACCTGCCTTACAAACAATCAACGTAGGACCATTTGCAAGTGCTGGTGATTATGTATTTTATGTTTCAGAGACCAATGGAGATTGTGAAAGTGGAAAAACGGCAATAGTGGTAAGTGTAATAGCAAAACCAACTGCACCAGTTGTTAAAAATGATACTATATGTAAAGGAGGAATAGCAACTTTACGAGCAGAGGATGATGGATTAGGAGAAATAGTTTGGTATTGGGATGCTGCATTGACGGATGAAGCAAAAGTTGGATTTAATTTCTCTTTTACTGCTAATTTTACTAGAACAGTATGGGCAGTAAGAAGAATAGGAAACTGTGAAAGTGTTGGAACCCCAGGCACTGTAGTAGTTTCGCCAATTCCAACTGCGCCAACTGCAGAAAATGAAAGTGTTTGTCCAGGTCAAAGTGCCACACTTGAAGCTACTGGAAGTGGAATAATTACTTGGTATGCTGATCCAAGTGGCTTAAATGTAATAGGTACTGGTGCTACTTATATTACACCTGCCTTAACACAAAATACAACTTATTATGTAGGTTCGCAAGATGCAACTACGGAATGTAAATCTTTAATTGTACCTGTAAATGTAATTGTATTGGATGGTGCAAAAGGACCATCTGCAAGCAATGTTACAGCTTGCGCAGGCGAGCCAGTTGTTTTAACAGCAGTAGGTTCAGGAAGTGGTGATTTAGTTTGGTATGATGATATGGGAACAATATTAGAAACTGATGCAATGCCACCTGCCTTACAAACACTTAATGTAGGGCCGTTTGCAAGTGCTGGTGATTATGTATTTTATGTTTCAGAAACCAATGGAGATTGTGAAAGTGGAAAAACGGCAATTGTTGTAAGCGTTATAGCAAAACCAACTGCGCCAATTGTAAGAAATGATACTGTTTGTGCAGGACAATTAGCTACTGTTGGAGCCTTGGATAATGGCTTAGGAGATATTATATGGTATTGGGATGCTGCCTTAACTACCGAAGCTAAATTTGGATTTAATTTCTCCTTTACTGCTAATGTAACCAGAACTGTGTATGCAGTAAGACGAATTGGTAATTGCCAAAGTACTGCAGTAGCAGCAACTGTTTTGGTAAATCCAAAGCCAGAAACTCCAGTTGTTCCGCCTACATTTGCTTGTGCAGGTTCATCTGCTACTTTAGAGGTAGAGGATACTGATAATGAAGGAGTCGTTTTCTGGTTCTCGGATCCATTAGGAGCCGATTTATGGGAAGTAGGAAATGAATTTACTACACCAAGCCTATTTCAATATACGCCTTATTATGTGTTTAGAAAAGATACAACCACTGGCTGTATAAGCGATGTAGGCACCACTTGGGTAATTGTTGATAATTTCACCTATGTTTCGTCAGCTACAGTGGTTGATAATCCTATTTGTACTGGAGAAACAGGAATAATTAAAGTAGCTACTACTGATATATTCAGTTGTGTTCAATTATATGATTGGAATTTTGATTTAGTGGATGAGATTTGTTTACCTGATGATGATCCAGATGAAACAGATGAAGAATGGGTTGCTGACTTTGAAGTTGGTCCATTTGATGCACCTGGTGAATATATATTCTATGTACAGGAAAGTGATGGATTCTTATTCTGCCCTAGTCAACAACTTTCAGTTCTAATTATTGTAAAAGATGGACCAGAAGCACCAACTGTTTCAAATGACGGACCTGCTTGTGAAGGCGAGGATGTAATGGTGATGGCATCTACTGTTCCAGGAGCAACTTATTTATGGAATGGTCCAAATGGTTTTTCATCAACAGAACAGAATTTTGTGCTTAATAATGTAACAATTGCTAATGCTGGAGATTATTTTGTAACCGTAAAAATAGGAAATTGTACTTCTCAGTCTGCAGTTACAACAGTGGTTGTTTACCCAGTTCCATCAATTGTTGGTGAGCCAACTAGTAATAGTCCTTTGTGTGAAGGAGAAACACTAGAATTAAACGCTGAAGTACTTAATCCTGATGGACTTGAATTTGAATGGACAGGTCCAAATGGGTTTGAATCTAGTATTCAAAGTCCTACAATTGCTAATGTAACTGAGGCAGATAATCAAGGATTTTATACAGTGGTTGTTACTGATAAAATTACGGGTTGTTCTTCTGATCCTAAATCAGTTCTAGTATCTATAAATAGAGCACCAACAGGTGTATCTGCTACAAATAGTGGTCCAGCTTGCGAAGGTGAGGATATTAAGTTGTCGGCTAGTTATGTTTTTGGAGCATCTTATGAATGGAGCGGACCAAATGCATTTACATCTACAGATAGAAATCCAATTCTTGAAAATGTATTGGTTGTAGATGCTGGTACTTATTCTGTTATTGTTTCAATAGGAGATTGTTCAAGTGAACCTGTTTCAACTGATGTGGTAGTTTATCCAACTCCTTCAGCATCTGCAGGTAATGATATAACTATTATTCAAGGTAGTAGTACACAATTAAATGGTAATGGTGGTATCACATATACTTGGACACCATCTGATTATTTAGACCATCCTAATTTGCCTAATCCAGTGGCTACACCTCCAATTGGAGTTTGGACGTATGTACTTACTGTTACCAATGAGTTTGGTTGCTCTGACCAAGATAGTGTAGTAGTAACCGTATTGCCTAATTTGGTGCCTGAAACCGTAAATTTAATTACCCCTAACGGAGATGGTATAAATGATTATTTTACAATAGATTACCTTGAGAATATTGGAGATTATACTTTAGCTATTTATGCAAGAGGTGGAGTTAGAATATTGGAAACAGCTGCTTATGCAAATGATTGGAATGGTACCTACAAAGGGAAAGATTTACCAGATGGCACTTATTGGTATGTAATCAGAACGAGTGAAAAAGAATTTAAAGGCGCAATAACCATTAAAAGATAAATAAAATGGAGAAGAATTTTTTGATCAAGCAAAAAAATAATGATATGAAAATCAATAAGTTTTTTTTGATTCTTTTAGCGGCATTTAGTCCCTTCTTGAATCTAAAAGCACAACAAGTACCTGTGTCTACACAATTCATTTATAATGGATATTTGTACAATCCGGCTAGAGCTGGACAAAACACACAATATGGATTGGCATTTATTGATTTTAAAAAGCAATGGACAGCACTTCCTGATGCACCCATTACTGGGATTGCAACATTTGACTCTAGAATAAAGGAGTCTAATGTTGGCTTAGGTGGGTATTTGTTTACGGACAATACCTCCATTGTTCACGAAATTGGTGGTTCTTTTAGTTATGCTTATCACGTGCCTTTTAATAAGGAGAAAACGCATAATTTGTCAATTGGTTTATCAACAGGTATTATTCATCAAAGATTTGATTTTACAGAAGCCATTGTAGATGACCCGAATGATCCCACAATTTCAAATGACAACGAGCGTTCGCTTGCATTTGATTTAAGTGCAGGCGTTGATTATCAATGGAAAGGGCTACATGTTGGTATTGCTGCACCTCAATTGTATAATAATACAGTTAGGTTTAGAGATGCTGAAAAATCAGATATTACTTTCAAATACAATAGACATCTTTTTGCTTATGCTTCTTATAAGCAAGGTTTGGGAAAGAAAAAGGAAGTTTCATTAGAACCATTGGTAGCAGTAAGATGGGTTAAAGGATTGCCAGCACAATTCGATATTGAATTGTTAGCGAATTGGAAAGATATGGTTTGGTTAGGTGGAGGATATCGATCAGCAAATTCTTTTGTTAAGGCAGAAGCAGCTGGTTGGAATGTAACAGGTGGTGCAGGAATTAAACAAAGGGTAGGAATTAATTATTCTTTAGAAATGTTGGCTAATAAGGCTAATAGAAACTCTTTTGGCTATTCTCATGAGGTAAGTATTGCTTATAAAATTGGCAACAGGTACCAAAAGGAATTCAAAAAATTGGATGAAACTGCGGATAAAGTGGCTGGATTGGATGCTAAAACTAATCAGTTAGAGAAAGATGCTGAAGAAGCGGCAGCAGATGCACAAGCTACTAAGGAACAATTAGAAAAGGGTGCTAATGATTTGACAAACTTATCAAATCAAGTAAAAGATAATAAGGCAGCATTGGACAAAATGCAAACTATTATTAATGAGTATAATTCAGGTACAGCTGTTAGTTATAAAAAATTGGGTTCAGTTTATTTTAATTTAGATTCTTACGAATTGACTAAGGAAGCAAAAGCTAGTCTTGATGCACTTAAAAATCCTTTGGATAAGTTTACAAGCAATTCATTTGTATATGTTGTTGGAAACGCTTCTTATGAAGCAAATAATATGTATAATCTTTTATTGGCAACTCAAAGAGCAGCTTCTGTGAAAAAATATTTGGATAGCATAGGTGTAAATAAAGAAGTGATAATTCTTTCAGCAGGTGAGGAAAGTCCTATTAATGGACAAGCTTCAGAGGGACAAAAAGCCTTAAATAGGAGAGCAGATATATTAATTTCTGGTGAGTAAATAATTTTATATGGTGGATTGTATTATTTTTTGATACAATCCACTTATATAAAATTCTTTAAAGGTAACTATGGATAATCGCTTATTAGATGATCAGCTAACAAAAAACGAAGGACTTTTTTTAAGTACTTATTCTAAGGATCAAATCAAAATAGCTAGTAAATGGGCCAAATTTTTGAGTATTGTTGGGTTTGTTTTTAGTTTTTCAATGTTTTTTTTAGGGATTTTTTTTGGTAATTTTAATAGTGGAAAACCAAATTTAGGTTCCACAAATTTGATAGAGAATAATATTGAACAATTTGCCAGTGTTTTCTATTTTATCTTAGGAATTTTGTTGATTTATCCCTATTTTAAATTGTTTCAATTTGGCAAAAATGGAAAAATTGCATTGGAAAATAATGATCAAAATGCATTAGAAATTAGTTTAAATGGGATGTCTAGTTTTTTTAAATTTTCTGCTTACATTACAATAATTGTCTTTTTTATTTTTATAGTATTTGGTATGTTCATTTGATGGCTTTAAGTTTAAAGTTGGCAGCAACTTAGAAAATTTTTCTTTATTGTTAAAATTCCATCTAATGCACTTCTTTAATTTATTAAATAACCTTTTCAACCATTGAAAATTATAATTTGGACTCTTAAAATGGCTTGTTCGTAATCCTTATTTTTAGGTTCAAGTTTTAATTTATGTAATTTAGTTTTCCTTTTAAATAGATTAAACATAGCTTAATTTCTAATATTTCGAAATTTGTATTTTTTTCTCTTCCTTTACATTAAATATTTAAAAGAAAAAGATGAAAAAAATCACTTTCGTGTTATTTTTATTAATTAGTTCAACCTCCTTTGGTCAGGGTTTAATTGTAAAAGCAGGCGTGAATTTGGCAACTACTACCACTAAAATAGGTGGTGAAAAAGTTGATGTAGATGGCGATAAAAATTTAGTACCTGGAACGCATATTGGAATGACTTACCAAATTATGGTTAAAAAGGGTTTTTTTATAGAGCCTGGTCTTTTATATAATTTAAAGGGAAATAAGTTTAGCGAAAAAGAAGACGGAGATTATTTTAAAGAAATAACTAGAATTAATTATTTGGAAGTGCCTTTAAATTTTGGATATAAATACAATTTTGAGAATAAAGATATGGCAATATTTGGTTTTGCAGGTCCTTATTTCGCTATAGCATTTGGAGGGAAAAGCATTGAGAAAGTAAAAATTGATGGCGAAAAAGATAAAAACAAAGAGAAATTAAATTTTGGAAGTAAAGATTTGAGCATATTAGATGGTGGAATAAATATTGGAGCTGGTTTTGAAATTAAGAAATTTAAACTTGCTTTACAGTATGGCATTGGTTTATCTAATATCATCGGTAGGGATGTAAGAGGCGAAGGGGATTTAAAGTTAAAACAAAGCAATAGAGTAATTGGAATTATGGTAGGTTACAGAATTGGCGAAGATAAATAGTTGTAGAATTGTTGATTTAAATAAAATGATGGCTTTCATTTGTAAGCTAATTTTCACATCTTCATCATTTCCAAATTTTGAAATAATAGCCTTTTAACTATTTCTTTTTCAAAAAAAAAGAACTTCCTATAATTATCTAAATTTCAAATGAACTACTTGAGCACTTTTAAAAAAGTCACCTCCATTCATTAATATTTGTGTAATCCACTTATAAGAAAATCTTCTTTTTATGCCTTTAAAAATAGGTTCTGCTTTGACGATTGTAATGTGTTTCGACCATTTTTCTAGTTTTGAAATATCGGTTATTCCCCATTGTATTGGTGCATTTTGTATGCCTGATTGGCGTATTCTTTGACTAATCACAATTTTCACAAATGGGGAACAGGCGTCGAAAATGATTTCTGCTTTTGGCAATTTTTCGCTAATTGTAACAAGAAATATTTTAACATCTTCTTCTTTAAAATAAGGCAATACGCCAGCAATTTGTATGAATAAACCACCAGAAATATCGCCTAAATCAGCTATCCATGTATAATCAAGCATTGATTTGGTTATATAGGTTACACGTGATGGTGGAGGTAAAAGTTTTTGTCTTAATTCCATCGATTCAGGTAAATCCAAGTCAAACCAAATTACTTTTCCATTGTCTACTCGATAAAATGTTGTGTCTAATCCAGCTCCAATACTTAATACTTTTCCATTAGGATGCGATTCCAAAAATGTTCGGATAGCATCATCAAATTTTTTGGCTCGAATAGCTAAACCCAAAATTCCAATTTCTTGGATATTGCGTTTAAAATTATGTTTGTCGTAATCTATTGAATCAGAAAGTTCTATAGCCTTAGTGTCCATTAAAATAGGATTTTTCTTTTTGCTTATTTCAGCTCTTGCAATTAAAGGCAACAGCATTGTTTGTGGCACTTTGGTTAGTTTGGCTTTTATCATTTTTTTAGTATATTTTATTTTCTATAAAAAATAGCATGCAATTAATTTGTTTTTTGATTCTATTTTGGATGATAATTGGAAGCTATATTTGCAAGAACCCATGTTTTTGATAATGATTCTTCTTTGGTTTTGTGTGCCACATATAAATCCATTTGGTCGTCATAATGTTTATTGCCAATTTTGTTTGATTGTCCATAAGCTGTAACTGTTTGTAATTCAACTGTGTCTTTTCCAAATTTAACCAACATAATATACGAATCACCTACATCAGATTTAAATCTCCCATTTTCATGCTCCACACAAGCAGTGGCTGCTACAACATCATTTATACCGCCTACGGGAAGCTCTTTTTTGCCACGCACTAATTTTTGAAGGTCTCCTAATTTTACATGTATAGTCCCAAAGTGTTTTTTAAGGTGCTTCTGCGCATATTCTACTGATTTAATGTATTGCTCCATTGGTAGTTTTACTTCCCAATAGGGCAATTTCCCTTCTTCTATAAGATATTTAGCAAGATCATATTCTACCAAAGAAGCTACCGCAGCGCCTTCACTATTAATGTCTGAATTTCTATCCCATTTTTGGAGGATTTCTAAAATATCTTTAACTTTTGGGTATTTTTCTTTGTCTAAATGGAAAAAGTCTTCAAGATTGGAAATAGCAAAATTATATGCAGGAGTGGCTATTTTTTGATCATATTTTATCCTTAAAAAATCTTCGTACGAGATGGTGTCTAATTTAGAAAATAAATCGCTTATTCTGTGCCCACGATTTGTCATATACCTAAAATATTTTAGATTTTTATTTATTGAATTAGGATCAATGTTTTCGGACTCGGCAGTTGCAACAAACGGGGTATTATTCGAATTGAATACATAACCACATTTTGGGTTTTCAATTTTTAGCATACTATCAAATGGTAAAAAAACTGGCTTCCATAAAGTTTTACTTGTATTGCCTGGCAAAACTCCCCACCAATCATAATCACTATTTCTTTCAGGAAATAAACCATTATCAGTGTAAAATATATTTTTCTCTTTATCAGCATAAATGAAATTTAATCCCGTTACACCCTGAAACCTTAAAGCGTCTTTAAATTCACTTAAATTTTTTGCCTTATTCATTTTATACCATTGTTCAGCGGCTTTTATATTCATATTTGCCAAAATACGCATACTATAAAAATCCTTTTTTACCTTTAAAGTTGGTCCATAAACACTTAAATAATACTTTTTTGTATAAGGAATTTTGAAAATCCAAAATTTGACTTTCATCTTTACTTTCCTTTCTTCTAGTTTTAGCCATTTGCCATCAAATTTATATGTAAGCTTTTTATCGGGATGCATTTCTAATTTATAAACATCAGAATAATCTGCAAATGAAACGGTATGCGCCCATCCAAGATTTTCATTTACACCATGAAAAATAGTGGCACCACCAGGAAAAGTGCCTCCAATTATATTCCAGCCTTCTTCCGAACATAAATGTGCCTCGTACCACGAAAAAGGACCGGCAAGAGGTTGGTGCGAGTTAATAGCAAGGTAGGTTTTTCCATCTGTTGTTTTTTTTCCAGAAACGGCAATTCCATTTGATCCTTTTTGTTGGGTTAAAAAGGGTTGATCCATTTTTTTCTCCGATAATCTTATAATATCAAAATGTATATTCGTCATTAATGCCATGCCCATTACAAATCCTTGAATCATATCTTTTTCATGTATTGGAAAAAGTCCTTTCAGTAGAACTTCTTTTGGATGTAATGCTGCATATCTATTAGCACCTTTACAATATGCGGCTAATATGCCTTTGAACTTAGGAGAAAATGCCGTATCGTATTGTTGTTCAACTACTTCTTTAGATTGAATAAATGCAAAAATAAAGTCCATCATTGCGCCATCTTCCCCATTTACTTCTGCTGCTCTGCACCTGCCCGCCAATAAATTTTGTTGCATCGACTCAAAATCATCTTCTGCTGTTGCCCAAGCCAAACCATAAGCTACTTCTTCATCTGTTTTTCCATAAATATGAGGCACTCCATACTTGTCTCTTATTATATTAATATTGTTTACGTTAATTTCTATGGCATTTATTGCGTTAGAAGTAAATAATAATAAAATAAGGCAAATCCTTTTTATAAATAATTTCATTGGTCGCATTTTTTCGATACTAAATATACTTTTCTTTTTAAATAAAGTGCACAATATATATTAGGAATTAATTTTTGTTGCATAAAACAGTATTTTCGCACAAAAAAAATATATGTTTATACTGGTTATGAATTGCGGAAGCTCTTCAATTAAAGCAGATATTATTGATACTGGACTATCGAAATCGGTTTTAGCTTTAGACGTTGAAAAAATTTCTTCAATTCCAATTGCAACGATTAATAATATTCCATTCGAAATTCAATCTGAGTCGTCATTTGATAATATTTTGGATATCGTTTTTGAAAAATTAAAATCAACGTTAGATGGGATTAAATTGGAAGGAATTGCCCATAGAGTTGTACATGGTGGTGATTTTTTTACGCATCCTACAAAGGTAAATGAGCAGGTAATTGATGCTATTCAAAAATTGGCTAGGCTTGCCCCATTGCATAATCCGATTAATTTAAAAGGAATTCTTAGTGCACAAAAGCATTTTCCCGAACTTGAAAATGTGGCTGTTTTCGATACTGCTTTTCATCAAACGCTTCCGTCGAGGGCAAAAACATATGCAATAGATCAAAAAATTGCTTTAAAACATGGGTTAAAAAGATATGGATTCCATGGCACAAGCCATGAATATGTAGTGCACAAAGCAGCAGAATATCTAAAAGCAGACTTGAAAAATTTGCGCATTATTTCGTGCCACCTTGGAAATGGGTGCAGTATAGCAGCTGTTGAGTTTGGCAAGTCAGTAGAAACCACTATGGGGCTTTCACCAATTGAAGGTTTGGTTATGGGTACACGTTCTGGCGATTTGGATCCTGGTTTGATTCTATTTTTACAAAAAAATGAAAATTGGACAATTGATGAATTGGATACTTTTTTGAATAAAAAATGCGGATTATTAGGTCTTAGTGGCAAAACAAATGATATGCGCGAAATAATTGATGCCGCAACAGCAGGAGATGAACCTGCTCAATTGGCCTTAGCCGTATTTTGCCATCGATTAAAAAAATATATTGGTGCTTACGCAGCTGTAATGGGTGGAGTAGATGCTGTTATTTTTACTGGAGGAATAGGCGAAAATAGTCCTTTGATTAGACGAAGGGTTTGCCAAAGACTCGATTTTATCGGAATTGTTTCGGATGATATGAAAAATGAAAATAGAACTTGGAAAGAAAACGGAGCAATTCTTGATTTTACTGATGAAATGGGGCGAGCTAAATTGCTGGCAATAAAAACAGATGAGGAACTTGCCATTGCAATGCATGCCGAAAAAATATTTCAAGGCTTAGATAAAGTGAATACCATACCCAAAATTCCTATGGCTGTTTCTGCCCGACATGTTCACCTTAATAGAGAAACATTAGATTTGCTTTTTGGTAAAGATTATGAATTAACTATTTATAAACCACTTTCGCAACCTGGTCAATTTGCTGCAAATGAGACAGTTACTATTGTTGGGCCAAAAAATAAATATGAAAATGTAAGAATTCTTGGGCCTATTAGACCGAAAAATCAAATTGAAATATCCAAGACGGATGAGTTTTTTCTTGGAATTGATGCGCCAATACGAGATTCAGGAAATGTAGATGGTTCAGCTCCTGGCACCATCATTGGTCCAAAAGGAACTGTACATCTAAAAGAAGGTTTTATTTGTGCTTGGCGACATATACATATGAGTCCAGATGATGCAATTAGCTTTGGTGTGAAAGATAAAGATATGGTAGAGGTGGAGATTGATGACCCTGAACGGCCATTGGTTTTTAGAAATGTATTGATAAGAGTTTCGGATAAATTTAAGCTCGAAATGCATATTGATACTGATGAGGCAAATGCAGCAGAGGTAAAGACAGGAGAAGAGGGGGCCTTAAATAATTGTGATAAACAAATCAGAATAACAACTAAATTATTAGTTTAATTAAGTACTATAATTGAATGACTTACAATTGATTATATATCTTATGTTAAATAAAAAAGGCAAGATTTTAATGCTTGCCTTTTTTATTTTATTTTAATTCTTAAGAACTAGTCATTATCACTACAAAGCAATAATTTGTGGATTGTTCCACCAATAATTGCGCCTACAATTGGAGCTACCCAAAATAACCAAACTTGCGAAATTGCCCATCCACCTGCAAAAACAGCAACACCTAAGCTTCTAGCCGGATTTACCGATGTATTAGTAACAGGGATACTAATTAAATGAATCAATGTAAGACAAAGTCCGATTGCAATTGGTGCAAAGCCTGCTGGTGCTTTTTTGTCGGTTGAACCTAAGATAACCAATAAAAACATTGCAGTTAATACCACTTCGGTAATCAAACAAGCCATCATTGAATAGCCTCCTGGCGAATGCTCACCATAGCCATTTGAAGCGAAACCACCATCAAGGCTAAAATCCGCATTTCCTGAAGCAATCAAAAATAAAACACCTCCAGCTGCAATACCACCAATTACCTGTGCCATAATATAGCCTGGCAGATCTTTCATTGAAAATTTTCCACCTGCCCAAAGTCCAAAGGACACAGCAGGGTTAAAATGACCACCAGAAATATGACCTACCGTATAAGCCATTGTTAATACTGTAAGGCCAAATGCAAGCGATACGCCTAAGAAACCAATCCCAGCATCTGGGAAATTACAAGCTAGTACTGCGCTTCCGCAACCACCAAGTACTAACCAAAATGTGCCAAAAAATTCAGCTGCTAATTTTTTCATAATTTTTAATTTTTTGTTAAATATTATCCAATATAGTGCCAAATATTAATAAATGTTAAATAAGTTACCCACAAAAATACAAATATGGGAGAGAGGACAGTTCGCATTGGGGATGACCATGGTCCACTGATTAGTTATTGGTTATTAGCTATTAGATGTCGAAAGTGGAGAAGTTGACGGTTCAATGCAACTTTTTTTAACTCTTCAATTCATTAGCTAATTATCTCATTAATTAATTATTTAATTCTCCTTTCTTTCTTGATTCTAAAAATCTTGTATCCATTCAACATTAAACATTTAGCATTCAACATTATTTAATTCTTCTTCCAAGGCGTTTTTCCATCTTTTTTGGCATTAAATGCAGAAGAATTTCCTTTTGGAATGCTTAGCGATTTAAAAGATGCACCTTTCCACATTTTGGCCAAATAAATTATCTGACCAATATGATATGGATAGTGCGCCAATTGGCGATTTATGGCCTCTAATGCTTTATGATTTTCTCCTCTAATGATTATATCTTTTTCTAAATCGGCGGCAGTCAAATTATCTGTGATTTTGTATAAAGCCTTCCATCCTTTTTGCCAAAATTGCATCAATTCTTTCTTGTCTGTAAAATTTAATTCAAATTCAGCATCCCTATTTCTATTTGGTTTTTCACCATCACTTGTAAAAAAATCAGTCCACCTAGATATTTGATTACCAGCGATATGTTGCATTATTGTGGCTATACTATTAGAATCAGGCACTGGTGAAACGAATAAGAAACGCTCGTCGATTTGCTCTATGGCTTGCTCTGCAATTCTTTGATAATAGTGCAGTAATTCGGAAATGTTTTTAATGTATTTTTCTTCCATTTTTATATGATTTTAGTAGCAGTTGCATTTGAATTCATTTTCTAGGTCTATAACGGTAATTATTTTTGTATATTCTTGGCAATCAGCACAAACAACTCTAACCAATTGTCCATCTTGCGACCTTGTTTCTATAGCAAATGTAGGACAAGGTTTATCGTTTCTCTGACTTTTCTTTTCATTTATTCTTCCTTCTTTCAACGCAAATTTTATTTCCATTTCATCAATATACCTGCATTCCATCCTACATAATGCATGCTTTGTGAAGATAATTCTTTTGGATGCCATTCGTTCTAAAATTGCCCCTTTTTTTTCATCCGTTGTAGCATTTTCATCCGTTGTATTTTCAAATTTTGGTAATGCTTTCTGTGTTGTAGTATTTTTGTAATTGGAATCTGGCAGATTTAGATTTATGGGTTTCTTATCCTGCTCACAATGGCAAAAAAGGAAAATTAGAAATGTTATTTTAAGTAAAAAAAAACCTTTTGGCACGGTAAATGTATTTTTTGTTATGTTTAATTAAGAAATTGTGGAAATCTGAATGTGTAAAAAAACAAAAATTATTACAAACTTTGCAAATCTGAATATATAAAACAAATGAAAAGACAATTATTTTTAGCATTAATCACTTTTGTTGCAATTGCAGGCGTTAATTTCGATGCCATTGCACAAGAAACTAAGTTTGATGTTGTTGAAGGCGGAAAGAGTTTGGGGGAAATTATATTATTAAAAAAAGTAGAAGGTATCAAAACTACTTTTTCATATAATAGCAAAATTGACTATAATCTTCAAGGTATGATTCTTAAAACGGAAGAATCATTGATTAGTACATACAAAAACGACACTTTGCAAGTAAATACGGCAAAAACAAAAATAAATGGGAAACCTCGTTTTGATGTTGAAAATAAATGGGATGAGAAAAATAAAAATATCCTAAGAACGGTAAATAATAAAAATTATATTTTGGCTTCTCCAGTTATTAAGTACAGTTATGTAAACTTGTTTTTTAAAATGCCTAACCCCAATATTAAGACGATATTGTACGAAATATCAGGTAAAACAATGACGGTAACAAAGAACAGTGATTTTGTATTTACCGTTACGGATTATCAAAATAAGAAAAGTACTTTCTATTATAATGAAAAGGGCGACTTTATAAAAGGAGTAATCACTAATTCTTTAGGGGTATTTAATGTCATACCTAAGAAGTAAGTAAATTTTTATTGTTAACATTTTTTCAAATTTTATAAGATTGTAATTTCTATTATTACTATTTGTAAATTTGGTCGCACTTATGACCATGCCACTAAATATATCAACAGAAGTTTGGAGTGATTTAGCCAAACAATTAGAAGGAGACTTGTTTTTGGATTTAAAAACCCGCACCCTTTATGCCACTGATGCCTCGGTATATAGAGAAATGCCTTTGGCTGTTGTATTGGCAAAAACAAAAAGGGATATTCAATTACTCATTCAATTTGCAGTTAAACACAATGTTGCACTTATTCCACGTACAGCTGGCACCTCATTAGGCGGTCAGGTGGTTGGAAATGGAATTGTGGTAGATGTTTCTAAATATTTTAATAAAATAATTGAATTAAATGTAGCCGAAAAATATGTAATTGTTGAGCCAGGTGTTATTAGAGATGATTTGAATCGATTTTTGGCTCCACATAAATTATGGTTTGGGCCTGAAACCAGCACCGCCAACCGCGCCATGATTGGCGGAATGGTGGGCAATAATTCTTGTGGTTCCTATTCTATTGTTTATGGAACAACAAGGGAACATGTACTAGAGCTAAATACGCTTTTGAGTGATGGTTCTGAAGCGGTTTTTAAGGCACTTAAAGCAGATGAGTTTAATCAAAAAATGAATTTACCTACACTTGAGGGACAAATTTATAGTGCCGTTTTTGCCGAATTGGAAAGTGAATTGGTTAGAAAAGAAATAAAGGAAGGCTTTCCTAAAGCAGAAATACATAGAAGAAATACAGGTTATGCAGTTGATTATCTTGCTCAAATGCAGCCATTCGAAAAGGACGGAGCCGAATTTGATTTTTGTAAGTTATTGGCAGGTTCGGAGGGCACTTTAGCATTTACTACGCAAATAAAGTTAAATTTAGAACCTATTCCACCAAAAGAAAAGGCTGTGGTTTGTATCCATTTTAACGATATACAACAAAGTTTGGAAGCGGTGGTCGCTATAATGGATTTTAAACCTAGAGCACTTGAAATGATTGATAAAATCATCTTGGATTGCACTAAATCAAATAAGGAGCAAGAAAAAAATCGTTTTTTTGTAAATGGTGATCCAGCAGCAATTTTGATAGTTGAATTTTGGGCTGAATCAAGAGCCGAACTCGATGCAATGTCGGGTACTTTGATTGAAAACCTGAAATTGCAACATTTTGGCTATGATTATCCAATTGTTTATGGTAGTGATATAAACAAAATTTGGAGTCTTCGTAAGGCAGGACTTGGTTTATTGGCAAATATTCCTGGCGATGCAAAAGCAGTGGCTGTAATTGAAGATACTGCTGTTTATGTAAAAGATTTGCCCGCTTATATAGCAGAATTTACCGCTATGATGCAACGATTTGGTCAGCAATCGGTTTACTATGCGCATGCAGGTGCTGGCGAATTGCATTTGCGACCCATTTTGGATTTGAAGGAAGCCGAGGGAAGGAAATTGTTTAGAGCAATAGCCACTGAAACGGCCCATTTGGTGAAAAAATATAATGGTTCTTTGAGTGGTGAGCATGGTGATGGCAGAGTGCGTGGCGAATTTATTCCACTAATGGTGGGTGAAAAAAATTACCAATTACTTAGAAAGATAAAAGCAATTTGGGATCCAAATAATATTTTTAATCCTGGAAAAATTGTAGATACGCCTCCAATGGATACTTCTTTGAGGTATGAAGAAGATCATGAAAACAAAGAATTTGAAACCATTTTTAATTTTGGAAAAGAAGGTGGAATATTAAGAGCTGCCGAAAAATGCAATGGCTCAGGCGATTGTCGGAAGTCGGCAGGCGCAGGTGGAACGATGTGTCCTAGTTTTATGGCGTCGCATAATGAAAAAGATACGACAAGAGCGAGAGCGAATATATTGAGGGAATTTTTGACTCGATCGCCAAAAGTAAATCGATTTAACCATAAGGAGATTTATGATGTGATGGATTTGTGTTTGTCGTGCAAGGGTTGCAGTTCCGAATGTCCTTCAAATGTTGATATTGCTACACTTAAAGCGGAGTTTTTACACCAATATTATGCTGAAAATGGAGTGCCTTTTAGAAGTAAAATTTTTGGAAATATTGGCAAAATAAACAAACTTGCCATGCCATTTTCTAAACTTGCAAATTGGTCATTTAAGCAAAAAACGATTTCTAGTCTTATTAAAAAAGCGCTTGGCGTTGCAAGTGAAAGAAGTTTCCCTGAGTTTTCAAAAATGGCTTTGGATAAATGGGTTAAAAAGAATCCCGAATCGCTGATTTGTAACGGAAAACCAAAGAAAACAGTTTATCTTTTTATTGATGAATTTACCAATTATAATGATGCACATATTGGCATTGCAACGGTAGCGCTTTTGAAGGGTTTGGGTTATAATGTAATCTATAAAGAGCATGCCGAAAGTGGAAGAGCTTATTTGTCCAAAGGATTAGTAAAAGAAGCACAGCAATTGGCCATTAAAAATGTGCAAATTTTTAAAGATTTGGTTTCAGAAGATACCCCATTAATTGGAATTGAGCCATCTGGAATACTTTCTTTTAGAGATGAATATCCGAAATTGGTGGATGAAAAAGATGCAGAACAAGCGCATAAATTGGGTAAGAATTGCCTGATGCTTGAAGAATTTTTGTATCGAGAGGCACAAATCGGAAATATAAGTGCCGAGCAATTTGATGATAATCCACAACATTATCTGATTCATGGCCATTGCCACCAAAAAGCACTTTCATCGGTGGACAATACCGCATTTGTTTTATCGTTGCCTCGAAATAGTACAGTTGAAATAATACCATCGGGTTGCTGTGGAATGGCGGGTTCTTTTGGTTACGAAAAAGAGCATTACGACCTTTCTATGCAAGTAGGGGAATTGGTTTTGTTTCCCAAAGTTAGACAATCAGCTGATACAGTAGAAGTAGTAGCACCAGGCACCAGTTGTCGTCATCAAATAAAAGATGGCACAAGTAGGCATGCCAAGCATCCTGCCGAAGTATTATTGGACCATTTGAAACAATAGTTGGGGGAATTTGGTAGAAGATTCCTTTAGCAAAAGAAATTGGATTCGAGTGGAGTAAAGATGGGTAGGATTAGCCTCATACACTTTGCTTTTACTTGAAAAAACGTTTTTTGGTAGCCTTTAAAGATTCAAATAGCCAAAGGCTTCTTCATTCATTCTTCGTAGTAATAGGAATAGTCAATTCCTTTCATAAACATTTCCCGGTCATTAATTTTATTGGTTAGTGCGGTTTCTATCAGTTGCTCTAAAACACTGCTATCCATTGTGCTAATAATCATAGAATTCATATAGTTCTCTTTGCTTATTTTACTCCAGTCTACACATTTTTTCAGGTATTTTTTAAACATCAAATCCAGCCATATCCTTGTACTTCTTCCGTTGCCTTCCATAAAAGGATGTGCTTTGTTCATTTCAGCATACTTTAGGATAATGGTTTCTAAAGTAGTTTGTGGCATAGTGTCTATTTGTTGCAATTTGCTCTTTAAGTGTTGAGCATAAACAAACTGATAACCTCCTTTTGAAATGCTCTTTTCCCTAACTTGCCCAGCAAAATCATACAAACCACCAAACAGATATGCGTGAATTTGTTGCAGGCCTCTGGTGGTGCCTACTTCATATTCGTTTATCAAATTGCTTTCAAACAAGGTGTAGGCTTTCTTTTTGCTTTGTCCATCAATGCTGGTATCGCTGTATAGGAACCAATCTAAAAATTTCATGGCTCTATTGTTGGGAAAATGCTTAGCTAATTCTATTACTCCATTGCTGTCAAGGGTATCAGTATTATATTTTTTCCAATCAGAAGCTGTTAATTTCAGTTGGGTAGTGGCACTAACCAACTGATTGTTTTCTTTCTTTAGCTTCGATTTTAAGTATTTCCAATAGTTACGGGTTTTAGAATAATCGGGTTCTTCATTTAAAACGCCAACAATATCCAACACACTAAACCACCATTTTGCATGTTCATCGTCCCAAATTGCCCGTACCTCTCGGTCGTTAAAAAATCGGATGGATATTTTCATTTATAATGCTTTCATTTTTTTTAATTTAATTCCGAATAGGCTGAATAATGTTTAAACCTTATATGTTATTTGTAGTTTTTTAAATATCTCGTTGTCAAGTTTATAGTATCTTTTTTGTCAAAGTCTTTTATAATTACTCTTTTGGGAAAGTTATTATCATCAAGTTCAAATTTACGTTCCTCAAAATTTGTAGAGTCTGAGTTTCTGATATTTTTCAAATATATTACATTTTTATTTTTAAAAACTCTATACATAAATGGTTTACCATTGTATAATGTAGTTACTAATAACGAATTTTGGATATTTTCAAACTTGGTGGTATAATAATCTTCCTGGTATATTTCTTTTGAAATTTTAGATGAAAGTTTATTCTTACTATTATACCTTAATAGTTGGTTTGGATATTTAGTGTATATAAGGTTCTTGGTTTCATTGTCAAACAAGAAAGTATTAGAAAAACTAAATGTGTCAGTCTTTTTTCTTTTAAAATACTCTTGAACTATACTCTTTAAATATTCTCTTTTTGTTTCTGAAATTTGTTTTGACTTTTTATCTAAACCAATTTTTTCTGTAAATTTTATAAGTTGATTTATGTTGGAAATATGGTTAATGTAATCATATGGATTTGTATTTACCTCATCTCTAAGATTCAATTCATATTCTTTGATATTTGAAATCTTTTTGTTTTTATAAAAATATTTGTAAAATTTGAAACCACAATTTGAATGTAAATAATAAGTTTTTTTTAGAATGTTGTTTTCATATATATGACCCTCTATCATTGTTAAATATTTCCCATTCCAATTGCCAAAAACAAATTGTCTATAAGATTTAAAAATCATTCTTTTTTTATCGTCAAACTCTATAATATTCAAAGTATCCTCTCCTTTTGTCTGAACTATATAGTTACAGTTATTAGGTAAATTTGAACTATCTACCATTAAATTCAAAAACATATCTTCAGTTAAAGAAGGAATTTGACCATTCAAAATATGTGGTAAGTTTTTATAGTCATTGGAATCTTGTTCTTTACAACTTAAAAAAAATATAAATAATATGACTATTGATACTCTCCTAGGTTTCTGCATAAATCAAACATAACTTCTTTTTTATTTTCAAATCTATCATTTTTTCTTTACAAACTTACCAATTAAAGCCAAATTTTCTAAATCTAACTTCTCATTTCTAAAATCTAACTTCTCACCTCTATTCCCCCCGCGTGAGTTATGGCAGCGGTATCCTTTTTTTTGTTCTGCTTTGGTGTTGGGCAAAAAAGATATAAGCGGAAATAACGACCCTGCTTTTTGGAGCAGGGGCACGCCCAAATTGGCTAAATGTTTTATTTTTTATCCTATTTTTTTAGATTTCGGTGTTTTTTTAAATAAAAAGTGTGAATTGTGTAATATTTTTTACGATTTATGGCATTTTTTGTATTTTTTTATAACAAGTTTTGCATCTAAATTTGCCATACCATATTACAAAATGGTAAATATTTTTTATTTTTAAGATGAGTAGATGAAACATTTTTTTATTTTTTTATTTTTTATATCTTTTTGTTGTGGATTCGAACAAAGTAAAGCCCAATCATTTGATCCTTTTTTGGGGCAAAAATTGCAACAGAAATTGGACGATGTGCTCGTAACTTATGGGGTAAACGGTATTTCGGTAGGTATTATTTATCCCGGAAAGGGATTGTGGCTGGGCACCAGCGGTTTTTCGCACGCGGGTGTACCCATTACGAGCGATATGGAATTTGGAATTGGGAGCAATACCAAACTTTTTACAGCTATTTCTATTCTTAAAATTGGTGCAAAGAAAACAGATAAATATAAACGATTCGATTGGTAAATACTTACAACCCATTCCAAATGTAAATGGCAAAATTAAAATTGGGCAACTGCTCAATCATTCAAGTGGGATTGCCGACATTATTTTTTACCCTGGGTATGTTGATACCATTCAAAACAACCCTAATAGGCTATTTACTCCCGAGGAAATTCTTAAATTTATTGGTCCAAGGGCTTTTGCACCGGGTGCGAGAACGGAGTATTCAAGTTCTAATTATATTATTGCTGGTTTATTGTTTGAAAAATTGAGTGGACAAAATATTGCTTCTTTTATTAGAGATAGTATTCTGACTCCAAATAATTTGGATAGCACTTTTTTTGATGTGGAAGAAACGGTGTTGGGTACCATTGCACATCCGTGGTTATCGGGCGTGGATATTGATAGCATGCCTCGTACCGCAATGAGCAGTTCGGCTTGGACCACTGGCGCTATATATTCGAATGCGCATGACATGGTAAAATGGTACGATGCGATAATGAATGGCCGAATCTTGGATCAACCAACTTTTGATATTTTGACAGATTTTAGTCAGCCTGTAGGGTATGGACATGGCATAAACAAAAGTAAATTGGATGGAAGAACGGTTTGGGGTGCAAATGGTGCAATATTGGGTTATAGGAGTAAAATGGTGTACGACCCTGCAACAAAAGCGATTTTATGTGTTTTGATGAATACCCATCTGGTTGATATTGAAAAAATAACTAGGGACATTTTTTCGACACTCAATAATAATATTACTACAGGATTATCTGAAAACAATTTTATGGAAGATAAACCCTTAATTTACCCTAATCCTAGTAGTGGAAAAATATTTATTGATACAAAGAATCAGGAAATAGAAAGCATTCAAGTTTTTAGTACCATAGGACAAGTGGTCAATGAGTTTAGAAATGATTTTAGTATATTGGATGAATTGCCAAAAGGGGTTTATTTGATAAAAATAAAAAGTAATAAAGGCGTTTTTGTAGATAAATTGGTGGTTGAATAGAACCAAGATGTTTAGAATCAAGAGACAAGACAAAAAAATGGTTAATTGTTAATGGAGGCAAAATCAAGACAAAAAAAATGTTCAATGGTTAAATTTTAATGTTGAATGAATACAAATAACCTAATATCTCAATAACCAATAACCCTACCGTGGACTGTCGACCGCGGACTGTGGACTTCCCCCACCCTGGACAGTTAACCGTGGACTCCCCAATACCCCCAATCTCCGATTTCAACAGAATTGTATATAATTTATTGTTTCCTAAATATTAATTTTATATTTTTGATTTATACATTGGTGAAATTATATGGGAAGTTTTCAAAGTGGGGCAATTAATTTATTTATAAGGGCGTTTCAAAAATCTCTTTTTGTACATAAAACAGAAACGATCACACATCGAAGCGGTTTTGAAAAATTGTCTAATATCGCTAAATTTCCAAGGCATGTACGTATTGAAAAAGAAGACATTGCAGACGTAGAAGGAGCGTGGTTTGTGCCTGTAAGGCAAAGCGATAAGAAGACGATTTTATATTTACATGGCGGTGGTTATTGTGTTGGGAGTTTTAATACTCATAGAGCATTAATTGCCCGAATAGCCAGAAGTGCAGGGGCAAGTGCCTTTGCCATCAATTATCGTAAAGCACCCGAGCATCCTTTTCCCGCAGGTTTAGATGATGCAATAGATGTTTATATGGAATTACTCAATTTGGGGCATAAAAACATTGTAATTGGAGGAGATAGTGCTGGTGGTGGCTTGTGTTTGGCATTAATGCAAAAGCTTAGGGAATCTGGAATAGAAATGCCTATTGGCGCTTTCCTCATTTCACCGTGGACTGATTTGACGTTTACTGGCGATACCATTAGAACTAAAGCAAATGTAGATCCACTTATTCCTCCTGAATTATTATCGGTTTTTGCAGATAAATATATTGGTGAGTACGAAGCTTCCAATCCATTGATTTCGCCATTATTTGCCGATTTTGATGAATTTCCACCTGTTTATATCCAGGTTGGAGGTCATGAGGTATTATTGGACGATTCAACTCGCCTAGCTAAAAACATGAAAGACCAAGGTATCAATGTTTCAATAGATGTATTTCCTGCCATGATGCATGTTTTTCAATGGTTGGGCGGTATGATACCTGAAGCAAATAAGGCAATAGCACAAATTGGTGAATTTATCAAAAATTTACCAGTTGCCGACCATAAAAAGGAATCGAAAAAACTTTCTTTGAAAACTAATTAATTCTATTTGCTGTTATTAAACAAGCACAAAATTTTTATATTATTTAAACTAAATCAAAACTAAAAAATTAAAAATGAGCAATCTCAGGTTTGAAACACTACAATTACATGCAGGTCAAGAAATTGACCCAACTACTGGCGCACGTGCAGTACCTATTTATCAAACTACTTCTTATCAATTTAAAGACACAACCCATGCGGCGAATTTGTTTGGATTGAAAGAATTTGGCAATATCTATACAAGGATAATGAATCCGACGACAGATGTATTTGAAAAGCGAATAGCAGCACTTGAAGGCGGTGTGGCTGCCGTGGCTACTTCTTCAGGTCAGTCGGCGCAATTCTTAGCCTTAAATAATATTTTAGAAGCAGGCGATAATTTTATTAGTACTTCCTTTTTGTACGGTGGTACATATAACCAATTTAAGGTGGCATTTAAGCGTTTGGGAATTGATGCTCGTTTTGCGGATGGCGACAGTCCTGAAAGTTTTGAAAAACTAATTGACGGTAAAACTAAAGCATTTTACCTCGAATCGATAGGCAATCCAAGAGGAAATGTGCCTGATTGGGAAAAGTTTAAGGCGCTTTCCGAAAAGTATGATATTCCAATAATAGTAGACAATACTTTTGGCGCAGGTGGTTATTTATTCAAGCCATTGGAGCATGGAGCGCATGTGGTGGTTTCTTCTGCTACTAAATGGATTGGAGGACACGGAACAAGTATCGGTGGGATTATAGTAGATGGTGGTAATTTTAATTGGGGAAATGGAAAATATCCGCAGTTTAGCCAACCAAGTGAAGGGTATCATGGATTGGTGTTTTGGGATGTATTTGGTACGCCTGGCCCATTTGGAAATATAGCATTTGCAATCAGAACTAGAGTAGAGGGACTTCGAGATTTTGGAAATGCCATCAGTCCGTTTAATTCTTTTTTATTACTTCAAGGCGTTGAAACGCTTTCATTGAGAATGGAACGACATGTACAAAATGCCTTAGCTTTAGCGCAATGGTTGAGTAAACATGAAAAAGTAGAAAGTGTAAGTTACTCGGGATTGGAGACCGACAAATACCATGAATTGGCGAAAAAATACTTGAAAAATGGGTTTGGTGCAGTTTTAAACTTTGAAGTAAAAGGAGGTTTTGAAGCAGCTAAAAAAGTAATTAATAGCTTAAAATTAGTAAGTCATTTGGCAAATGTGGGTGATGCAAAAACATTGGCAATCCATTCAGCATCAACTACTCACGACCAATTAAGCGATGCAGAAAGAGTGTCAGCAGGCGTTGGGCAAGCCATGATACGGGTTTCGGTTGGTTTGGAGCATATTGAAGATATTAAGGCTGATTTTGATCAAGCATTAGCTAATACATAAAAAAATTAAAGTATAGGGAGATTGGTTTTAAACAGCCAATCTTCTTTATCATTAGGTAAATTTTTTAAGTAATGCGAAATATGTCGTTTTACTTCAATCAAATTTTTATATTTGCGCAATAATGGCACAATTTGTATATAAATGTGAGCAACCTTTTGAGTTGGAAAGTGGCAAATCATTGCTTGAAGTGGAAATTGCGTATACCACCTTTGGAACGTTAAATGCCGATAAAAGTAATGTAGTATGGATTTGTCATGCCTTTAGTGCCAATTCTGACCCATCGGAATGGTGGCCAGGAATGGTAGGAGAGGGTAAATATTTCGACCCTAAAACTTATTTTATTGTTTGTGCCAATATTTTGGGTTCCTGTTACGGAACAACTGGCCCATTAAGTATAAATCCAGCTACAAAACAACCTTATTATGGTGATTTCCCTGTAATTACCATACGAGATATTGTAAAAGGATTAGATTTGGTTCGAGTACATCTGAAAATTGAAAAAATCTATTTCGGACTTGGTTTCTCCATGGGGGGACAACAATTATTGGAATGGGTAATTGAAAAACAAAGCTGTTTTGAAAATATACTATTGGGCGCAACGAATATAAAACATTCACCTTGGGGAATTGCATTTAATGAAAGTCAAAGGCTAGCAATAGAAGCGGATTCCACATTTGGAAACCCATCATCCGATGCAGGAAAGGCTGGAATGATGGCTGCCCGTTCGATAGGATTGATTTCGTATAGAAATTATCAGGCATATTGCAAAACACAACCAGAGCCTTCGAATGATAATTTCGATGATTTCAAAGCATCTAGTTATCAAAAATACCAAGGAGAAAAATTAGCAAAGCGATTTAATGCTTATACATACTGGATACTGTCGAAAGCAATGGATAGCCACAATATTCTGCGAAAAAGAAGCAATAATCCAAGCGATGTATTGTCGCAAATAAAAGTGAATACAATGGTTTTGGGAATCAATTCTGATTATTTGTTTCCACTTACCGAGCAAAAAGTTTTGGCTTATAATATTCCTGGCAGTCAATTTATAACCATAGATTCGGAATTTGGACATGATGGTTTTTTACTTGAATTTGAGCAAATAAAGGTTGTTTTGGATGATTTTTTGAAATAGTAGCTTTATACTTTTTAAACAATATTAGCGCACATTTTTTATTTACTATTTTTTATTTTTTAAATTTAACCAATATACATTTCTGAAGAAGATTTAAGAAATAATGCTAATATTTATTGATGGATAAAAAGACACAATTTTTAGATAAAATAAAAGAAAGTATTGCAAAAAATACTTTTATAAAAATGAATTTCTCGGCTTATTTTGGCGCAGAAATAGGTCTAAAAAATGCCTATTTAAAACCAATAATACTTAAGGAAAAGTTACAATTCCAATGTGTTTATAGATTTAAAACTAGAGATATAACCAAAAATTTTAGTCAGATTGATTGTATGCAATTAATAGAACAATTTTTAAATAAGGAATTTAAAAATGCAGTTTTATTTACAACAGAAAATGATTGGAATTATGAGAATATTAATGAAGAAAAAATAGTACTTAAAAAAGTAAAACCAAGTATCAAAGATAAATTATCGTTAAAACACGATAAAGAAAAAAATAGAATTATTATAGCTGAAGGCAAACACTATTTGCAACAATTGGAGATTACTAATAAGGATGGATTGGTATTAAAAAATGCGCAAGATAAATATCGACAAATAAATAGATACGTTGAAATATTGCGTCCACTAATAGATGAGGTGGCTTCGGATGATATTTTGAAAGTAGTGGATATGGGTGCTGGAAAAGGATACCTAACTTTTGCATTATATGATTATTTGGTGAATGTAGCAAAGCGGAAAACCGAGGTAAGTGGAATTGAGTTTCGGCCTGATATGGTAAAATTATGTAACCAAATAGCAATGGATTCAGATTTTAAGGATTTGAAATTTGAGGAAGGTACAATCCAGTCTTATGAATGTGATAGTTTAAATGTTTTAATTGCTTTGCATGCTTGCGATACTGCCACCGATGAGGCGATTTTTAAAGGGATTACAAAATCAGCAGATTTAATAGTTGTTGCACCATGTTGCCATAAACAAATAAGGCGTGAAATGGAAAAGGGTAAACCAGCCAATGACCTTGATTTTTTATTAAAGCACGGCATTTTCTTAGAACGTCAAGCCGAAATGATCACTGATGGTATTAGAGCACTAATCTTGGAGTATTTTGGCTATAAAACAAAAATTTTTGAATTTATTTCTGATGTTCATACTCCAAAAAACATAATGATTACGGCTCAAAAGCTGACAAAAAACAAGGTAGATAAAGCAGCAATTTTAGAAAAAATTAAAACAACCAAAGCTTATTTTGGAATTGAAACCCACTATCTCGAAACCTTGATTGATTTGGAGTAATGTGATAATGAATTGGTCGGAAAGGGGTATTTTTAGGTTATCGGCAAAATTTGCTTTCCACAATCCTAATCACCAATTACTAATTTCTATATACTATTTACTTAATACTAATAATCGACTAATTACATTTCATCCCTTCTTCAGCAATGGTTTTGAGCCTTTCGTTCCAGATTGCACTGTCTTTTTTTAAATAAACAAGGTCGAATCGATACACTAAATTTTTGACCCAAACCAAGCTGACAAATTTATAGTTTGATTGATTGGGGTGGATGCCTTCAATCCTATAATAGTCTGATTCAAGCTGATTGTTTTCAATCCTAAATGATTCCTTTTCTAAGGTCGATTTTTCTTTATTATAAAAATAAATTAGTGCGTGATTATTTTCATTTTTAAAGCATTGCAATGTTATTTTTTCATCCGTATCAGCATTTTTAATTGGCAAAAAGTCCATTTCTACATTCTTATTATAACTTGCAAAAATGGAATTATTATCAATTTTATATTCATCTAATGGTAAATAAACACAGAAAATATAGCCTTTTGTATTTGAAAATAAGCTCAAATTATTCAGTTTTTGAGCTTTTTGAGTATTTACCCATTCCTTTTTTGGTGGGTCATTTGCTTGTTTTGATGTACAATAACACAATAGAAATGGTATTAACCACACAAATAACTTGAAAAAAACATAGTGCTTTTTAAGGATAATTTTTCGCATAAAGTATAAAATTAATCAAAGTTTCTATTATTTTTTCCTTATATGATTGTTTTAGAGCAATTATACATTAAATTTATGCCTAAATTGGGAAATAATTTTTAAAAAATGGCGCCAAATACACCTAAATTCTTAAAGTTTCTGCAAAGTAAAGAAATTGGAGAATATATAAAGCATTTTCCGAATAATGTGGGATCAAGTGGCTACGATCCTTGGGGTTTCAATCTGAAGGGCGTAAAAAATATCCTGCCATTAAGTAAATTTCTTTATGATTCATTTTTTAGGGTAGAGGCTTCAGGTCTTGAAAACATCCCTAAAGAAGGTCGTTGCTTGATAATTGGCAACCATAGTGGACAATTGCCATTAGATGGAATGTTAGTCGGACATGCATTGTTAACAAATCCTAATGGTTCGAGGGCACCAAAAGCGATGATTGAAAGATTTTTGCCTACAGTGCCTTTCATCGGAAATATGCTTAATTCTTTAGGTGCCGTTATTGGCGATCCAGTGAATTGCGAAAGGATGTTGAATATGGAGGAGGCAATAATTGTTTTTCCAGAAGGGGTAAGAGGGTCGGGAAAAACTTTTCAAAATAGATATAAATTGCAACGATTTGGGTCGGGTTTCATGCATTTAGCAATGAAACATAAAACGCCAATTATTCCTGTAGGAATCGTAGGTTGTGAGGAATCTATTATTTCAATTGCTGATATAAAGCCCTTGGCAAAATTGCTTGGAATGCCTTATGCACCTTTAATTTTTCCAGCTGTACTGCCTACAAAAGTATATTTGCATTTTGGAAAACCAATGTATTTTAATCCAAAAACTAAGGATTATCGCGAAACGGAAGCCAATCAAAATGTAATTATTGTAAAAGAGGAAATAAAAAATTTAATAGATTTAGGATTAACAAAAAGAAAAGCCATATTTGAATAATGGAAAGTCAAACTAGAAAAAAAATATTAGTTACAGGTGCTGGTGGAGCGCTTGCAAAAAAAGTAATTAATAAGCTAAAAACTAAATATACCATTGTTGCGGTAGATTTTAGAACGGAGATTGATTTGGGTATTCCTGTAATCAGCTATAAAGTAGATTTTAATAAAAGGATTTTTGAAGATATCTTCAGAGAGCATAAATTTGATGGTATTATTCATTTAGGCAGAATTGGTTCAACAGAATCGGATCGTTTTAATCGATATAATGCAAATGTAATTGGCACGAGAAAATTACTTGATTTGGCCAAAAAATATAATGTACCACGCAATTTAATTTTGTCTACCTATTTTGTGTATGGTGCTAGTCCTTATAATCCATCTTTATTGGATGAAAAAACACCATTAAAGGCATCTGAATTGACGATGGATTTGGTGGATTCGGTAGAATTGGAAAATTTGGCGAATATTTATTTATATAAATATCCTGAACTTAATTTAACCATATTACGTCCATGCAATGTAGCTGGGCCAGGTGTTCGAAACACTTTTTCAACATTATTAAGTGAAAAAAATGCGCCTGTTGTAATGGGCTTTAACCCCTTAATGCAATATATTCATATCGATGATATGCGTGATGCCGTTTGTTTGGCTTTTGAAAAAAATAAACCAGGGATTTATAATGTGGCTCCTGAGGATTATATAGCTTTCCAAGATGCCGTGAAGTTAAGTGGTTGCAATAAAATTTATATACCATCCATTCCACCAATTTTAACAGAACGAATTGCAAAGTTTATGAAATGGAAATCCTTTCCAGCCCATTTAATCAACTATTACAAATTTCCAGTTATAATTGATGGAAGCCTTTTTTCAACCACTTTCAATTGGAAACCCATCAAAACACTTGATGAAATATTTAGCTATTACAGAGGTTTAAAATAAAAGAACAATGGCTAGAAATAAATTCATAGAAAAGGCAATTATCCTTAATGAAAATAGGGTAGAGGATTTGGAAAAACTAATAAATACTTTTCCCAAACCAGCTGGTTCGTATGGCTACGATGCCTGGGGATTTAATATAAAAGGATTGAAACCATTTTTGACAGCCGGAAAATGGATGCATGATAATTTTTTTAGAGTTGTAACCCATGGACTTGAAAATATACCTAAGGATGGTCGTGTTTTAATAATTTCTAACCATAGCGGACAGCTCCCGTTTGATGCTATGATGTTAGGCTATGCATTAGTAACCAACCCACATGCACCCAGAGCACCTAAAGGAATGATGGAATTTTTCGTTCCAAAAGTGCCATATATTTCTTCTTGGTTTAGTCAATGGGGCGGAATAGTAGGCGATCCGGAAAACTGTAAAAGATTATTGCAGAAAGAAGAAGCCATTTTGGTATTTCCCGAAGGCTCGCGTGGTATTTCGAAGCCGAATAGTAAAAAATACCAGCTCGAAAGGTTTGGAAATGGGTTTATGAGGATGGCGTTAGATAATAATACGCCTATTATTCCTATAGGTATGGTTGGATTTGAAGAGTCGATGATCAGAATAGGAGAAATAAAACCGTTGGCAAAAATGTTTAAATTGAGTGTTTTTCCAATACTCGCTCCCATTTTATTGCCCACAAAAGTGATAATAAATATTGGTGAACCTATGTATTTCAAACAAGATGGACATACACCTGAATATTTATTGGATGAAAAAGTAAATAAGGTAAAGGCAGAAATTAATAAGCTGATAAAAAAAGGTTTGAGTCAGCGGACTTCCCTTTTTGAGAAATAATTTTCCTCGATGAATACAAACAAAAATTATGTAATTTTTTTCCCAGAAGAAATTACGAATAGTAGGTATATTTTTAAATTTTTATTCGTTGAAAAAACAAAGAATGAAACGAATTATTCCATAAGTCCACTTTCAAAAGATTTGGTTTTTGATGATAATTTATTTCATTTATACAATCAATTTTTGCTTTTTTTTGATGAAAAGGGAATTGAAAGATGGAAGAGGCAAATCAAAGAAGTATTTGTAAACCAGAAACCAAATCAGTCTCTTGAATTATTTGCACAGAAAGCTTTTGATAAATATTTATTGGAGCATTTACCAAAACTATTTAAATATGAAGATGGTCTTAGCTTTTTTCATAAGCAAAAAGTTGGGACCACAAATAATTATAGAAATGCACCTTGTAAGTTTAAACCAAATATTCCGAAAATTGTCTTTAAAGTTATTTATGAAGACTTTAAATATAGTATATTATCGTCAGTTGTAATTGATGAAATAGCTTATAACTATAATGAATTTAAAAGAATAAGTTGCCTTTTGTCTATAAATGACGATTATTTTTTATTGTCAAAAATGGATTTTAGGGTATTGGAATGGCTTGACAATTTAGATGCTAAATATTACCAATTGCCAGAAAGGGAATTTGCAGAACAGGTTTTATTTCCACTTGAGAAAACCCATGAAGTAGATAGAAACGGTTATTTTGAAATTGAAGAAATTGAAAGTGAGCTGATTCCAAGTATTTTTTTTAGCGAAATAAGCGGTTCTTTTTTGATGCTTACCCCAGTTTGGAATTATGATGGTTTTAAAGTTGAAGGTCAATATGAGCCAATTTACAAAACGAATAAAAATGGTATTAGCTACCATATAAAAAGAGATTTTGAAAAGGAAAAGGAATTTATAACTAAATTAGGTGGACTTCATCCAAACTTTGCCAAACAGAAAAATGGTTATTTTTTTCTCTCATTCGATGAGGCAAAAAAGAAGCAATGGTTTTTAAAAGCCTACCATCAATTTCTATTAGATGGGGTAGAATTAATTGGAATGGATTTGCTTTCCCATTTTAGATATGCTCCATTTCCTTTAGAAACAGAAATGAAAATAAAGAAAACTGAAGGCAATTTTATTTTTATAAAATTAGGTATAAGCGTTGGAAATGAACAAATTGCGTTATATGATATTCAGAAAATTCTTTTAGCAGAACAAAGGACCTTATTATTGAAAGACAATTCATTGGTTGTAATAACAGATGAATTTATTGATAAGTATGGTTTTTTTATTCGACATGGAAAGATACAAAAGGATGAAATCTGTATTCCTCAATGGCTGCTATTATTGTCGGATAAGTCAAATGCAGATTTTCCTATTTTGCAAAAAATGATAAAATCGGATTGGTGGAAAAATTGGAAGAAATGGCAGGAAACTGAAGAGGAAGTTTTTGGGTTACCAAACGGAATCAATGCAACATTGCGAAATTACCAGCATCGGGGTTACGAATGGATGGTTTTGCTTTCTAAAATTGGTGCAGGTGCATGTTTGGCCGATGATATGGGACTAGGAAAAACGCTACAAACGATCTGTTTTATGGCACATTTGATAAATGAAACCCCAGGGTATAAAAGTGTGGTTGTTTGCCCGGCGTCTTTAGTTTTCAATTGGGAAAAGGAATTCGAGAAATTTGCCCCTCATTTGAAAGTCTATAATTTTAACGACAGTAAGAAAAATGTAGAAAATATTCTCCAGTCGGAAGCGGATATTGTAATTTTGAGTTATGGGTTGTTGAGGTCCAAAATTGAATTTTTCAGTAAAATCCCTTGGCTTTGTGCCATAATCGACGAAAGTCATAACATTAAAAATATTCATTCAATTACAAGTAAAGCGGTTTGTCAATTGCGAAGCACTCATAAAGTTGCATTAAGTGGAACGCCAATAATGAATAATACAATGGATTTGTATGCACAACTCAACTTTTTGCTCCCTACTTTATTTGGGACAAGAGAATTTTTTAAAAAGGAATATGCTGACCCGATTGATAGAGGAAAAAGTGTTGAAAAAGCAAAGTTATTATCAAAAATTACTGCTCCTTTTTTATTAAGAAGAACGAAAGAAATGGTGGCTAAAGATTTGCCTGAAAAGATTGAAGCTGTACTTTGGTGCGAAATGGGTGAGGAACAAATGGAGGCTTATGAAGCAGTTAAAAACAAAATAAGAGATAGTATTTTTTTAAATATTAAGAATGAAGGACTAAATAAAAGTAAAATAAGTGTTTTGGCAGGAATGCAAAAATTAAGACAGGTTTGTAATGCACCATTTTTAGTAAATGACGATGAAATTACCAATACCGACTCCATTAAATTAGAAGTTTTGATGGATGAAATAAATAATAATTTGGGTGGAAAAAAAGTACTGGTTTTTTCTCAATTTAAAGGCATGTTGGATTTAATTGGCGATAGGTTGAGGCAAGAAAAAATCAAGTTTTTGCGCTTTGATGGAGACACTGTATTAAGCGAAAGAAGGGATTTGATAGACCAATTTCAATCGGAAGAAAGCGATATAAATATTTTTATAATTAGTTTGAAGGCAGGAAATGCAGGTATTACACTAACTGCCGCAAGTTATGTATTTTTAATTGATCCTTGGTGGAATAGTGCGGTGGAACAACAAGCGATTGATAGAACCCACAGAATTGGGCAAACTAAAAATGTATTTGCTTATAAAATGGTTTGTAAAGATACTATAGAGGAAAAAATTATTGCATTGCAACAAAAGAAAAAAGCCGTATCAGCATCTATTATTTCAGTGGAGGAGGGATTTGTAAAGAATCTTTCAGAAGAAGATATTTCCTATTTATTTAGTTAAATTTGACTATGTTTAAAATATTGTTTTCAATTTTTTTTGCCATAAGTATAGGTGTTCATATTTATGATATTTTTAAGGAAGAATCACCACAATATTTATTGCATTTTTTATATTTTATATGTTATGGTGTATGTTGGAAAATGATTTTCTCAAACAATAAGCATAAACATTTGGTATATTTAGTTGCTATTTTTCTTTTCCTCACACACTTTATATTGGCTTCCAAACATATTTTAAAACTGGATTTCGAATTTAGGATATGCCTTGTTGTCTGTGTTTTTTTGCCAGTTGGATTTATTGTGATGAAAAAAAAGCAATAAAATAGCTAAACTTATTTTTCCAGTACCGAAATATTTATATGTTGAATGTTTAAAAAAGTTTCATCCATAAGGTCTTTTTCGATAAAAATATTATTAAAAATGATTCTAAAAGACTGGTTATCTTTGTTTTTAATGTCTACAAAAGTTTCTTTATCAATAATTATTAAACCATTTTCTTTATTTTTTTTGATTATTTCTTGGGTAAATGGCAAAATATTATAATTGAATTGGAGTTTTTTGTTTTTGTAAAATAAAATTTCATTGTCTTTAAATATTATCGAAATTGGAATATCAGGTATGTTTTCTTCATAGCCTTTGTAAAGTTCTAATTGCGGATAAATGTATTTAAAACCCTCTATATTTATTTGCTTTTGAACTTGATTATTGAAATTAATTTCTATAGTATTATAAGTATATGGTTTGTAATTATCGCTCGCAACATAAGGTATTTTATTAATTATTTCATAGGCTGTAGAATCAAGGGGCAAACAATTTTTGTCGAAATACGGAAATAAGGCCGAATAATGTTTTTGATCAACTAAATAATTTACAATACTTCCGATGCTTTCGGCTTCCTCTGCTTTTAGCTTTTTTTGAGGTAAATTGCAATCAATTTTTTCATTTTGCAAGATTTTATTTACACTTAATAGATGCTCCAATCTTTTTACTTGGCTAAATTTAGTGGTTTGAAACATATTCCAAAAACCTGTTGTTCCTAAAATACATATTATAAATAAGGAAAATGGGATATAGAAAATGTTTTTACTTTTAGAGAAAATAAAGTATATAGACAGAATCAATAACCAACAACCCAAAACGAATCCGATATAACGCCATTCAGTAATGCCATAGTCATTTATTCGTTTCATTATAGAAACAAATAGCAATGCAATTAGTGGCAAAATGGCTATGAAATAAGCCCTAAAATAGGATTTAATCCAAAGATGTTTTTCGTCATTTCGCAATGGATAAATCAATAATAACGCAAGAATACCAAATACAGAAAAAGTGAGGATTAAGTTACTTACCCACCCAATTGGCAAATGACCTTGAAAAATAATTTTGCCACCATAAAGGTAAAGGATAACTAAGTAAATAATGACAAGTGGCATTAGTATAAATTGAGCAAAAATTCGCAATCCTTTAGGGTATGGAGTTTCGGTTTGCAAAGAATTTATATCATCAGGAATGCCTGCCATGAAATAAAAGGTATTGAAAATTCCTGCTAGAAATATCCATAAATAGGCATACCATTTTTCGTCAATTTCTATTTCAACTAATGCCTTTATAGATAATAAAGCACCTGCCAATCCTAAAAACAAAACAAGCGAGAAAAAGGCACTTCCTGCAAACCTGAGAAACATTAGTTTGTTTATTTGCCAAAATCCAATTTTTTCACCTTTGTTTTGAAAGGCACTCATTGAAACCAATAAATGCGCTGCAATCAGCCAAATAAAAAATCGAAATAAAGATGTTGGTGATTCGAATCGAGGATGCAATTGAAAAGTTAAGAATGCGAATAAAAGGATTAAAGCTCCACCAAGTAAAAAAGCCACTTTTTTATTACTGACAATTCCATTTTTTTCAACATATAAATGAATAGAGAAAAATAAAGGTAATCCAATAAGGCAGGTTCCAATGGATTTTATCCAAGGAAAAATTTCTGTTTCTGATGGTTCATAATTTACTAATAAAATAGATAAAACGGTGCCAATTGTTGCACACAAACTAGCGATAGGAAACCTAAAAAGAGCTTTTTGGGTTTCTTGGGAAACCTCATAAAAAGATGGAAATTTCATTTTTTTTTTTTTAAAAATTTTGTAGCCAGTCCAAGATCTTATCTACATCATATAGAAAATTTGTCCATTTGCTTAAGCAAATCTAAAGCATTATTTGTTAAAGCATCACTAGGTAATTGGATTGTCGCCAAGGGACTGCCAGTTTTTGGACTAATTAATATAACCCGTTTTTTACAAAATCTAAAAATCCATAAGCCTCATCTTGGATATCAATATAAACAACTGAAGTGTAATTTATTTTCTGCATTACTTTGAAATCTAACTCCCAACTCTCTTTCCTTTTTCCATCGGTATAACAAACCTAGAAACAGCCATTTTGGGGTCGATCAAATGCGAGTATTTTCTTTTTTAAAATAATTTAAATTTTAGCAAGATTTAAGTACAGTAGCTTCTGAGTTTCTGTCAATTCAATTCTTAGGACAATTAATTTTCTAAATTTAAGACAATACTTTCAAAAAGCCAAAACCTATAATGTCATGATTCTTAAGAGAAGTATGACATTCGATGGTCTTGTAGTCCCGGATTATAAAAACAAAAAACCCTAAGATCTCCATATGTTAGCGATTGGTAGTGATAAATCGACCGCTTCTATGCAAAAACATTCGACGGATATCCAAAGTTATCAGCTATAGCCGTGTATTAACGCTTTCTTAAATGGGTCACATGCTTTACACTGCACCCATTTGTGCCATCGCTTACCTGCTTTGAACTTTGAATTAGTTCAATACCTTTTTTTTTTATTCAATAACTTCTTGGTGGTTTCGAACTAAAATCTGACCTATCGAAAGCCGGTGAATATAGAAATAAAAATCAACCGATTCATCTGCTGTAAAAATCTCCGATGATATAAACCAAACATTAATTATTTAAGAAGAAAAATTGTAATATATTTTAAAATAAAATGATAAAGACTGTTTAAGAACAGGATAAACGATTTTTCTTCTTCACATTTAAAAATAGCTTTATTTGTGCTTCCAGTCCCGCGACTGCAATCATAAAGACTGCGACTAAAATGGACAACTCCCACTTGCCCGGGCTCAAGGCATATAGATCCAGTATGGCAAAGTAGAGGTGCAATCATCGCTGCTTGTAAGGTGCATCGGATGTCGCCCAATCGGCGGCGTACATTTATGCGCTGCTTACAGCCCGTCCCGTTATTCAACTATCGGGTCAATGGGTTTCAATTTGAAACTTAAATTCGGGATTTTGAAAATAAACATGTAAGAAAAAAATGGGGATTTTCCTTTCATCCTGCCGGGGGTATGTTGCGTCGTTTCTCGCGGCAGGTACTAGGGTTTGCCTGGAAACGCGCAGTCTGGGTTGCACCGTATATTTGGCGCCGAAGATGATGGATTTAGTGGGGACATTTTGAACCCGTAAAATGCCATACATTTATTATGTGCAGCGTTTGTAATATTTCGTTTGATTGGCAGCCGTAACATTTGATATTTGACGAAATGA
>JADIYW010000017.1 GCA_016705125.1 Bacteroidota bacterium
CAATTTTTCTATGCATTTATTGCTCAATTATTTATTACATTAAAATTTTTGATAATTAAGTCAAATTTATAATTTTTATTTTGAATTCTATTTTTGTCTTTTTTTATTCAATAACTCATATAAATGAAATGCTTAAAATGTGAAAAAACTACTTTTAATAAATCAATAGTCTTTCGTTTTTTTTGTCAATTCTTATTGTTTTCTTTTTCTAAAGAATAAACATTCTATCAAACCATAAAGGAATACTATAAAGCTAGATAAAAATAAAATAATTCCTGCCGAAATCATTATTACCAATATCTTTTGGGAGATTCCAAATGTATAACTGGGTTCAAGGAGTTTAATTTTGTTATGAATAAGTTTGTTGAAAAAATTATTAAAAGACTAGTCGTAAAAAGTACAAAATGCCAAATTCCAATCTTCGATTTTAAGGGTCGATTAAATTTCTCAAATAAAAAATAAATTAGTGATTTCAGTCCAGTTATTAGACTAATTAAGATTGCAACACCTAAATCATTTACAATAAACTCAATTTTTGTGTAAGGGTGTTTAAATAAGTTATTTAATAAATCTTGACTATAAAACTTGTAGTTTTCTCTTAATTGATGCTTATATTCAAACATCATTTTTTTGATTTTTAAGATTAAGTCAATAGTTTCTCTTGCTGTTTCTTCAATACCTTTAATCATAAAAAGTATCCAATCTTCCCATAAGTCTTCATCTGTACTTTTTGTAGATACCTGTAATAGTCTGCTTTACGCTTAATAATGTAGCTACTTAAATATAAAATTGGAAGATTTTGTAATTTTCATTTATCAAATAGAGTATATTAATGATTCTTCCTGTTCTTCCATTACCATCATAAAAAGGATGAATGCCTCAAATTGAAAGTGTATGATTGCCATTTTTATTAATGGATCAATGTCACTCATTTCTGAATCATTTATATATTTTTCAAGATTTGTCATTAACCGTAGAATTTCATTATAATCTTGAGGTGGAGTATAAATAGTTCTCTCCTGTTGCTGCATTTTAATGCAGTACCTGAATTTTCTAAATCCAGCTTTGTTGTCTTCTAATACTTCTTGGATTTGTAAAATCGTTTTGTTTGTTAATAATCCGCTTGTTGAAGTTAACTCAAATCCTTTTTTTAATGCTGAAATATAATTTTGAACCTCTTTTGCATTAAGTGATTTAAATGAATCAAGATTTAATTCTGATTTATATAAATCATCATGAGTTGTAATTATGTTTTCAATAGCAGAACTATCTTTTGCTTCTTGAAGTCCAAGCGTATTAATCAAGATATTTTGATTTGGAATAGTTGAAGCTATACCTTTTAATTCAGCCAATGCATGTGCAGAAGGTAGACTTTTCAACACTTTTTTGTTTCTAAGTCAATATTAAATGGAAGTTCAGATAACTCAAAACGCATCATTATGTAAAGAATTTTAAATTTTCTATACAAATATAACTTCTTTTGTATAGAAAACAAACATTTCTATACTCAATGTGACTTATTTGTATAAAAAGTCATCTTTTCTATACATTTGCGATAACGGCAGACTCCCGCTTTTGCGGGACAGGTTGTGAAAAAACCTCCAAAAATCTTTTGGTAAAAATAGGGAGATTTATCATACATTTTTCGTATTTTGTTTAAAAATAGGAATGAATTTTATTGCCGAATACAAAACTCAGCAGGCAAAAAATTTAAACAATAAGCAACAAAAAAAGTATAATTGCAACCCAAAACGACCACAAATAGGGCTTCGCTTCAACAACCCTTTAAAACGCAATTTTTGCAGTTGCAAAATCAGCGGTTAAACCTTATAAGATAGCGGTAGTTTTTATTCAATTCTGTCTGTGTTATATTTCTCTTTAAAGTCTCTAATTGTTCTTTTCTTGTCTTCATTGTTGAAGTTCAAATTGTCTTTATTAAAAAACTTCTCTTTCAACTCGTTAAGTTCTTTTGTCTTTTCATATTCAAATTCTTTGTCGTAGATTTTGTCTCTCCCAAAATAAAGTCTGTCTTCGTGAAAATAAAAAAGTCCCCAATTTAGCGTCTCATCAAATATTATTAAGTCGTCAGCAAAGAAAAGTCCTTCCCAATATTTAATTACCATCTTCCAAGTTAACGTTACAGATTGTCCACTTCTTTCGCTGTCAATAAAAACATATTTGTCAAACGGAATAGATTTTGAGTAAAGCCATTTTTTAATTTCGTTTTCACAATTTTCTATTACTTCAAATTCTTCGACAGTCTTAAAATAACTTTCATTAAATGGTTTCCATAACGGACCTGTAACCATTTTTGAACTGTCAATATAATTTCTTACCAACTTGCTTGCTTCATCATTTAGAAAAAAGATTTGGTCTTTATGTTCCTGAGGAATTTCACTTGCTTCTTCTGGTGACCACAAAAAACTCCAAGTCTTTGGGAAGTCAGTTGAGTAAGTTTTTATGTTGTCAAAATTTATCATTCTTGTTTTGCTGTGTCGTTTTCTAAAATTCTGACTAACGTAATTTTATCTATTTGTAAATCAATTATTTATAATGTTCAAATCTTCATTAGTCAATGCAAATTTATCAATTTTTTTTTGAATTCCCTTTACTATTCCAAGTTTTACACATTCTTTTTTATTAATTTGACAAACTCAACAGGCAAAAAAAAATAAAAACCCATAAGCAAAAAAACCGTTTACTAACCACCCAAAACGACCACAAATAGGGCTTCGCTTCAACAACAGTTTAAAACGCAATTTTTTCAGTAGCAAAATCAGCGGTTAAACCTTATATGTTAGCCCCAGTTTTTTATTATTTTTTCTATTTCTAAATTATCTGTTGTTCCAAAAATAAACTTATCTCCATGTAAAATGAATTTACTTGGCGATAATCTTTCTATTTCAGTCCAAAATCTATTTCTTACATTTTCAGATAAGGCTTTTAAATCAACCTTGGAATTATCCTCAAAGCTCAAACTATCAATCATTGAGAATCCAGTATAATTTACATAGATATCCATGGAATCAATTTCTTGTGGTTTTTCAAATAAAAGCCATTGGTCATAGGAATTATCATAAATCGGTTGATTTAATTCATATAATGTCAACTTTGGAAAATAAGCAATCTGATTTTTCATTGTCCAACCCCTATTAATCTCGTCAGTTGTTGGAATAAATGAACCACTGTCAAAAGAAATTATTGCTAATTGAAATTCTATAAAAAAATCAGGGAATCTTTCAATAATATCAGAAATTCGGATATAATCTGAATCCGATTCAATCCATTTATAATTATTCCTTATTCCTCTACTTATTTTCATTTATTAAATCCTTTAAACTCGCGTAATATTTTTCTAAAATTGCACCTAACTTGTTTATATGTCTAACAAAATTAGACTAATCCGCCTAATTTTGGTTGTATTGCTCTGTTTTATCATACTTTTTCTATTTTCATCAAATATAAAAAATGTTTTTTATAAATCATTATATGGGCTTTTTATACTTAAAGGTGTTTATATTTCAATTGTTTTTCTGCTTCTATGTCTAATTTTTTTGTAGGTTTATTAAACTAGTTCTAGCTTCAAGTAAGAATTATAACAGCCCATGTAGTGTAATACCATATACAACCTCTTTTTTGATTTAAAAAATTTCAACCTAACCAAATCTCATCTCTCCAATCTATCTATTTCGCCCTGCGTGAGTGCTCCGATACATCGGAGGCAGCGGTATCCTTTTTTTTGTTCGGGTATGAAGAAAGGCAAAAAAGATACAAGCGGAAAGTACGACCGCTGCTTTTTGGAGCAGTGGGCACGCCCAAAATCAATTAAAATGTATTTATATTGTGATTCAAATTGTCTAAACTTGATGATTGTAATTCGGGTCTTTTTTGTAATCTCATTTTATATTAACCTTATTTTGATGTTTTTGTGACAAATCAATGACAATTTTTGTATTGTATATTCGGATATTTGTGTCCGAAATTATGTTTATCAAACGCTATAAAATTATTGCTTTTACACACAAAACCACTAAAATTGATGGTTTGAAGGAGTATATTGTGGAGGATGACCTTGATGGACAATTTCCAGGCAAAAAATTGAATAGCCTTAAAGACCATTTGGGAATGGATGAGCTGTTTTATATGAATACCTGTAATAGGGTTTTGTTCTTTTTTACCACGGAATATTCGATAGATACACTATTTTTAAAAAACTTTTTCTCTTTTTTAAACCCTGCATTTCAGCCAGATTTGTTGGATTTGCATGTTTCTAAGGCGATTGTTTTTGAAGGACAAGCTGCTATTTCTCATTTTTTTGGTGTTGCAGCCTCTTTAGATTCTTTGGTTGTTGGCGAAAGGGAAATTTTAGGTCAGATAAAGGCAGCTTATTCTAAATCGAAAAGGCTGGGGCTTTGCCAGGATGCGATAAGAATAGCCGTGGAGCAAGCCATTGTTTTTGCAAAAAGAACGTATACCAAAACGAGAATTGGCGAAAAACCAGTTTCGGTGGTGTCGCTCGCACACAAGGAATTGCTTAGCTTGGCGCCGCATACTTCGCTGAAAATAGTGCTGCTAGGAGCGGGGCAAACGAACAATTTGATGGCAACCATGCTGCATGAATCTGGTTTTAGAAATCTGAAAATTTATAATCGAACGGTTGACAAAGCTACTGAAATAGCGAAGCGATTGGATTTGGAGTATGGGAGTTGGGAGGATTTTGATGCGCTAAACAATGATTTTGATGTTTTAATAGCTTGCGTTGGTGTAAATAATGCTTTTTTGGATAACGATTGGGCCACAAAACAGGTAAAACTCGATAAAAAACGGAAATATATTTTTATAGATTTGGCTGTGCCATCGAATTTTACAAAAGATTGGCAGTCGCAATACAATATCAAATATATTGATGTGGATGCATTGAAAACACTCGCTGAGAAAAACATGGTTTTTAGAAAAAATGAGTTGTTGAAAGCGCAAGTATTGCTGTTCGAATTTTTGGAGGAATTTAATTTGTTATTGAAGGAGCGCGCACTCGAATTGGCGCTGACTCAAGTGCCCGAAAAAGTACGTGCCGTGCGCAAGCGTGCCGAAGAAAATGTGTTCAAAGGGGAAATTGAAGAATTGGATGAATCGGCGCAGGTTTTGGTGAAAAAAATGATGGATTATTTTGAAAAGAAATACATTGCAATTCCCATTAAACTGGTAAAAAAATCAATACTAAAAATCGACACTAAAAAATTTTAAAATAAAAGAAAGTCCATTTTACTGATGACGGAATATGATAAAACAATAATTATTGGCACGCGCGGAAGCGAGTTAGCACTTTGGCAGGCCAATTTTACTAAGTCTGTTTTGGAGCAAAATGGGTTTGCCGTAATTTTGAAAATTATAAAAACAAAAGGAGACCAAATACAACATTTGAGTTTTGATAAAATAGAAGGAAAAGGTTTTTTTACAAAAGAATTGGAAGAGGCTTTATTGGCCAATGAAGTTGATTTGGCTGTGCATTCTTGTAAGGATTTGCCATCTGAAAATCCGGAAGGATTAACGATTGGCGCTTATTCGGCGCGTGCAAATGCGATTGATGTTTTGTTGATCAATAAAGCAAGTATTGCGGATTATAATTTATTGAAATTGAATCCTACTGCCACTGTGGGCACTTCGTCGAGTAGGAGAAAGGCTCAAATATTAGCGCATTTGCCTGGTTTAAACATTAAAGACATAAGAGGAAATGTGCCTACTCGGATTCAGAAATTGCGCGATGGAATGTATGATGCTATTATTTTGGCGGCAGCTGGCATCGAACGCTTAAACATTGATATTTCGGATTTGGTGCGTGTGAATTTGGAGCCACCCTTTTTTATTCCTGCGGCTGCTCAAGGGGTTTTGGCCTTTCAAATAAGGGAAAATGACGAACGGATGAAAGCCGTTTGTGCTGTTTTGCATAGCAATTCTGGCGAGCGTGAAATAGGTATTGAAAGAAAAATTTTAAATTCATTTAATGGCGGTTGTCAAATTCCATTGGCTATTCATTGCAACGGAAAGGATACTTGGATTTTGAAATCAGAAAATGGCAGCGAAATGCCCAAACGAATCAGAACGGAAGTGGGAGTGGACGATGATTCAATAAATGAAATTGTATCGAAATTTAATCAGTTTATGCCAAAATCGGTTTTTATTTCTAGGGAAAATAATAATGATTATCTTTTTAGGACATTGGAGTCTAATGGATTTGAAATAAATGCAACTGCACTTTTGGATTTTAAAGCCATTCCTTTTTCAATAAACGAAAAATACGATTGGGTGTTTTTTAGCAGTAAAAAAGGCGTTGATTATTTTATGAAGGGAATTGGAGGCGATAATGCCTTTTTTGAAACCGGAAAAATTGCTGCTATCGGCAAATCAACGGCTCAATATATTGAAGAGCAATACCAATTGAAAGTTGATTTTATTGGCGATGTAAATAATTTGGAGGATTCTATAGCCGAATTTATGCTGCTAAATCCCAATAAAATTTTATTGCCAAGAGGAAAGCATTCGATGGAAAGTGTTCAAAAATATTTGCCTAAAAATGTATTTAGCGAATTGATTGTTTATGAAAATCAACCTAAAGTTTTACTTGATAAAATGGAATCTAAAATATTGATATTCACTAGTCCATTAAATTCTAAATCTTATTTTGAGCATTACCAATTGGACGATGATCAGCAATGTATTGCCATTGGAAATTCTACTGCTAAATGTTTGAACGAACTAGGTATAAATTGTAAAATTGCGATTGAGCCTACGCCTTGGGCGATAGCCGATGAAGTATTTGCGATTTGTATGGGTTTGTAAAAAAAAATTATAAATTTCCCGAAAGAAGCATTTGTACTATTCCAATTAGGAAACCAAGAACGGCACCTACTATTTCGATAAATTTAAATTCTTTACCCGTAATGGCAAGCAGCAGGTCTTCTAATTTTTGATCGGAAAAATTACTTACCTTATCAAAAACCATCTGTTTGATATCTACTTTCTCTTTAATTTTGTCGATATAATTGCCAATTACACCCGGAAGTGCCATTTCAATTTCGTCAACGGCCATTTGGTGTAGGTTTTGTATAAATTTTTCTGAAATAAATGCTTTGGCTATAGGCATATTTTCTACTTTTTCTCTGATAATTCGTTCTACATGTATAGATATTTCATCTTTAAAATTGGCCATTGCAGTGGGTTCTTGTAATTTGCCTTTTATATCTTCAAAAGAAATTAAGTCTTTTTGAACCACATCGCCCAATTTGGTGGCAATCCTTGATTTGTTTTTAGGAAAAACACCGTGGAGGGTGAAAATTTTTAAATTAATTGGTTTGCGTGGATGGAATAACATCTTTATAGCAACATAATTTGTTATCCAGCCAATAAAGGCACCAATAATTGGAATGAGCCAAAATTTTATGTCTGCAAAGGTAATTAAAGCAAAAGAATAATTTATTGATTCCATGTATCTGGATTATTTCGCCACAATATTAGTGTTTCTAAAACATCTTTTTCAATAAATCCTTTTTTTAGAGCAATTTTCGTCAAAACTTCATAGTTCGTTAAAGTTTTTAAAACAACTTCTTTTTGTCCAAACTTTTCAATTGCCATCGGAAAACCATAAGTGTAAATGGCCAACATGCCTATAATTTGAGCGCCTTGAGCGCGTAAATCGTCTACTGCTTGCAAACTGCTCATTCCAGTGGAAATGACATCTTCAACCACCAAAACTCTTGCATTTTCGGGCAAATCGCCTTCAATGGTGTTTTTCATTCCATGCTCCTTAGGCTTGCTACGCACATAGACGAAGGGCAAATTGAGTTGGTCGGCCAAAATTGCCCCCCAAGCAATACCCGCCGTAGCCACACCTGCAATGCAATTGAAATCGGAAAATTGATTTTTGGCCATTTCATAAATTCCAGTTTTTACCAAATCGCGAACAATTGGATACGACAAAATTTTTCGATTATCGCAGTAAACGGGAGATTTCCACCCACTTGCCCATGTAAATGGATTTTGCGGACTCATTCTAATTGCCTTTATTTGCAATAAATTATCAATTAACTGTTCGGCTAAACTTAAATTTTCCATATATGACTCAAAAGTATAAATTTTTCATAAATAATAAGCTTTTATTCCTTGTTGAAAATCCAATAAATGTGGATGAATTTATGGAAAATCCAACTGAATTTATCGTTAAACCATTCGAATTAGATGATTTACAAAATTATATAGAGGTCATTTTAGGCGATAAAAATGGCAGTAATTGGATACTTTATGGTGCTGAGGTAGAAAAAAATAAATTGCATTTTTTTGAGTATTTTAAAGTAATCAGAGCGGCAGGTGGTGTTGTGGTAAATGAGCAAAATGAAATTATGTTGATTCATCGGCGCGGTTTCTGGGATTTACCAAAGGGCAAAATGGAAAAGGATGAAACCCTTGAAGAAACTGCTGTTCGGGAGGTAATTGAAGAAACGGGTATTTCGGGAATTACCCTTTTAAGTCCCATTTATTATAAAGGATTAGACAATAAATGTACTTTTCATTCTTATTTTGAAAAAGAAAAATGGATTTTGAAGGAAAGTTATTGGTACAGAATGGAAACCAATTTTGATGGACAGCTAATTCCTCAAACGGAGGAAGATATTGAACAAGTAAAATGGGTTAATAAAATGGATTTGCCCCAGTATTACGACAATATGTATTTGTCGATTATTGAAGTTCTAAAAAATTACTAGGAATTTTAACGGATGAAGGGACGAATTGAGTAACATCGCCTTTGCCCAAAATAATTTCCCGAACGATTGTGCTTGAAATGGAACTTAAATCAGGTTTGGCAGTCATCAAAATGGTTTCTACACCTGGCATCATGGCGTTGTTTAAGTGAGCGATAGTTTTTTCGTATTCAAAATCGGATGAATTGCGAATTCCACGAATGATATAATTTGCACCAGCAGATTTGCAATAGTTAATTGTTAGTCCTACATAGGTTTCGACCCTAATTTTGGGTTCATCATTAAATGCGTTTTTTATCCATTCCAACCTCATTTCCAGGGGAAACAAATACTTTTTTTGGTTATTTACACCAATTGCTATTATAATCTCATCAAAAAGGGGTAATGCTCTTTTTACAATATCGCAATGCCCAATAGTAATTGGGTCGAAAGAACCTGGAAAAATGGCTATTTTATTGTTCATTTTTAAATATTTCATGTGTGAAGAACCAAAAATGGGTTTGCCCATAATTATTTACCCTTAACAAATTTGGATGCTCGGTATAATTGTGCGTGCCTGATGTTTCTAAAACAAACCAACCCTCTTTTTTAAGTAAATTACTTTGTAAAACTAAGTCGGGTAATTCATCTATGCATGTTAATGCATAAGGTGGGCCAGCAAAAATGAAGTCGTACGACTTGGGATCGTTTCTCAAATGCACTAAAGCATCTCCTTTAATAATTTTTGCCACTTCATCCATTTTAATTTCGGCGGCTATTTTTTTTATAAAACCTATGCTTATGGCCGACAAATCTACTAAAGTCAAGTCTGTACAACCTCTGCTGTATAATTCAAATGAAATATTTCCGGTTCCTGCAAACACATCTAAAGTAGAAATTTCCTCAAAATCGAAATGGTTCATCAGAATATTGAATAATGCCTCTTTGGCAATATCAGTGGTAGGTCGGGCAGGAATATTTGAAGGTGGCGAAAACCTTTTTCCTCTAAAAAGACCGCTGTGAATCCTCATCTAATAAGGTTTAAAAGATTTTGAAAATAATTGGGCGCTAAATCTTTCAACAAAATAGATTGTTTTTGTTTTGCAGTGGATGGCGCAATTCGGACATTACGTATAAATCCAAAAAGAGTTTGAAATAAGGGAGATTCAGTTTCAATAAATCCATACAATAAAAGCGGAATGGAATTTCTGTCCAAATTTAATTCTTTATAGGCAAGTACAATGAAATATAGTAAATCTTCCTTAGTTTCGAATTTGAATTTATTGAAAAATTGAGGTTTTCCGCATTTTGAATGGCAAATAGAAAGATCATTTCCAAATATTTGAGCCATCAAAAACTCATGGTCTTTGGGTAAAAATTGTGCTTCTTTTATAAAACCAAAATCACCAAAATAGAATTCCTTTTTTTCAAAGAAATTGATAAGGATATACCAAATTGTTTTTTTAATAGAAAAATGGATATAAAAATCGGAATCAATTACTGAACACAATAAAATTTCTTTTTCTTTATTAAAATCGTTTAATAAGGAAAATGCTTCTTGAACGTCAGTAACTTCTTTGGGTAAAATGATGAATTTATTGGTGTGAATGCCAATGTTAATGGTGTTAAAATGGAAATTAAGCACTTTTTGGTGATTGAATAGCCAGTTTTTAAGCATTTCATCGTTTATTTCACTTGAAGGGTGGGTAATCAATTCGGAATTAAATGAAATAAATGCGCCCTTTTCTCTATCATAAATGGCAAAAGCGAACCAATTCGGATGAATTTGTATACAAAGCTCGTCACTCGGTTTATAAATATTTTGATGATCCGTTTCTAAATTAATTTGATACACTATACATTTATTAAAGTGTGTAAAATTATAAATTTACAATGGGAGTTTTTTATTTTTTTTTAATTAATCAAAAAGTTACATTTGTACACAAAAAAAGGAAACGATGAATTTACATGAATATCAAGGCAAATTAATATTAAAAAATTTTGGAGTTAGAATTCAGGAAGGTATTGCGGTAGATACGCCAGAAGGCGCTGTTGCAGCTGCTCGTGAATTGAAGGAGCTTACAAATACTGGAATTTGGGTAATTAAAGCGCAGGTGCATGCAGGTGGCAGAGGTAAGGGTGGAGGCGTAAAAGTAGCAAAAAACCTAGATGAAGTAAAAGAAAAGGCAGAGGCAATGTTAGGAATGACACTTGTAACACCTCAAACTGGCCCAAGTGGAAAAATAGTTCATAAGGTTTTAATTGCTGCAGATGCCTATTATCCGGGTGAATCAGAAACAAAAGAGTTCTATTTGAGTGTTCTTTTGGATAGAAAGAAAGAATGTAATGTAATTGTTTATTCCACTGAAGGCGGAATGGATATTGAAGAAGTGGCAGAAACGCATCCTGAGGCTATACAAAAAGAATGGATTGATCCAGAATTGGGATTGCAAGCTTTTCAAGCAAGAAGAATCGCATTCAATTTGGGTTTGTCGGGTGTGGCTTTTAAAGAAATGGTAAATTGTGTTCAAAATCTTTATAATGCATATACGCACTCTGAGGCTTCAATGTTGGAAATTAATCCGCTTTTAAAAACATCTGATAACAAAATTGTGGCAGTTGATTGTAAAGTAGGGTTGGATGAAAATGCCTTATTTAGACATCCTGATTTGGCTACATTAAGGGATATTATGGAAGAAGATCCTACAGAAGTAGAAGCTGGGCAGTCTAATTTGAATTATGTAAAATTAGATGGAAATGTTGGCTGTATGGTAAATGGAGCAGGACTAGCAATGGCTACAATGGATATTATAAAATTAAGTGGGGGAGAACCAGCCAACTTTTTGGATGTAGGTGGAACTGCGAATGCAAAAACGGTAGAAGCTGGTTTTAGGATAATATTAAAAGACCCAAATGTAAAAGCGATTTTAATTAATATTTTTGGTGGAATTGTACGTTGTGATAGAGTTGCACAGGGCGTTGTAGATGCTTACAATAATATAGGTGAAATAAAAATTCCAATAATAGTGCGACTACAAGGCACAAATGCTGAAGAAGGGAAAGCAATTATCGACAATTCAGGATTAAAAGTTAGGTCAGCTATTTTGCTAAAAGAAGCAGCAGATATTGTAAAAGAAGTAGTAGGGTAATTTTTTAGGCTATTTTACTTTCTTTATCTATTTCTATTATAAGTGAATTTATAATATTACCTTTTTTTTGCATTTTTTTTAAAAATTTGTAGTATTCATTTTTCTGTTTTTTATTGACAATTCAATAAAATTGTAATACTTAAGTTAATGATTAATTAATAATTTTAATTCATTAAGTTAAAAATAAGGTCTTTGTATTATTTGTTGATTTTTATTTGAGATATTTTATTTGATTAAAATTATCAATTTTGTAAATTTTTGCTCAAAAATTTGTGTCTTTTGTCACATTTTTATTTTTTAAGTACAAATTTTACATATTTTAATAAGTTTAATTCCAATAAGGATAATTATTTTAAATATTAATTGACTATTAACCAATAATCATCGTATTTTTAACTTTATTAATTAAAAGAAAATTGTAATCTAGACCTTGGAAGTATGAGATTTGTATTGTTTTTTCTCTTTTTACTTCCCCTCAATTTTATTAATGGAGCGCCACCAGATCCTCCAGTAATAGATGATATTGGAATTTGTAGTGGAACTACAGGTACTTTAACGCCTTCATATCCAAGTGGAGTTACCTTTAATTGGTATACCTCATCAAATGTTTTTTTATTTAGTGGAGATCCTTTCGTTACGCCCATCCTAAATACTACCACAACTTATAAAGTAGAAAGTCAAAATTCAGATGGTGTAAGTACTAAAACTTCTGTTGATGTAGTTGTTTTTCCAATTCCTGATAATCCAACTGTTAATGGTGAAAATATATGTCCAAATCAGACTGCAACTTTAACCCCTTCCGGTCCTTCTGGTGTTATTTTTAAATGGTATGATGCTGCTACCAATGGAAATTTGTTATTTACTGGCTCTTCTTTTACAACGCCTAATTTAAGTTCCCTAGAAACTTATTATGTTCAAAGTGAGACAACAAATGATTGTAAAAGTCTTTTGAGGACTTCAGTGACTGTTTCTATTATTTCAAATCCCAATCCTCCAACAGTCATTGGCACGAGTATTTGCAGTGGACAAACGGCTATGCTTACACCAAGTGCTCCATCAGGTGTTACGTTCAATTGGTACGATGCTGCATCGAATGGCAATTTATTGTTTAGTGGTTCTACGTTTACCACACCAACACTAAATAGCAATACAACGTATTATGTAGAATCAGAAAATGGTTCTGGTTGCAAAAGCACTAGAACATCAGTAACGGTTACCATCGATGCTGCTCCCTCAAGTCCAACAGTCATTGGCACGAGTATTTGCAGTGGACAAACGGCTATGCTTACACCAAGTGCTCCATCAGGTGTTACGTTCAATTGGTACGATGCTGCATCGAATGGCAATTTATTGTTTAGTGGTTCTACGTTTACAACACCAACACTAAATAGCAATACAACGTATTATGTAGAATCAGAAAATGGTTCTGGTTGCAAAAGCACTAGAACATCAGTAACGGTTACCATCGATGCTGCTCCCTCAAGTCCAACAGTCATTGGCACGAGTATTTGCAGTGGACAAACGGCTATGCTTACACCAAGTGCTCCATCAGGTGTTACGTTCAATTGGTACGATGCTGCATCGAATGGCAATTTATTGTTTAGTGGTTCTACGTTTACCACACCAACACTAAATAGCAATACAACGTATTATGTAGAATCAGAAAATGGTTCTGGTTGCAAAAGCACTAGAACATCAGTAACGGTTACCATCGATGCTGCTCCCTCAAGTCCAACAGTCATTGGCACGAGTATTTGCAGTGGACAAACGGCTATGCTTACACCAAGTGCTCCATCAGGTGTTACGTTCAATTGGTACGATGCTGCATCGAATGGCAATTTATTGTTTAGTGGTTCTACGTTTACAACACCAACACTAAATAGCAATACAACGTATTATGTAGAATCAGAAAATGGTTCTGGTTGCAAAAGCACTAGAACATCAGTAACAGTTACCATCGATGCTGCTCCCTCAAGTCCAACAGTCATTGGCACGAGTATTTGCAGTGGACAAACGGCTATGCTTACACCAAGTGCTCCATCAGGTGTTACGTTCAATTGGTACGATGCTGCATCGAATGGCAATTTATTGTTTAGTGGTTCTACGTTTACCACACCAACACTAAATAGCAATACAACGTATTATGTAGAATCAGAAAATGGTTCTGGTTGCAAAAGCACTAGAACATCAGTAACAGTTACCATCGATGCTGCTCCCTCAAGTCCAACAGTCAGTGGCACTAGTATTTGCAGTGGACAAACGGCTATGCTTACACCAAGTGCTCCATCAGGTGTTACGTTCAATTGGTACGATGCTGCATCGAATGGCAATTTGCTTTTTAGTGGTTCTACGTTTACAACACCAACACTAAATAGCAATACAACGTATTATGTAGAATCAGAAAATGGTTCTGGTTGCAAAAGCACTAGAACATCAGTAACGGTTACCATCGATGCTGCTCCCTCAAGTCCAACAGTCATTGGCACGAGTATTTGCAGTGGACAAACGGCTATGCTTACACCAAGTGCACCATCAGGTGTTACGTTCAATTGGTACGATGCTGCATCGAATGGCAATTTATTGTTTAGTGGTTCTACGTTTACCACACCAACACTAAATAGCAATACAACGTATTATGTAGAATCAGAAAATGGTTCTGGTTGCAAAAGCACTAGAACATCAGTAACGGTTACCATCGATGCTGCTCCCTCAAGTCCAACAGTCAGTGGCACGAGTATTTGCAGTGGACAAACGGCTATGCTTACCAAGTCTCCACTCAGGGGTTACGTTCAATTGGTACGATGCTGCATCGAATGGCAATTTATTGTTTAGTGGTTCTACGTTTACAACACCAACACTAAATAGCAATACAACGTATTATGTAGAATCAGAAAATGGTTCTGGTTGCAAAAGCACTAGAACATCAGTAACGGTTACCATCGATGCTGCTCCCTCAAGTCCAACAGTCGGTGGCACAGTATTTGCAGTGGACAAACGGCTATGCTTACACCAAGTGCCCATCAGGTGTTACGTTCAATTGGTACGATGCTGCATCGAATGGCAATTTATTGTTTAGTGGTTCTACGTTTACAACACCAACACTAAATAGCAATACAACGTATTATGTAGAATCAGAAAATGGTTCTGGTTGCAAAAGCACTAGAACATCAGTAACGGTTACCATCGATGCTGCTCCCTCAAGTCCAACAGTCATTGGCACGAGTATTTGCAGTGGACAAACGGCTATGCTTACCCAAGTGCTCCATCAGGTGTTACGTTCAATTGGTACGATGCTGCATCGAATGGCAATTTATTGTTTAGTGGTTCTACGTTTACACACCAACACTAAATAGCAATACAACGTATTATGTAGAATCAGAAAATGGTTCTGGTTGCAAAAGCACTAGAACATCAGTAACGGTTACCATCGATGCTGCTCCCTCAAGTCCAACAGTCATTGGCACGAGTATTTGCAGTGGACAAACGGCTATGCTTACACCAAGTGCTCCATCAGGTGTTACGTTCAATTGGTACGATGCTGCATCGAATGGCAATTTATTGTTTAGTGGTTCTACGTTTACCACACCAACACTAAATAGCAATACAACGTATTATGTAGAATCAGAAAATGGTTCTGGTTGCAAAAGCACTAGAACATCAGTAACGGTTACAATCGATGCTGCTCCCTCAAGTCCAACAGTCATTGGCACGAGTATTTGCAGTGGACAAACGGCTATGCTTACACCAAGTGCTCCATCAGGTGTTACGTTCAATTGGTACGATGCTGCATCGAATGGCAATTTATTGTTTAGTGGTTCTACGTTTACCACACCAACACTAAATAGCAATACAACGTATTATGTAGAATCAGAAAATGGTTCTGGTTGCAAAAGCACTAGAACATCAGTAACGGTTACAATCGATGCTGCTCCCTCAAGTCCAACAGTCATTGGCACTAGTATTTGCAGTGGACAAACGGCTATGCTTACACCAAGTGCTCCATCAGGTGTTACGTTCAATTGGTACGATGCTGCATCGAATGGCAATTTATTGTTTAGTGGTTCTACGTTTACCACACCAACACTAAATAGCAATACAACGTATTATGTAGAATCAGAAAATGGTTCTGGTTGCAAAAGCACTAGAACATCAGTAACGGTTACCATCGATGCTGCTCCCTCAAGTCCAACAGTCATTGGCACGAGTATTTGCAGTGGACAAACGGCTATGCTTACACCAAGTGCTCCATCAGGTGTTACGTTCAATTGGTACGATGCTGCATCGAATGGCAATTTATTGTTTAGTGGTTCTACGTTTACAACACCAACACTAAATAGCAATACAACGTATTATGTAGAATCAGAAAATGGTTCTGGTTGCAAAAGCACTAGAACATCAGTAACGGTTACCATCGATGCTGCTCCCTCAAGTCCAACAGTCATTGGCACGAGTATTTGCAGTGGACAAACGGCTATGCTTACACCAAGTGCTCCATCAGGTGTTACGTTCAATTGGTACGATGCTGCATCGAATGGCAATTTATTGTTTAGTGGTTCTACGTTTACAACACCAACACTAAATAGCAATACAACGTATTATGTAGAATCAGAAAATAGTTCTGGTTGCAAAGCACTAGAACATCAGTAACGGTTACCATCGATGCTGCTCCCTCAAGTCCAACAGTCATTGGCACGAGTATTTGCAGTGGACAAACGGCTATGCTTACACCAAGTGCTCCATCAGGTGTTACGTTCAATTGGTACGATGCTGCATCGAATGGCAATTTATTGTTTAGTGGTTCTACGTTTACCACACCAACACTAAATAGCAATACAACGTATTATGTAGAATCAGAAAATGGTTCTGGTTGCAAAAGCACTAGAACATCAGTAACGGTTACCATCGATGCTGCTCCCTCAAGTCCAACAGTCATTGGCACGAGTATTTGCAGTGGACAAACGGCTATGCTTACACCAAGTGCACCATCAGGTGTTACGTTCAATTGGTACGATGCTGCATCGAATGGCAATTTATTGTTTAGTGGTTCTACGTTTACAACACCAACACTAAATAGCAATACAACGTATTATGTAGAATCAGAAAATGGTTCTGGTTGCAAAAGCACTAGAACATCAGTAACAGTTACCATCGATGCTGCTCCCTCAAGTCCAACAGTCATTGGCACGAGTATTTGCAGTGGACAAACGGCTATGCTTACACCAAGTGCTCCATCAGGTGTTACGTTCAATTGGTACGATGCTGCATCGAATGGCAATTTATTGTTTAGTGGTTCTACGTTTACCACACCAACACTAAATAGCAATACAACATATTATGTAGAATCAGAAAATGGTTCTGGTTGCAAAAGCACTAGAACATCAGTAACGGTTACCATCGATCAAATTCTTAATTTTAGTTTAGGAAATGATACTTTGTTATGTACAGGTCAAATACTTACATTAAATCAAAATATTTTTGGAGCTACATATTTATGGAACAATGGAAGTACTTTATCATCAATTTCAATTTCTTCATCAGGAACCTTTTGGTTAGAAGTAACAAAAGGGTCTTGTTCTAAAAGAGATAGCATAAATGTTCAAATAAATTCAAGTGGAATTTCTGTAAATTTAGGTCCAGATTTGCCAATTTGTTCGGGTCAGAATATTTTACTATCGCAAAATATTAGCGGTGTATCTTATTTATGGAGTAATGGAAGCACTTTAAATTCTATAAATATTAGTAATTCCGGCCTTTTTTGGTTAGAAGTTACTAAGGGTTCATGTACAAATAGAGATAGTATAGTTATAACCCCTAGCAGTGGATTAATTTTTAACTTAGGAAATGACACTACATTATGTAATGGGCAAACCTTGAATCTTTCTACAAATATTGCGGGAGCAAATTATTTATGGAGCAATGGTTCCACAAATAATAGTATTTCCATTTCTAGTCCTGGTATTTATTCTTTATTTGCAAATATTGGTTCGTGTAATGGAATTGATAGCATAAATGTAGGTTTTGGTCCGGCAGATCCAGTAACTAAAAATCCTATAATTTGTTATAATACATCAACAACTTTAATTCCTTCCTTTCCAACTGGAGTTACTTTTAATTGGTATACTAACTTAGGGGTTTTTATTTCAAGTGGAAATTCGTTTAGTACACCTCCGTTAACAATAAATACAACTTATTTAGTTGAAAGTAAAAGTATTAGTGGTTGTTTAAGTAATAGAGTTCCAATACCAGTTACTATTTTACAATCACCAGTTATAAGTGATAGACAAGTTTGCTCTAGTGGATTTGCCACCCTCGTTCCAATTTCTCCAACAGGGACTAGTTTTCGTTGGTATAATACTACTGGTCCGGCAATACATATTGGTCCTACTTTTGATATTGGTCCTGTAAATTCTAACATATCTTATTTTGTACAAAGCGATAATGGGAGTGGATGTTTAAGTTCTAGGACTCTATTTGATGTCACAATATTAAATTTACCAGCTAGTCCGATAATAAATAATAAAAATATTTGTGTTGGTACTTCAACGAATTTATCCCCCACCGGTCCATCTTCAGTTTCGTTTAAATGGTATGATTCTATTGCAGGGGGTAATTTGTTATTTACAGGTCCTGTTTTCTCAACACCAGTCCTTATGAGTAGTAAAACTTATTTTGTAGAGAGCGAAAATTCAAATAGTTGTAAAAGTGCCAGAGTTCCAGTTTCTATTAATGTATTTAATTATCCTATATTTTCCCTAGGCAATGATACAAGTCTATGTGCAGGACAAACGCTGACACTAACTCAGAACATTGCAGGAGTCAGTTATACATGGAGTGATGGCACAACAAATAATAGCATTACGGTAAATACAAGCGGTACTTATTGGTTAGAAATTGATAATGGCAGTTGCACTGGACGAGATTCTATCGACATCATTATTTCTACAAGTGGACTAAGCGTAAATCTTGGAAACGATACAAGTTTATGCGGACATAGACAGTTGCAGGACAAACGCTGACACTAACTCAGAACATTGCAGGAGTCAGTTATACATGGAGTGATGGCACAACAAATAATAGCATTACTGTAAATACAAGCGGTACTTATTGGTTAGAAATCGATAATGGCAGTTGCACTGGACGAGATTCTATCGACATCATTATTTCACAAGTGGATTAAGCCTAAATCTTGGAAATGATACAAGTCTATGTGCAGGACAAACGCTGACACTAACTCAGAACATTGCAGGAGTCAGTTATACATGGAGTGATGGCACAACAAATAATAGCATTACTGTAAATACAAGCGGTACTTATTGGTTGGAAATTGATAATGGCAGTTGCACTGGACGAGATTCTATCGACATCATTATTTCTACAAGTGGATTAAGCGTAAATCTTGGAAACGATACAAGTTTATGTGCAGGACAAACGCTGACACTAACTCAGAACATTGCAGGAGTCAATTATACATGGAATGATGGCACAACGAATAATAGTATTACCGTAAATACAAGCGGTACTTATTGGTTAGAAATTGATAATGGCAGTTGCACTGGACGAGATTCTATCGACATCATTATTTCCACAAGTGGATTAAGCCTAAATCTTGGAAACGATACAAGTTTATGTGCAGGACAAACGCTGACACTAACTCAGAACATTGCAGGTGTAAATTATACATGGAGTGATGGCACAACAAATAATAGCATTACTGTAAATACAAGCGGTACTTATTGGTTAGAAATTGATAATGGCAGTTGCACTGGACGAGATTCTATCGACATCATTATTTCTACAAGTGGATTAAGCGTAAATCTTGGAAACGATACAAGTCTATGTGCAGGACAAACGCTGACACTAACTCAGAACATTGCAGGAGTCAGTTATACATGGAGTGATGGCACAACAAATAATAGCATTACTGTAAATACAAGCGGCACTTACTGGTTAGAAATTGATAATGGCAGTTGCACTGGACGAGATTCTATCGTCATCATTTCCAAGTGGATTAAGCGTAAATCTGGAAACGATACAAGTCTATGTGCGGGACAAACGTTGACACTAACTCAGAACATTGCAGGGTCAGTTATACATGGAGTGATGGCACACAATAATAGCATTACTGTAAATACAAGGGTACTTATTGGTTAGAAATTGATAATGGCAGTTGCACTGGACGAGATTCTATGACATCATTATTTCACAAGTGGATTGCCAAATCTTGGAAACGATCAAGTTTATGTGCAGGACAAACGCACACTAACTCAGAACATTGCAGGGTCAATTATACATGGGTATGGCACACAATAAGCTACGTGGCTGGTTGGAAAATGGCGCACGGCAGCATCGACACTTTACAAGTGGATTAAGCCTAACTGAATGATACAAGTATGTGCGGACAAACGCTGACCTAACTCAGACATTGCAGGTCATTATACATGGAGGATGGCACACAATAATAGCATTACGTAAATACAAGCGGTACTTATTGGTTGAAATTGATAATGGCAGTTGCACTGGAAGAGATTCTATCGACATCAATATTTCTACAAGTGGATTAAGCCTAAATCTTGGAAACGATACAAGTTTATGTGCAGGACAAACGCTGACACTAACTCAGAACATTGCAGGTGTAAATTATACATGGAGTGATGGCACAACGAATAATAGCATTACGGTAAATACAAGCGGCACTTATTGGTTAGAAATTGATAATGGCAGTTGCACTGGACGAGATTCTATCGACATCATTATTTCCACAAGTGGACTAAGCGTAAATCTTGGAAACGATACAAGTCTATGTGCGGGACAAACGCTGACACTAACTCAGAACATTGCAGGTGTAAATTATACATGGAGTGATGGCACAACAAATAATAGCATTACGGTAAATACAAGCGGTACTTATTGGTTAGAAATTGATAATGGCAGTTGCACTGGACGAGATTCTATCGACATCATTATTTCCACAAGTGGATTAAGCGTAAATCTTGGAAACGATACAAGTTTATGTGCAGGACAAACGCTGACACTAACTCAGAACATTGCAGGAGTCAGTTATACATGGAGTGATGGCACAACGAATAATAGCATTACGGTAAATACAAGCGGTACTTATTGGTTAGAAATTGATAATGGCAGTTGCACTGGACGAGATTCTATCGACATCATTATTTCCACAAGTGGATTAAGCCTAAATCTTGGAAACGATACAAGTCTATGTGCAGGACAAACGCTGACACTAACTCAGAACATTGCAGGAGTCAGTTATACATGGAGTGATGGCACAACAAATAATAGCATTACCGTAAATACAAGCGGTACTTATTGGTTAGAAATTGATAATGGCAGTTGCACTGGACGAGATTCTATCGACATCATTATTTCCACAAGTGGATTAAGCCTAAATCTTGGCAATGATACAAGTTTATGTGCAGGACAAACGCTGACACTAACTCAGAACATTGCAGGAGTCAGTTATACATGGAGTGATGGCACAACGAATAATAGCATTACTGTAAATACAAGCGGTACTTATTGGTTAGAAATTGATAATGGCAGTTGCACTGGACGAGATTCTATCGACATCATTATTTCCACAAGTGGACTAAGCGTAAATCTTGGAAACGATACAAGTCTATGTGCAGGACAAACGCTGACACTAACTCAGAATATTGCAGGAGTCAGTTATACATGGAGTGATGGCACAACGAATAATAGCATTACTGTAAATACAAGCGGCACTTATTGGTTAGAAATTGATAATGGCAGTTGCACTGGACGAGATTCTATCGACATCATTATTTCCACAAGTGGATTAAGCGTAAATCTTGGAAACGATACAAGTTTATGTGCAGGACAAACGCTGACACTAACTCAGAACATTGCAGGAGTAAATTATACATGGAGTGATGGCACAACAAATAATAGCATTACGGTAAATACAAGCGGCACTTACTGGTTAGAAATCGATAATGGCAGTTGCACTGGACGAGATTCTATCGACATCATTATTTCCACAAGTGGACTAAGTGTAAATCTTGGCAATGATACAAGTTTATGTGCAGGACAAACGCTGACACTAACTCAGAACATTGCAGGAGTCAGTTATACATGGAGTGATGGCACAACGAATAATAGCATTACGGTAAATACAAGCGGCACTTATTGGTTGGAAATCCAAAGGAGTAATTGTAGCTTTATCGATTCCATTAACATTGATTTTGCCATTTCACCTTTCGTAGATTTAGGAAGTGATACCACTATTTGTGAAAATGAGAAAATCTATTATTACTTGCCTGCTGGTGAATATAATTACGTTTGGAGCAATGGAATAACAAGTCCAAATGGTATTTTGGGTGGGCCGGGTATTTTTTGGGTAAATGCTTCCAATGGTATTTGTAGTATTTTTGATACCATAATTGTTAAATTGGATCCAAATTGTGACTGTAAATTTTTTATTCCCAATGCTTTTTCTCCAAATAATGATGGCATAAATGATAATTTTTATGTTAATTTGGAATGTCAAGTATCTAATTTTAGTTTTAGAATTTTTAATAGGTGGGGAGAATTAATATATTTTTCCGAAGATGAAAAAGGTTATTGGGATGGAAAATATAATGGAAAAGAGCAACCAATTGATGGATATTTGTATCAAATAGAGTATTTTCCAACTGAGACAAGGACAAAAAATTTAATTTCTAAAAATGGTTATTTTAATTTGGTAAAATAAAAGATCGAAAAGTAATTTTGGAGTATAAAAAAGGATAAAAATGAAACATTCAACTACACATAATATTTTTTTAGAAATAGGAAAAAGTCACTCTTTTCATTTTTTTCTAAAACAAAGGAAATTCTTATTTCTAAGGTTTTTTCTTTTTATATTTATTAGTATTTTTTCAATCAATACAAATTTTGCAATTGAATACAAAAATTTATCTTCAACCATTTTATTTGGAAATGAAAAATTAAGACCTCTTATTCAACGTTGTGGTAAGCCAACAAACTTACAAGTAACAAATATTACTTCTACTAGTGCTAAAATTTCATGGACAGGGGTTTCTGGTGCTAGAAGGTATAGAATCTTGTATAAAAAAGTTGGAGCACCAAGATTTAAAATAAAACAAGTAAATACTACTTCAATTAATATAACTGGATTAAAACCTGCAACTAATTACATATTTTTTGTAAGATCATATTGTAGTTGGTACAATATTGGAAGAAGCGTAAAAGGAACATTTAGAACCTTAGATGGATGTGATAAACCAACTAATTTGAGTGTGGAAGAAATAACATCTACAAGCGCTAAATTAATTTGGTCAAAAATTGATAGCGCTACTGATTACATAATTGAATACAAAAAATTTACAGGAGCAATTAATTGGAAACAAATTGGACCATTTCCAGCAACTGATTCCTTTTATATTATAACGAGTTTATTGCCAGATACAAAGTATGCTTGGAGGGTAAAGGCTAAATGCCCCGATGGAACTACTGAATTTGGAAATATCTCTAATTTTACCACATTGCCTTTGGGAGATTGCCCAAAACCAATAAATTTAAGTGTAACTTCAATTACATCTAGTAGTGCTTTGCTCAATTGGAATTTAGTTTCAGGTTCAAATGGATATATAATAAAATATAAAAAGAAAAGTGCTGCAAATTGGATAACGATTGATAGCATTGATCCAAGTATTAATTCTTATCAATTGAATGGGCTATTACCAAATACAATTTATACCTATAAAGTGCAATCTATATGCCCACAGGGAAGTAGTTTTTTCAGTCAACCCAAAGATTTTACTACCTTAGGTTTAGGTCCATGCGATATCCCATCAGCGATAACAGTCAGCAATATTAGCACCACAAGTGCTACAATTAGTTGGACAGGTGATATTGAGGCCACAAGTTATGAGTTACAATACAAAGAAATTAGCAATCCCAATTGGCAAAGTGTAATAATAAATGCACCAACAACGACCTATACTTTTAGCAATTTAATACAAAATACGACCTATCAATATCGACTTAAAACGGTATGTTCTTTTGGAGAAAGTGTATTTAGTTCGATAGGCGAATTTACAACCCTAACTGCTCCAGTATGCGATATTCCATCAGCGATAACAGTCAGCAATATTAGCACCACAAGTGCAACAATTAGTTGGACAGGAGATATTGAGGCCACAAGTTATGAGTTACAATACAAAGAATTGAGCAATCCCAATTGGCAAAGTGTAATTATAAATGCACCGACAACGACTTATACTTTCAGCAATTTAATACAAAATACGACGTATCAATATCGCCTTAAAACAGTATGTTCTTTTGGAGAAAGTGTATTTAGTTCGATTGGAGAATTTACAACCCTAACCGCTCCAGTATGCGATATCCCATCAGCAATAACAGTCAGCAATATTAGCACCACAAGCGCAACAATTAGTTGGACAGGAGATATCGAGGCCACAAGTTATGAGTTACAATACAAAGAATTGAGCAATCCCAATTGGCAAAGTGTAATTATAAATGCACCGACAACGACTTATACTTTCAGCAATTTAATACAAAATACGACCTATCAATATCGACTTAAAACGGTATGTTCTTTTGGAGAAAGTAATTTTAGTTCTATAGGCGAATTTACGACTTTAACCGCTCCAGTATGCGATATTCCATCAGCAATAACAGTCAGCAATATTAGCACCACAAGCGCAACAATTAGTTGGACAGGAGATATCGAGGCCACAAGTTATGAATTGCAATACAAAGAATTGAGCAATCCCAATTGGCAAAGTGTAATAATAAATGCACCAACAACGACGTATACTTTTAGCAATTTAATACAAAATACGACCTATCAATATCGCCTTAAAACAGTATGTCCATTTGGAGAAAGTAATTTTAGTTCTATAGGCGAATTTACGACTTTAACCGCTCCAGTATGCGATATTCCATCAGCTATAACAGTCAGCAATATTAGCACCACAAGTGCAACAATTAGTTGGACAGGAGATATCGAGGCCACAAGTTATGAATTGCAATACAAAGAATTGAGCAATCCCAATTGGCAAAGTGTAATAATAAATGCACCAACAACGACCTATACTTTTAGCAATTTAATACAAAATACGACCTATCAATATCGACTTAAAACGGTATGTTCTTTTGGAGAAAGTGTATTTAGTTCGATAGGCGAATTTACAACCCTAACTGCTCCAGTTTGTGATATTCCATCAGCGATAACAGTCAGCAATATTAGCACCACAAGCGCAACAATTAGTTGGACAGGAGATATTGAGGCCACAAGTTATGAGTTACAATACAAAGAATTGAGCAATCCCAATTGGCAAAGTGTAATTATAAATGCACCGACAACGACTTATACTTTCAGCAATTTATTGCCAAACACGACCTATCAATATCGACTTAAAACAGTATGTCCATTTGGAGAAAGTGTATTTAGTTCGATTGGAGAATTTACAACCCTAACCGCTCCAGTATGCGATGTTCCATCAGCGATAACAGTCAGCAATATTAGCACCACGAGTGCAACAATTAGTTGGACAGGCGATGTAGAAGCAACAAGTTATGAGTTACAATACAAAGAATTGAGCAATCCCAATTGGCAAAGTGTAATTATAAATGCACCAACAACGACGTATACTTTTAGCAATTTAATACAAAATACGACATATCAATATCGCCTTAAAACAGTATGTCCATTTGGAGAAAGTAATTTTAGTTCGATTGGAGAATTTACAACCCTAACAGCTCCAGTATGCGATGTTCCATCAGCGATTGCGGTAAGCAATATTAGCACCACGAGTGCTACAATTAGTTGGACAGGCGATGTAGAAGCAACAAGTTATGAGTTACAATACAAAGAATTGAGCAATCCCAATTGGCAAAGTGTAATTATAAATGCACCGACAACGACTTATACTTTCAGCAATTTATTGCCAAACACGACCTATCAATATCGACTTAAAACGGTATGTTCTTTTGGAGAAAGTGTATTTAGTTCTATAGGCGAATTTACAACCCTAACCGCTCCAATATGCGATATCCCATCAGCTATAACGGTCAGCAATATTAGCACCACAAGTGCAACAATTAGTTGGACAGGAGATATCGAGGCCACAAGTTATGAATTGCAATACAAAGAAATTAGCAATCCCAATTGGCAAAGTGTAATAATAAATGCACCAACAACGACGTATACTTTTAGCAATTTAATACAAAATACGACATATCAATATCGCCTTAAAACAGTATGTCCATTTGGAGAAAGTGTATTTAGTTCGATTGGAGAATTTACAACCCTAACCGCTCCAGTATGCGATGTTCCATCAGCGATAACGGTAAGCAATATTAGCACCACGAGTGCTACAATTAGTTGGACAGGCGATGTAGAAGCAACAAGTTATGAATTGCAATACAAAGAATTGAGCAATCCCAATTGGCAAAGTGTAATAATAAATGCACCAACAACGACGTATACTTTTAGCAATTTAATACAAAATACGACATATCAATATCGCCTTAAAACAGTATGTCCATTTGGAGAAAGTGTATTTAGTTCGATTGGAGAATTTACGACTTTACCATTTTGTAACGAGCCATTTAATTTGACTTTAGGTGCAATAAATTGTACCGATGCAACTCTTTCTTGGCAATCAAATGCTCAGAATTTATCATTCGTTGTCTCTTATAAGCCATTAGGATTTGGTACTTGGCAAAATGAAAATACACCCATCTCTTCAATACAATTATTTGATTTACTAGAAAACACAACTTATGAATTTAAAGTGAAAGCAATTTGTTCTTTTGGAGAAAGTAACTTTAGCAATATTGTTAATTTTACTACGGAGGATATTTGTCAAATTCCATTTGATTTAATTGTGACCAATATAACAGAAACTGCTGCAACACTTATTTGGAATGGTGCTTCAAACACAATTATTTATGAAGTGTTTTATAAAAAATTATCTGATCCTAATTGGTTAATTGGAAATACTAGTGATTTGTTTTTATTTATAAATAATTTGACACCAAATACAACCTATGAATTTAAAGTAAAAGCATATTGTCCATCATGTGAAAGTATAGAAAGCGATCCTTTTTTATTTACTACTTTACAAATTTGTCCTGTTGCTACTGGATTAAATGCAAATAATATAAATTGTTCGAGTGCCTCACTTACTTGGTCAGGCCCGAATGGTGTAAATGCTTATGTGGTTCAATATAGACCAATTGGAGGCGTTTGGATAACCGAAAATGTGCCTGATAATTATTTAGATCTTTATAATTTGGCAGCTAACACAAATTACGAATTTAAAGTAAAATCTATCTGTAGTCTAAATGAGAGTAATTATAGTAGTACATATAACTTTACTACTTCTCCTGCTTGTAATACACCCAATTTAATTAATACGAGTTTTATTACCTCAACAGCTGCTACAATAGATTGGCAAAGCAATATTAATGCAAATGAATTTCAAGTTTATTATAGACCAATTAATACGCCTACATGGTTAATTGAGTCGGTGCCGTTTAATTTTGTGGACTTAATAAATCTTATTCCAAACACAACTTATGAATTTAAAATTAAAGCATTTTGTAATGGTTGTGAAAGTAATTTTAGTAATATTATTACATTTACAACTTTAGTCGATTGCACCGAACCCTCAGGATTAGTGGCAAATGATATTACCTGCACGACAGCTAATTTAACATGGTCAGGTCCAAATGGAGCATTGTCATATATTGTAAAGTATAGAGAAATAGGAGGGATTTGGACAGAAGAAGCTGCTTCCGATAATTATTATGATTTGATAAATTTGGAGTCAGGTACTACATACGAATATATTGTCAAGTCAATTTGTGGACAAGGAGAAAGTCTTTATAGTACAGCCTTTAGTTTTGATACCGACCCTACTTGTAGTGATCCAATTAATTTGAGTGCTACTTTAATTACAACAACTACTGCAAAATTAACTTGGACACAAAACAGTGGAGCAAATGAGTATGAAATATTGTACAAGCCTGTAAATGACCCAAACTGGATAAGCGATTTTACCACTAATCTATTTTTAAATATAAGTAATTTATTACCTAACACATTATACGAATTTAAAGTAAAAGCTTATTGTGATTTCTGCGAAAGTGATTTTAGTGCAACAGCCAATTTTACAACATTGTTACAATGTGAAATACCTACGAATATCAATGTGCAAAATATAACTTGTAGCACTGCAAAGATTACCTGGAACAATCCGGCAAATTCCCAATCCTTTTTGGTGCAATACAGATTATCAGGCAATTGGATAGAAATTACAACAAGCCAAAACTTTGTCGATTTAATAAATTTAAATCCTAACAGCAATTATGAATTTAGAGTAAAAACAATTTGTACTAGTGGTGAAAGCAATTTCAGCAATATTGACGATTTTACAACTACTATTGGTTGTACTCCTCCATCTGATTTGAGTGCAAATGATATAACTTGTTCCGCAGCTAGTTTAACATGGTTTGAACCAAACGGCACTGATTCCTTCAATATAGAATATCGTATTTCTGGCAATTGGATATCTGTTAATTCAACCCAAAATTTTCTGGATCTTATAAATTTATCACCAGGTACTACTTATGAATATAGAGTAAAGAGTTATTGTAACCTTTGTGAAAGTAATTTCAGTCCTATTTCTACATTTACAACAGCCAATATTTGTGAAATTCCTTCTGATTTGGCTGCAAATGATGTAAGTTGCTCTACAGCTAGTTTGACTTGGTTTGAAGCCAATGGGACCAACTCTTTTATTGTTCAGTACAGAATTTTAGGAAATCCTAATTGGATTACAGAAACTGCGGATGATAATTTTATTGATTTGGTTGGATTGACACAAAATAGTACTTACCAATATAAAATAAAAGGAATTTGTACAAGTTGTGAAAGTGATTATTCAGAAATAAAAACCTTTTTTACAGCAAGCGATTGTGGTGTCCCAACTAATTTAGCTTCAAGTGACATCACCTGTAATGAAGCCAAAATCACTTGGATAGGTGCTCCAGGTACCATTTCCTTTGTAATAAGCTATAAGCAAGCACAAGATACCGTTTGGACACAAATTAGCACCACAAATCTTTTTTACAATTTTACTGGATTAAGTTTAGGAACCACTTATCAAGTAAGGATAAAAGGAATCTGTGCTTTGTGCGAAAGTGCTTATAGTGCTACCATTTCATTTTCTACAATTCCTGATTGTGGCGTTCCTCAAAATATTACAATTTCGAATATAGCAAACAATACAGCTCAATTAAATTGGGATTTAGCTTGTGGAGCCACCAATTATGAAATAAAATATAGAGTAATTGGAAATCCGCTATTTCAAAATGGTTCTTCAAGTGTTAATTTTTATAATTTTCAAAACCTAATTCCGGGTTCAGATTATGAAGTAAAAATAAGAACAGATTGCAATGGGGTTTATAGTGATTTTTCGGCGTATTTGAATTTTACTACTTTGGTGATGAGATTATCTAATCCAAATCCAAACCCTAAAACTAAAATTGAACCAAAAATTGAAGTTTATCCAAATCCAAATAATGGAACATTTAAATTGAAATATATTGCATTAACAGAGGATGAATATTTAATTTCTTTGTTTAATCTGGCAGGACAAACAATACAAGAGTCTAAATTTGAAGCAACAATTGGTGAAAATGAAATGGATTTTAATTTGGTAAATGTTCCAAGAGGATTGTATTTTATTTCGATAAGTAATAAGGAAAATAGGACTATTCAAAAAATCATTATTGAATAATGAGCTGTGATTTTAGTATATTTGTGTATAATTAAAAAAAATGTTAATCGAAATCCACCCCAAAAACCCTGACGAAAGAAAAATAAAGCAAGTAGTGGATTGTCTGAAAAATGGTGGATTAATCATTTATCCAACGGATACAGTTTACGGCTTAGGTTGCGATATTTACAATACCAAAGCCATCGAAAAGTTAGCTCGATTGAAAGGAATTAAACCTGAAAAGGCAAACTTTTCTTTCATTTGTAATGATTTAAGTCATATAAGTGAATATACAATTGGACTTGAGACAACAGTATTTAAATTGATGAAAAGGACGCTTCCTGGTCCCTTTACTTATATTTTGAAAGCCAATAATTCGATTCCAAAACTCTTTAAAAACAATAAAAAAACAGTAGGCGTTCGTATCCCTGATAATCAAATTGCACGTACAATTGTAAAAGAACTAGGGAATCCCATTGTTTCAACATCGATTCATAATGGAGATGCAATAATCGATTATTTAAATGATCCTTATGAAATTCATGAGCAATTCGAAAAATTGGTAGATATTGTAATCGATGGTGGAATGGGTGATATTGAGCCTTCTACCATAGTGGATTGTACTGGAGATGAGCCAATTATTATTAGGCAAGGAAAAGGAGTTTTACTTTAAATAAACCATTGTAAAATACTTAATTTCAATATTTTATATAATTTATAAAGTGGCGTTAAGTTTATTTAAGGATTATTATCAACACATTGGGAATTCTTTGGCGTTGATTTTGTAATGTTGCATTGCTATAATTGCACGATTAAATTTTTCAAATAATTAATCAAAATAACTATGATTAAGAACTATATTTTTTATCTATTGCTTGGGTTTAGTCTAATAGAGCCAGTTTATGGACAAAAAACTAAAATACAAGGCGACCCAAATAAGCTTTTAAAAGATGGTATCGAGTTGGCAGATGCAGGAAAATATAATATTGCCGCCCAAAAATTTGAAGATTATATCGACCAGTATAATGAACTCGATTTTTCAAATAAAATGCTCCTCGGTGATGCCAATTACTATAGGGCAAAATGTGCTAAAGAAACGTTCAATTCGCAAGCCGAACCTTTATATAATGCTTATTTAGATGAATTTAAAGGGCATTCAAAAAACAATATTGCCTTTTTCGACCTAGGCGATATTTATTATTATGATAAAAACTATAAAGAAGCCCTTGAATTTTTTAAAAAAGTAGATGATGTTGATCTAAAAGGAGATTTAAAAACGGAATTTTTATTCAAGAAATCGTTTAGCTATTTTGCGCTTAAAGATTTTAACAATGCCATTCCTGGTTTTAAGTCATTAACACTAAAAGAAGGAAAATACAAAGAAGAAGCCACCTATTATTTGGGTCTTTCACAATATTATACCAATAAATTCAAGGATGCTCAGGTTAATTTCCAAGCATTAGAAGGCTCTAAAAACTATGGAAACACAGTGCCGTATTATATCACTCAAATAAAATTTATTTTAAAAGATTATCAAGGAACGATTGATTATGCAGAACCCAAATTGCCTAAAACAACTTTGAGAAATCTTGCCGAAATGAACCATTTGGTGGGTAATTCGTATTTCCAACTAAAAAACTATGAAAAAGCGGGTTTATACCTCGAAAATTATATTAGAGATGCCCCAAAAGTGACCCAAGAAGATTATTACCAATTGGGATACATCAATTTTAAACAAAAAAAGTATAAAGAAGCTGCTAACAACTTTGACAAATTATCTCATTTAGACAATGAATTGGCCCAAAATGCGATGTTTTCTTTAGGCGATTGCTACTTAAAACTAAATGAAAAATCCAATGCTCGTAATGCGTTTCTTGCAGCTTCAGCCATGAAGTATGACAAAAATATACAGGAAGAAGCCTATTTTCAGTATTGCAAATTAACTTATGAAATGGGTAATAATACCGAGGCACTTTCTGCGATTCAAAAATTTAAATCGACTTATCCAAACTCTAAATTCACGACCGAGGCAGATGAAATACTTGCACAAGTATTTCTGTCAACTAATAATTATGACGATGCTCTTACCCTAATTGAGGGTATGAAGGATAAGACACCTAAAATTCAGGAAGCCTACCAAAAAATGGCCTATTATAGAGCGATAGAATTATTTAATGATAATAATTTTCAAAAGTCAGATGAATATTTAAATCGATCGTTAAAATATCTGCGCGATAAATCGATTGAAGGGTTATGTTATTATACCAAATCGGATATTTACCATACCATGGGTCAATATGATAAAAGTATTGAATATGGTTTGAAATTTATTTCCTTCTCCGATTTTCTAAATCCAAACTATTCAACAAAAGCATCACTTGGCACACAAAATTATATTTTGGGCTATAATTATTACAAAAAAAATGATTTCAATAAAGCGAAAGATTATTTTGAAAAAGCAGATGATCAATTAGCCTTATCAAAGGATAAAAATATTGCCCAAGTAATTTATCCTGATGCTGTTTTGAGAGCTGCTGATTGCTATTTTATGCTTAAAAATTATCCTAAGTCTATTCAATACTATAATAAAGTTGTGACAAATGGATTTAAAGGCTCTGACTATGCATTTTTCCAAAAGTCTATTTTGGAAGGATTGTCAGGTAAAACGGATGAGAAAATAATAGGATTAAAAGTGATGGCTCAAAAATTCCCTAATTCATTATTTGCTGACGATGCATTGTTAGAATTGGGCAAAACCTATTTTACAATTGATAAAAATGGTGATGCTGTTGCCACTTTTAATAACCTAATAAAATCTTATCCTAAAAGCGAGTTAATCCCTGAGGCTTATTTGCAACTTGGTTTAATTGCTTATAACGAAGATAGGTATGACGATGCACTTAGAAATTATGCTTATGTAACTGATAATTACAAAAACACCACTTCAGCAAATGAGGCAATGATAGCTGTAAAAGATATTTTTATTGCAAAAGGCGATCCTGAGGGTTATTTTGCATTTATCAAAAAATATCCAGGTGCAAATGTGTCTTCTACCACACAAGATTCTGTGGCTTATTTGGCAGCAGAAACACAATTCTCAAAAGGCAATTTTGAAGGTGCTTTGAAAGGATTTAACAATTACCTGATTTCTTACCCGAATGGATATTTTGCGCTTCCAGCTCATTTTTATCGTGCTGAGTGTTTTTATCGCAATAATGAATTTGACAAAGCGGCTTTAGATTACGATTTTGTAACTGCACAACCTATAAGTAGATTTACCGAAAAAGCGGTATCAAGACAAGCGGTGGTTGTTTATAAACAACAAAACTACACAAAAGCTTATGAATTGTTTAAAAAGTATAAGGAACTCGCTTCCACTGATGATGCGAAAAGAGAAGCCATTTTAGGACTTATGCGTACTTCCTATAAAGTGAAAAATTATGCAGACTGTATTCAGAATGCAAATGAAGTTTTAACACTTACTGGCTTGTCTGATTATGTGATTACCGAAGTTAAATATTTTAGAGGCTTGAGTTATTTTGAAACTACAATGTACGATAAGGCAAAAACTGATTTTAATGATGTAATTTCAAAAGTCCAAAACGAACAAGCGGCTGAGTCGAAATTCAAAATAGCTAAAATGCAATATTTACAAAAGCAAACCAAGGAATGCGAAAAAACATGCTTTGAGTTTATCGATAATTATCCTTCCTACGAATATTGGTTGATAAATACTTATATTTTGTTGTCAGACAATTATTTGGTTACTAATGATTTATTTCAGGCTAAAGCGACTTTGCAAAGTGTTTTGAATAATTATGAAAAAGACGATGATTTACGGAAAATGGCTCAAAATAAATTCAACCAAATTGTTGCCTTAGAAGCCCAAAATTCAAAAATTAAATTAGATAATAATTCCACCGAAATGGAATTCGAAAAATAGTAACAATATGAAAAAAATCAATATTTTATTACTAAGTTGTTTGCCTTTTTTATCGTTTGCTCAAACGGGAAATGGGCAAATTGATAATGAACAAATTGATATTGTAAAGGATTATCAACCCGTTTTAATCAAATCGGATAAGATTGGAATCAATGCTGATTTGCCAAAATTAAAACAAGATGATCCTACTAAGCAATCCTATACTGTTTCGGAAAAATCTATCGAAATTGGTTATAAGCCAGCCGAAATTAAACCATTAAAAGTAAAAGATGAAGAACCAGAACCATTGCCTTTTGTGTATTTAAAAGCAGGGTTTGGAAATTATTTAACTCCTGTAATTGATTTTTCCATTACCAATAAAAATACTGAGAAATTCAAAGTTGGATTGCAAGGAGATTTTATTTCGAGTAAACGTAAAAATTATGCCTTTCAAGATTACCTCGAAAGTGGTGTCAAACTTTTTGGGCAATACAATTTTAAAAAAGTACTAATTGGAACAGATGTTAAATTCAATTTTGATAAATACAATTTTTATGGCTATGATCACTTACTTTTTCCAGAAGAACTTTTTGATAAAGATACCATGGATATCAGCTATAGAACAATTGGTTTCAAATCGTATTTTAGCAATTATGCCGACAATTCAAAAGATTTAAAATATAAAGGGCATTTGGGTTTCAACCAACTTAAATTAAATGACGGTAGGTCTGAAAATATTATAGATTTCTCGGTTTTGGCATCAAAAAAATTCAAAGATATTTTTACCGCTGGAGCTCAAATTAGCGGAAATAGTACAAGTCTTAAAAGTCCTGGAGTAAATAATCGGTTTGTAGTTGGGTTTAAACCTTTTGCAGGCGTTGAAATGGGCATTTGGAGAATTGAAGGTGGCGCCAATGTCGTAATTGACGAGGGTGATGTGTTCGCTTTTCCTTATTTGAAAAATCAATTGGAGATAGTGCCTACCAAATTGGTGATGTACAACGAATGGCTAGGGGATGTGAGCGTAAATAATATTTTCAATACTTATACCAAAAATCCTTGGTTGAGCCAAAATATTATGTGGGATAATTATAAAACAGAAGATCGACGATTTATAGGACTAAGAGGCGCGATAACAGGTGGATTTTCTTACGATGTAAGTTTTGGTCAGATGGTGTACAAAAACATGCCTTTGTTTGTAAATGATACCACTGATTTCAGAAAATTCACCTTTAATTATGAGGAAAAGCTAACTTCTTGGAATCCTAAATTATCTATTGGATATCAATATGGAAAAATGTTTTATGGCCGTTTAAATTTTGAGTACAATGCATACAAAACGAAATCCGGCATAACTCCGTACCATCTGCCAAGTCTTAAAACAAATCTTACTTTAGGCTATACTTGGAATGAAAAATTAGGGATAAAAGTGGATATCTTTGGGGAAAGTGGCTCAAAAGTGTTGACAGAAACTCGAAATGTGGAAAAACTGAACGGAATAGTAGATATTAATCTTTCGGCAAACTATAATTTGAATAAATATGTAGGATTTTTCGTAAATTTGAACAATATTGCGTTCCAAAAGTATCAAAGGTATTATTTATACCCTAGTTATGGTTTACAAGCCCTTGGAGGAGTGGTATTAACATATTAAGAAAATGGTTAATTATTTATATCAAATATTATTAGAACAGGATTGTGTGGTTTTGCCAGGTTTCGGCGGATTTATAACACAATACAAACCAGCTGAATTAAATTTTCGTACCAATGAAATCAGTCCGCCGGGTAAAAAAATTGCTTTTAATCCATCTTTAAATAAAAATGATGGTTTCTTAGTAGCATTTGTAGCTCAAAATGAACAGCTTAGCTATAAACAAGCAGAAAAAAAAATACATTCGTTTGTAAAAGGCTGCGAAAAAAATTTGCAATTGAATGGTAGTTTATTGTTCGATGGAATTGGTAAAATATCGATTGATGAAAATAAGGCTTTTCAATTTTCACCTACAAATAATTTCATTCAAAGTAATTCTTTTGGTTTTTCTGAAGTAAACCTAACACCAATCAATAGGATAAAGGGTGCGCTAATCGAAGCATTAGACAATAATTCAAATCAAACGAGCGAATCGGAATTGGATAAGATAAGGGCTAAACGAAAATTAACCATTTGGCCTTTTAGAATAACGGCAACGATAGCTGCTTTTTTTCTTTTGTCTACTTTAATTGTAAATCTTACTAAAGAAAATACAAATTCTCAAACCCAAACGGCAACAATTTTTACTATTCCAACGCCTAAAAAGCAGGTACCAAGTATTAATCCAAATGAGGTAACAAGCGCACCTTTAGTTGAAAAGGCAGAGCAACTTACTCCAAATGAATTACTTAAAGAAACGGCTCAACAACCTATAATTGAAGAAAAGCAAGCATCTAAATTGCCAGTTGCAAAGGAAATAATTAAGAAGAAGGAAAATTTTGAAACGCAAGCAATGCTTCCTAAAGCGCCTTCATCCATTGGTAAAGATGCTGCAATTTCGATGAAAAGCCAAAGTCCTGTTGTAGTGGAAAATATTGTTTCTCCTTCAATAAAAGAGGAAATAAATACTGTAACAGAAACCAGGGATAAAAAGGGCAAATCAGTTGTAGTGGTTGGTTCGTTTACAAGTAAAAACCGTGCTGAAACCTATCAGATGCAATTGAATTCGACAGGCTATAATTGTTATGTAATGGGTATTGGAGCAAATTATAGAGTTTGTATTGTTGTAAATAATGAAAATTTGGACACGCAGTTTGCCAAAATTAAATCGGATATCAACTCCAAAGCTTGGTTAATGGAATAATTGATTAAAAATAATTCCAATTCAATATCCAATGATTACCTGTAGTAATATAAAAAAACAATACGACGGCTTACAAGTTTTAAAAGGCGTAAGTTTAACCATCGAAAAAGGAGAGTTGGTTTGTATTGTTGGCCCTTCTGGCGCAGGTAAATCAACTTTATTGCATATACTTGGCACTTTGGATACGCCCGATGAAGGCGATTTATTGCTAAATGGTAAAAAAATAAACGGACTCAATAGCAACCAATTGGCAGAGATTCGCAATAAAAATTTGGGATTTGTATTTCAATTCCACCACCTATTACCCGAGTTTACCGCTTTAGAGAATGTGTGTATCCCAGGATTTATAGCCCGCAGAAATGAAAATGAGGTAAAGGAGCGTGCAAGGTTTCTCCTCGATTTGATGGGTTTGTCTAATCGGTTGGAACATAAGCCCAACGAGTTGTCAGGAGGGGAGCAGCAACGTGTTTCGGTAGCAAGGGCATTGATCAATAATCCTGAAATAATATTGGCAGATGAGCCCACCGGCAATTTGGATAGCAATAATTCCAAAGAATTGCATCAATTATTTTTTGATTTAAAAGCAAAATTCAACCAAACCTTTGTAATCGTTACCCATAACGAAGCCTTGGCTGAAATGGCCGATAGGAAATTAGTGATGAAAGACGGATTGATTGTTTTATAAGTAGAATAGCGTTAAAAAATTAAAAAGATTCGGTCTTAATTGAAAATTATTTTTGAATAATCAGTTTTTTATTTACTTTTGCACCACGATTTTAATGGACATTGTAGCTCAGTTGGTTAGAGCATCGGTTTGTGGTTCCGAGGGTCGTGGGTTCGAGACCCATCATTGTCCCCAATTTAAATCCCGCTAAAGGCGGGATTTTTTGTTTTTAGGGATTTACATATGATTTTTAAGGTATTAAATAATGATTGCCTTTTATATCGGTTTTAATCCTAACTCTTTTAAATATTCGTTGTGTTTGTCTGTGTAGGTTTTTATGCTTTCGTTTATTGATGTCAATTTGTTATTTACATCTTTCAAGTCAATTTGTACTTCATCTTCTGATGTGCTTACATACCTTGAAATATTCAGATTGTAACCATTCTTTTCAATTTCGTCCATTGAAACCCTGCGAGCATATCTATCAATATGGTCTGGACGATATTGGTAAGTTTCAACTATTTTTCGAATATCGTTTGGCTCTCCGTTTTCGCCTTCTCGTAATGTGTTTTGTCGTTTGCCTTGTTTGTAATGTTCTGATGCGTTAATAAATAAAACATCATCGTGCTTTTTACATTTCTTCAAAACCAAAATAGAAACTGGAATACCAGTTGAGTAGAATAAATTGGAAGGCAAACCAATGACGGTGTCAATATGGTTATCTTTTAAAAGTTTGGTTCTGATGCGTTCTTCTGCACCGCCACGGAATAGTACACCGTGTGGTAAAATAATTGCCATTGTTCCTTCTTTGCCTAAGAAGTGGAATCCGTGCAATAAGAAAGCAAAATCTGCGGCTGATTTTGGTGCTAAACCATAACTTTTGAAACGGAAATCTTCTGCCAATGTATCGTTTGGTTCCCAACGCAAACTAAAAGGTGGATTGGCTACAATAGCATCAAACTCCGTCTTTTTGCTTGGATTCATTTCATTAAGTAATGACCAACTATTTTCTAAAGTATCTCCGTGGAATATCTCAAACTCGGTGTCTTTCATACCGTGCAAAAGCATATTCATTCGTGCAAGGTTATAAGTAGTTATGTTTTTTTCTTGTCCGTATATTTTGCCCACACTACCGCCACTGTCTTTGATTCGTTTTCGCACATTCAACAACAATGAACCTGAACCGCAAGCCATATCCAGCACCTTGTCTAACTTCTTTTTCTTGCCTGTTTTTGGTTCTTGACTGTCTAAGGTGACGATTTCAGAAAGTATTGTGGAAATTTGTTGCGGTGTATAAAACTCACCTGCTTTTTTGCCTGAACCTGCTGCAAATTCGCCTATCAAATATTCATAAGCATCGCCAAGCGTATCAGAGTCGGCAGAGAATTCCGCAATGCCTTCTGCAATTTTTTGAATGATGGTGCAAAGTTTCTTGTTCCGTTCCGCTGATGTTTTCCCCAATTTTTCAGAATTCAAATTGATTTCAGAAAACAAGCCTTGAAAGGCACTTTCAAAAGATTCGTTCTCTATGTATCTAAAACCTGATTCAAGCGTTACCAAAAGCTCTGGGTTTTGAGTCCGAGCCATTTCGCTGATGTTACTCCACAAGTGGGCTGGTTCGATGACATAATGCACTTTTCTTCGCATCTGTTGTTCAAAGTCCACTACTTCATCTTTATTGGATGCATACCATACTGAAAGAGGCGTTCTTTTATCTGTAGTAGGTAAATTGGGATAGTCCCTTCCCAATTCTTTCTTTGCTGCTTCTTCGTAGTTGTAAGACAAATACCTTAGGAAAAGAAACGAAAGCATATAATCACGAAAATCATCTGCATTCATTGCACCTCTCAAATCGTCTGCAATGTTCCAAAGAGTTTTGCCTAGTTGTTGTTGGTCTTTTAATGTCATAGAGTGTGATTTATTTAATTTCGGGATTACCGTGATTTTCTTCTTCACTGGCTTTTATTTCATTCACCAACAATTCTTGCAATTTATCTTTGGGCAATAACAGTTGGTACTCAGCTACACCTATCGGTTTATTAATGTCTTGTAAGGCTATTTCTACATCTAAATGGTCTTTATCGGCACAAAGGATAATGCCTATAGATTGATTTTCGTTTTCGCCTTTCTCTAATTTATCTAGTAGCGATAAATACAAATTCATTTTGCCAACATATTCGGCTTTGAAGCTTCCGATTTTTAATTCAATGGCTATCAACGAACGCAGGCCACGGTGAAAGAAGAGCATATCTACAAAATACTCTTTGTTATTATATTCTAATCGGTGTTGGTTACCTATAAACGAAAAGCCTTTGCCCAACTCCAACACAAACGATTTTATTTTTTCTACCAATCCTTTTTCTAACGCCAGTTCTTTAACGTGTTCGGTTATTCCTAAAAAACCAAGATTGTAGACATCTTTAAACACTTCATTGGCATAATCGGCATCAATTGCGGGAAGTGTTTCGCTAAAATTATGCGACTTGATTTGCTTTTGGGTGTAAGCGTAACTGTCCATTTTTATGGCGTTGAGTAATATATCTCTGCTCCAGCCTTTGGTTACAGCTTCTGTGGCATAAAACAATACGGCATCAAGCGACTGAACCTTGTTGATTAACAGCAAATTGTGCCCCCACGGCAAAACTGCGACAGCTTGTCGCAGTTTTGCATCTGCTGAATGATAACGCTCATAAAAACGTTTCATATCCCACAAATTGCGGGGCGAAAGCCCCATATCGGGAAATTCATTTTTTAAATCTACAGAAAGTTGTTTTACAACCCCACTGCCGTAGCCTTCTTCCAACTGTTTTTCAAAAAGCAATTTTCCTAAACTCCAATACACCGAATTGTTGGCACTCGTTATTTGTTTGGCAACAAGATTTCGAGCGGAATGAATTTCTGCAACAGCCTGTTGCAAAATTTCGCCATACTCATTTGGATTTATAGTTAATTCTTTACTCATTATTATTCTCTTATTTTCGGAAACAACCCCTGCATCAACCCTTTTTTATGCAATTTCAATTGCTCAATTTTCTGCACCTGTGCGGTGATAAGTGCATCTAATGAAGAAAGACAAGAAGCGATTTTTTGTTGTTCTTGTAAACTAGGCGGAAAAAATAATTTCACTTCAGAAAATGAAGTTTTGTTAATTATCGGCACTGCGTGATTACCTGCTATAGAGCAATTACTGAAGAATTAGCATCAAGTATTGAGTATAAAAAATCATTTGAATAGTCAGAATTTGCAATTAATGAATTTAATTGTTGATTAGTAGCACAATCAAATTCGTTTTGAG
>JADIYW010000018.1 GCA_016705125.1 Bacteroidota bacterium
TTTTTTAGTTTGAAAAAGCACATAAGATTTTTCTTCAAATCTTTGTAGAGTAGGCACATAATGAGAAAGAATCAAAAATTGCTTATCTCCATAAATTTTTATTCCAGTACCTTCAGGAAAAACGCCTATATCACTTCCAGGAAACCAACCAAACAAATACCTATTTATATTAACAACTAAATTTTTATCCTCATAAGTTTCACTTATAGAAGTTTTTTTTCTGGTATTTAATGATAGGTCTAGTATTTCTGTATGATGTAAGAATTTATTTTTAATTATATACTTATAGTTGGTTACAACAACTGTGTCTTTAATTGGCAGGGTTGTTACCTTTGTAATAAATAAATCCTTGTTAGTGTTTCCGAGTTTTGGGCCAATTTCTAATTTCTTGTTAAAATCATAAAGAGGTTTTTTATCCCTATCAGAAAACCATAAGGAACGTTCATTTATCATTATAGTTAGCGCCATCTTTTATCCATGTTAAAATTTTGTTTTTTCTTCCAATATTTAATGTGGTAACTTCTTTGAAAGTGCCTATAGTTTGTATCAATAAAAACAGGTGGCATTATATTTTTTTCAACTACATACTCAATCATGTTTAGATGCTTTTGAATATCAGTATATGTAAGCAAACTAAATGGAGAACTTTTTGTGAGATTATGACAAACACCACATTTAGTAGTTATAATATTAAATGCATCAAAAGAATTTTGAGCATAGATGTTTAATGTTAAAAAGACTAAAATTGAAATTGACGAAAAACGCATCCTACAGGTACTTTATAAGGTTGAATAATAATTTCTCCTTTAGTGTATTGATTAATTGCCTCATCAATATAGCTTTTACTTTTTTTATTAGGAGAAAATTCTACGGACATTTCTTTATCATCTAAAGCACCATAATAAATAACTGCCCCACTTGTATCCAATAAAAAAACCGAAGGTGTAATGTTTGCATTTAATACTTTGGCCAATTCGTTACTAACATCAAATATACTAGTAATTTTCTTTTTTTGTTTTCCAAATGAATTGAGATATTTTTTAACATCTGACTTTGATATTCCTTTATGAAAGACAAAAACAAAATCAATTTCATCTCCAAATTTTTTAATTGTTTCATTAATATCATAAGCCTTACTAATGCATAATTTACATGTTGGGCTAAGGAAATAAATAACCTTATTTTTTAATTCATAATCATTAGTTACATCTTCTATTTCAATATTATTGAATGATAAAAATAGAGTTGAAAGAAGAATAGTTAAAATAAAATTAAAACTTTTCATTAAAATAAGGTTTATTAATTTATAAAGGTAGGCATAAAATAAATTATAAAAAACCTGTTGAACATATATTTATTTTCTCACCTTCCGGTTAGGTTCTTCACCTTTCGATAAACGTAATAAAACAAAAAGGTGAAAACATATTTTCTAGCCGAAGCAGAAAAAATACGAAAAAACGATTTTATATCCCAAGAGATAAGACTTTAAACTTTGACAAAATAAATTTGATTTATACTAGAATTTCCAGACCAACAAGAAAAATTACAGGTATTTTTAAATTGAAACTGCAAATGGTATTATTTAGACTGAAGAATTTGAATTAGATATGTTTTCATCGCTTGGTTTGACAAAAGAAAAATTTCAAATTCAGGTTTACGACTTCTTAACACACGGAATTTTCTCTTATTATAATGGGCTTCTTGGCCTTGATTTTCTAGAAGGAACTAAATATTGTATAGTCGCATTGGAAAATACAATAACACTATCGCAATGTAAGAAGCATTACTATTAATATTTTTCCTAACAGAATGTTAGTTAATCAGCAAACCCTATTTTAAAAAATCATAAATTATTTTAAAATGAGCTTTAAACGATAATTTTAACACTAAAAAAACAATAACAATAATTTCTTAAGGAAAAAAATGAATTTATTAAACAATTTGGAATGTAATTTTGTCATTCAATATAAATACAATGAATTTAAAATTATATACTATTACAATGCTTTCCATTTTGGGTATGGTTGCATGTAAATATTCAGACAAATACAAGAAATTCACTTCAGCCCATGATTTCTCGGTGGAATACCCTCCTTATTTGCAAAAATCAAACAACCTTCATCCGTCAGCACTTGTGCAGGCCAAAAACGATTATCGAGATATTTATTTTGTTGCTGGTCTTTATGATAAGGGGACAGACTCAAATGCATTCAATACTTTTTGTGATACTACTATTCAAAATTTAGAAAAATTTATCCGTGAACCCTTAATTGAGAAAGACTCAAGTTTTACCTTGAATAATTTACCAGTTCGTGAAATTTTACTTACTGGAACAATTGAAGAAAAAAGGATATTGTACGTAATTAATTTCTATAACGGAAGAGACAAATACTACCAAACCTGTGGTTGGTTTTTTAGGTCGAAAAGAAATCTTTGGGAAAATGATATAAAAAAGTCGTGTCGTTCATTAATTGAGTTGTAAAAAAAAACTAATTTTATCTAAACAATGCAACCCTTCTGTTGTTTTTTTTATTTATGCTTAAAGAACAAATATACTAAATGTCTAAATCAGAAATCCATATCGAAAATATAGAAACAGCGGCTTCAAGGAAACAGGATCATATAGAATTGGCACTAAAATCTCAAATTGACACCAATGAGTTGGATAAACGATTTAGCTACGAACCATTATTTGCTGCGCATCCATCAGAAAAACTAGCTCCTTTTTCTTTTTTAGGTAAAATTGTTCAAACCCCAATTTGGGTATCGAGCATGACAGGTGGCACCGAAAAAGCCAATAAAATAAATAAAAATTTAGCACTCGTTTGCCAAAAGTTTGGAATGGGCATGGGCTTGGGTTCTTGTCGTTCCATTTTAGACGGTAATGAACGACTGCCTGATTTCGACTTGCGCAATATTATAGGCGATGATTTGCCCTTTTATGCCAACTTGGGTATTGCTCAACTAGAAAATATTTTGGAAAATAATGCTTATGATAAAATAGACAATTTAGTACATAAGTTAAAAGCAGATGGACTAATCATTCATGTAAATCCTTTTCAAGAATGGTTGCAGCCAGAAGGCGATGTACTAAAAAATCCACCGATTGAGACTATTCAGAAATTATTAGAAATAACTGACCTAAGTATTATTGTAAAAGAAGTGGGACAAGGATTTGGCAAAGAAAGTTTAAAGGCACTTATCCAACTACCAATAGATGCTATTGAATTTGCAGCGGCAGGAGGTACCAATTTCTCTAAATTAGAACTATTAAGACAAAACAATAATTTACCTAATTATTTCGATGACCTTACCAGAATTGGACACTCGGCCAAAGAAATGGTTGAAAACACGAATTTATTGCTTACCGAATTAGGCGAATCAGCCCTTTGTAATCAATTTATCATTTCGGGTGGTGTGAGAAATTTTCTCGATGGTTATTTTCTTACAAAAAAATTATATTCAAATGCCGTTTTTGGAATGGCGTCTGGTTTGTTGTCTTATGCCGATAAATCCTATGAAGCATTAGAACAATTTGTAGAGGCGCAAATCGAAGGGCTTAAATTAGCGAATGCATACTTAACTATTAATGAATAAACAATGAGTAAAACAATTAAAGGGTACTCTAAACTCTCGAAAGAAGAAAAAATTGATTGGTTAGTTAAAAATTATCTTAATGATGACCGAAGCATAAAAAGCGAAATAATGTCGTATTGGCACGAAGACAATGCGGTACAGAATCGATTTGATGAATTTAGCGAAAACACATTGACCAATTTCTATATGCCATTTGGTGTGGCGCCCAATTTTTTAATCAACGGAAAAACATATTGTATTCCGATGGTGATTGAAGAAAGTTCGGTGGTGGCAGCCATGTCAAAATCAGGTAAATTTTGGCAAGATAAAGGTGGTTTCAAAACTGAGGTAATAAGCACTACCAAAATTGGACAAGTACATTTTTCCTTTTTCGGCGACAAAGCATTGTTAAAATCCTATTTCCCATCTTTAAAAGCACAATTGCTCGAAGGTGGCAAATATCTAACCGTTAATATGGATAGCCGTGGTGGTGGCGTTTTGGATATTGAATTGGTTGATTTAACTGAAAAAGAAGATGGTTATTTTCAGCTAAAAGTAAGTTTCGAAACCTGTGATTCGATGGGTGCAAACTTTATCAATACTGTTTTGGAGGAATATGCCAATTTATTAAAAGAAATAATTTGTACTGAAAATGGATTTACCGAAAAAGTAAGCATTATCATGTCTATTGTTTCAAATTATACACCCGATTGTCTTGTAAGGGCTTGGGTAGAGTGCAAGGTAGAAGAACTTGGAGAAGTATCGGGTATTTCGGCAGCAGATTTTGCACAAAAATTTAAAATGGGTGTAAGAATTGCAGAAGTAGATCCGCACCGAGCTGCAACGCACAATAAAGGCATTTATAATGGTGTAGATGCAGTAATTATCGCTACCGGAAACGACTTTAGAGCGGTAGAGGCTTGCGGGCACGTATATGCAGCTAAGGATGGGCATTACGGTAGCTTAAGCCATTGCTCAGTTGAGAATGGCATTTTTAAGTTTTGGATTGATTTACCACTTGCAGTAGGTACTGTTGGTGGACTTACACAATTGCATCCAATGGTAAAACATAGTCACGAAATATTGGGCAATCCAGAAGCAAAAGCGCTTATGGAAATATGTGCCGTTGCTGGTCTTGCTCAAAATTTTGCTGCTCTACGTGCACTTACTACCGTAGGCATTCAACAAGGACACATGAAAATGCATTTACTCAATATCCTTAATTATATGGAAGCTACAAATCAAGAAAAGGACTATGCGCTTACTTATTTTATTGATAAAATAGTTTCTTATACAACAGTTAGAGTGATGTTGGATCAATATAGAAGTGTACACAAAACAGCAAAATAATTTTTTAAATGCCTGATAGTCAATATTTTCATTCCAATGGAAAACTCCTTTTATCAGGCGAATATTTTGTGTTAGATGGTGCAGTGGCATTGGCCATCCCGACCAAATTTGGTCAGAGTTTATTTGTAAGGCAAAATAGTGAAAAACAAATTTCTTGGAGGAGTTTGGATGAAAAAAACGAGAAATGGTTTTTTGGTCGCTTTGATTTAGAGCATCTTGAAAGTATCGAATCAAACGATTTGGAAATAGCTGAAAATTTGGTTAAAATTTTTAGCTATTTAAAAGCAATAAAACCGACCCTTTTTGAAATAGGCTGGGATTTTCAAACCCGTTTAGAATTTCCTAAAAACTGGGGCTTGGGCACAAGTTCCACGTTTATTGCAAATTTGGCCAAGTGGGCAAATATTGATGCTTACGAATTGCTTGCCAATAGTTTTGGTGGCAGTGGCTATGATATAGCTTGTGCATTTAATAATCAGCCATTATTTTTTAGTCAAAAATCAGAAGCAAGAAGTATCACACTATTGGATTGGGCGCCTATTTTCAGCCAAAATATCTATTTCATTTACCTCGAAAAGAAAAAAAATAGTAGAGAAGGCATTCAATCCTATCGCAACAAAGGACTTGCACCTTCTTCCTTAATAGATGAAATTTCGGACATCAGTAATACCTTGGTGGATACAAATTCGCAAACAACATTTTGTGCCGCTATTGAAAAACATGAAGAAATTATTTCAACCTATTTGGGTATTGAAAAAGTAAAATCGCTTTATTTTTCAGACTTTTTCGGAAGCATAAAATCTTTAGGTGCTTGGGGCGGCGATTTTGTAATGGCAGTGTCTGAAAAGAATGAAAAGGAAACGAAAGCATATTTTAATAAAAAAGGATATTCGACCATATTGTCGTGGAACGAAATGGTATTATAAATTTATATAAATGAAAAAAATTACTTGGAAAAGTCCTTCGAATATTGCGCTTATCAAATATTGGGGCAAGCATGGCAATCAATTACCAAATAACCCATCCATCAGTTTTACCTTGTCAAATGCATTTACTACCATGGAATTGCAATATGAACCAAAATCCGATGATGGAAAAATAAGCCTTTCATTCGAATTTGAAGGTAAAACAAACCAGCCATTTGAAGACAAAATTGAACGATTTCTCATCAAAATACTCGATCAATTTCCGTTTTTAAGTGCATTTCACTTGGTAATAAAATCCGAAAATTCGTTTCCACACTCCACCGGAATTGCCTCCTCAGCATCATCCATGAGCGCATTAGCGCTTTGTCTTTGCAGTATGGAACAAAATGAAACTGGAAATCTTTCTCAAAAAGAAGATTTTTTTCAAAAAGCCTCCACCATCGCACGTTTAGGTTCTGGAAGTGCCTGTCGATCGGTTTATCCCATTTTGGGACAATGGGGATATCAAGAGACCATTAGTGGCAGTTCTGATGAATTTGCAATTCCTTATTCGCAAAATATACATCCTATTTTTAATACCTTCCAGGATGCTATTTTAATTGTAAGCAAAAAGAAAAATCTGTTTCAAGTACCGCAGGCCATGGATTAATGGACAATAATCCATTTGCATCTTCACGATATTTACAAGCAAATGAACATCTTTCTATTTTATTATCATGTTTAAATAACGGAGATTTAAACCAATTTGGTAGCATAGTTGAAAAAGAAGCATTAACTTTGCATGCGTTGATGATGATGTCCGAACCGTCGTTTATACTTTTAAAACCAAATACGTTAAGTATTATTGAAAAAGTACAAGCATTTAGGGCAGCAACAAAAACACCACTTTTTTTTACATTGGATGCGGGACCAAATGTACATTTACTTTATCCCGAAGCATTTAAAGAAGAAGTGGAAACATTTATCGAATTAGAATTGTTATTACATTGTGAGCAAGGATTTTGGATAAAAGATAAAGTCGGAAATGGACCAATAAAATTGTAAAATGGAACAAAACGAACAAGCATTTCATAGCAAAATTCTTCTTTTTGGAGAATACTCCATCATTCAGGAGTCTATGGGCTTATCGGTTCCCTATAAAAATTTTGAAGGTCAACTCACCTTTTCACCTACCGAAAATCTCGACCCAAATTTTACTGAAAAATCAAATGAGCACTTACTCAACTTTTCTTTTTACCTAAAAGAGAAATTAGAAAATAAGGAATTGGAAATTGATTTTGATTTAATTGCTTTTCAAAAGGATATTGAAAACGGTATTTTCTTTGAATCCAATATTCCTCAGGGATTTGGAGTAGGCAGTTCAGGCGCATTGGTAGCGGCAGTTTATCACCGTTACGCGCTTAATAAAATTGACTTAGAAAACGATAATATAAAAGAAAACATTTTGTTGCTAAAATCTATTTTGGCCAAGATGGAATCTTATTTTCATGGTTCAAGTTCAGGCGTAGATCCTTTAATTTGCTACTTGAATTTACCGCTTTTGATTACTTCAAAAAATAATATTGAACCGGTAAAAGTGTCGATGAAAAATGGTGGAAAAGGTGCTATCTTTTTGATAGATACTGGTCTTGCCCGTAAAACAGAGCCTTTGGTAAAATATTATATGCAAAGAATGGAAGAAGGCACTTACCGAGAATTTGTTGAAAAGCAATTAAAGCCATTTACAAACAATTGTATTCAGGCTTTTTTGGCTGGCGACCACGAAACACTTTTTGGCTATCTAACCAAATTGTCAAAGTTCCAATTCGAACATTTCAAACCCATGATTCCTAAATTATTCAATAAAATTTGGAAGCGTGGATTGGATAGTGGCGAGTTTTACCTTAAATTATGTGGAGCTGGTGGTGGCGGATATATTTTGGGCTTTACCCAAAATTACGAAAAAGCACAAAAGCACCTAAAAGGACACAAAGTAGAAGTGTTGTGCGCACTTTAATTTGCATTCAAGCAATTTTTAATTTTACCTTTTAATTAATTTGACAAAAAGCAACTAATATTGGAAATAGATGCTTAATTTTGTGGGAAATTATTGGCTGCGTAGTTCAATTGGATAGAATATCAGATTTCGGCTCTGAGGGTTAGGGGTTCGAATCCCTTCGCGGTCACAAAAGAAGGATTTTTCAGGTTTGGCTTGGAAAGTCCTTTTTTTTGTTTTCAAAATGAATTATAAATATCCTTAATTCAGTTTTTGACGTTTTTTTGAATTATAAATTTCCATAGTTCATTTTCTTGAATTATAGATATTCTTATTTCAGTTTTTGGCTATTTTTTTTTGAATTATTTCTTATTTCAGTTTTTGGCTATTTTTTGAATTATAAATTTCCATAGTTCATTTTCTTGAATTATATAATTCCTTAATTCAGTTTTTGGCTATTTTTTGAATTATAAATTTCCATAGTTCATTTTCTTGAATTATATAATTCCTTAATTCAGTTTTTAGCTATTTTTTGAATTATATTTTTTTTAAATTCATTTTATTTCGTATTTTTGAATTATAAAATAAATTTTTAAAATGGAATCATTTAAAGCGGGCGTTTATATTAACCAAGGCACCTATAAAAGTTTTCAACCAAATCCAATTTTTAGAAGTTGGGAGTTAAAAGATATGCAACTAATTAATCTTTTAACACAAGCAGATAGAGCTTTGGGGAAATTAGATATGTACAGCTACTATATCCCAAATATTGAGTTGTTTATTAAAATGCATATTACAAAAGAAGCTACACAAAGCAGTAAAATTGAAGGAACTCAAACCAATATGGATGAGGCGTTAATGGAAAAAGAGCAAATTGGGATAGAAAGAAGAAATGACTGGGAAGAAGTTCAAAATTATATTAGAACAATGAATGAAGCAATTGAAAATTTACAAACATTACCATTTAGTAGTAAATTAATAAAACGAGCACACTATACCTTACTTCAAAGTGTAAGAGGAGAAAATAAAATGCCAGGCGAATTCCGAACAAGTCAAAATTGGATAGGTGGATTTAACATTTCTACTGCTACTTTTATACCACCAATTCATCACAGTATCGAAGACTTAATCTCTGACATCGAAAAACTAGTGCATGAAGAAAATCATATTTTGCCAGATTTAATAAAAATAGCCCTAATTCATTATCAATTTGAAACTATACATCCTTTTTTAGATGGGAATGGTCGAATTGGCAGATTAATGATAACACTATATTTGGTAGATAAAGGCATTTTGAAAAGACCCATATTATATCTATCTGATTTCTTAGAAGAGAATAGAAAACATTATTTTGAAAGTCTAACAAACGTGAGAGAAAAAAATGACATATTGCATTGGTGCAAATTTTTTTTAACAGGTATTATTGAAACTGCAAACAAAAGTATTCAAACATTTGACAATATTATGCAACTTGAAAAGCAAGTAAATGAAAAATTAAAAACTTTAGGAAAACGAAATGTAAAGGCTCAACTAGTAATTAATTATATGTATAAAAAACCAATTATAAATGCACTAGCAGTGCAAAAAATAATTGGAAGTAAAAATGCAACAGCATACTTATTGTTAGAAGATTTGGTAAAACTTGAAATAATAAAAGAAACAACTGGCTTTCAAAGAAATAGGACTTATATTTTTGAAGAATATGTTAAATTTTTTCGATAACCTATCCCTCAAACCTACATTCTTCCCCAACAACAATATTTACCTCTCGTCCAAATACTATTGCCCTATTATCGCTAATATGTCCGGAAGGAAAATTAAAACAAACTGGATAATCATATTCTTGAACATGTTCTAAAATAATTTCTTCAGCCGATGTACCAAAAGGCACTTTATTGTCTTTCATATCCGACATTCCCCCCACTACTAAACCTACCAAGTCTTGCAATTTTCCTGCTCGTTTCATTGCCATCATCATCCGGTCGATATGATACAGATATTCGTCTAAATCTTCAATAAAAAGTATTTTTCCACTACTCAATACGGGCGTATTGGTACCAAGCATGCTATATAAAATAGACAAATTGCCTCCAATGATTTCACCTTTCATTTTTCCATTTTTATTCATTGGGTGCGCAGGAAATTCGTATTGTAATCCTTTGCCAAAAAGCGCATCTTTAAGCGAATTTAGCGATTCTTGGGTATTGTTTGCAAAACTAAATGCCATTGTCCCGTGGATAGATTGTACGCCAAGTACACTATTCAGATGGCCATGTAAAATAGTTAAATCCGAAAACCCAATAAGCCATTTTGGAGATTGCATAAATCGGTCATAATTTATTCCATCCATCATTCTTACTGTTCCATATCCTCCTCTCGCTGTGAGCACTGCCTTTATTTCTTTATCATCAAAAAAATGCTGTATATCCGCTTTCCTTTCAGCATCTGTTCCTGCAAATTGATTCAAACCCAAACCTATTGTTTTACCAATTACGACCTCTAAACCCCAACTTTCAAGTATATCTATACTAGATTTTACCTCATCAAAACTTACTTTCCTAGCAGTAGCAACTATGCCAATCTTATCTCCCTTTTTTAAGTATGCTGGTCGCAACATTTGTTTTTTTTTCAAAACTAATAAAATAATCTTTTTAAATATTGCAAATAAATAAATTAAGATTATCTTTAATGTATTATGGAAGCTATTTTATACAGAATCTTAACCCTTTGTTTGGTGGTTTTACCTCTTTTATCTTGCCAAAAAATAGAGGAAACTCAATTATCCAATGAAAAAATAAATACAGAATCAAACTTAATAATAAATACTCTGCCAGCTTATAGAGGTATTTACATTAATGATTTTGAATTTATTCTGGGCAATATTTCTAAGGAAGACAGTCTGCTGAATTGGTGTAAAAAACGGAAATTCAATGCCATTTCATTGTACGATTTGGGTACTATTTTTGACAATCCTGCTAATACAATCCCATTGGCAAATTTTATTAAAAAGGCCAGAAAAAAATATAATTTCAGTGTTGCAGCTGTAAGAGGTGGAAACAACAGTTTAACCCAAACTCATCAATTTAATATTGGTCAAACTGACTTATTGAAACGATTTAATGTGTTTAATTTAGAGTCGGAATGGTGGAATAATGAAGTAAGTTGGCCAACATATATTGGATATTTAGGCACATTGGATTCATTAACAACGATTAGTTCACCTGCCATAATCGCTGAAGAATATATCGGTTGGTTTAGAAATCCGTTGGGCATGGATAGCATAATGGCTGCCGAATTGGTTAAAAAATCAGATAGGATTTTATTCCACGATTATCAATCAGCTCCCAGCTTGGGATATTGCCAAAGCAGGCTAGAATATATAGGAAAGGCAGCTGCGGCTCAAAATAAAACGATAGATATTGTTGTACTATTCAGCTCTGAACCTACTTTTATGTATAATTATTTTAGCATTACTGGTTTAAATAAATCATTCGAACAAGCGTTTTATACTTTTAAAAATCAATATACTACCACTAGCTTTCCAGGCAAATCGAATTTAAAATTAGTAGGCTACCAAATATTTACCCAAACCACTTCTAGGCAAGCAAGACCATAAAAACGACTTGTTTCATTTTTAAATCATATAAAAATTGGAGGTACATTATTTTTTAAATACCTTCCACACCCTTGAAATTTTCATAATTTATGCAAACTAAGTAATCAATTTTAAACAATTATTTCCCTTTTTGCTTTAATACTATTAATTTAACGCCAAAATTAATAGAAATTGGAAATATATGACTTTGTAGTAGTAGGTTCGGGCATTGCAGGACTTACTTTTGCCCTTAAAACTGCCGAAAAATTCCCCGAAAAGAAAATTTTGGTCCTTACCAAAGCAAATGAAGATGAAACCAATACAAAGTATGCACAAGGTGGCATAGCTGTGGTAACAGATTTTGATGAAGATAATTTTGAAAAACATATAGCCGATACTTTAGATGCTGGCGATGGACTTTGTGATCCTAAAATTGTAGAAATCGTTATTCGAGAAGGGCGAACTAGGGTAAATGAGCTAATTGAATGGGGTACTAATTTCGACAAAACCCCTGATGGTGATTTTAAATTGGGAAAAGAAGGTGGGCACTCCGAATTCAGAGTATTGCATTATAAAGATATTACTGGTTGGGAAATAGAACGTGCATTAATTGCAAAAGTCCATAATACACCAAATATTGAAATCAGCCAACACCATTTCGTAATCGATGTAATTACCCAGCATCATTTAGGGCATATAGTAACAAGAGTAACACCTAATATCCGCTGCTATGGGCTTTATGTATTGAATAGAACGACCAAACAGATTGAAAAAATAATTAGTAAAATAACTGTATTGGCTACTGGAGGAATTGGACAGGTATATCGAAATACCACTAACCCCATAATTGCTACCGGCGATGGAATTGCCATGTTGTATAGGGCAAAAGGTAGGGTCGCCAACAATGAGTTTGTACAATTTCATCCTACTGCATTATATGAGCAAGGCGTAAGCCCCTCTTTCCTTATTACTGAGGCAGTAAGAGGCGATGGCGGTATTTTAAAAACAAGAGAAGGTAACGAATTCATGCACCTTTATGATGAACGTGGATCGCTTGCACCCAGAGATATTGTAGCTCGCGCCATTGACAACGAAATGAAAAAAAGTGGAGAGGATCACATTTATTTAGATTGCCGACACATGGAAAAAGAAAATTTTATCCATCATTTCCCAAACATATACGAAAAATGCAAATCGATAGGTATAGATGTATTTAAGCAAATGATACCAGTAGTGCCAGCTGCACATTACGCTTGTGGGGGCATAAAGGTGGATGAATGGGGCAGAACTTCCTTACAAAACTTGTATGCCTGTGGCGAATGTTCGAGCACAGGTTTACACGGAGCTAATCGATTGGCATCCAACTCCTTATTAGAAGGCGTAGTATTTGGACACCGCATATTTCAGCATGCCTCAGAAGTTATTTCACAAATAAATATCAACGAAACCTTTCCAGATTGGAATGCAGATGGAACTACAGAACCAAAAGAATTGGTTTTGATAACACAAAGCTTAAGAGAACTGAAAGATATAATGTCGAATTATGTTGGTATAGTTAGAAATAATGTGCGGTCGAAAAGAGCAATGGATAGACTAAAAATATTGTATGAAGAAACGGAGGAATTATACCATACTACCGTTATCTCTCCACAATTATGCGAACTAAGGAATTTAATTACAATAGGATATTTGGTTACACGTGGCGCACTAATGCGTAAAGAAAGTGTTGGCTTGCACTTTACCACTGATTTCCCTAATCCAAAAGGGATGGTAGAAGATACTTTGCTTTAATTAAAAGATTATATTTATCATGTAATTGAAAAATAAAATGGCAGAAAAACGCAAATTGGATGTAGTCATATTCTCCGATGTCCATTTGGGAACGTATGGCTCCCATGCTGCCGAACTTAATAAATACATTAAAAGCATTGACCCCAATATTGTGGTTATTAACGGGGATTGGTTGGATATTTGGAATTTTACAGCTAATTATTTCCCACCCGAACATACAGAAAACATCTACCTTATCTTGGAATGGGTGAAAAAAGGGATTCCTGTTTACTATATAACAGGGAATCATGACGACTCGCTGCGAAAATTTACCAATTTTAAAATCGACACATTTGAGCTTAGAGATGAGTTGGTATTGGAATTAGATGGAAAGGTACATTGGATTTTTCATGGCGATATTTTTGATCTTTCTGTAGGTGGAAATGCTCGTTGGCTGGCAAAATTAGGCGGACGTAGTTATGACTACTTAATTCGATTTAACAGATTTGTAAATACTATTTTGGTGGGAATGGGTAAAGAGAGAATCTCGCTTTCAAAAGCCATAAAGGATTCGGTTAAAAAAACGGTTAAAAAGAAAGTACAAGATTTTGAAACTATCGCCATCGATAGAGCCATAGAACACAATTATGATTATGTTATTTGTGGCCATATTCATAAACCGCAGATGCGTGAAGTATCAAATGAAAACGGCAGCGTTATGTACTTAAACAGTGGCGATTGGGTGGAAAACCTCACTTCTTTAGAGTATAAAAATGGTAAATGGGAACTTTTTTACTATTATCACGATTTGAGATATAAAGATATTGACAGAAGTAAAGGTTAATTTTTATTTTTGTCAACAAAAAAAATTAAAACAATTATTCATGGAACTTTTTCTACAACCCGAAACTTGGATTAGTTTACTTACACTTACTTTTTTAGAAATTATTTTAGGTGTTGACAACATCATTTTTATTTCCATAGTAACCCAAAAACTGCCGCCTGACAAAAGAATCAAAGGTCAAAACATTGGTTTGTTGTTAGCATTAATTCTTCGAATTATTCTATTATTATTTATAGGATTTATTATGGGATTAACTAAAAATATCTTGCCTGATTCCATTCCATTTGAAATAACAGGAAAGGGCGTAATATTATTATTAGGTGGAATTTTCTTAATCTACAAATCAACTACCGAAATACACCATAAAATAACAGGTGATGACGATGAATTTAATATAAATGAAAAAGAAAAATCAGCGTCTTTTATATCTGTTTTGATTCAAATTGCTCTATTAAATCTCGTTTTTTCATTCGATTCAATTTTAACTGCAATTGGTATTGTAAAAGAAATTCCTATAATGATAGCAGCAGTTGTCTTGTCGATGTTGGTGATGATGAAATTCACCAAACCAGTGAGTGATCTTGTAAATAAATTCCCAAGTCTACAGATATTAGCTTTATCCTTTCTTATCATGATTGGCGTAACCCTAATAATGGAAGGATTAGGATATGAAGTTGAAAAATCAATTATTTATGTTTCAGTTGCATTTAGTTTTGGCGTGGAAATATTGAATATAAAATATAGAAAAAAAAGTATTAAAAATTCCTAATTTAGGATAATTGAATCGCTAATTCATTATTTTTCCGACATGAAAAAAATTATATTTTTATTTATCTTCTGTTGTTCTTTTTCTATAATTGGAAAAAGTCAAACCTACCAACAAAAATTAAATAGTTTTATGAAAATGCTGGACACCTATTATGTCGATTCGCTTAATATGGACAGCATTGTAGAAGTAGGTATTGAAAAAATACTGTCTGGCCTAGACCCACATTCCGTTTATATGAACAAAAAAGAATTGGAAAAAGCCAATGAGCCACTAGTAGGAAATTTTGAAGGTGTAGGCATTCAATTCAATATATTAGACGATACCATTTTGGTGCTTCATACCATTTCTGGTGGCCCATCAAAGCGGGTAGGTATAATGGATGGCGACCGAATTATTTTTATAAATGATGAAAAGGTAGCTGGCACAGGAATCGACAATGATGGTGTATTCAAGCGACTTAGAGGTTCAAAAGGTACAGAGGTTAGATTAAAAATTTATAGAACCGGAGAACCTGAATTATTAGAATTCTTGGTTATTCGAGACAAAATACCTCTTTTTGCTTTAGATGCCCATTATTTGGCAGCACCAGGCTTGGGATATATAAAATTATCGCGATTTTCGGCTACCGCTACCGATGAAGTAGTAGCAGCTATTGATGAGTTAAAACAAAAAGGAGCCAAAAACTTTATCCTCGACCTTTGTGGAAATAGTGGTGGCTACCTCAATCAAGCATTTGCGCTCTCAGATCAGTTTTTGGATGGCGAAAAATTAATTGTTTATACAGAAGGAAAATCACAACGTAGAGAAAATTTTAATGCCACTGAGCAAGGTGCTTTCCAAGAGGGAAAATTGGTTGTAATGATTGACCAAGGCTCTGCGTCAGCCTCCGAAATTGTGAGCGGTGCTATTCAAGATTGGGACAGAGGCATTTTGGTTGGCCGTCGTACTTTCGGCAAAGGATTGGTTCAAAAGGCATATAGCTTACCTGACCAATCAGCAGTACGACTTACAATGGCGAGATATTACACTCCTTCTGGCAGGTCAATTCAAAAATCATATAAGGGCGGTCAGGACCAATATCGAGATGAGTTAGGTGAAAGGTATGAATCGGGTGAATTGTACGATGCCTCAAAAGTAAAAATATTGGACTCTACAAAATATTATACAAGTAGCAAGCGAGTTGTTTATGGCGGCGGCGGCGTTATGCCAGACATTTATGTAGCTATGGATACCAATTGGATTTCAAAATATTATGGAAAATTAATCAGAAGTGGCGTTTTTAATAGTTTTACCATTCAATACGTAGATAAAAACCGAAAAGAATTGGAAGCGAAATACCAAACGGTAGAACAATTAAAAAGTAAATTTATAATTGACAAAACCCTTTTGGATGAATTTTATGCATTTGCCAAATTAAAAAACATAACGCATGACAATGAAGATTTCTATAATAGCCTAGAAATGATAAAAACGCAATTAAAAGCACTCATTGCCAGAAATATTTGGGACGAGAACGCCTATTTTTATATTTTCAACGATCAAAATGAAATTTACCAAGAAGCATTAGAAATAATGGGCGAAAAGAAAATCTTTAAAAAGAATAAAATAAAATCGTAGCGCATACTCTTTTGCCTTTTCATTAATTATTATTTTTTAGCCTTTTTTTTTAAACTAATTTATAGTTTTGTGCTCAATTCCATCTTTTAGGATTTAACAAGCAAAATAAAACAAAATGAGTTTAGAAATTATTTTAGGTATTATTTTCATCATCGGCTATGCGATGATTATTTTCGAACATCCACTAAAAATTGATAAAGCTGCTGCTGCTTTATTAACTGGCGTTTTGATATGGGCTGGCTTTGTAATGGGCAGCCCTGATGGACATGAAATTGTTGAAAAATTCACGCATCACATTCCAGATATTGCAGGTATTTTATTGTTTCTAATAGGTGCAATGACTATTGTAGAACTTATCGACCTCCACCAAGGTTTTGATATTGTTGTGAACAAAATTACGACCAGAAATAAACGAAAATTGCTTTGGATTTTGGGTTTTCTCACCTTTTTCCTTAGTGCAGTACTCGACAACCTTACTACTGCAATAGTAATGATTTCCTTGCTGCGCAAAATAATAAAAGACAAAGAGGAAAAGATGCTTTTTGCAGGCATAGTAATCATTGCGGCAAACGCTGGAGGAGCTTGGTCACCCATTGGGGATATTACCACCACTATGCTTTGGATTGGCGGACAAATCACTACAATGCCCATTATGATGGGAGTAATTATACCAAGTTTGGTGTGTTTAGTAGTGCCAATTTTTGCTATTACATTTCAATTCAAAGGAGAATTTCCTGTAATGGAAAAAGTACACACAGCAAGCAATGCCACCTCTACCGAAAAAATTGCTGCCTTATCACTTGGGCTAGGCGCGCTTATATTTGTCCCTATTTTTAAATCCATCACCCATTTACCACCATTTATGGGCATGCTTTTGGGCTTGGGTATAATGTGGATGGTGCTCGATTTAATTCATAAAGATAAAGAACCAGATGATAAACACAATTTTTCAGTTAATAAGGCTTTAACCAAAATTGATGTGCCAAGCGTACTTTTTTTCTTTGGTATTTTGTCAGCAATTGCTGGACTAGAATCTATCGGGTTGCTTGAGAAAATAGCAAAAGCAATGGACGATACTATTGGCAATAACGATATAATTGTATATTGTATCGGCCTTTTATCAGCTATTATTGATAATGTACCATTGGTGGCCGCCACACAAGGAATGTATAGCCTAACTGATTTTCCTGTTGACCACGAAATGTGGCACTTTATTGCCTTTTGTGCTGGTACAGGTGGCAGTATTTTAATTATTGGTTCGGCAGCTGGCGTAGCTGTAATGGGCTTGGAGAAAATCGATTTTATTTGGTACGCCAAAAAAATTGGATGGCTCGCATTTTTGGGTTATACTGCTGGCGCAATTGTTCACCTGGCCTTGCTTAAAGCTGGGATTGCTTAATTTATAAATTAGTTTAGATGATTTCAATAAGACCATTCCGCGGATTGCGACCAACACCCGAATTAGTAGATAAAGTGGCTGCCAAACCTTATGATGTACTCAACTCAGCCGAGGCAAAAGCGGAGGCAAAAGGCAATCCCTATTCTTTTTTGAGAATCAGCAAGCCTGAAATCAATTTTGATGAAAAGATAGATCAATATGCCGATGAAGTATATGCCAAAGGAAAAGAAATATTTGATGATTTTGTAAGTAAAGGAATTTATATAAGAGATGAAAAACCTTGCCTTTATATTTATGCGCAAGAAATGGACGGCAGACGACAAACCGGATTAATGGCTGGCTCTTCCATCGACGATTACTTTGCAAACAACATAAAAAAACACGAATTTACCCGCCCCGACAAAGAAAACGATAGAATAAGACACATGAAAACAAAAATGTGTCAACCTGGTGCAGTATTTTTAACCTATCGAAAAGTAGACGAAATTTCGACATTGATAAATGAATTTGCAAAATCAAATGCTCCTATTTATCAATTTATAGATAGCCAGGATGTAACCCATTTTTTGTGGAAAATAGATAATGAAAAAACTATCCAATTATTGGTCGATTTGTTTGAAAAAAATGTGCCTTGCTCCTATATTGCAGATGGCCACCACCGTTCGGCTGCCTCGGCAAAAGTTGGAATGCAATTGCGCTCCGAGAATCCTGATTTTAACGGTACTGAACCATTTAATTATTTCCTTTCCGTTTTGTTTCCATCAGAAGATTTAGCAATTTTGGACTATAATCGTTTGTTAAAAGATTTAAATGGACAAACGAAGGAACAAATTATTGAAAAAATTAGTGCAAATTTTGAAATTATTAAAATAGGAAATACCATTTCAAAACCAAGCAAAATGCACCAATTTAGCATGTACCTCGAAGGAGATTGGTACCAACTAAATGCATTGCCTAATACCTATAACGACAATGATCCGATTGAAAGCTTGGACGTAACCGTGCTTTCGAATCATATATTAGACCCCATTTTTGGTATAAAAGACCAAAGAACGGATACCAGAATTGACTTTGTGGGTGGCATACGCGGATTGGCTGAATTGCAAAATAGAGTAGACAGTGGAGAAATGAAAATTGCATTCGCCCTTTTTCCTGCTACACTCGACCAACTCATGAATATAGCCGATGCTGGCGAAATAATGCCTCCGAAATCTACTTGGTTCGAACCTAAATTAAAATCGGGATTGGTCATTAATTTATTAGGGACTTAACATGCTGAATTTTATTTTTCTTTTCTTTTTTTTACATTTGTAATAGTTGGACAAAAAGTCCATTTTAAACATTTATATTTTATGAAATTTGCAACCAAAGTAATACATGCAGGCATTGAGCCCGACCCATCAACTGGCGCAATAATGACGCCTATATTCCAAACCTCCACTTATGTGCAATCAGCACCTGGTGAGCATAAAGGATATGAATATGCACGTACACAGAATCCAACACGAACTGTTTTGGAAAAAAATATTGCTGCTTTAGAAAATGGAACCCATGGACTTTGTTTTGGTAGTGGAATGGCCGCAACCGATGCCATTATGAAATTATTCAACCCTACAGATGAAATCATTTCATGTAATGATTTATATGGTGGTTCATATCGAATATTCACTAAAATGTACGCTCGTTATGGACTAAAATTCAATTTTACCGACATGAACGATGCTGCAAATGTAGCCGCATTGATAACGCCAAATACGAAACTTATTTGGATTGAAACACCCACCAACCCAATGCTGAATGTGGTAGATATTAAAGCTATTGTCGACATAGCAAAAAAACACAATATATTGGTTTGCGTAGACAATACATTTGCCACTCCATATTTGCAACGACCACTTGATATGGGCGCAGATATCGTTTGCCATAGTGCTACCAAATACCTTGCAGGGCACTCCGATGTAATATTGGGTGCCATTGTGGTGAAAGACAAAGCTTTAGCCGACCAATTGTATTTCATTCAAAATTGCTCAGGTGCTATTCCTGGCCCTCAGGATTGCTTCCTTACTTTACGTGGTATAAAAACACTACACTTAAGAGTGGACAGGGCTTGTGAAAATGCTGCTAAAATTGCTGAATTCTTGTTGAGTTCAGATAAAATTAAATCAGTACACTATCCTGGCTTAGCCACGCACAAAAACCATGAATTGGCAAAAAAACAAATGGATAAGTTTGGCGCAATGGTTTCTTTTACTTTAAAAGAAGATTCGATGGAAGCAGCCACAAAAGTACTGATAGGAACCAAACTATTTTCGCTAGCGGAATCACTTGGAGGAGTGGAATCATTAATAGGGCACCCAGCTACAATGACACATGCTTCAATTCCAATCGAAGAGAGAAGAAAAACAGGCGTTTTGGATTCATTAATTCGACTTAGCGTTGGTATCGAAGATGTGGACGACCTAATTGAAGATTTAAAAATAGCTTTGAACTAAAAAATGCTTCTACTAGCTGCAGCTTTAGCGCCTAGTTTGGCCATTATTTTATACATATTTATAAAAGATAAGTATGATAAAGAACCTATTAAATACCTATTACTTTGTTTTTTATTAGGTGCTTTAGGCATTATTCCTGTGCTATTTATTGAAATGTACTTGGAAAATTATTTCTCGATAGGAGACAAAATGGGCTTAATTGCTCTGAGTGCCTTTTTTGGCGTGGCTTTACCCGAAGAATTAGTTAAATTTTTTCGCTTAGATACTATATTTTCAACAAACCCGCATTCAATGAACCATTTGATGGAATTGTATATTCCGTTATGATTTCAATGGGTTTTGCTACTGTAGAGAATTTATTTTATGTAATTGATAGTGGCGGTGGGATGAACGTAGCCCTTTTAAGGATGTTTACTGCCGTGCCTGCTCATGCCATTTTTGGCATTACCATGGGTTATTTTTTTGGCAAAGCCAAATTTGAACCTTGGAATAGAACTAGCCTGTTGACTCAAGGATTTTTAATGGCATTTGTATTGCATGGCGCATACGACTTTTTTATTTTTCAAAACACCTATGATTATCTTGGTTTTCTTTCCTTTGCGGGACTAATTTTGGGCGTCTATTATTGCAGAAAAGCTATTAATATGCAAGTAGAGGAATCTCCGTTTAAAAATGGAGAGTTGAATAATTCACAAGATTATTTTAATGAAATAAATAAATCAGAAGATAATAATATCGGCGCCAAAACCCCTGAAAACTAATTACGCTGATGATTGAAAATTGGGTGATTGATATATTAGAAGAAAATTGCCAGCGATACAACCAATTTGATTTTATTGTAAATGATCCAATATCAATTCCGCATCAATATATCCTAAATCAGGATGTTGAAATAGCAGGTTTTTTTACTGCTATACTTTCGTGGGGACAGCGCAAAACTATACTGAATAATGCAAAAAAACTCATGCAACTCTTCGGCAATGCGCCTTACGATTTTATGCTAAACCACTCCGAAAAAGATTTAATTGCACTGCAACACTTCAAACATCGCACTTTTAATTATACAGACTTGCTGTATTTTATTTCTTTTTTTAAAGATTACTACCAAAAAAATGATTATCTCGAAAATGCATTTTATGCTGAAGATGAATTTGGTTGTTGTAGTGTAGAAAAAGGGCTTGTACAATTCCACGAATTGTTTTTTGGTTTGCCCGATTTTCCTACAAGAACTAAAAAGCATATTTCAACGCCTTTAAAAAAATCAACCTGCAAACGGCTAAATATGTTTCTGAGGTGGATGGTGAGAGCCGATGAAAACCAAGTAGATTTTGGTATCTGGAAACGCATTCCGATGTCGGAATTATACATTCCATTTGATGTACATGTAGAGCGATTTGCCCGTAAATTACAATTGATAAAACGAGAAAAGAAAGATTGGGAAACCGTAAAAGAGCTGACAAACAATTTGAAACTAATTGACCCAAACGATCCTATAAGATTTGATTATGCACTATTCGGGATGGGAATTGCCGAAAAAAATAACTACTTTTGATTTAAATAAAAATTGTTTTGCAAAAAGAGGATAATTATATTGTTGAGACACTAAATAGTTGTTTCGGTGATTTGAAATTACCCGAAAACAATAATTTACAACAAATAAACTATGCCGATATCGTTGCTGCTAAAATCGATTACTTAATTGCAAATGATTTTAACGGATTGCTTTTTATACTGTATCGTTTAGATGTAGATGAAGCGAAAGTAAAAGAAATGATTGCCCAAAGTGGAGGTTTAACACCAGGTCTAACCATAGCCAATCTGGTATTGAAACGACTGGAAGAGAAAGTATATTGGCGTAAAAAATTTAAAAGTCAGTCTGACGAAATAATCGACGACGAAGAGCGTTGGTAGGTAATTAGGAAAAGTACAAATTTAGCCTAGTCGTCCTTCGGACGACTAAATCGAAATTGGGATAACTGCTAGATATAAATCTTTCAATAATTGCATTAACTAATATTTAACTAAATCAATGGAATTATTTCACTTCCATTTTGGTTGTAGTGATTGTACCAAAATAATATGTACTAAAATGAAAAAAAATTTATCAGTAGCAGTAGCCGGGGTTTTTGCAGTTATTTACCTTCTTAATCCAACTGCTGGTTTTATTGAGCTTATCCCAGATGCTTTTCCAATAATTGGAAATTTGGATGAGGCAGGAGCTGTTTTGATTATCGTAGCCGCTCTTAGACATTTCGGAATCGATTTGAACAATTTATTTGATGCCAAAGACATAAAATCGGAGAAGAAAAAAGAGACAGACAAAACGGTGATTCAAATACAACCGAAAAACTAAAGAAATTAATTTGTAAAAAAAGAGGGATGGTGCGCCTACGGCGCACCATCCCTCTTTTTTATTAAAAACAATAAAAATCTCTATTCTGAGATTAAATAATCATTCCCGCAGCTACGGTTTCATTTGTGCCTTCATCAACTAAAATCACGCTACCAGTAAATCGGTTTCTTTTGTAAGAATCAAAAAATAATGGGCTAGTTGTTCTAATACTAATTCGTGCTATATCATTCAAACCAATTTCCAAATCCTCTTCATTTCGGTGTAATGTATTGACATTCAATTTGTATTTCACCTCTTTTATCATACACCTACAATCTTTTGTCGTATGTCGTAAGCCATATTTGCCATTTGGAATCATTTTCTTTTCATTCATCCAACACACCATTATATCCATATCCTGACTAACCTGTGGCACATTATTTTCCCTTACTATCATATCGCCACGGCTGATATCTATTTCGTCTTCAAGTGTCATGGTAACCGACATAGGAGCAAAAGCTTCATCAATTGGTCCATGAAATGTATCTATTGATTTTATCTTAGTAGCAAAGCCTGATGGCAGAGCCAAAACTTTATCTCCCTTTTTGAAAATTCCACCTACAATACGACCAGCAAAACCTCTATAATCATGGAATTCAGTCTTTTGTGGTCTAATTACAGTTTGCACCGGAAATCTACAATCGATATGATTTTGGTCACTACCAATATGTATTGTTTCCAATAAATACAATAAAGTAGGTCCATTATACCAAGTCATTTTTGATGATCTATCCACTACATTGTCACCCATAAGTGCAGAAATTGGAATAAATCTTATATCTTTTGCATCTAGCTTTGAAGCAAATGCCTTAAAATCGTGTTTTACTTTTTCAAATACATCTTCTTTAAAATCGACCAAATCCATTTTGTTGATACAAACAACAATATGTGGAATTTGCAATAGTGTAGCAATAAAAGTATGTCTGAAAGTTTGCTCAATTACGCCTTTTCGAGCATCCACCAAAATAATAGCTAAATTGGCAGTTGATGCGCCTGTAACCATATTTCTAGTGTATTGAATATGACCTGGAGTATCGGCGATAATGAATTTTCTTTTTGGAGTAGAAAAATATCTGTAAGCAACGTCGATAGTAATACCTTGCTCTCTTTCTGCTCTCAAACCATCGGTAAGTAAGGCTAAATTTACATGCTCCTCTCCTTTTTGTTCCGACGATTTTTTAATTGCCTCATACTGATCTTCAAAAATAGATTTTGAATCATATAATAATCTACCTATTAGGGTACTTTTTCCATCATCTACACTTCCTGCAGTTGTAAACCGCAATAATTCCATATCTAAATAACCCTTATTATCGAATTTTTCGTCTTCAACTATTTGATTTGTATCGCTCATTTTATGTTATTTTCTTTTATTAAAAATTGAAATTAAAAAACAAAAAGATTAAAAATAACCTGCTTTCTTTCTGTCTTCCATTGCCGCTTCACTTCGCTTATCATCGGCTCTTGTGCCTCTTTCTGTGGTACGAGAAGTAGATACTTCTTGAATAATATCTTCCAATGAACTAGCCTCAGAAAGCACCGCTCCAGTACATGTCATATCGCCAATTGTTCTGAATCTGATAATCAATTCCTCTTCTTTCTCGTCAGGTTTCATTGGTATATTTTCGTTTACTGCAAGGTATGAACCATCTCTAAAAAATACTTTTCTTTTATGTGAAAAATAAAGAGAAGGTAATTCAATTTTTTCTTGCATTATATATTGCCAAACGTCCATTTCTGTCCAGTTTGATATAGGGAATACTCTAAAATGTTCACCAAAACTCTTTTTACCATTGAAAAGGTTCCATAATTCTGGACGTTGGTTTTTTGGATCCCACTGACCAAATTCATCTCTATGACTAAAAAATCTTTCCTTAGCTCTAGCTTTTTCCTCATCTCGCCGTGCACCACCAATTGCTGCATCAAATTTATTTTTCTCTATTGCTTCAAGCAATGGAATGGTTTGTAGCGCGTTTCTACTTGCATTAATTCCCTTTTCCTCTGTTACCAAACCTCTATCAATTGCATCTTGAACGGAAGCAACAATCAACTTAACGTTGAATTCCTCCACCAATTTATGTATAAAATCAACTGTTTCTGGGAAATTATGGCCTGTATCCACCATTAAAAGCGGAAAAGGAATATTTGCAGGGTAAAATGCTTTTCGAGCTAAATGTAAGCATACAATCGAATCTTTACCACCAGAAAATAATAATACTGGATTTTCAAACTGAGCAACTAGTTCTCTTATAATAAAGATGGACTCAGACTCCAATTCTTCTAGGTGCGTGAGGTTATAATCTACTATTCCTTCCATAAATATATTTCTATTTTATTTTTTTAATTCAATTTTTTGCAATACAAAATCTACCACAGTAGCCACAGATGCTTCAATACTTTGCCCTGCTGTTAAAATTTCTAAAGCCGCGTTTTCTGGTGCTTCAAATGGAGCATCTAAACCAGTAAAATTCTTTATCTCGCCGGCTCTTGCTTTTTTATATAGTCCTTTTACATCACGCTTTTCACATTCCTCAAATGAAGCATTTATATACACTTCAAAAAAATCGGTTTTGCCAATTATTTCTGCTGCCAAATCTCTAATGTCTTTGGTTGGACTTACAAAACTATTAATGGTAATAACACCACAATTGATAAACAATTTGGTTACTTCAGCTATCCGACGAATATTTTCTATTCTATCTTCCTCCGAAAAGCCTAAATTTGAGTTAATCCCCGTTCGGATATTATCGCCATCTAAAATCTGTACTAAATAGCCCAATTCATGCAATTTTTGCTCCACTCCTTTTGCTATCGTACTCTTACCCGAACCGCTAAGTCCTGTCATCCATAAACACAAACTCTTTTGATTTAACAAATTTTCTTTGTCTGAACGCTGTAGCATTCCATCAAAAATGGGATGAATATTTGTTGCTTTTTCTGCCATAAATAAGGGCTCAAAGATACATTATTCTACTAATTTTATAGAGTTATAAAATTGAAGACGTTAAAAAAATATTTATTATATTTCTATTTATCTAAAAATCAAACGATTAGATATTTTTATTAATGATTTTTTAATCTAAGTTAGTTAGCAAAATTACTTCATTTCATCCGCCGATGGACCTATAATTCCTGGCAAACTAACGTCGTTTAATCGCAAATAGACACTCAATTGCCCTCTGTGATGATAAAGATGTGTCATGCAAAAAGTGCGCAAAACTGCAATTTTTGGCATGGTAAAATAAATGTCATCACCATTGCGCATCGACCATGGTTTCATCAATTCCTCATCGCTTGTTGTTTTCAATATTTCAATAGCCTCCACAAGTCCTTTGTTAAAATCTGCAATAGCTTTTTCCTTGGATTCAAGTGGTGAAGCGTCATAAGGTTCTTTTGCAAAATCTAATTCATCCTTTGATAATGTCAGATAAATAAAGTGAGGCATTTCTGCTATATGCTTTACCAATGCGCCCATATCCATTGACTTTTCATGTGGCTTCCACGTCAATTTGTCATTTGGAACGCTTTCCAAATATTTCAAAGTACCTACTGCTTCACGTTCTAATTCCGCAATATAAATAGCTGATTTTCCCATAATAATGTGTTTTATATTTTTTAAAATTTATAATTTATTTTCAAATACCACTTCATAATGTTCCACTATTGGAAAGGGATCATAATAATGATGCAAAAGATTTTTCCACAGTAAATATTTATCTGAAGAACGGAAGCCAATGGTATGATTCTCCAAATGTTGCCAATGCACCAACAAAATGTATTTATTTTCTACTTCTATACATTTTTGCAATTGGTGGCTTTTATAGCCTCCAATGGAAGATATAATGGAAGATGCCGTTTTAAAATCTCGCTCAAAGTCGGCCTCAAGTCCACTTTTAACAAATAATACTGCCACTTCTAATACCATTAATTATTCAATTCATTTATCGCTAGCCACGCCATCAGCCCAGCACCAATTTCAAGACATTTCTCATCTACATCAAATGTTGGTGTATGAATTGGAGATACAATTCCTTTTGCAATATTTCCAGTACCCAACCTATAAAAACAGGCAGGCACCACTTGAGAATAATAACTAAAATCTTCAGCAGTCATTCTTAAATCAAGTGGCACTACATTTTCTTCACCCATGTATTCTTTTGCATTTTCAATACACCGATTGGTTAATTGCTCTTCATTTTTCAAAAATGGATAACCATCCAAAATATTTACTTCACAGGTGCCGCCCATGCTTTCAGCTATTGATTCAGCTATTTTTTTAATTTTTACTTTTGCATCCGCTCTCCAACTTTCATCAAATGTACGCAGCGTTCCATCCATTTTTACTTCATCTGGAATTATATTTGTGGCGCCATTACCAATTATTTTGCCAATAGAAAGTACACTTGGCATGGTCGGATTTGCATTTCTACTTACTATTTGTTGCAATGCGATGATAATATGTGCTGCTATTAAAATGGGATCGACCGTGAGTTGTGGTACTGCTCCATGTCCGCCTTTTCCCTTTACTGTTAAAAATATTTCATCACATGAAGCCATCGAAATACCAGACCGATAGGCTACTTTTCCTACTTCTAATTGTGGCAATACATGTTGACCCACAATGGCTTCTACTTTTGGATTTTCCAACACACCTTCTTTTATCATTATAGAAGCACCACCTGGCAAACGCTCTTCGGCGGGTTGAAAAATTAATTTTATAGTGCCTTCAAAGTTTTCCTTTAAATCGTTTAAAATCATAGCCGCACCCATCAAGCAGGTAGTATGCACGTCATGTCCACAAGCATGCATCACGCCTTCATTACACGATTTATAGTCAACGTCGTTTTGCTCCAAAATAGGGAGCGCATCCATATCTCCTCTTAGTGCAAATACTTTCTTATCTGGATTTTTTCCATAAATATACCCTACAACACCAAATCCACCAATATTTTCTTCATAATGAATGCCTACATCTTTTAATTTTTTGGCAACAAAGGCTGCAGTTTCCTTTTCTTGATAAGATAATTCGGGATGCGCATGTAAATGTCGGCGCATTTCAACTAATTCGCCGAAAATTTCTGCTGCTTTTTGTTTTATAGTATCTTTGATGTTCATATTTTGTTATTTTTGACTTATAAAGCTGAATTGCAATGAAACGAATTCTGCTTTAAAAATAGGTCAATTCAAATTGATGCTTTAAAAATACAAATTAATATATTGAACCAAACTTATCTCGAAATAAAAAATAATGAATAATCACGATTTAATCATTTTAGGAAGTGGACCTGGAGGGTACGTAGCGGCCATAAGAGCGGCACAATTAGGCATGAAAGTAGCCATTATTGAGAAAGAGAGTTTGGGAGGCGTTTGTTTAAATTGGGGCTGTATTCCCACTAAAGCCTTATTAAAAAGTGCGCAAGTATTTGAATACTTAAATCATGCAGCTGATTATGGCATTGAAATAAGCGATGCAAAAGCTGATTTTGAGAAAATAATAGGTCGAAGCCGCAACGTAGCCGAAAGTATGAGCAAAGGCGTGCAGTTTTTGATGAAAAAAAACAATATCGATGTCATATTTGGATTTGGTAAATTAAAACCAGGTAAGCGCATTGAGGTAACCGATAATAGAGGAAATATTAAAGAATATAAAGCCAACAAAATTATAATTGCGACAGGCAGCAGGGCAAAAAAAATGCCTAATATGCCCATTGACGACATAAGAATAATCGATTACCGCAAGGCGATGACCCTGGAAAAACAACCTTCATCTCTCATAATTGTGGGTGCTGGCGCTATTGGACTAGAGTTTGCTTATTTTTATCAAGCCTTGGGTACGAAAGTTACTATCATCGAATTTATGGATAGACTCGCACCAATCGAAGACATAGATGTGTCAAAAGCATTGGAGAAATCCTTCAAAAAAATGGGCATTACCGTACTTACCAATTCAAAAGTAGAAATTGCCAAATCGCATCCCACAAATGTGCGTGTTGTAGTGAGTACACCTAAAGAAACTTTGAACTTAGAGGCCGATATTTTATTATCGGCAGTTGGCATAACACCCAATATTGAAAATATAGGATTGGAACATGTAGGTTTGGAAATAGAAAGTGGTAAAATAAAAGTCGATAAATTTTACAAGACAAATATCGAAGGTTATTACGCCATTGGTGATGTGGTTGGCGGACAAGCACTTGCCCACGTGGCTTCTGCCGAAGGCATAATTTGCGTAGAGGCAATAAGTGGTCATCACCCTGAGCCCTTGGACTATAATAATATACCAGGTTGTACTTATTGCTCGCCCGAAATTGCATCGGTTGGATTTACAGAAGCCAAAGCCATCGAAAAAGGTTATGAGGTTTTGATAGGCAAATTTCCCTTTTCCGCGAGTGGGAAAGCAAAAGCCAGTGGAAATTCAGATGGCTTTGTGAAATTAGTTTACGATAAAAAATATGGCGAATTACTCGGTGCTCATTTTATAGGTGCAAACGTAACCGAAATGATAGCCGAAATTGTGGTGGCACGCAAATTAGAAACCACGGGCCAACAAATTATAAAATCGGTTCATCCACACCCAACCATGTCGGAAGCCATAATGGAGGCCACCGCTGCCGCTAATGGAGAAGTGATACATTTGTAAATTATATCCTAACAAATTTAGCCATAAAGAAACCATCCCCAGAATTGGTGCTAAGGTCGATTCTTTTTTGTTCGATTAATTTGAATTCGGCTCCAAATTTTTCCAAAAACCATTCTACCTGCTTTTCTCCTTCTGATGGCAATATACTACAGGTAACATATACCAAATGGCCTTTTTCATTTACTGTAGGGGCAAAAAGTTCCAAAATTTCTCTTTGTTGTACCTTGTTTTCTTCCAGCAATTCTGAAGTGAGTTTCCATTTCAAACCTGGATTTCGCCTAAAGGTGCCGGTGGCAGAACATGGCACATCCAATAGAACTACATCTGCTTTTATATTGGCCGAAAAAATATGCCTTTGCAATAATGTGCTCAAGTTTTTAACACCTGCTCGTTGACACCTTTCCCGCAGGATAGTCAATTTATTTTCGTTTTTATCAGAGGCAATTATTTGTATTTTGCCATCCATCATGGAGGCTAATTGCAAACTCTTACCTCCTGCTCCAGCACAGGCATCGAGCACCGTTTGCCCTTCCTCCACACCACAAAAAGTACCCACCAATTGTGATGAAATATCCTGAAATTCAAAGAAACCATCTTTAAACAATTTGCTATGGCTTAAATTGTTTTTTTCGGGAATTTCAAATGTGCCGTTCATATTTTCTACTGGCAAAGCCGTATAACCCAATTCTTTAATGGCTGCTTCTAATTTCTTAGCCGTAATCTTCAAAAAATTCGTTCTAATATATACCTTCGATTTTTGATTCGACAAAATGGCTTGCTCCTCCCATTTTTCCTTTCCTAACTCTTCTATTGCAATGTTTTGTAACCAATCAGGAAAGGACTGGTCGATTTCGAAAGACAATGCTATGTTTTTATGTCTAAATTCTAGGAATGCATCCAACACATTTGCCAACTTTTCAATGGTAATAGAAATTTCAGTTTGATTAGATAAATAAACGTATTTTCTCCAATATCGCACGATTTCATATATCGAATTGGCTACCATCGCCCTATCGCGTGAACCAAATTTTGAATTGGCCTTTAGTAAAATAGGCACTTCCTTTTCTACTATTTTACCATCAATAAATACACTTTTCAATCCTTCGATTATGGCTTTCCGAACTGGAAATGGCATTGCTTTATTTTCCAAAATATTAATTTTGTGCAAACCTACTCATTAAACCCGCATTAAACAATAGAAAATCTAATTCGGATTAAATCAAAAATTTTTACCAAACAGGAGATAATTTTTAGTTCAAGATTAGTTTTTGACTGCGGACTGCGGACAATCTTGAACAATTCATTTGACATTCCTTAGTTTTCTTAACTAAATATTGATAAATTTAAGAAACATAGAATCAAAAGCTTGCTATCTTTGCCACAATGGCCAAAAACAAACTTAATATTGATTTTGATTTTGATTTCCTGCTTTGGGGCCTTACCTCCAACTATCCTGATTACAAGTTGTGCTGGAAATTGAACCAAATATTTGAATGGAAATTAATTAGAATTGAGGATATCGAATTTTTTCCAGTTGTGGGCGAGGATCCAATTTTGTTTAGTCATTTCGAATTCCCGATTCCAGAAGACCACTATTCTATTGAGTTGGTTAAACAAAAAAATAATGGATTTGCATTACTTAATGAACTTAAAAATTTTGATTATTTACTGATTGTAAGAGGCGAACGTGATTTTTTTGACCAAGAAGAAATAACCAATTATTTAAATAAAATACCAGGCATCCAAATTGCTATTTCGATAGATATAGAAAAAATAAAAACCAAACAACACCTAATTTTTAATTAGCAAATATGAGAAAAACAAAAATAATTGCCACCATCGGGCCTGCCACAAGAAGTTACGAAATGTTAGTTGAGCTATACAAATCGGGTGTAAATGCTTTCCGATTAAATTTTTCGCACGGCACGCATGCCGACCATTTAAAAGTAATTGAATTTGCCACCAAATTGAATGAAGAATACAAAGCAAATGTGGCCATAATCGCCGATTTGCAAGGCCCTAAATTAAGGGTTGGTAAAATTGAAAACAATGAAATTGATTTAATAAACGGTGCCTTTATTAATGTAACTACTAATTCCGTTTTGGGAACAAAAGATTTAATAGATGTTACTTATGAAAAATTAGCACAAGACGTAAAGCCGGGTGAACTCATTTTACTTGATGATGGAAAAATTGAAATTCAAGTGGTTGAAACAAACGGAAAAGATTTGGTGAAATGTAAGGTTATAAATGGAGGAATCTTATCGTCCAATAAAGGATTTAATTTACCTAATACCAATACATCAGTTCCGAGTCTAACACCAAAAGATAGAGAAGACTTAGCTTTTATTTTGACTCAACCAGTAAATTGGATAGCTATTTCATTTGTAAGAAACTCAAAAGTAATCCATGAATTGCGTGAAATCATTTTTGCACACGAACACAATGGAAAAATAATTGCAAAAATTGAAAAACCTGAAGCCATCAATAATATAGACTCCATTATTAAAGCATCGGATGCAATTATGATTGCTCGTGGCGACTTAGGTGTTGAGGTTGCAATGGAAGAAATGCCAATCATTCAAAAGAAAATAATCGAAAAATGTATAATTGCGGCTCGGCCAGTAATTATTGCAACTCAGGTAATGGAATCGATGTTGGAAATGTCGAGGCCATCGAGAGCAGAAATTACTGATGTAGCGAATGGTGTATTGGATGGCGCCGACTGCATCATGTTGTCGGGTGAAACTTCTGTGGGCAAATTTCCAATAAAAGTAATAGAAACTATAGATAAGATAGTTAGGCGGACGGAAATGGAAACTCAAATTTACCATAAAAACCTCTTTCCGAATAAAGATTCTAAAACATTCCTATCGGATGCTATTTGTTATAATGCATGTAGAATTTCTGAGGATGTAAATGCAAAAGCGGTAAATGGAATGACTTGGTCGGGTTATACCGCTTTTTTATTGGCTAGTTTCAGACCTCGTGCCGACATCTTTATTTTTACCAGTAATGTGCCTATGATTAATTCCTTTAGCATCGTTTGGGGCGTAACGGCATTTTATTATGATACTTTTGAAAGTACAGATCAATCCATAAATGATTCTATTAATATTTTGAAAAAAGCTGGAAAAATAAATTCAGGTGATATCGTTGTAAATACAGCCAGTATGCCTATTACTGGGCGTGGAAGAACGAATATGATAAAAATAAATCACGTTAAATAATAATTGTTTACCTTTGCAACCTAAGCCTTTAATATGAACTTAAACATAAAACTACTAGCAGATATTTGCGAAGCACCTGGCGCACCTGGTCATGAACAACTAATTCGCAAATTAATCCTTGACCAAGTCCGCCCATTAGTGGACGAAGTAAAAATTGATAATTTAGGCAGTGTTTATGCTATAAAAAAAGGCAAGTCGTCAGAAAAAAGAGTGATGGTAGCCGCCCACATGGATGAAATTGGATTCATCGTAAAGCATATAGATGAAAATGGATTTCTCAGATTCCATACCTTAGGTGCTTTTGATGCTAAAACTTTAACTGCACAACGTGTTATAGTACACGGTAAAAAAGATGTGATAGGTGTAATGGGCACTAAGCCTATTCATATAATGACTGCAGAAGAAAAAGCGAAACCTATTTCAACTACAGATTTTTTTATTGATTTGGGATTACCTCATTCGGAAGTTGTAAAACTTATCACTATCGGTGATACCATTACCCGCGAAAGGCAATTAATTGAAATGGGTGATTGTGTCAATTGCAAGTCAATAGACAACCGAGTTTCTGTTTTTATTTTGTTAGAAACCTTGAAGTTATTAAAAGAGATTCCTTATGATGTGTATGCCGTTTTTTCTGTTCAAGAGGAAGTTGGCATTAGAGGGGCAAATGTGGCAGCACACAATATAAACCCAAGTTTTGGATTTGGGTTAGATACTACTATTGCCTACGATTTACCGGGCTCACGACCTGATGAACAAGTAACCAAATTGGGCGATGGTGCTGCCATCAAAATAATGGATTCCTCTACTATTTGTGATTTCAGAATGGTAAAATACCAGAAAGAAATTGCCGAAAAATTCAACATAAAATGGCAGCCCGAAATACTTACAGCAGGTGGCACCGATACTGCTGGAATACAGCGGAATGGAAAAACAGGCGCCATTGCAGGTGCTATATCGATTCCTACACGCCATCTACATCAAGTAATTGAAATGGCTCATAAGTCAGACATTTCAAGTGGCATCGATTTACTCAAAAACTGCCTTGAAAACTTAGATACCTTTAATTGGAATTTGGAATAGGTGAGAAATAAAAAGAATTTGCCTAACTAAAACACCACTATTTTCTTTCCTTCGTAAACACTTTTTTCACCAATCAATTGGATAAAATAAGTACCTGGAGTCAATTTTTCGCTCAAAATAAAATTTAACCCTCCATTTGTATTAATGGTTTTCACCAATGCTCCATTTGTATTGAGTATATTAATCTGCTGAACATCCGTATTGCCATTAATAAGTCTTATTTGAAATAAACCACTTGATGGATTGGGAAAAACATCTATGCTGTTTTTAACGAGATTTTGCTGAATACCTGTTGTTTGTGGTCGGGAAAATCGTTTAAAAAATGCCCATATCGTTTGACAGTAAGAAATATCATTGTCGGGCAAGCCAAGCCATTCATGCTCACCAAATTGAACTTTATAAAACTCCATTATATTTTCAGTCGTTGCACCTGTATATGTCCAGTGGGTGATAGTTTTACCATCTCTAGCAATATCTGGCAACGAATCTATCGTCGGCACTGGATTGCACTCATTGTTTGCCACCCAAAAATCTCGGTTTTCCTCCGCTGGTTTTCCATAATAATTTGTATAATATTTGATTACATCATCACTCGTTCCATGAAAATAAACAATAGGCATCAAACCACCAGGCTGGCAATCTAAACCACTACCAATAGTGCCCGAAACGGCCCCAATTGCTGCAATTTTCTCTCTGTTTTCGCAAGCCATCCGTTGTGACATAAATGAACCAAATGAATAGCCAAAAAAGTAGACTTTGGAATCTTCAATCATATATTTACTTTTCACAGTATCCATCAAAGCATTCAAAAACCCTACATCATCTACATTTCTATTAAATGGAACACCTAAAACGGTAGCTCCCGAGTTCCAAGCATTAGCACCCAAAATTGGGTCTGAAAGTGCTTGTGGGTAAACACATATAAAATTTGCAGTATCTGCAATTCCAGTTAAACAAATATTTTTAAAATTATCTATAGCATCGCCAAACCCATGTAAACCAAACAACAATGGCACTTTTTGCCCTTGTGTATAATAAATATTTGGCACATAAACGGTATAAATCCTATTTCTTCCGCCCCATTTAAAACTGCCATTTATAAATCCCGCCTCTACATTTGAAATAATGGAAAAACAAAGGAATAAAATTAAAATGTAAATTCTTTTCATGTTATTATCTTTAAATATTTGACAAAAATACATATTTACAATTAATCATTTATAATTAATCAAAAAAAACATTTTTACATAAAAAATCATTTTAGCAACTAAAATTTTATCTTTGAAAAAAATATGTGGGCAGAATCAAACAATAAACTATTTAAAAAATTTGTATTTACAGATTTTACAGCCTCTATTGCTTTTATAAACAAAATAGCCTTACTAGCTGAAAAAGAAAATCACCACCCTGAAATTTATAATATCTATAATATTGTAGAAATTCGTTTGCAAACCCATGATGCAGGCAATAAAATAACAGAAAAAGACCGTAATTTAGCAGCTGAAATAGACAAATTAATTTAAAAATGAACCAAGAAGAATGCTTGCAATTAAGCAATCAATTGTTAAAAGGAGATTTTGAAATTCCAAAAGAATCTGATGCTGAATTATTAGCCACCCAATTGAGGTCCGTAATCAATTTTCACGACCAAATTTATTATGTACAATCCAATTCTATAATTACAGATTACGAGTACGATCAACTTTTTGCTTGGTTGAAACTAATAGAGTCGAATTACCCTGAATTTATCACACCCAATTCACCTACCCAAAAGGTGGCAAATGGTCTAAATAATGATTTCCAAACGGTTACTCATTTAAAACCTATGATGTCGCTCGAAAATTCATATAATGCAGAAGATTTAGCTGATTTTGAAAAAAGAATTACCGATGCCATTGCAACAAGAAATACCATCCAATATACGGTAGAACCAAAATATGACGGCTCTAGTATAGCCTTAGTTTACGAAAATGACATTTTTGTAAGAGCAGCCACTCGTGGAAATGGTAATGAAGGAGACGAAATTACCCAAAATGCAAAATCCATTAAGTCAATTCCTTTGAAAGCAAATTTCTCGCAATTTGGCATACGTAAAATAGAAGTTCGAGGAGAAGTAATTATCAACTCAGCCAATTTCGAACTACTTTTAAATGAAAGAAACGAATTAAATAAATCGCTGAAATTAGCAGGAAAGAAAACACTTGAATTATTTAAAAACCCAAGAAACACTGCTGCTGGTGCCTTGCGAATGAAAGACCCAAAAGAAGTAGCTGCTCGCAAACTAGATGCAATTATTTATAATATTGGGTACATGGAAGATATGGATGGTAAAGAATTTTCGCACCCAGCTTTCCAATCACAATATGGCAATATGGACAAACTCCACGATTTGGGATTTAAAACGCCCGAGGCTGAAAGAGGGAAATTTGAAACCATTGAAGCAGCAGCAGCATTTTGCCTTTCCTGGGAAAACCAAAGAGCCAGTTTTCCAATTGAAATAGATGGAATGGTAGTAAAAGTAGATGACATTTTACAACAAACCATAATTGGAAAAACCACTCACCACCCAAAATGGGCCATCGCTTATAAATTTAAAGCACAACAGGCTTTTTCTGTTTTACTAAAAATAGATTACCAAGTTGGTAGAACTGGTGCCATAACGCCTGTAGCCAAAATTGACCCTGTACAGCTAGCTGGTGTAGAAATTAGTTCTATTTCATTGCATAATGAAGAGTTTATAACCGAAAAAAATATACTTCTTGGCGATACCGTAATCATAGAGCGAGCTGGTGATGTTATTCCTTATATTGCTGGCGCATTATTTGAAAAAAGAAATGGCACTGAAATAAAAATACAATTTCCTTCCACCTGCCCATCATGTAATCACCATCTTGTAAAACCAATTGAGGAGAGTATTTGGCGTTGTATTAATCCTAATTGTCCAGCACAATTGGAAGAACGATTAATTCATTTCGGCTCTAAAAACTGCATGGAAATTACAGGTTTGGGTGAAGAAATTGTAAGGAAATTTGTTGCTGAAAAAATAATTCAAAATTTCACTGATATTTTCGATTTAGATTACGAAAAAATTAGAAAACTAGAGGGCTGGAAAGACAAATCAGTTGAAAATTTAAAACAGTCAATTTCACAAGCCAAACAACAACCTTTATGGCGATTGATTGCAGCTTTAGGCATAAGACATGTTGGTACAAATACGGCTAAACAATTAGAAAAACAAGTTCAGAAATTACAAGACCTTCAAGATTGGGAAATAGAGAAATTAACAGAATTAGAAGATATTGGACCAAAGGTGGCTCAATCCATTTTTGAATTTTTTAATGATGAAGAGAATATTCAATTATTAAACAAACTAGAGGAATTGGGTGTGAACCTATCCAATATTTCAAGTAGTTTAAAATTATCTGCCTTGTTAGAGGGAAAGACTTTTTTATTCACTGGCACACTTAATAAAATGTCCCGTGATGATGCCAAAGAATTGGTTGAAAAGCACGGTGGCAAAAATTTGTCGGGTATAAGTGCTAACTTGCACTTCTTAATTGCGGGTGAAAAAGCTGGTGGCAAATTGACGAAAGCCCAGAAAATACCCAGCATTCAGATAATTGATGAAGATACTTTTTTAAATATGATAAAAGATTAAAATGATAAAAAAAACAATTTTTGGTTTGTTAGCATTTTCAATACTTACAATGTTCGTTTCCTGCTCCACAAACAATACCTACAATTCATTCCAAAAAGTAAAAAATTACAAATGGAGCAATAAGGACACTTTATTTTATACCCCAAAAATTGATGATATTGATAAAAGTTATGATATTTATTTATCAGTTCGCTACCAGAAAGAATATGATTTTAGCAACTTATGGCTTCAAGTATATGGCTTAGAGAAACTCCCATTTGATAGAATCGAAATTCCGTTATTTAAAAATGATGGCACGCCTTATGGAAAAGGATTAAAATCAAATTTTACAGTTAATGCCGCTTATCTAAAAGGGTATAAATTCAAAAAAAGTGGTACTCAAAAAATTGCAATTATTCAAAATATGCGTAAAAATCCTTTGCCAGGCGTGATGGATATTGGTATAATAATTAAACCTAGCTTGAAATAATCTTTTTTAACATTTTGACAAAAAAACCTATAGTACTTTTGTAGGATAATAAATTATTTATGAAAAATATTATCAAAATATGTTTAATTGCTTTAGTAGCGATGGTTGGAATTTATGCAATGCCAAATGGAAATACGAAAAAAACAATAGACACTGCCAAAAGTTTGGTGAAATGGGAAGGCAAAAAAGTGGTTTATGGTCATAATGGGACGGTTAGCATTAAAGAAGGAAGCCTTCTTATATCTAAAGGAAAAATTAACGGCGGCAGTTTTGTAATTGATATGACTAGTCTTAAATGTACAGATATTGAAGATCAAGCAAAAAATGCAAATCTAATCGGTCATTTAAAAGATGCAGATTTTTTTGATGTCGCCAAATATCCAACCTCAAAATTGGTAATTAAGAAAATTGGTGAATTAAAAGATGGTGTTCAAACTATTACCGCCGACTTAACTATAAAAGACAAAACCAATCCAATCACTTTTTCTACTTCTGTAAAAACTGTAGGAGGTAAGGTAATGGCAGGTGCCAAATTCAGTATCGATAGAACCAAATATGATATTCGATATGGAAGCGACTCCTTTTTTGATAATTTAGGGGATAAAGCCATAAAAAATGAAATTAATTTTGAAGTAAGTTTAGTTTCAAAATAATTTTTAATAAAAAAAGTTATATTTGTTTGTAACTCTTCTTAATTCACACAAATGGAAATAAAAAATTACAGCAACGACGACATTACCATTAAATGGGATGCTTCGAAATGTATTCACTCTGCTATTTGCATAAAAGGATTACCAACTGTATTTAATAGTAGAGAAAGACCTTGGATAAAAATGGATGGTGCTAGCACTGACCAAATAAAAAAACAAGTGCTTAGTTGTCCAAGTGGAGCATTGTCAATTAATCAAGAAAAAACAAAAGAAAAGATGTCTGAAACAAATGTTTGCGTTACTGTAATCCCAAATGGCCCATTGATGGTTGCGGGTACTATTCAAGTAAAAGATAAAGATGGTAGCGAATGTACCAAAGAAGAAAAATCTTTTTTGTGTCGATGTGGTGCTTCTGAAAACAAACCTTATTGCGACGGCCAGCACAAAAAGGTGGGGTTTGTAGGTTAATCCTTCTTTTCCATATTAGCCCTAAGTGTTTTAGCTCTTTGGTCTTCTCCATCGTGACTCCAACCTGGAGAATTAAATAGGTAATTAAATTTAGCTCTTAGATTAGGTGCTCTTTTTAGGTCATTTTTGATATTAATCCATTCATGAGCTGTGATTTTAAAAGGATTATAAGTATTGATATTGGTGGTTATTCCATACCGTACTTTTTCATTCTCTGGCTCCCAAGTACCAAAAATCCGATCCCAAATAATTAAAATACCACCATAATTTCTATCCAAATATTGCAAATTGGATCCATGGTGTACTCTGTGATTGCTAGGCGAATTAAAAATTCTATCGAACCAACCCAATTTGGGAATAAGTTCGGTGTGCGGCCAATATTGATAAATCAAATTTAATTGCATCATAAACATAATCATTAATGGATGAAAACCCAATATTACTAGCCAAAACCACATTGGATACTTAAAAAAATACTCGGTCCAACTTTGCCTAAGTGCAGTTGACAGGTGCATATATTGTGAATCGTGGTGATTGACATGACAAGCCCAAAACATCCTTATCTCATGCATCCAGCGATGGAACCAATAAAAAGTAAAATCATCTAGAAAAAACAAAACAACCCATAAGTACCAATGCGCCCTATGCCAACTTAAATTAAAAAATTCCTCTACACTCCCAGGAGCTAGGTTTTCAAAAATACGGAATTTGAATAAAAATAAGCCCAATGCTAAAAATAAAGGTTTAAAGGCTAAATCTAAAAAAACGACACCCAATCCTAATGAAAGACTTGCCGAAGCATCCTTTTTATTTATTTTTTGTTTTCGTTTTACAATTAGAATATAAGCCTCAGCTAAAATGCTTAAAATAAAACCTGGCAATGCGTAGGTAACTGGGTCGTTCCAAGGCGATAATTTAATTATTTCCATTATTCATATTTTACTTTACAAAGATATTCAACAATTGTTTAAAATAACATTATTTAAATGCATCAATTAAGAGATATATTTAACTGCTAAACTAATATTATGAAGACACTAATCGTTTTTTGCTTTTCATTTTTCCTCCTTTGTACTAAATCCTTTGGACAAGAAGATGTTAAAGCCACTTACGACACAATCAAAACATATGATGTGTTTTTAGAAGCCAATAAAACCGTATGGGGCGTTATGGAGTATAAAGCAAATGGACAATTGATTTCTGTTGAAACATATAACAAATATAAAATGCATTGGAATGCAGCGTATGCTTGCAAACCTTGCAACTTGGTAACTCTTGATGCAAAAGACAAAATACTACATGAAGCTTTTCAATATCAAAATTGTCTTTCAGGGTACTATAAAGAATACTATACAGACGGAACAATTAAAGTAGATGGGCAATATAAAGAAAACCCAGAACCCGAAAATTGGGAAAAACTTGGAGAACGAGGACTTTGCGATATTAGAGTAGGAAAATGGGTGTATTACAATGCTGAAGGGAAAGCACAAAAAAGTGAGCAATATGAAAATGGAGTGCTGGTAAAAGTGGATAATCTAAATATTTCAAATAGCACTAAAACCCAAACAGAAAATACTGAAAACACGGAAAAAGTGCCTTTTGGACAAAAAATTAAAAGTAAGTTCCAGAAAAAACCAACTACCGAAGAAGGAGATCCTTACTTAGAAAAAAATATATCTAATTAAGCATTTTTACTTTTTTGACAAAACTAATCGATGCTTTTGCATTTGATTTACTTTGCCTCTTGACCAAGCCATTTTAAAATACTTTCCACCAAACCAATCTCGCAATTGGTTTTTATAATATGGACTAGCTATATTTCCCGACTGACCCATTGGCATTATTATTTGCGAATTATCAAAATTAGAAAAATCAACTATTTGCCTATATGAAGGGCACGCCAATTCTCCACCAAATCCTTCTTGATTTAAAATGGCAGTTTGAAATAATGTATCTGTATCACCACCAATTTCAATCGGCCCAACATCAAAAACCTTATCCATGGGTGCCTGCTCACTAAACGAATGCTTTATAATGATACTGTGCAATTTACCCCAAAGCCATTCCTTTTTATTAGTTCCATAATTCATTTTTAACCACGACAATGCGTCTTTCAATGCCTCTTTCAACACTTTCTCCTTACCTCCTGCTTTTTGTAACCAAAACGACTCCTTATTGTTTATCATCCTAAGCAATGCGTGTGTATTGTGCCCCAAAAAAGTATTTACTGGGCCATAAATTGGATTAAACCCTTTTCCAAGTAATTCTTCAGCCAATTTTTCAGGCAATGCACTCATATAAATGCGCTTCACCATCAAATACTTAGTTACTTTATAATAGGTTCCAATTAATGAATCGGTCGAGAGTATTCCATCCCAATTCGCCAATCCATCTGCAGCTTGTTGCAATTCGGCGGTATCAAATTTCAATCCTTTATACAGCTTTCCAAATATTTTTCCCGGTATGCACATAAAATCCATTTGCATGTCGGTAAAATCTTGCGGTTCAAATTTGTCCTTCTTGGCAAACATTTCTTCTAACCTATTCGCTCTATAACCGTTCATGTATATATCACCCAAAAAATAAGGGTAATCGTCATTTTCAATTTTATTATTACAGGTCAAAATATAACCTCTCTCTGGATTTAACACATGCGGCATTTCGGAAAATGGCACAAATTCATTCCAATCATGCGACCCTGTCCAACCCATTGATGGTACACTTGCTACAGCTTTATCTCTAATCGGCATTTTGCCACTATTATAATAGCCAGTATTGCCTTCAATATCAGCATATACTATATTAAGACCTGGCGCAGTAATTTCTTTTACACCATCTACAAAGTCATTCCAATTTTTCGATTTGTTTAACTTCATCCAAGCCATTATATTTCTACCTTCTTTTAAAGACATAGAACAAAGGCTTAATTTTTTATTATCACTATCCAAAATATCAGAAATAATGGGTCCATGTACCGTTTCCAACACTTTATGAATGATGGGTTTTGGATTCCCTTTTACAAATATTTTTTCTTCAAATATTTGAGTTTGCATGATTTTACCCTCATGAACATAGGAATTACTCGTTTCGTCTGTAAACTTTTCGATGAAAACATCCTCTAAATCAGTAAATGAAAGTGTTATGCCCCAACCAATATTTGCATTATGTCCTATTTGAACCAATGGGACACCTGGTACAGAAACACCTGTTGCTTCCAATTCGGGACAATGAAGATGCACCATATACCAAATATTTGGGTTTTTAATGGGCAAATGTGGGTCGTTACACAAAAATGGTTTGCCAGTTGATGTTTTAAAACCACTTACTGTCCAAGCATTACTTCCTGCAATTTGTGGCACATAAGGGCCACGCAAAGCACCCAAATGTTCATCTAATTTTAGCTTATTAAATTCAATTCCTTTTGGCAAAGCCACTGGATTACCAACTGGATAATTATTGTCTAGTTCTCCTGCTGCAGCGGCACCTACCTTTTCAATTAATTTTGCCCTTATTATTTCATCATACCAACCCCAAGTCATCTGACTAATCAACAATCTTGAAAATGCTGCTGTGTCAATTGGATCCCACAAAGCAGGTTCCACCTTGGCTAATTTAAACTCAACGGCATGTTGGTTTGGAAATTTTTTAATAAAAGCATTTATTCCTGAACTATAAGCAATCAATACTTTTTGCTCTTCATCACTAAAAAGTTCCCAATCTTTTCTAGCAACTCTTTCGTAACCCATCGTACGACAAATTTGGTCGGTTTCAATTGCCTTTTCCCCCAAAATTTCAGAAAGCGTGCCACGCGCTGCTCGTCGATGAATTTCCATTTGCCATAATCTGTCTTGTGCATGAACAAAACCTTGAGCAAACATTAAATCCTCTAAATTACTAGCATAAATATGGGGCACTCCCATTTCGTCCCTAATTATTTCTATATTTTCTTGGATACCATCCAACACAATATTTCCATCCAATTCAGGTAATCTACTCTTACTCATCTGCTTAATAACAGGTTTTAAAAGTAATCCTCCTACGTTTTTTATCAACGACATCCTTATTTTTTATTAATCAATTTCTATTATATAAAGCAAAATTACACAAAAAATACACATTTATCCAATTCATCTTTTTAAAAAATAAACTGTAAAAAAGGATAATGAATTAAGGAAAAAATAAAAAGCTATTTGGGGTCAATAATATTCAAAGGCTAATACTTGCATATTAAATTAACATTAATACACTTATTACTCTATCAATTATATAGACTATATGGTATATTTGCATTTATAAAATTAAAGATATGAAAAAGTACAAATTATTTCTTTCTTGGTTAATAGTCGTTCTACATGTAGGCATACTGAAAGCACAGGACACAACTAAGGTTATAAAACCTACGGAATTTACAATTAGTGCTGAATTTAAAGCGCGCCTTGAAGTAAGAAATGGCTATCGAACCTTGGTGCCTGATGATACAACGCCATCTATTTTTGTTAATAACAGAACAAGACTAAATTTGGATTTTAAGTCTAAGCATGTTGATGCCTATATATCATTGCAAGATGCACGTGTATGGGGAGAATACGGTGGGCAGTATCGGGGTGGTTCGATAAATCTTTTTGAAGGCTATGCTGAAGTTCCTTTAAAGAAAGGGTTTTCTGTAAAATTGGGTCGCCAACGTATAATGTATGATAATCAACGTTTGTTTGCGCAAAATGATTGGCGTGTTTGGGCTCGTAGCCATGATGCTTTACGATTTAATTATAAAAAACCAGAAAAAAATTGGAAGCAAGTGCAGTTATAGCATATAATCAATCGGCAGAGAATTTTTTCGGCTCTGGTTATACGCCAAAGGATGTCTCTTCAGAAGACTATAAACTATTGAATATCTTCAGTTACAAGCAGAAATATAAAAAAGGATTCAGCTTGTTTTTGTTGCATGCAGGTGATGGTTTTGAATCCACAGTAGCTGACCAAAAGAAAAAATTAAAAATGCGTTATACTACTGGTGGCAGAATTGAATGGGAAAAGGATGGCTATTATCTTACCCTAAACTCCTATGTACAATATGGGAAAACCACTGCCGATCAAAAAATAATTGCATGGTATGCGCAACCTGAATTTAAAATTACGGCCTTAAAAAACACAACCATCCGCATTGGTGGTGAATTTTTAAGTGGTCAAAATGTTGAGGACACGACAAATAAAAAGTTTAACTCATTTGTTCCTTTATACGGTGTGGCCCATAGATTCAATGGATTCATGGATCAATTCACAAGGTTTCCGGGCGACACCAAAAGTGGAGGATTACTCAACCCCTATTTATTTATAGATTATAAAATCAACGACAAAATCTCTATAAGTGAAAATATTCACTACTTCAGTTCTCACCATAATTTGTTTAACAAAGGTGAGCAATTAGATAAAGGACTTGGTTTTGAAAATGACATTTTATTCAAATATCAGCCACATAAAATCATAGGACTGGAAGCTGGGTATAGTTTTTTAATTCCCACAGAAGGTTTGGAATATGTGAAAAATACTGTTACCAATAAGTTCAACCAATGGGCGTACCTTCAAATAACCATAACACCTGAATTTTTTAAATACAAAAAACAAGATAACTAAAAATACAAAAAAAGTATTTCAATTACCTTTGTTTAATTTCAAAAAAATCTTCAACTAAAAAAGAAAAGATACTTCATATTTAATATCTTTAGATGTTAAATAAAAATATGAAACATTTATTTCTACTAATTTTAAGTGTATCCTTTTCCAATTTAAGTGGTGCTGACTGTGGAAGTCGCTATTTAGATTCTATTTTTGGTTTTAAAACTTATAAAGATTTGGTTTATGGCTCAAACTATGATAGCAATAACCAACTCACTACTTTGTTAATGGATGTTTATACACCCGAAAATGACACTTTACAAAAAAGGCCTTTAATTATTTTTGTACATGGAGGTTCCTTTACTAGTGGCGACCGCCTCGACCAAAGAATGGATTTAAAAGCGCAATATTTTACGCAAAAAGGATATGTAACAGCAAATATTGAATATAGAGTAGAACAAATTGTTGTTATCTCTCCTTTTGTCAATTTTGCACTAAAGGAAAATTGGTACAAAGCCATGATTCGGGCATCGCATGATTTGAGGGCTGCCATACGATATATAAAAAAAGACGTAGCAGAAAATGGAAATACTTTTGGAATAGACACCAATAATATCATCATTTATGGATCTTCGGCAGGGGCAATTACCATGCTGAATACTGTATTTATAAATGATACGGCAGAAATGAGCTATGATTACAAAAAGAATTGTGCTGCTTTGGGTGGACTGGAGGGAAATAGCGGAAATGAAGGTTATACAAGCGGTGGTATAAAAGCGATAGTTAGTTGTAGTGGAGCCATGGATAATGTCGATTACATAAACGATAATAGGGACATAGCTTATGTTGGATTTCACAATGAAATAGACCTAACTGTTCCTTTTGATGTTGGCTGCTTTATTACAGTGGCCTGCCATCTAAATTACTTTTATGGCGACAATCGGTTAGCAATTAAAATGAAAGACTTAGGCATGAATGCTGAATTTTACCCAATTCCTACTTTGGGTCATCCGGTGGATGAATACGAATTAACCAATACGCTAAATTTTATTACTCAACAAAACAACTCTTTTTTTATATGATGTACTGTGTAATGGACAAACTACGGGCATTTTTAATCAACAAAAAATTGGATCATTAAAAGTATTTCCTAATCCAAACAATGGGAGATTTTTCATTGAAATTTCAAAAGAAATTAAGGAATTGGATGGAATTATGAGTATCTCCGATATTAGTGGAAAAGAAATATTTTCTCAAAATATAAACTCAAATATGATGGAGGTAAATCAGCAGTTATCAGATGGTATTTATTTTGTACAATTTAAATCGTTAGAAAAAAATATGCTTTTTACATCTAAATTAGTTATTAAAAACTAGGCACTTTATTCAAATAAAAAAGGCCTAGCAAATGCTAGACCTTTAACTCTATTTATTTGAAATATTTAGTATTTTTATTTGCTTACACTTTTCAATTGTACTTCAAATGTCAACACTTCATTTGGTCCAATCACTGGAGCAGCACCTGTTTCGCCATAAGCCAAAGCAGCTGGTACATAAAATATAAAAGTAGAACCTTCTGGCATCAATTGTACACCTTCAGTCCATCCTTTTATTACATTTCCTAATCTAAATCCAACTTCTCTATTCTCTTCTTTTGAACTATCAAATACTTTACCACTCAATAATTTTCCTTCATAAACTACATTTACTGAATCGGTAATGGTTGGTTTTGGCCCTGTTCCCATTTTTACTACTTCATATTGCAATCCGCTAGGCGTAGTAATAATGCCTTTTTTTGCTTTGTTTTCTGCAAGGAATTTATCTCCCTTTTCCTGGTTCTTTTTAGGCATATCTGCCATTTTCTTTTGCATATAATTCTGCATCAATACTGGTGCTTCTTTTTCTGAAATAGCAGCTTCTTTATTTGCCAACATGTCTTTTATACCAGCTTCAATCAATGCAGGATCAAGTTCCTTCATATCTTCAGAAACCATACTATTGCCAATTTGAGCACCAATTGCATAAGCAATGGAGTCGGTTTCGTTTTTAAGTTTTACGCTACTCTTAGCTTTTTTTGAATCGCCACCAGATGTTGCATCCTTTTTTTCACAAGCAACCAAACTAAGGGAACTAATTCCAATGATTACCCAAAACAATTTTTTCATACTTTTTTCTTTTATTTGTGGGCGCAAAAATAACAAAATATTCGATAATATTTTATCCCCTTATGTTATAAAATCTAAATATTTAAGGGTCGTAGGTAACAATGATAGGATCTGAATCGCAAAAGGAACTAAAAATCCCCAATCCACCTTCTATGTTTGATTTTATTAAGATAGGTTCTGTAAATGGATCAGACAAACCTATTTCATCCGATTGATCGTCTGAAGTTTGTTTATAATCGTAAATTGACTTATTATAATTCCTTAAAACCGTTCTTACATTAAAGACATAATCTGGATTGTTGAATAGGTTTATTTTATCAGAAATTAAAAATTCGAATGCATGATTTTGACCATCAAAATTGTAGGTATTGTCTCCATTTAAATCTTGATCTGGAATATATTTTCTATACAAATATCTATATTGTAAATTATTTGTATCTTTTACAAAAATGGGTAATCCCGTTATTGTGTCAACACCTATTTGCTTATCTACAATTACTGTTTGATTATAGGAAACGGAATATTTATAATAATTCAAAATTGATTTTGGGTCATCGAAATTTAGAATTAATTTATCCTCAAAATACGGCTCGCCATTTCCAGCAAGTTTTTCCTCTCTTTGCAATGTTGTTGAATTTAATTGCACTTTTTCAGGTATTGTTGTACTCGATTTTATTGTTTCTCCATTATAAAGTATTTCCAAAAAATAGGTTTTACCAGGCAAAAACTTAAACTCGCCCTTATAACTAAATACTTCTGAGCTATCGTAATCCTTTTCAGGATCAAACAAACCATTGAAAAAATTTTTGGTGTAATACCGCTTTCCTGTAAGTTCCACTGTTTTGCTTTCATCCGAAATATATACTTTGGCTGTTTCAACAAATTTTACTTTAAAATTTTGGGTTTGCAATTCAAATGGAACGCTTTCATATAAAAAGACTTCAGGGTTCCCATTTGGAGAAATGACACTATAAACCGCTAATTTGGGTTCAAAATTTAAATCAAGATCAAGATTGCGAATACATGATTGACACAAAACAATAATTACTAGAAAAATTAAGTTTATCTTTTTCATGATTTTCCAAAAAATACGTTAAACGAAATAGAAGGAACGATAGGTAGTATTGAATATTCGCGCAATTTAAAATTTAGCTTATTCGTTTTTGGGTCTACCGTTTGAACCAAAGCCACAAAAAAAGGATTCAACCTACTATAAACATTGTAAATATCTAATCTTAGCTCCGAATGACTATGCTTCCTGACTCTTTTATAACATAAGCCGATATCCAATCTATGATAAGACCTTAACTTATAACTGTTTTTATTTCCATAATCGTATCCATATTGATTACCAAACCAACCCTGTCCCGAATGAACAAAATATTGCCCCTCGGGTAGTGTAATGGAGTGGCCAGTACCAAATACAAAAAGGGATGAAAACGACCAATGCTTGTTTATCTCATAATTTATGGCAATAGTCATATCGTGCCGCCTATCGTATTTTGCAAAATAGGGTCGGCCATTATTTAACTCCGGAAACTGCCGCTTTGCCCAACCCAAGGTATAACCAGCAAATCCATTGAATTTCCCTACTCTTTTTCTTATAAAAAACTCTGCTCCTGTCGACCATCCTTTTCCGAAAGTGAGAATCTCATCAATATTTGGATCTTTAAAAATATTAGCTCCTTCTTTATATTCTACTTGGTTTTGAAGTGCTTTATAAAATCCTTCTACACTTAATTCATACTTATCATTGCCAAAATTTTGAAAATAACCCAATGATACCTGCTGAGCCTTTTGTGGTTTCACGATATCACTACTCGGAATCCATAAATCCAAAGGAGTGGAAGCGGTAGAAGCGGAAAGCAAGTGCACAAATTGGTTCATTAAAGTATAAGAAGTCTTTAAAGCCACATTATTATTTATTTGGTATTTCATTAAAAAACGAGGCTCCAATCCTATATATGTTTTTTGAGGATGAATAAAAACGGGCATTCTTAACCCTGTACTTATACTCCATTGTTCATTTATTTTTATATCATAATCACCATACAAATGAACCTGATTTACAGTTGTTGGTGGACTATCTGTCGAATCTTCGAGTGGTTTATTAAAATTCTGCTTTGTAATATTAGGTGAAAAAGTATTGTTGGAAAAATAAGTGCCAAACTTCAAAGCTTGCCCCTCTCTTATTTTTTTTTCAAAATCATATCTAATCCTAAAATCTTTAATCCCCGATTTAAGCGTATTCTCACTATAAATATTTTTAAACCCAAAATTGAAATTATAGGTAGTATAAATAAAAGACAATTCAGAAAGCAATCCCTTTTTAAACTGATGATTCCATTTTGTCACAGCCATCAAATTCGACCATGGAATGTCATACTGAGCCGAGTCGATTGTAGAATTATCGCTAAATCCAACATTATCCTTTCCTGAATAAAAACTAACAAACAACTTGTCCCTTTCACTAACTCTCCACGTAATTTTTCCATTAAAATCGTAAAAAAAATATTTAGGCAAACTAGCCCTTTTTTCTTTACCACTAAATCCTCTAAAAAGAGAATAAGAATAAAATGACCGAAAAGAGCCAAGAAACGATATTTTATTTTTCCATATCGGCCCCGAAGCAGTTACTCGACTTGTGACTAGGCCAACACCCAAATTGGTTTCCCACTTTTCAAAATTGCCTTCTTTCGTTTTTATATCCAAAATTGAGGATATTCTGCCCCCATATTTTGCAGGAAATCCTCCTTTATAAAGTGTTGCATCCTTAATCATATCCATATTAAAAATACTAATAAATCCTGCGGCATGCGAGGGATTATAAATTTCTGCCCCATCGAGCAAAATCAAATTTTGATCAGCACCTCCTCCTCTCACATAATACCCAGTAGAGGCTTCGGTACCCGATTGTACGCCAGGGAGTAATTGAATACTTTTCAAAATATCCAATTCACCCAAAAATACAGGCAATTTGGACATCTCTTTGATGGGTATTTCAATCATTCCTGATTGTGCACTTTCGATATTATTTCTAATCTGCGTTTTTAGTTCCGAAATAACTACCTCATCAAGTGCAATACCTTCATTTAGTAAAATTGTTATTAGCGTATCATTTTTCAAATCAATATCAAAATATTGTGTAGTATAACCAACAAAATAAGTTTCAAATTGGTATCGTCCTTTTGGAACTTTAAAGCTAATTTCTCCTTGTTCATCTGTTAAATCTCCAATTTTTGCTGAATCATCTCTAATCAAAATACCAACAATTGGCTTTCTGTCTACCTCATTTACAATTTTAAATGACAATTTAACGATATCTTGCCCAGATAAAGCAGTACAAAAGAGTATCAATAAAACCAAAAAAATACTGCGCATGAGTTTAGACGAATTACCCTACAAAACAAGACAATTTTACCTATATAAAGTTGCTTAATCCCAATTTTTATATCTAAAATTGATATTATAACAATATTATTATTCACCTTACGTGCACAAGAGTTAAATATTTGAATACAATAAATGCTTAATTTTACAGTTTTAAAGCTATTTTATGAGGTTAATTTTCTTTTCAATATTAATAACCATTTCTTCTACCCTTTTAGCAGGAAACGGTATTTTAAAGGGCATTATCACAGATAATGAAACTAAAGAACCACTAATCGGAGCAGTTATAACTACTCAAAGTGGCGAAGGTGTTGCAACTGATTTCGAAGGGAAATATGAATTGATTTTGGCAGAAGGGAAATACCTTATAAAGATTGAATATACAGGATACTCCAAAATTGAGAAAGAAATTGTTTTAAATAGTGGCGAAACTAAAGAATTATCTATAGGCCTAGAAACAGAAAATCAATTTTTAGATGATATTGTAGTATCTGGTTCGCTATATGCACGAAATGCTAGTGAAGAAGTAATGTCGATAGAGGTGGTAAAACCTGAATTTATAGACAAAACAAATTCTATCCGATTTGATGATTTAGCCCGTAAAGTGCCAGGCTTAAACGTAGTAGACGGACAGGCTAACATAAGAGCTGGCAGTGGGTGGAGTTATGGCGTAGGCAGCAGAGTGGCTATAATAGTAGATGGCCAGGCAATGCTATCGCCTGATAGACAAGACATTAAATGGGTATATTTACCTACAGAATTAGCGGGCCAGGTGGAAGTAACAAAAGGAGCTGGCTCTGTATTGTATGGTTCATCGGCAATGAATGGAACGATAAGCATACAAACAATAAAACCTACTACCACACCAAAAACAAAAATTTCTGTTTATACCACTGTTTTCGACCGACCAAAAAGAGAAATTACTCAATGGAATCGTTTTCCACGTACAACCGTTGGAATTTATTTTTCAACTGCAAAAAAGGTTAATCCAAATTTTGAATACATTTTGGGTGGACATATGTATATTCAAAACCAATATTATGAAGGAGGAAGAGACAATTTAGCTAGATTATCATTTGGAACTAAATGGACAAATAAAAAAGATAGTTCTTTTGTTTATGGCCTTAGAGGTAATATAACCTATGACCGTGAAACAGAGTTTTTCTTTTGGCAAGACAAAGATAATGGATTTTATAGGCCAGCTGAATTAAATGATCACGAATTTTTTAGGATTAATCTTGATCCTTACATGATAAAATATGACAAAAAAAATAATAAACATGATATTAAAGGTCGAATATTTTTCCTTCGCCCTGAATACGCGACAAGAGCCACATTTATAAATACCGACTATACCTTTTCCAAGCATTATCCAACCAATTGGACAGTAATAGCAGGCGCAAGCAATACCTATGTATATGTAAAAGAGGATGCTTTTGGTGGTGCTTTTAATGGAGATATTGCTGCTGTTTTTACCCAAATAGATAAAAAATGGGACAAGATTTCATTAACAGGTGGTGCAAGGTTTGAATTTTTTAAATTCGGCGACATAATTGGACTTTCAGGTACTAGGATTCAAGATGAACAAAGCAATTCCAAATTTTTTATACCAGGAATGTTTAGGACAGGAATTAATTATCAGCCTATTAAGAATAGTTTTATCCGTTTTAATGTGGGGCAGGCCTATCGTTTTCCGTCCCTAGCGGAGCGATATGTGGAAAAAAGTCTAGGTCCAATTAATGTATTTTCTAATCCAGAGGTAAAGCCAGAATTTGGCTGGACGGGCGAATTGGGGTATGAGAAAAAAATAAAAAAACCGCATTATGAGGGTTCTCTGGATTTGGCTTTGTTTTGGCAAGAATATACTGATATGATTGAATTTAAAGTTGGTATTTATGTACCAGACACACTAAATGTAGATAGCGTAAATATTATCGACTATTTAGGCTTTAAAGCTGTAAACGTAAGTAACGCCCGTATTGGAGGGTATGAGCTGAATTTAAGAAATAATTTTATCATCAATAAAAACCATAATCTTCAATTAGCGCTCGGTTATACCTATGCTTACCCTATAGATTTGAATGCAGATACATCTTTAGGCTTAAAGAAGGTTGGAGTTTATCTCAAAAATTTATTCCAGGGGATGCGTCAAACAGAGAACCTACAACCTCAAACATTAGATGCAATATTAAAATATCGAAATAGACACTTAGGCACTTTTGATATAGAATATAATTATAAAAATGATTTATCTGTTGGTATTAATGGTAGATATTACAGTAGCATGGAGAGTGTGGACGATTTATTTCGATTCTTTATAAAGGGAATAGGAGAATATTTTGACGAAAATTATGGAAAAGGAGAATTGGTTTTGGATGGAAGAATCTCATATACAGTTAAAGATCGGCATACTTTTGGTATTGTGGTTAAAAATTTCTTAAATAATGAATATGCATTAAGACCTGCACGACCAGATGCTCCTCGTTCTTATACGCTTACTTATAAAATTAATTTATAACAAAGAGGATTTGAGTAATTTAGTCGTAAGCATTGCTCAGTCTCTTTAATATATTGTACCAATTTACACCGCCTTTCCCTTCTCCTATTTTAATAATAGCTGTTTGGGTGGTTTCATTTATAAACATTACTTGACCATTAAACCCTGCTCCATAATAGATATTTTGCTTTTCATCATCCATATCCATCCACCAACCCATACAATAATTATCTGCGCCTTTTCTTTCATTTTTATCATCACAAAAATTAACCCATTTTTTAGGAATAATTTGCTCTCCTCTAAACACTCCTTCATGCATATACATAGAGCAAAATTTGGCTATGTCGGGTAATGATGCATTTAATCCGCCATACATTTTGGGGTTTTTAAACTTTTTACTGTCAATCGACCAATAAGAATCGGACTCTATCCCTAATTTTGACCAAATATTTTGATAAAATAAATCCAAAAAAGATTTTCCAGTTGCCACCTCGAGGCATTCTCCTAATAACTGAGTATCTACTGATTTATACACAAACTTATCACCTGGTTTATATTTAAAAAATGATTTTTTTACTTGATCTTTGATATTTCTTTCAAAATAAAAATGCATTGTTTTTAATAAATCAGCATATTCATCCTGATCAATTCCAGATTGCATTTGTGCCAAATGATACAAGGTAAGCGCGTCAAAATTATTTGTGGGTGGTAAATCAGTTAAAAAATCAGAAACAGGCTGATTTATTGATTTCACATATCCATTATCGATTGACAAGCCTAATAATGGGGTAACCAAAGCTTTTGTGACCGAAAAAACCTGGGTAATGTCTCCTTTTTTAAAACCATTAAAATAATTTTCATAAACGATTGTATCCTTATGTAAAACCAAAAAACCAATTACATTATGATCAGCTAAGAATTTATTTGCATCAGAATATTTATCTACCGTATTTGGCTTTAACCAATCATTCAAGATTTGGTAATGGTTGCAATTTTTCAGGAAATTTAAAAACACTATTATTACTCGGGAATTTAATCCTACCTAATGTTTCTCCATCTCTTACATTGGGAATAGTAATATAAAAATATAAAAAAACATCACTCCAAAAAACAAAAATAAAAATCCAAAAATTATTTTTCTAATTATTTTCATATACTGACTCTTTTTTTTAAACCTATAATAAACTTTAAACCAATTTCAGCAGTCAGGAAATTAAATTTCAATTGCTCCCTATGTTGCAAATCAAAAGAAGAAACATAATAATCATTCTTATATCTCCAATAATTATATTCAAAACCAAAACTTAATCCAATTTTTTGCTTAAATAAATAAGCCTGTTCAACACCTGTATTAAATAAAAACCGACTTCCAGCACCTTGAAAATAGTTATTACCTATATAACTTCCCAAACCAATGTATGGATAAAGTTCCAATTCATGCAGTTTGTTTTTAGATTGGTAGTAGTGCCATGAATAACCCATAAACCCACTAACTAAAAAAAAAGTAGTACTATTACCACTTCCAATTAATGAACTTTCGGCATAAGGAATTTCCCAATCTTTTATAATAATAGGTTTATAATTCAGTCCAAATCTATACTTTTTATCTAATTCTACGCTAATCTTTATCCCAAAACTATATAATGGATATAGAGTACTTAAACTTATAATCTCATTTCTATTAATCCATACTGAGGAATCTTCAAATGAAGGAAAATATAACTCTCCTTTATATTGTTCTTTATATTTATTAAGTGGAATGATTGGTGCATAATTTAAATCAATATGCATAGTTACAGGTATTGATCTTAGGGACTTAATTTCTAAATCTTGTGAAAAAATACTTTGTTTTAGTGTAAAAAAAGAAATTATTATAAGAATTAAAAATTTAAAATTCATAGTACAAATATGCAGAAATAATAAATAAAAAAGCAAAAAAAAAGCCACGCAAAATTGCGTGGCTCTCATTATCAATTAACAAATTTTACTCCTTAACAAATTTTCCATCAAATAAGCCACTATTTTCACCAACAAATTGAAGGATATAAAGTCCGTCGGCAAAATCAAATGTATTTAATTCGATAAAATTAATTCCAGCAGAGAACTCAAATGTATTCTCTCTAACCAATTGGCCAGTTGTATTCATTACTCTCATTGTGAAATTCTCTTTCTCACCTGATAAGAATCTGATATTCAACATGCCACGAGTAGGGTTAGGATAAATACCTAATATTTGACTACCTGCATCACCAACACCTACATTGATATTGATAATTCTGCTGTACTCAAATGTACCATCCTTGTCTATCATTTTCAATCGGTAATAGTTATCACCTAATGAAGGTTTAGTATCCACCAAATTATAAGACAAAGCAGTAATAGAATTTCCAGCAGCAGGTTTTTCATCCAAATAAGAGAACGATGCACCATCCAAACTCTTCTCTACTACAAATCTGCTTGAATTAATTTCGGCTGCAGTTACCCAATTTAAATTATTGGTATAATTATCTGCATTATGATACCCTGTAAACGATACTAACTCAATTGGAAGTGGTGACACATCGTCATATGGTCCAACGCCTGTTGCTCCTGTACCACCTGAGAAATTAACAATTTGACCTAATTCTACATATCTTACTCCATTACACGATGTCTGATTATCTGATGCTGTTATTACATCACACCCATCTATACTGCCAAATAATGGACTTCCCTGACAACCAGTTTCTGAATAACCTGCTGTAATTTTATCAGGATTAATTTGCGATGGATTAGTTGGAATATACTCAATACCAGCGCCAGTTTTAAACCATTCAAAATCCTCAATAAATCCTCCACAAGATGACTTGAATGCATTTGCAGCATTATTTATAGCATCTTTCTCTTCTTGTCTATAATAAAATCTAACTTTTACAGGTTTTAATGGATTGATGGTACCACCATTGGTGATTTTAAAATCCCAAATTCTTCGCATACTATACTCTGCCTTTTTATCTCCACAATCTTCAGCCTTATCGTATCCAGCAGCTTTATAAGTTATTTTTGCTTCGCCTTCAATATTATTTTCATTAGGGTAAAGGGAGAAAATAAATTTGTCATCTCGCAGTACCTGCACCTTTGGGATCATAATAATGTCTCCAACCAGTTCTATCAGTACAATATTGA
>JADIYW010000019.1 GCA_016705125.1 Bacteroidota bacterium
TATTTAATCGAAATATAAATTTTTATTTGTTGTAAAAAAGCAATACCATATCTAGTTTTCAGCAGTTTTGCACCACCAAAATAAAGAACTAATAAAATGAAAAAATTAATTAGTCTAACACTTATTTTACTCCTTTCTTGTATTATTAGACAGACAGATAATAATGCTAAAACAGAAGAAGTAAAAGAACAACAGAAATCCGAAACTCAAAATGTTACTAAAAATAATAAGCAATTTTGTTGGAAAGGAAAGTTAAACACAAAGACTAATATTCTCCTTCATTATCAAATTCAAGATGATTTAATATTTGGAGAGATAAGCTATTTAGATACAAAGGAAAAAAAGCCAATTAGAATTATAGGAACGATTGAAGAAGACAGTTCAATTAGACTTTTAGAATTTAACAATAAAGGCAACATTACAGGAATTATAACAGGATTTTCAAAAGACGAAGAATTAACTGGAAATTGGTTTTCCCCAAAAACAAAGGAAGAATCATCATTAAATTTGAACAGAATTGACACAATATTAGAGAACGAAAATATTAAAACAAACCTAGAAAATGTAATTGGCGACTATCATTATCAATATAGTGAAGCTGGTTATCAAGGAGATTTGACAATTAGAAAAGTAAATGCCGACGAAATTTCATTTAGCATCCTTTCGGTAACTGGAGAACCAGGTAGAAATATGGCAATCATAGAAACGGACACAATAGAAGCTTCTACTGATTTTATTTATAAATTGCCTAACACAGAAAATTGTGAATTTAAAATAAGGATTTTTAAAGATTTTGCTTTTATAAAATACACAGAGGGATTTTGCGAAGGAATATTTGGACATAATGCAACAATAGAGGGTATATTTTACAAACAAAAGTAAATTCAAACACCTTAAGCATGAAATTTAAACCTTGCCTCTAAATTCTTGGTTTCAGACTACTGTTAATGCGAGGCCTATTTTCTGATGGTTTCTTTTGGTAATTTTAAATATAGTATCTAAACCATAAGATTTTAATCAAAATAGAAATTTCAAATAAATGAGAGATTTCAAAAACAAATTGATAAATTTGTATCGAAAGGTGAAAATCTAATTATTGTAATTACCTGATTTTAAATGCTTTATTTTTTTAAAATAGTTAGAAGCCTTGCCGACAAAACAATATCACTTTAATGCAAAAATGAAATGGACTTATTGCCTATTGAAGAAATAAAAATTAATCAAGTCAAAATAAATAAAATTGACCACTTGGTAAAGTCGATTTATAGATTAATTATGTATAGCAGAAATCACCTCGATGATGATCTTTTAGATGCTTACCTTACCAGCATTCAAGAGCTACAAGAGCTTTTAAGCATAAAAAATGCACAAATGGAAGCTCAAAACGAAGAGGAAGCGGTGGAATATTTGAAAAACCTAAAAATATCGCTTGGTTTCGTAATTGAAGAAATTATTTTGCACCATAATTTTGAAAAGGAAATCCAACTCTTTCAACTACTTCGCTTGGTTTCTCCAGAAACAAACGCACTCCACCCAAATCGCTATAGACAAACCTTGGTTCAGATTGGCGCTCATATTTGTCCCGACAAAGAAGAAGTTCCTAAATTAGTTTCCCAGCTATTTTACCAGATGCAAAGTATTACCAACCCAATTATTAAAGCCATTTATTTTCATCATGAATTAATTAGAATCCATCCATTTGCAGATGGAAATGGACGGGTAACACGAGTGGCAAAAAACTGGATGTTGATGTATGATTTATATCCACCAATTTTTGTAAATGATGCTCCGCAAAAAACGGAATATATAACCACACTTTCAAAAAGTTTTAGAGCACTTGATCAATCACCAAATAAATGGAACGAACATACAGAAACATTTTTTGAACTGGAACTAGACCGTTTATTGGTTAATGCGAATTTACTTTATGAAACGGTAAATAGAATTGGACTAGAGAGAGCAGAAAAGAATAAAAATAATGTAGAATGATCCCATCAAAAATTCATGGTATGAAAAAAAAATGGTCTTTTTTGATTCCTTCTTATCGAAAAAAAGTACCCATTATTGAAAAAAAGTTAGAAAATTACATGAAAAAAGTTTTCACATTAATAGCCATTATTTTTCTATCTACAACCAGTATTAATGCCCAAAATTTTGAATTGGGCAGTTGGAATATCCTGAATTTAAAATACAACCATACTGAAAAACTTAGCTTTTTTGGCGAAGCACAATTACGTTCCTTAAAATTTTACCACAATTTTCACTATTACGAATATAAGGGTGGCATTAATTACAAAGTACACAAAAATGTTGGTCTTACATTGGCTGCTGGCAGTTATCAAACCTATAGAGAAGGCGGCAATTTTGTAACACCAAAAAACAATAATGAATTTAGGCTTTGGCCACAGATAATCCTTTTTCAATCCATTGGCAAGGTTAAAATTGAACAACGTTATCGAGCAGAATTTAGATTTACTAGTAATGGCTATCGCAATAGATTTAGGTATAGACTTGGAATTTCATATCCATTTGGCAAAGAAAAAAATGATTACAAACCTTTCCAAATTAGTGTAAGCGATGAAGTTTTTTTTACAAATAAGGAGCCTTATTTTGAACGAAACAGGTTTTTAGTTGCCCTTAATTACAAACCAATGAAAGCCGCCACTATACAGTTGGGCTATTTGCATCAATTCGATTATAAAATTAGTGATGAAATAGGTCGAGACTTTATTGTAATAGGTTTTTACTATGATTTATTCAGGAAATCAAATTCAAAACAAGAGCCAGATAGAGATATTAAAGACAATTGACAAAGCAAAATCGCCATCCACCAAGTTGCAAATTTTAAATAATTTTAAATCGAAATAAATTGGGTTTAAAACATAGAAAGGGAAATTGAATTTTATTTTTACCGAAGACCTAAATACTATAGTTTTAAGGAATACAAAAAGGTGGCCTATTAAAAAGATAAATCGAAGAAAAAGAATTAATTTTGGTTTTAATTTTTTAAGCAGAATATTTATTTTAAGTTAAAAGGAAAAAACGGCTTTAAACATTTTTTAAATTAGAAATAGGAAAAAATTATGGAAAATGAATTAATTAGTAAATCAATTCCCGCAGTGGCACTTCTAGTTATAGGAATCATTGAGGCTATTGGAGGTTTATATTTTAATGATAAAAGAAGTAAAAATGATTGGACAATTGAATTAATCAGTCTATTTACTTTGCCAACACTTGTGCAGCCTGCTATTTTTATGCTTACCTTATGGATAGGTAAAAATTATTTTGCTCCATACGAAGACTACTTTGTAAATTCAGCAATTGGTTGGCAGATTTTAGCTTTTTTGATATTAGATGATATGACGCAGTACTTTTGGCACCGACTGTCGCATTCTAATCGTATGATGTGGAAATTGCACAGGCCCCATCATGTTGTGGAAGAAATGGGCGTACTTGTAACCTATAGAAACGCCATTTTATATTATGCACTAATGCCTGGTATTTGGTTTTCAGCTTGCCTAATTTTTTTAGGAATGGGATATGTTTATTTATTCTATTTGCCAATCAAGTTAGTCATTATTTTACTTGCACACAGCGAAACTAAATGGGATAGATTTTTATATAAATACAAATTCTTAAATCCTATAGCGTGGTTAGTTGAAAGAGTAATTTCCACACCATGCACCCATTTTGCCCATCATGGACTTACTGCTGAAGATGGTCTTTCTCATCCAAATGGGAATTATGGCAACTTGCTTTTTATTTGGGATATCATTTTTGGAACCGCCAAAATAACCAGAAAATATCCTACAAAATTTGGGGCTTGGAATCAAATAAAGGAGCCATGGTATGTGCAATTGTTGTTTCCGCTTATTCGATCCGAAAGGCCAGAAAGTGAATTGCATTCTTTGAGAACCAAAAACGACTACGATCCATCCATTGATTATAAGGAATTTGATAGTTAGCAGAGAAAGGTTTTGTATGCTGAAACGATTTGATTTTTAAAAAAAAAAGGGAAATTACCATGAGAAAATACAATATTTTAGTGCTGTTATTTTTTCAAGTTTTTGGAAGTTGTAACGAAAAGGAGATTAAAAAATAATGCAAAAGCTAAAATTTGAATTCAAAAACCACACCAAAGCCCTTCTTATAGCATTCAACTTCTAACCACCTTACTCTTATTCACCAAATAAACGCCCATAAATATTAGGCTTGCTGCTATGATTTTTATTTTATCCAAACTGTCTTTTTTAAGCAGTATGGAAAACAAGGTGGCAAATACCGGCTGCAAATAAATAAATATGCCAACTAAAGAGGGGTTTGCTTTGGAAAGTGCATAAGCATTTAACAGATATACCGAAAAAGTAGCACCGAGTATTACATAGGCAATTTTAATCCAAATAATATTTGGAATGATTTGCCATTCCGTTGTAAATAATCCACTATAGGCAAATGGAAGCACCATAAAAAAAGCGATAAGAAAAAACCATTTCATCAGAAATAGGGGACTGTATTTGCCTATTAATGGCTTTGAAAAAACCAAGTAAAGCGCAAAAGACAAGGCATTTAAAAAGATAAAAAAATCGCCTTTTGAAAAACGAATATTAAAAACACCACCCTTCGAATTTGAGGCTATAATCAAAAATGCACCTACAAATCCTAATATAATACCCAAAAGATTGATACCTATCCATTTTTCTTTTCCAAAAAATGTAGAAAACAAAAACACGAGTATTGGCACTAAAATCATCAAAAGTGCCGCATTTATTGGCGTAGTAAGGCTAAGTCCTTTGAAAAAAGTCAGTTGGTTGAATGCAGCACCCAAAAATGCACAAAAAATAATTAATGGAATATCGTTGGTATGTATGCGTTCTTTTTTGAAAAAAATCCCGATTATCCAAAATAAAATGGTACATACAAATAATCGGAGTGCGATAAATGTGGAAGAGGAAAGATAAAGCGGCATTACATCTTTGGCAATAATATAATTCAAGCCATACAACAAGCTTACCATAAGTAAGGCCCAATAAACACTAGGATTGGATTTCATGGAGCGTCTAAAAATCTTTACTCAACGAAAGATACCAGAGTGGTTTTGGGTTCACTGCCGATTGTCCATCTTTGCCCCATCCCGCATCTACTCTAAAGAAATAACCCAATAAAGTAGTTCTGAATCCGCCTCCGAAACCAAAAACGGTCGGATTTCTAAAATAATTTACGGTTACTACCACCGGATTGGTTCCATTATTTGCACCTGGAGATATAATTTCTGTGCTAAATGGGTTTTCTTCTGCAAAAGGAGTAAGTCCTTTATAAGCACTTCCAATATCAAAAAATCCTACTATTTGAAAATTGTTTAGGAACGGAGATTTTAAAGGTTTTTTGGCCAAATAGGAAAATAAAGGCACTCGTAATTCGCTATTGATAACCATAAAACTATTGCCATTTCTGGTATTAATCGGAAATCCACGCATATTAGTTGCAATGGCCTGAAAAGCGTAATTGTTGTTTTGATCTACAGGAATCGTATTGTCAAATTTTGGATTTATCCAACTATCCACACCACCCAAATAGTAGGCAATTTTTCTCTGCCCAAAGGAGGAAGCACCCGATATTCTATTGGCCCAAAGTATGTTTTTGTGTAAAATAAAATAATGCCTTACATCGTATCCAATATTATACAAATTGGCGCGTTTCTCGCTAAAGTTTCTAAAATATTCAAAAAACATTTTATACCGAAAACCATCTCTGATATTCATTTGTACTTCTTTTGATTTGTCATGCACAAATTCCAATCGAGCGGAACCCCAATTTTCTCTTATATCGTTTGTTCTATTTTCGGTCTGTTGGTCGGTAAGCGATACAATTCCTTTATCATTTCTAAAACCAATACTTCCTTTGATTGCCTTGGTAATATCGATTGGATAGGAAGCGCCAATTTCGGCGTAATTGGATTTTAATTTTGCATTCAATACACCAAATGGATTGGCAGGGTCGGCAAATTGTACCTGATCAGATTTCCTGTAAAATAGAAACCGGTAATCTAGTCTGTGTTTTAGGTTGGAGTAACTCACAAACTCTTCAGAGCCTGCAAAACTTGATGGAATCCGCAATCCACCTACAATTCGGTGGTCTTCCATTATATCTGTAATTCCGAACGTAATCATTCCATTTAAATCTGGATAATTAAAAACAGGACCTGAAATATTGAAATTGGTATAATTTTGAAAGGCAAGACTATTGTCCAAAGAGGTTACAAGGTAATTAGAGGTAAATCGTGCTTTATAAGGAACCGCCAAAACGGGATTAAATTTTTGACCCTGAATCGAAGGAACTGACGTTGTGTTGAGCCCAATTCCTTCAAAACCGATTATCCTATTTGAAGAATCCGCATTATTGATATTTATGGAATAACCATACTGTGTATCGAATTGATATTTTGTTTTTTCGTTAAACAATGAATCCATAGATTGCTTCAAATCAATTAACTCGGTATTGTTTTGTTGCTGGTTTGAATTGGGTGCACTTGTATTTTGATTGGCACTCAATTTTTCAAAACCTTTTTCAACCCTGAACGAAGTTTCTATAGGCTCTTGGGTTTGATTTGAAAAATGGCGTTTTGCTCAAAAATACCTTTTGTTTTCCCTTTTCGTTGAAAACGACTAAACTGGCACTGTTTCGAGTGGCAGCAGCTTGTTGCTGAATACTCTTTTTAAAATCTGTACAGTTTCCTTTTATACCAATTTCTTTATAAATAGGTTGCCCAATTTTAATCAGCTTGGTGGAGTCAAAATCGAATCCATCCGCATCAACAATATCGCCATTTTGTGTGGCCCATACCGAATCCATTCTGATCATTTCTGTGGCTAAAGAAAGCTCATATTGATTGAAAATTCCATTTTCATCACTCAAATAGCCAATTTTTCCATTGCCAAATACGATGGGTGCTTTTTCATTCCCAAACGGCGTTTTTGTTAACCTCGATAAGGAATTGCCTCTTTTCTTTAAGTTATAAAAAAACAAATCAAATGTACCAATCGGCAGTGCAGTATCCAAAGGCAATTGCAAAAGGGTATCTGTATTTCTGTTGGAAACAAACAAAACACCTTCGACTCCATTTGTATTTACGTATGTAGGTTGGAGGTCATCCCAAAAATCGTTGGTAATGGGTATGTTTCTTCCCGAATTTAGGGAAAATAAATAAATGTCTGTTTTGCCATTCAATTGTGCGCTAAATAAAATGTCATTTGAATTGCCAGTAAAACTAAAATCGTTGATTCTTTGGAAATTGTCTAAGCGATGTTTGGTTACTTTTTTCGTTTCCAAGTCATACTGCAAAAACTTAATTTTATCTCTTCTTTCATAACAAATACCCAATGTTCCGCCATTTTGCGAGAATGCGATTTGTGGATACGAATTATCATGCGGATAATTGTCTGACTTGAAACCACCACGCAGAATTTTCTTTTTCTTTCCTGTTTCTACTTTTTTTACAAATAATTTAAAAGCACCGCCATCATGCGTTGCATAGGCTATATTAGTGGCGTCGGGTGAAAGTATAATGGGCGTGATTGTTCTTTTTTTGCGTGTTTTTATTTTTATTTCTCCTTCAGCTGGCAAGGGGTTTTTATTGTCAATATCCAATTTTTTTCGCTCCAAATAGAATGTTGCCCATTCGAGTTCCAGATTTTCCTGACTCGTACCCAACACAAATCCAAACCCACTAAAAGAGGCTTTGTTGATTCTTGTCAGATAAATAACGTCTTTAAGTGCCTCTTTTCCATATTTTTTTTCAATAAAATACCACATCGAGTGCCCAGCAAGGGATGGATTGGTTTGCGAAAATTTTTTAAATTTTAAGTTTGGATTTTTTTCAAAATGATCTCTTAGTTCCTCATCTAAATCCGTATTCCAAGGCTCAGCTGTATATTGTATTAAACCTTCGGAAAACCAAGGTGGCAAGTTGCCAAATATCGTATTTTGTAGTATTTCTTGGATAGTACTGCCCGACATCATGGAGGCTATAAAAATGCGGGCAAGTCCTTCATTTAAGTCTTTGTATAAGTGATTGTGGTTGCCATCGAAATACAAAAACAATTTATTGCCAATTATTTTGTTGTTACCACCCAAATTATAGGTTTCATTGCCCAAGCCCACATTGGTTTGTGCCAAATCGGTAATATCATTATAAATTAAAAGTTCTATTTGGTTGCTTAATTTATAATTTAGTTGTTCTTCGAGCTTTAACACCTGCTCTTCGGCTGCCATAATCACAAATTTTGCAATATTCTGTCCGCCTGGGTAATAGTAGGTTGTAAAATTATCTGTATCGTAATATTGCCATTCAAAATCGTGGTACTGAACCCTATTTTGACCAAATTGCACCTGTGTGCCTTGCCCTTGCCCCATCGATTGGGTTGAGAAAGCAATACATAAAAGCATAATCCACCCAAAAATGAAAGAAAAACTAGGTTTAAAATTTATTGAAACTTTGCTTATCACCACAATTATTATCTTATTTTTACAAAATTAATCTAATATAGCAATTTTAAAAAGAATATGACAACTATTAAATCATTCTGTTTCGGTCCATTTAGCGAAAATACCTATTTATTAATAAATGAAGACAAAAAATGTTGGATAATCGACCCTGGATTCTATGGTCAGAATGAACGGAATTTATTCGTAAACTACCTGGAACAGAACGAAATCCAACCTGTCAGGTTGCTAAATACCCATTGCCATTTAGACCATATTTTTGGAAATGATTTTTTGAGAAAAAAATATAACCTCGACTTGGAAATCCATCAGCTCGAAATACCAATTTTGGCGGCAGCACCGCAGATAGGCAGAATGTATGGCGTGCCCTTAGATGAACAAAAACCAGCCGATTTATTCATTGAAGACAATGCCGTTTTAGATTTTTTTGGTACCCAAATCAATGTTTTTCTTACACCAGGCCATTCGCCTGGCAGCATTTGTTTTTACAATAAAAAAGAGCAATTTATAATAGTTGGAGATGTTTTATTTAATGGAAGTATTGGTCGAACCGACTTGCCCGGTGGCGATTATGATACTTTGATTTCGAGTATAAAAAATAGATTACTTGTTTTGGATGATGAGGTAGTGGTTTATAACGGACATGGTCCAAAAACAACAATTGGGAACGAAAGAAGAAATAATCCGTTTTTGAATTAATAATTTCCTTATTTTAACCGAATGGATTTAAAAGAATGGAAAAACAAAGGCAAATTAGTGGAGGTGCAAAACCACAAATTGTTTTGCATACACCAAAAAAAAGATAAACCCACAATAGCATTTTTGCATGGCTATCCATCCACCAGTTACGATTATTACAAAATAATTCCCTTTCTTGAAAATGATTTTTCGATAGTCGTACACGATCATCTTGGTTTTGGGTTTTCCGATAAACCATTAAATTATTCTTATTCTCTAATCGAGCAGGCCGAAATGGCCATTGAGTTGTGGCGACAATTGGGATTAAAAGAAATACACCTTGTTGCACACGATTACGGAACCACCATCGCCAACGAAATAATAGTGCGAAAACAAATGGGATACGAGCCCGTAAAAATAAAATCGCTAACCCTCAGCAATGGCAGTATGCATATTGAATTAGCAAAATTAAAAGTGATACAAAAATTGCTGAAACATCCGTTTTATGGAAAATTTGTAGTAAAACTAATGCATAAGACTACTTTTATACAACAAATGAAAAGCATTTGGTTCGACAAATCGAGGTTTGATGACCAAGAAATGGAAAACCTGTGGACTTTATTATTGCACAACAACGGAAAAGAAGCCTTGCACAAAGTTTCGCAATACAACAACGAACGCGTCAAATATTGGCATCGATGGATACCAGCTCTTTACAAATTAGATATACCGACACTCATACTTTGGGCGCAAAACGACCCAATAGCAGTAAAAGCAATTGCCGAACAATTAAACAAGGAAATTCCTAATTCAACTTATGTTAAAATAGACAATTGCGGTCATTATCCGATGTTGGAACAAGCGGAAATATGGGCCAATGAAATAAGGAAATTCGTGGAACTAAGCGCCTAATTGCTCAATTTCAGCTTTCAACAATTCGAATATTTCATCTATTTCTCCAATCCCTTTTACAGACGTAAATAGGTCTTTGGCAGCATAAAGCGCAGCTACAGGAGCAGTTTCTTTCTGATAAATATTGAATCGTTTTCTGATGGTCGCTTCATCATTATCGTCCGACCGACCTGATGTTTTGCCACGCAAAAGTATACGCTCTACTATTTCCTCTTCTTCCACTTCCAAAGCAATTACCTTCTTAATACTTGTATTTTTGAATTCAAGTAATTTATCAAGTGCTTCCGCTTGTGGTGTAGTGCGCGGAAAACCGTCAAAAATGATACCCTTTACCTTTCCAGCAAATTCATCAATTTTGTTGCTTATCATACCAATCATTACCTCATCCGGCACATATTCGCCTTTATCCATAAATTTTTTGGCTTCCACACCAAGTGGAGTCTCCGTTTTTACTTCATTGCGCAACAAGTCGCCAGTTGAAATGTGTAATAATTGAAATTCTTCTGCAAGTTTGATTGCCTGCGTACCCTTTCCGCAACCAGGAGGGCCAAATAATATTAGATTTAACATATTTTTTTAGGCTTATTTTTAATTATAATGCCTTTAATTTGTTTAAGGCACAAAAATATAAAAAAAGAGGATTCATTTAATGCATTAACAATTTGATAAATATCGATTCCCCCAAACCCAACCACAAAATAGTCACTTGGTGTGATTTTTTATTGTCAATTAATGCCAATTGTAATTTAAAAATAGTCCAATCAAAACCATTTGGGCGTGTCCCTGCTCCAAAAAGCGGGGTCGTGCTTTCTGCTTGTATCTTTTGGTCTTGCGGCCCAAAAGGATACCGCTCCAATCACTCACGCGGGGAGGAGAGAAGTGAGATGTAGTGATTTTTATAATTTATCTTAAATTGATATTTTTATAATTTTTTTTATATTTTGATGGAAATAAAAAAAGCATGATAATTGTCAGACCAATACCACCAAAAATGGGCAAATAGGTCTGATTTTGTCAGACATATAAACGAGTTAGCTATAATTTTAAACAAACAACATCAGAAAAACATGAGTTTTTTCAAGAAAATATTTGGATCGTCAAAAAATAATGACCAACCAAAACAAACGAACCAAGATGATATATTGGAAACATACAAAAATATCCCTTGGATGACAGATTTAAGGCTTGACAATATTAAAATATGTCTAAATTCAGGTTTCAAACCAGCTACTTCTTTGCCAACTGAATTTGAAAGACAAATTAGACCTAAGATCGAAATTGCCAAAAGATTAAACGCAATAAAGGCAATTGTCCTTTGGCTTATGGTACCTGAAAAAGAATTATCTAGTGAAAGGATTTTAAACTTTGTTTCGACTAATGGATTAGATTTATTTTTAGTAGATGATGAAAAGCAAATTCTAAATTCATCAAGAAATGATGAGCAATTAAGAAACGCCATTGGTTGGAAATTTGAGAATGCCTGGTCTTTAGCTTGGTACTTTGGTTATAATACTCCTGACATTACTGGAGAAATGATGACAGGTGAGCAAATGCAAGAAATTTTAATCAATTATACCTGTCCACTTGAAGGAAAAATAGAGGATTGGCTTGAAACAAAAGAAACAATATCAGAAGAGGAATTAATCAAGAAGGAAGACTTATTTTATTGCCTTCATAATGCAGTAAGAAGTGCACAATTGGGAAGACAAACTGCTCCAGCTTCTTTTGACCCAATTGGAAATGGTGGTGTCATACACGAAAGAAGACATTCTTTAACTTGGATGCTTTCTAATGGAATTGAATGGGATGAAACAGATTTAAGCACATAAAAACTGTAGCTAACATATAACGTTTAAATGCTGTTTTTTCCCAAGAAAAAATTGCGTTTTAAACTGCTGTTGAAGCGAGGCCATATTTGTGTTCGTTTTGGGTTGCTAGTAAACGTTTTTTTGTTGTTTATGGGTTTTTAATCTTTTGTCTGCGGAGTTTGGTAAATTAAAAATTCCTTTTTTTTTCAAATAGGAAAAAGGTGAATATAAAGAAATAATGTAGAAGATTGTTTATTGCAGTTATAAAAAACAAAAACCCAGTTTCATCATCTAACTAGTAGAGAGAGGATTTACTGGGTATCGCATTGCAAATATACTGCAAATTTGTAACTTCGCAAGTAAATTAACACAATTTTATGCAAGTTGCTGAATTAGAAAAGTTATTATCACAAAGTCGACTTGCAACTTACTATCAATTATTTCCAAACGATAAGCAGATAGCAATCGAATATTACCAACTCAATACACAAATTGCAGAATCGTTGTATCCTTTGTTATCTAATCTGGAAATAGTTTTGCGAAATACAATTCATAATTCATTCTCAATCCATTTCAAGAATTCAAATTGGTATACACTTGTAAACTATCCTGAATTGCAAGACCAAATAAATATTGCAAAGTCAAAAATTACTGCTTCTAAAAATCAAATAACCATAGACAAATTAGTTTCTGAATTAACGTTTGGTTTTTGGACATCACTATTTAATAAAAATTATGCGAAAGATTATTGGAAGCCATTGATGTATGCATTTCCACTTTTAGATAAACAACAAAAACATAGAAATATAATTGCTTTTAAACTTAATAATATTCGCAAATTTTAGAAATCGAATATTTCACTATGAACCAATTTGCAACGACCTGAATATATTGTCAATTAATCATGCAAATATTTTGGAAATACTGCAAGGCATAAATACAGATATTGTTCTTTGGACAAAACAAATTGATAGGTTTGACATTTTATTTAAACAAGCCAATTTATTGAGAACGACAAAAACAACTCAAAATATATAAAACTTAAACGTTTATCCCCCTATTTGAGTGTAATTGAGTTTTAAACTGTTGTTGAAGCGAAGCCATATTTGTGGTCGTTTTGGGTTGCTAGTAAACGTTTTTTTGTTGTTTATGGGTTTTTAATCTTTTGCCTATTGAGTTTCGTATTCGGTAATAAAATTCATTCCCTTTTTTTAATCAAAACACGAAAATGATATGATAAATTATACTATTTTTGCCAAATGTTGGGGTGCTTTTTTTTTCAACTGCCAAAGTTGAAGTCTGAAATTGATAGAAATTTTATATGAAACTATATGTATTTTTAAGTCTATTCTTTTTGCTTTCCATTTGCTTTGGACAGAAAAAGCCTATTCCCAAAACAGATTTCAATACGCTTTTTATTTGTATTGATAGTATTTCATACAATCAATTATATCAAAGCAAATATCTTAAAGATACCTTATTTTTTTGTAGGGAGATGCAACAAGAGACAAATACCGATTCTTACACTGGGAAATATTTGATTGGCGAATCCTCAACAATAGAATTTTTCCAACCCCAAAAGGCAAATCAATTAGGTGACCATTTTGGCGACTGGGGAATTGAATTTAAAACAAGAAAAATTAAAATACTTGATGAAATATTAGAGAAATCAAAGTTTTACAATTTTACTATTGATACATCTACCACAATAGCAATTTTTGATAGTTTGTCAATCCCTTGGTATAAAACACTAAGTTTTGATAATCCGAAAAATGGGTTGACAATTTTAGAATATCAAGCAGACTACTTGCAGAATTTAGGTTTTACAAAAAAACAGATCTGCCAGTCAATGACATTCAAAGAATATAACAGCATTTTATCCAACGGTAAAAAATATCCTAGGCAATTTTCAATGGTTACATACATTAAAATGTATGCAGATAAAAAAACGATTGAAAATTTACAAAATTTTGCGACACTAAATAATTGTATAAAAAATCAAAATCTGGTTACAAATGATGATATAACAATTGAATATATTGAAGTTGAAAATTTGCCTGAATTCCCAATTCAAGAAATTGGTATATCATTATTGCATTCCCAACCATTTCGTATAGAAAAAATTAGCGAGAATTTATCTGTAGAAATTAAGGATAAAAAAGCTAGTTTCATTTTTAGGAATAATAAATAAAAAAACTTCTGCCAATAAAAAACAAGTTACAGTTTTTGTAAATGTGACCCTTAAGGTTTTGTGTAGTATTTTTAATCCGTCAATAAGTTTTGATTTGTACATGAACGCAAAACCATCACTTATTTTCAGCAGGAAATGGAACGACACAAAATCGACAGAATGAATAAAATGGACAATATTCTAATAAAGTATAAATGGCCGACCGTTTGACATTTGCGCAAAGCTTGTAGAACTTCCTAAGTATAGCTAAATAAAAAGATTTTATATCTATTTGATAAAAATTTAGGTCATGTCTACACTAGAATTAAAACAGAAATTGTTTAAGCAAATTGAGTTAACTGATAATGACGAGGTACTCGAACAGATTTGCAGAATTTTGGAATTAGGAAGTTTCAAACAAGAGAATAATCAAATAAACATTAAACTTAAGGTATCAATTGACGAAGGACATGAAGATTATAGATAAGGTAGATTTGTGACAAATGAGGTAGCCAAAAGGGAATTCAGAAAAATTGGAAAAAGATTAAAATAGCCTTCAATCTAAATATAAAAATTTAACCCTGTTTCACCTTTTTTTTGGTCGAATTACGTTTAAAAGCCCTATTTAACCAAATAATCCCAAATTCAAACAAATAAACCTAACAATAACCTACATACTTTTGATATAACTATCCATCACATCGTTAAAAAGCATGCCATTTTCAGTTCGCTTTTTTGATAGCTGTTTGAGTTCCACTAATGCCCAAAGTATAAATTCTTTCATGAAATTGATATCCGCTTTTGCAATTTCGGGTTGATAAATTTGTATCAATTCATCCAATGGTTTCAATGCTGATAATACTTTTTCATAATCCTTGTTTGTAGCTTCGTCTGAAAGTTCAATATTATCTGCATGTACAAACCAATCCAAAATAGCATCATACACTGAAGTCTGATTTTGCTTTTTAAGCTTTTCAATTTTTGGAAAACGCTTTAAAAACAAAGTTTTGGTTGCTTCACTTATCAAGTGGTTAGCCACAAAATAACTCCCTTCTTGTTCCCCTTCATATACCAACTCCACTTTTCCCGTAATAGAAGGAATCATTCCCATCAAATCGCTGAAGCGCACGGCCGTTTGTGTTTCACCATTCATCAGTGCACGCCTTTCGGCTGTACTAATTAAATTCTCATAGGCGGTAATACTCATACGGGCACTTACACCACTTTTTGGGTCCACGAATTCACTAGTGCGTGCCTCAAAAGCAATCTGCTCCAATAAGTCTTTGGCCAATTCGGGAACATAAACGCCAATTGTACGACTGTCAGATTTTTCTGCTTCCTGCTCGGTTATCCGTTTTGCAGTGGGCAAATCATAAGCGTAATGCGTGAGTATTTGTGAGCCAATTCGGTCTTTAAGCGGAGTAACAATACTTCCCCTGTTGGTATAATCCTCCGGATTGGCAGTAAATACAAACTGTACATCTAATGCCATTCTTAATTTGAAGCCTCGAATTTGTATATCACCTTCTTCCAATATATTAAAAAGCGCAACCTGAATCCTGGCTTGTAAATCTGGCAATTCATTTATTACAAAAAGACAACGGTTTGCACGCGGTATCATTCCAAAATGTAGCACTCTATCATCTGCATAACTCAGTTTTAAATTTGCCGCTTTAATGGGATCAATATCCCCAATTAGGTCGGCAATGGTGACATCAGGAGTGGCCAATTTTTCAAAAAACCGATCATCTCTATGAAGCCATTCAATTGGCGTTGCATCCCCTTTTTCAAGAATAATATCTTTTGCATATCGACTAATAGGAGCAAAGGGATCGTCGTTGATTTCGCTTCCGGCAACAATAGGAATGTATTCGTCTAATAACTGAATCATTAGCCTTGCGATTCTAGTTTTTCCCTGTCCTCTTAATCCAAGTAAATTGATATTATGTTTCGATAAAATGGCGCGCTCTAATTGTGGAATTACCGTTTGCTCGTAACCATGCATTCCTTGAAATGTTTTTTTACCTTCTCGAAGTGCTTGAATCAGGTTGTCTCTTAATTCCGTTTTTATTGATTTAGAGACATATTTCGCCTTTTTTAAGTCGCCTATTGTTTTTAATTTAGTATTCATAGTTTTAGTTAATTCGTTTTTTTCGGTTGCTTTCATAATCGTGAAAAATCATTTCGCCCAGCCCTTTTAGTCCTGTGAAAAAAGCCTTTCCTTTATTTGATTTTGTAAATTCTTCAATAAAAGACTGAAGATATGGATCTTGCGCAATCATAAATGTAGTAATTGGAATATGCAATTTTCGAGCCTGCGCGGCCATTGTATAGCATTTTTCTACGATAAATTGATCCAAACCGTTGCTATTTTTATAGTATTGTCCATCTGGCATTCGAACACAGCTGGGCTTGCCATCTGTGATCATAAAAATTTGTTTATTGGTATTTCTTTTTCGTCTTAAAATATCCATTGCTAGCTCCAAACCAGCAACAGTATTGGTATGATAAGGGCCCACTTGAAGGTAGGGTAAATCTTTAATTTTTATTGGCCAAGCATCATTTCCAAAAACAATTACATCCAAAGTATCTTTGGGATAACGTGTAGTAATTAGTTCCGCAAGCGCCATCGCTACTTTTTTAGCAGGCGTAATCCGGTCTTCGCCATATAAAATCATACTGTGACTGATATCGATCATCAAGACCGTACTCATTTGCGATTTATGGTGTGTATCTTCAATAATCAAGTCTTCTTCAGCTAATTTAAACTCCCCAATTCCATGATTGATTTGGGCATTTTTTAAACTTTCAGTAATGGATATTTGTTCGATGCTGTCTCCAAATTGGAAATTTCTAAATTCACCTGTTGCTTCATCGCCTTGGCCACTCTTTTTTGATTTATGACTTCCTATTCCACTTTTTTTAATGTTCCCAAAGAGCTGTTCCATTGCATTTTTGCGCAATGCGCGTTCCGTTTTTGGAGTAATCTTCAATGCAGGTGCACCATTTGCTTTAATTTCTTCCCTGAGGTAGCCTTTCTTTTTTAAATCTTCCAAAAAGTCATCAAATGTATACGCTTCACTCGTCAATTTATATTCCTTATCCAAAATTTTAAACCAATCTAAGGCTTCCTCTACATCACCAGAAGTGTGGGTAATTAAATCACTAAAAATCTCAAAAAGCTTTTCAAAATGGGATTGCTCAGGCACTTGGTAAGGTGTAAAAATAAATCCTGATTTCAAATTTTTATCCATGATTTACAAACAAAAAAAATGATAAATAGTTTTCATACAATGAAGACTTAAGCATAGGAGTAAATGTGAATATGGCATAAATAATTTAAAAGTAAAGATAAATAATTTGCTCAGATAAAAGTTGAAAATGATGTTTAATTACTATCTTTATTCAAAAACTAATTAGTTTAAAACATTTTTTTTATTGAATGGTAAAATGGCTTGCGATGGAATTTTTTATAGTAAAAGTGCATCACAAAATTTTTTCAGTTAAATAAATATCCTTTTAAAAATAAGGGTTATACGCTAATTCATCCTAGTGGAATTGCATTTATAAGGATTATTTTTGTGAGGCAGTTTATTCTTTTTTTCATTATTAAAGGAGAGGTATTATAAATTACATCCTTTCTAAAAAAAAAGGATTGTTTATGGTTTTTTAACGGTTCGATTTTCTAAAGAATAATTTTGGACGTTTGCGAAAAAATATTACCTTTGATAGTATCAAATGATATTATAAATGAAGCCGCCATACGACATTACCCCGAAAATTCTAAAGCAAATAAGCTCAATTTCAGAAAAAATTGGGGAAATAAATGCCAATTTTCTAAGTAAACCATCTCCGCAACTCCGCAAACAAAATAGAATCAAAACAATTCATGCTTCACTTCAAATTGAAGGTAATACATTGACAGAGGAACAAATTACTGCTTTGATTGAAAATAAAAGAGTAATCGGTCCGGAGAAAGATGTGATGGAAGTTTTAAATGCCATTAAGGTATATGAAAATTTGAAGGAATTTAATTTTTTATCTGATAAAAGCTTTTTAAAAGCGCATTTACAATTAATGAAAGGATTAATTGAAAGTGCTGGAAAATATAGAAAACAAGGTGTTGGAATAGTTAAAGGAACAAAAGTTGAGCATGTTGCACCGCCTTATGAGCATGTTCCTCATTTAATGAAAAATTTATTTGATTACCTTAAAGATTCGGATGATTTAATTTTAATAAAAAGCTGTGTGTTTCATTATGAAATGGAATTTATACATCCTTTTTTAGATGGAAATGGAAGAATGGGAAGATTGTGGCAAACCTTGATTCTATTGACTGAATATCCTGTTTTTGAGTTTTTACCATTTGAAACATTAATCAGCAAAACCCAAGATGAATATTATAAATCATTAGCGTTAAGCGATAACTCTGGAAAGTCAACATACTTTATTGAATATATGCTTGGTGTTATTGAAAAGTCGCTTGAAAGCTTGCTTAACTATAACAATAGAGTGTTGAAAGATATTGATCGTTTAGCCTATTTTTTAAGCTTGGGAATTAAAGTGTTTAACAGAAAAGACTATATGAATATATTCAAAGATTTGTCATCAGCCACTGCTAGCAGAGATTTGAAAAAAGGAATTGAATTGAATATGTTTGAAAGTATTGGCAATTTGAACAAAACGAAATATATAGTAAAGTAATTACTGTTGTTTCCAGATAAGTTTTATTTGCAGCACCCATGATAAACTAAGTTTTAAAAGGTTTTTAAAGCGAAGCAGTTCATTCTTTTTTTGTCAATAAACGAAAAAGGAAAATTAATTATCCTATTTTTACCAAAAGATGGTTGGAAGTTATTTCACCACTTTTCATTTCAAGCTATCAATTTGACAACTCAAGAAATTATAGAGAATAAAGTAAATATTTATTTATGCGCAAAAGAATTTAGAAGCGATGCAAGTTTATTGATGCTTAAACTCTCTCAAAAGTTTAACTTTAATTTAAATGATTGTGGGGCATGGCCAGAACCAGTATATAAAGCAAGGCGCAATTGTAAAGGAATACTAAATTCAGAATGGACATTTTTTCTGCATGGATCTCATTGTTGTTTTGAGAATTTACTAAATGGACAAATAGTCGAAGTTCTCTACACTGAGAAGCCTGAGTTTGGATTCTTGGATGGATTTTTCTTTTACAATTATATGCAAACGACAGATAAATTTAAAGACTTAGCAGGTTGGTTTATTAACTACAGAAGTGTTTATGATGCAATAGAAATACTATCTGAGGAAGGCACCTTGTCAAAAATAAAAAGAATTGGATCAGGGTTTAAAATTCTTGCTTTATAATGGATTATTAAACCAAGAGTTGTTAACATTAAGCCCAATTTGCTCTTGTTTAGGAAATTATAAAATGCTGTTTCCTAACAGGTTTTTAGCTATTTATCCTTAGTGTTTGGTATTCGGTAAAAAATATCAAGATGCATCCACAATTTGATAAATATCATTCAATTGTCTTCCGTATTGATTATAATCTAATCTTTAACCAATTAAAATTTTTCTAACATTATCTTTTGAAACTAATGCCAAAAAATTTCGGGTTTAATGTAAAAAACGGTATCTATAAAATAAAGAATATCATTGGCTGTCAATACGTTTTCATCGTGTAAGTCTTCTAAGATAATTCCTAATTGAGGATTGTAATAATCATGGTTTCGAGTATTGACAAAGCCATTATTTTCTAAAAATAATTTTACTTGGTTTAAGTCTGTTGGTTTATTTGCTTCTACATAGTTTTGTTCTACTAATGCATAAATTGCATCGTTGTCTGCCTTATAAAACCCCAAAAGTTTATAGGCAGTATCTGGAAAAAAATAATTATTGAGTAAGAGATTGTTCAAATAATCGAACCACGAAGTATAATAAATGGCGTCGTTTAGTTTTAATACTTTTTTTTTGTTTTGTAAAAAAATTCGTTGCTCAGCTCCTTGAGAAATAAACGAACCAAAATTTATATTGCAATTCCAAAGATTATTAGCATTGATAAATTGAATTAATTTTTCCGTTTCTTCTTCTCGGTTTGGCTCATCTCTTTCAGCCATTGCACTTGTTTTAGTGCTTTTTCTAAGGTAAGCGGTGATTGTTTGGATAAGTTCTCCATTGCCAATAGTGCTCTTTCCTTGAAGGATAAGTTGTAATTCATCTTTTATCACTTTAAAATCCATACAAATTTAAACTAATTTTTCAAATAAACATGCTATTACCATGAATGCCATTTTCACTTAAATAGCTGGATTATTATTAATGTTTATAGCTTAAGCAAAATTACAACATTTCTCTATAGTTCATTGATTTAGATTTCTTTTTTATTAATATCCCTTTTAGTAGTTTTCTGACAAGGAAAAGAAATTAGTTTTGTTTACTTTTCTGTTGTGTTTATATTCATCATTTTTTGTTTCTTCTCGCACTTTTTTGTCCTATTGGAAAATCTAGAACTTCAAAAAGATTCATTTAAAATATTTGTAAAAAAATACTGTTTTATGAGAATGTATTTTTACCCGAAAACGAATCTAGATCTGCAATAAGAAATAATGTTTAAATGCTATTTTCCTATTTGGTAGGAATTGCGTTTTAAAATGGTCGTTGAAACCATCCAAATTTGCAGTCGTTTTGAGTAGCTATTTTACGTTTTTATTGCAAATGTGTTTTTAATTATTGTCTTTGGTATTCGGTAAAAAATATCAAGATGCATCCACAATTTGATAAATATCATTCAATTGTCTTCCGTATTGATTATAATCTAATCCATATCCAACAACAAACAAATCAGAAATGGCAAATCCTACATATTTTACAGTCAAATCACATTTAAAACAAGAAGGTTTTGTAAGTAAAGAAACGATTTCAACGCTTTTCGCTCCATTTGTTTTTAATGATTGGGATACACCAGAAATGGTTAAGCCCGTTTCAATTATATCTTCTAATACAATGATATCGCGGCCCACAATTTTATCTTTTGGAATCTCTAACTCAAAATTTAATTTCCCAGTACTTGCCAATCCTGCATAGGAACTAACTTTTATAAAGTAAACTTCTGATATGAAATCTAAACTTTTCAATAAATCGGATGCAAATATAAATCCACCTGTTAAAACGACTACAAAAATTGGATTTTTGCCTTTATAATCATCTGATAGTTGATTTGCTAATTCATGTATTCTATTTTCTATAGTTTTCTTTTCTATAAAAATTGTAAACTTTTTGTCTAATAAATTAATCGTTTTATCCACCATTCTTTTTTTATTCCGCTACAATAATTACATCTCCAATTTTAATATTAGTATCTACCAATTTATTCATTTCCATTATCTTATCCACTGTAATGCCGTATAATTTGGATATTGAATACAAAGTTTCGCCAGCTTGTACATAATGTCCAACTACATTTTTTTCAATTTTTAGAAAAACATCATCTTCCTTCACTTCCACTCTACTATTTTCGGGTAGCATTGGTATTATGTCATTAAAAATGATAGATTTTACACCCATTCCAGTTGAAGATAAACCAACTAGGGTATCCAATTTAGGACTTTCTATTTTTACCGAAACAATAGGTTTTTCTTTTATGGTATCCTTTGATTTTATTTGTTGCAAAGTAGAAATAGGCATTTTGAATGTGTCTATTTTATTGTTAACAGGCTGGTTATTATTTACTACAGGTGGTTTTATGGTTGGTTTTTGAGGTGTTACATATAGTTTTGGAGCATTTTTGGTTTTCTTTCGCAAATAAATGATTTCTTTTTCTGCCACTTCTTGCCCATTTTTCAACTGATTTCGGTTTAAAAGTAGTTCTAATTTAATACCATATTTTTGGGCGATATTCCACATTTTCTCATTGGCTTCCACTTGATGTGTAAGCACTTTTGTTTTTTTCTTTTTGCTTTGCAAATACATTATCTGCCCTTCTTTAAGCGCAGTATTTGTGCTTAGGTCGTTGATGGCTAAAAAATCAGTGAGCGGCATACTGAATTTTTTTGCTATTGCTTTAGCATCTTCATTTTTTTGTGCCTTTGTGGCTTTTATACCATTGTTTAAAAACACTAATTTCTTGAGTGATGAAGTAATTACTGGTTGTTGCTTTGGTTCAATTTTTATTTCTATTTTAATTGGGGTAGTACCTGGAATTGGTTTTGGGTCGTTCGTATTTGGTTTTGGGTTATTGCTTGGATTTGGCGAATTATCTACATAAACATTATTGCTTGCATTTGGATCATCAAATTTATATAGCTGATATTTTTCTATTAAGTCAATTAATAAAGGCCCATAATTTGGATTTGTGGCGTAGCCTGCCTTTTTTAATCCATGCGCCCAACTTTTATAATCATCTGATTTGAAAGTGAATAATTCGGCATAGCGAGGTTTTCCAAACAGAAAATTAGAATGATCTAGATATGATTCGTATGCAGAATTATACTTTCTAAAACATTCATTTGGCGCATCATCATTTTCATAAATAGTTTTGCCTGTCCAAGTATTATGGCATTTTATTCCGAAGTGATTATTGCCTTCAACTGCTAGACGACTATTGCCTGTGCCACTCTCTAAAATACCTTGCGCAAGGGTAATACTAGCAGGAATGCCTACTCGTTTCATCTCGGAGATAGCTAATTTTTTATAGGTGTTTATATACTCATCTACTGTCATTTTTGTCCCTTCAATTCCGAAAGAACTAAAAATCAATAATCCTAAAACCAATCCTAAACCCTTAATTTTTCTTCTCATATTTATTTTTTCCTAATCATCATTATTCCATCTCGTATAGAAAGGATTATATTTTCGACTCTATTGTCTTTATTTATTTTTTCGTTAAAATCAATAAGTGCCTTCGTGTCCTTATTTGGGTTTGTATCAATTACCCTGCCACTCCACAAAACATTATCGGCCAAAATTAAACCTCCGGCACGAACTTTATCAAATACCAAATCGTAATACAAGCTGTAATTTTGTTTGTCAGCATCAATAAAAACAATGTCAAATATTTCACCAAGATTAGGAATAATTGATTTTGCATCACCAATTTTGTACTCTATCTGATTGATAAATCCAGATTTTTGAAAAAAGGAATTCGCCATGTCATACAATTCTTCATTTATATCGATGGTAATTATTTTCCCATTTTCGGATAAACCTTGTGCCAAACACAAAGCGGAATAACCTGTGAAAGTACCAATTTCTAAAATATTTGTAGGTTTGTGTATCTGACTAATCAATTTCAGAAATTGCCCTTGTACCTTGCCTGAAAGCATTTGTGGCAACATAATATCTCGCCATGTTTGCCGCTCAAGTTCATCCATTAGACTACCCAATGAGCTTGTATGCTCTGTTATATATTGTTCTAATTGTTCCGAAACTAGATGCATTTTTCAATTTTCAAATAAAAATTATTCCATTTCAATTAAAACCTGATTCTTTTCCACTGCATCTTTTGTACTTACTTTAATTGCTTTTACAATTCCAGAACCCGTGGCTTTTATAATATTTTCCATTTTCATGGCTTCCAAAATAATTAATGAATCGCCTTTTTCAATTGATTGTCCAATTTCAACCAAAATATGTAAAACCAAACCTGGCATAGGCGCTTTTACCACGTCCATTTTATTGTCTTTGGATTTACCCATGCCCATTTTTAACAATAATTGATCGAGTTCATTCGACAATTTTAGCTCATAATTTTTACCATTTACGGAAATAGTACATTGTTTGGTTTTTCTATCCATACTTACAACAGAAATGTCGTAAGATTTATTGTCCTTAATGATATGAAACTTGGATTCATTGATCTTTAAAATATCCAAATTTTGAACCGAACCATTAACGCTCAATGCGCCATCCATTAATTCTATTTCAAATGGCTCTTCAGATTTGTATTGTACTTTATAATTCATGTCAATATTTTATAAATGGTTTTTGCCCAAAAATAAACATATTCTTTATATTTTTTACCTTTGCAGAATTATCTAAATACTTTATTCAGAAAATGAAGAGAAACGTTTTATTGCTATTGCTTTTTAGTGCCTCAATTGTTGCATTTTCTGGCCCAGTGAAAAAGAAAAAGAACCAACAACCTAAAGTTTATACTGATTTCCCTAAGGATGAATTACAAATATCAGAGAAAAAAACTGAATACAAAGGCAGTTATACCAAAACGTTTGACATATTAAAAACAGACATAGATATTGTACCTATTTTCGAAAATTCTACGGTTGAAGGTACTGCAAAGTTGCTACTTACGCCATACTCAAGACCTCAACAAACGCTTATTTTAGATACAAAAGGTTTACAGATTATTGCCGTAGAGCTTACACAAAAACAGAAGACCTATAAACCGAAATTTAACTTTACAGATTATAAATTAAATATAGAATTATCTGAAATAGTTAATGTGAAAGATACCATTTCTGTAATAATAAAATATGTGGCAGAACCCTATTTATGGGATGAAAAAGGACTTCCTGTACCTAAAGAAAGAGGAGTGTATTTTATCGACCCATTGGATAAAAATCCTTATAAATACACGCAATTATGGACACAAGGCGAAACGGAGTATAATTCCACTTGGTTTCCAACCATTGAAGCAATGGATGAAAAATTTCCACAATCAATTAAAATTACTGTCGATAATAAATTTAAAACACTCTCGAATGGCTTACTTATAAAAAGTATTATATTAGAAAATGGCAAGCGAACCGATTATTGGGAACAGAAACTACCGCATTCGCCATATTTAGCATTTTTTACGGTAGGGGAGTATGAAAAAGTAATAGACAAATCTTGGAATGGTAAAGAAATAAGCTATTATACCTTTCCGCCGTTTGGTGAATTTGCAAAAGATGTTTTTGGCAATACTGGGGAAATGATTACATTTTTCTCCAATATATTACAAACACCTTATCCTTGGGATAAATATTCACAGGTAGTTTCTTATGATTATACTGCTGGTGCAATGGAAAATACAACTGCAAGTATTTTCTATGATCCACTTTTTGCCGACAGAAAAAACCTAAAAGATCAGAATTTTGATTATATTATTGCACATGAATTGTTTCATCAATGGTTTGGCGATTTGGTTACAGCTGAGTCGTGGGCCAATCTGACTTTAAATGAATCATTTGCCAATTATGGCGAATATCTATGGAATGTTTACAAATATGGCCAAATAGAAGCGGATTATTACGGACAAAAGGATTTAATTGCTTATTTGAAAGAGTCATTGAGTAAAAAGGAGCCCATTGTAAATTTCTATTTCGAAAATTTCGATGATATTTTTGACAGACATAGATATGAAAAGGGTAGTATCGTGTTAAAAATGTTAAGGGATTACTTGGGTGATTCTATTTTTTTTAATGGTTTAAAATTGTATTTAAGCCAAAACCAATTTGATGCTGCCGAAATTCACCATTTTAGACTAGCGATGGAGAAAGCAAGTGGTGAGGATTTGAATTGGTTTTTTAATCAATGGTGGCTTTCCAAAGGTCATCCTAAGGTGGTGATTGAAAAAAAGTATAATGAATTAAGCAAAAGTGTAGAAATTACCATTCAACAAACTCAAGCAACAAATGAAGAACCCATTTTTAGAATTCCAATCAAAATAGATATTTATACCGAAAAAGAGAAAAAAACACATACTATTTGGCTTGATAAAAGCAAACAAACCTTTTATTTACCTAGTGAGGAGCAACCAAAATTAGTGAATGTGGACGCAGACAAACATATTTTGTGGGAGAAAGAAGAAACGCTTACTTTGGATGAAAACTTATATAAATATTTTAATTGTCCTTTATATTTGGATAAAAAAGAGGCTTTAATTGCATTGCAAGGTTTCCAACAAAAAAATGAAAAAGTGAGTTCAATGTATTTTGATGCTATGCAAAAAGATCGATTTTTTGATTTAAAAAAGACGGCAATTGATTTAATGGAAATTGAGGCTCCAGAAGATTCGCTCGTAATTTTTCACTTTAAATCAATAGCGACTTGATATTCATGAGGAGCCTAAAGTGAGAATTAGTGCGCTGAATAAATATTGGAAATATGACAAAAATACAGAAATGCTAAACACAATACTTGAAAATGATTCTTCTTATTCGGTGCAGGCAGAAGCCTTAAAATTATATTCAACAATAGATAAAAAATATACTTTGGCCACTGCAAAGCATTTTGAAACAACCAATAGTAAACCTCTTTATAATGTTTTGCTGAAATTGTATTCGACCAATCCAAATGCTGACCAACTCCAATTTATGCAAAAAATGCTTTGGATTTATAGAGGAAGTGGTCGCACTCAAATGTTGAGTTATTATTTCGATTGGTTGATAAAAATTGACTATAATACGTTTGAAAATTCCTTACAAACGTTACAGGATGTGATTAATTACGAGGAAAATCAAGATTATATTGGTGATATTAAATATGCTATTTCTTCCTTAAAAAAAGAATGGAAATCGAGTTTAATGAGTAATGAAAATATTGAATTGTCCAAAAAACTTAAAGGTTTTGAAAGTTATTTCAGTGGATTATAAATTTTTTAACTGATTTGTAGTAGAAAACCCTTTTAGCAAAGGAATTACAACTACATTTCCACCATTTCTTTCCACCAAATCTGCACCAATAATAGTTGCTTTGGTATAATCTCCTCCTTTTAACAAAACACTTGGATTAATATATTTTATCAAATCAATTGGTGTGTCATCCTCGAAGGAAATTATAAAATCAACACAATCAAGCTGTGCTAAATTATCAATTCTCTTAGTCAATTCTTCTATTGGTCGGCTAGTTCCTTTTAATCGTTTGATGGATTGATCTGAATTAATTCCCACAACCAATAAATCACCCAGTTTTTTGGCTTCTTGTAAAAGATAAATATGCCCAGGATGCAATAGGTCGAAACATCCGTTTGTAAACACTATTTTCTGCTGTAAAAAGGAAGCTTTTAATTTTACAAAATCAGATATAGTAATGTTTTTATGCACAATACTAAGCCAGTTTTGTAACCAATTTGTTCGACCTATTAATCAACAATAATAAGCCGATGGACAAAATACCGCCCACAAACCCAGCAAGGGTTTGCATGGCCCAAACTGCTAAGCCATAAGGCAAACCAATGGATGCAGCAATGCCAAATTGGAGGAGTACAAACTTGATGGTAATAGGAAAAACACCCAATCCTCCCGGTGTAGCCACCATGGCGAAACCGCCGAAAAACAGACATGCCAAACATGCCCAAATGTCTAAGGAAGCTGTTTCGGGCAATGCCCTAAATGCAAAATAGGTCATGAATATATAGCAAACCCAAACCAATATAGAATGTATTATAAAAGCCATCGGATTTTTTAGGTTCCTTATTGATTGTAAGCCATGTAAAAAACCGCTCATTTTCTCCTTTACTAAGGTTACAAATTTTTCTATACCATGCTTTTTCCATACATAAAAAGAAAAACCGCCAATGCCTAAAACCAATAAAACAGGTACAATATATTTTATAACCGTCATTTCTGGCGATTCGGGAGCAGTTTCAGCCTTTTTAGAAAATAGTAAAAGAAATTTTTCTCGCTGACCAACAAATAAAATAAATCCAATAACTGCGATAGAAATTAAATCAACAAACCTTTCGACCACCATGGTTCCTACGGATTTATCAACTGGAATTCCTTCGTATTTTGTCAGAATAGAACACCGCAATACATCACCTGATCGAGGGACAAAAAGGTTCGCGAAATACATAATCATTACCGAAAAGAAAGTATTCCAAAATCCTGGTTTATATCCAGCCGATTGCAATAAATAACGCCACCGCTCGGCACGGCTGAAATTGCTTAAGAAACCAAATAGAGGAATAGACAATAACCAGAAAATATTGGCACTTTTCATGGTTTCCCATGTTTGCAATTTTTCCGATTCGGGCATTCGGCCAATGAACCAATACATCAAACCAACTCCCAAACCTAATGAAAGGATTAATTTTATTACGGTACTTAATTTTTCCTTCACAGTTTTTATTTATTGAGTTATTTGATTAAAGTCGTTTACAAATACAACTTTCGGTACATATTGTTTTGCTTCTATTTCTGTCATCATTGCATAAGCAATAATTATTACTTTGTCGCCAACTGCCACTTTACGGGCTGCAGCTCCATTTAAACAGATAGCGCCAGAGCCATTTTCTCCTTTAATTATGTATGTTTCAAAACGTTCTCCATTATTGATATTTACAATTTGAACCTTTTCATTTGGCAATAGTCCCGCTGCCTCCAATAGTAAGCCATCAATAGTAATTGAACCTACATAATTTAAATTAGCTTCTGTAACAGTTGCTCTATGTATTTTGGATTTGAATAAATGTACAAACATTGGTCAAAGTTAGTAAATAATTAGATTATCAATTAATCTTACCTGACCAATTTTTGCGGCAATCAAAATAACAGCCGATTTTGCATCATGCCAATCATTGATTGGTTCAAGTGTTGCCCCATTTACAATCTCTAAATATTCTGTTGTAATTTCAGGTATTTCTTGTAGTTTTTCTAATTGCTTTGATTTCCACTCTTGGGGTTTTAATGAAGAGAAGTCGCTTTTAATGGCATTCATTACTTTGTATAAATTTGCAGCTATTGCGCGTTCATTTTGGGTCAGCCGCATATTACGCGAGCTCATTGCCAAGCCAGATTCTTCTCTTTTAGTTGGGCAAATAATTACTTCTGTGCTGAAATTAAAGTGTTCTACCAGTTTTTTTATTACCATACATTGCTGAAAATCCTTTTGCCCCAAAAATAGAAAGTCAGGACCTACAATATCCAATAAAATTTTCACTACCTGAATAACACCTTCAAAATGACCCGGTCTATGCGCTGCATCTAGTGTAGTGCCAATAAATCCTAAGTCTACATTTTCTTTATTTTCGAACCCTTTGGGGTAAATTTCCTCAACCGTTGGCAAAAAAACAATAGCACAATTTCCATGCATTAATTGCTCTAAATCAGCATCTAAGGTTATAGGATATTTTTCAAAATCCTTTTTGTCATTAAATTGAGTGGGATTGACAAAAATAGAAGAAACGGTAACCATATTTTCCGCAAAGGCATTGGATTGTTTAATTAATGACAAATGCCCTTGATGTAATGCGCCCATTGTGGGAACAAATCCTATTTTTTTGCCCTCGGCTTTTAGTTTGCTGATATAATCAATTAGATTAGATTGCTTTTCAAATATTTTCAATTTTATATTTTATTAACTTTACAAAAAAATAGGTTTTTCTTTTCGCGGGATAAATTTCGTACCTTTGCACGAATTGTAATAGGGAATTTAAATAAAAATATTTATTTCGTAAGAAAAGAGGGTTTAAGTAGATGGAAAAAAAGAGAGTTTTATTAGTTACAAATGAACTAGATCCTTATTTGGCTATAACAGAAATTGCAGAATTGGTAAAGAAAATAGCCATTCAAACACAAGATGGCGGCATGGAAGTGCGTATTTTAATGCCTAGGTTTGGAATAATAAATGAAAGAAGAAATAGATTACACGAGGTGGTTCGACTTTCAGGAATGAATATTATTATTGATGATGAAGATATTCCGTTGGTTATTAAGGTGGCTTCGCTTCCTGGAGCAAGAATCCAAGTCTATTTTTTAGATAACGATGAATTCTTCAAAAGGAAACAAGTTTTTGAGGATGACGATGAAAAACCATTTGATGACAATGCAGAAAGAATGGTATTTTTCTGCAAAGGTGTTTTAGAAACAGTAAAAAAATTCGGTTGGGCACCAGATATTATTCATTGCCATGGATGGATGACTTCCCTTGTGCCAATGTTTATCAAAACTACATATGCTTTAGACCCAGTATTTAATCAGGCTAAAGTGATATTTTCATTATACAATTCAAGTTTTGATTATAAATTAAATGATGTGTTTTTAAGTAAAGCCAATATTACAAAAGAAATTGGTGAGGCCGAATTAGAATACTTTAATTCATTAGATTTTAATGGTTTACAAGCAGGTGCTGTAAAATATGCTGATGCATTTATTATTGGCACTCCTTTGTTTGAAAAATCTGAAACGATTAATACGCTTTTAGGCGAAAAGCCACTTATGGAGTGTCCTGAAGGCGATGAATCGCTAGTTAATTATTTAGAATTTTATAAATCTTTAGTCAATTAAGTTGCATTTTCTGATGAAGTTTACACGATTTTCCATTTTTTTTCTTCTTGCATTAGTAATTTTTGCTTGTAAGAAACCAAGTAATGTAGGTACAGGAATCTTACCAGATGATGATGATTTAAACCTAACATTTAATGATACCACTAGTATTATATCCCAAAATTTATATAATGATACATTAAGAAGCGATAGATTGGGCGCACCATTTATGGGCAATTTAAATGATTTAATCTTTGGTTTTTCAAAAGCATTAGTATATGCTGAGGTGGGTGTTATTTCTGGGATTAAAGACACCTTACCAAATTACTACCTAGATTCTGTTGTGCTTTTAGTAAAATATGATTTTACCATTGGAGATACAAATACATCAATAAATTTGAAAGTGCATAAGGTTGACCTTGCATTGAATAGAGATACTGGCCATTCTTCCTTAACGAATTTCGACTATTCAACTGAAATAGGTTCAGCGCAAAACATTTTTTTCAAACCATCTATAAAGCTTAAAATGAATTATGCAGATACGGTTGGTTTATCAAATATTATGCGGGTGAAATTAAATTCTTTCTTTGGTTATTCTTTGCTTAGCCAATTTGGAACTAGTTCTATGGTCAATTCTACTAATTTTAGAAATTATTTACCTGCGATTACGATTATTCCAGATGGTACTAGTGGTAATGTAATGGCTCAAATGAATTTAACCAATACCAATTCTAATATACTTTTGTATTACCATACAGACAAAACAGATTCATTGGTTAGAACTTTCCCGCTAAATTTATCTACATTTAATTTTAGTAAATTTCAACATAATTATGTGGGCACTCAAGTAGCGGCTAGCATTAATAGCAATTTGCCAAAAGGAGACGAAGTGGCTTATTTACAAGGTCAGGCAGGTATAAAAACGCTTGTTACATTTCCAACAATTTCTAATTATGGTAAAATTGTAGTAAATAAGGCAGAATTAGTCATCACGCAAATTTATGATGATCAGACAAAAATAATTACGCCACCTTCGATAATATATGCCCTAAAAAAGACAGAAGCGGGTTCAATGATTAATTTCAGCGGCATTCAAGCTTCAAATGCAGGAGGAATAGCCGATACAACACAAAGAGATGAATTTGGAAGAAAAATTTATGTTTACAAAATAAATCTCACCACTTATTTACAAGATGTAGTTTTAGGAAAAGAGCCAAATAACGGAATTTTCTTATCTATAAATCCATTTGTATCAAATGCTTCTTCAGTAAATTTATTTACCTTGGGCGCAAATAGATTTATGTTTGGAGGGAGTAATCATCCTAATCCCAAATATAAAATGAAATTAAATCTGAAATATACTACCCTCAATTAAAAAAGATTCCTAAATTTGGTTTAATAAGCTAATTAAACTAATAAAAGGAATGGTATAATTTTTACACTTTTTTTTTAAAATTATTATTATGTGTGGAATTGTTGCCTATATTGGGCCAAAAGATGCTTACCAAATTGTGTTAAACGGCTTGAAACGGCTCGAATATAGAGGCTATGATAGCGCTGGTGTTGCAATAATAGACCCAAAAAACAACTTACATGTTTATAAGAAGAAAGGGAAAGTAAAAAATCTGGAGGATTTTATAAAAGATAAGCCCAAAAGCGGCCATATTGGGATAGGTCACACTCGATGGGCTACACATGGTGAAGCAAATGATGTAAATGCACACCCACATTTTACAACTAGCGGGCACATTGCTTTAATTCATAACGGTATAATTGAAAATTATTCCACCCTTAAAACAGAATTGCAATTTAGAGGGTATGAATTTGTCTCTGAAACGGATACGGAAGTTTTGGTTCATCTAATAGAAGATGTACAAAAAAACACTGGAGCCAATATTGAAGAGGCTGTCCGCTTGGCACTTCAAGGTGTTGTAGGTGCTTATGCTATTGTAGTAGCTTCGATGGAAGAGCCTGATAAATTAGTAGTAGCAAAGTTGAGCAGCCCAATGGTAATAGGTTATGGCGATAATGAATTTTATGTAGCTTCCGATGGATCTCCACTAGTGGAATACACCAAAAAGGTGAGCTATATCGAAGATGGACAAATTGCAACTTTACATAAAAATGGGGAAATAGCACTAAAGTCTATAAAAGACAATACCTCTTTTGTGCCTTATATTGATGAATTAGAATATAAACTAGAAGAGCTTGAAAAGGGTGGTTTTGAACATTTCATGCTAAAAGAAATATATGAACAACCACAAGCTGTTATAAATGCGATAAGAGGAAGAATTGACAAAACGAATCTGACTGTTAAATTAGGCGGTGTGGAAGAATTTGAGCAGTCATTTTTAAATGCCAAACGAATCGTTTTTGTAGCTTGCGGCACTTCTTGGCATTCAGCGCTTATTGGCGAATACTTGATAGAAGATTTAGCTAGAATTCAGGTAGAAGTGGAATATGCCTCCGAATTTAGATACAGAAATCCCATAATAACCGAAGAGGATATTGTTATTGCCATTTCACAATCGGGTGAAACAGCCGATACAAAAGCAGCACTTGAATTGGCCAAGAAGAGAGGTGCATTAACCTATGGCATTTGCAATGTAGTTGGCTCAGCCATCTCCCGTATGACAGACGCTGGATCCTATACCCATGCAGGACCAGAAATAGGTGTTGCCTCCACTAAGGCATTTACTACTCAAGTTACCATCCTAACTATGATGGCTTTACAACTTGCACATAAAAAGGGAACACTTTCGAAAACAGTTTATCACCAATACATAAGTGAATTGGAGCAAATTTCTGAGAAGATAAAAATTATTTTAAAGTTAGATAAACGAATCAAGCAGATAGCCAATATTTTTAAAGATAGTACCAATTTCCTTTACTTAGGTAGAGGATATAATTTCCCAGTTGCACTTGAAGGGGCATTGAAACTCAAAGAAATATCCTACGTTCATGCCGAAGGATATCCAGCCGCAGAGATGAAACACGGTCCGATTGCCTTGATTGACGAAAACATGCCAATATTGGTAGTTGCCACCAATGTTGAACACTATGAAAAGGTATTGAGCAATATAGAAGAGGTTAAAACCAGAAAGGGAAGAATAATTGCCATCGTAAATGAGGGTGATACTGAAATATCAAAATTGGCAGAATTCGTAATTCCAATTCCTAAAACCTCAGAGCCTTTTACGCCACTTTTGAGTGTTATTCCCTTACAATTATTAAGCTACCATATGGCTGTTTTGAGAGGTTGCGATGTAGATCAACCAAGAAATTTGGCAAAGAGTGTTACAGTAGAATAACTACACTAAGTATCTTTCTTTTAAAACACTTAAATGATGATTGCTATGGCCAATAATTATAAAGCCAAATGCACGCGTAGACATGGGTACTCCATTTGTATTTGCCGACCGTGATGTTGCCTCTTCGTTTAATGATTTAAAAAACAATCTATTGCTTATTCTAGTGTGAGTGAACTCTGCTAAAATATCTTCCAAGGGACGATTTATTACATTTGCGTTTTCCAAAAATAAATCTTCATCAAAACTAGGCAAGACACTATAATTATCGCCTCTTGCACCTGTTAATGCTCTATAGACAAAAACTCTTTCACAATCTACCAAATGAATCAATAATTCCTTAATTGTCCATTTGCCTTCTGCATAGCTATAATTATGCAAATCAATAGGGATATTTTTAAATGAATCAATAGTTTTTTGCGTATTTATATCCAATAATTCAAAAAAATCACCTTGCCCTGCTTTTTCAATATAACCTCGGTAAAAACTTGCGTATTCGCCCTCTTTTGGAAATTTCATTGCCTAATATTTAGAATTAAATTTTATTCAAAAACCCGATCTTTTGAAATATATTTTTTGGCACCTATAGCCAAGTACATTAAAGAAAAAACCAAAGAGTAAACAATTACTTTCTGTGCTACGGTTTGCAAATATGGATTTTCATTTGACTTAGGCCCTAATATTAAAATGTACAAATAAATGGATAGCATTACCGCTGTAATTATAAATAAAATGGCATATCTATTGGGCATTCTCTGATATTTGTATATCAGAATGGTGTAACAGATACTCAGAGGAATAAGTAATGAAAAACAAACTCTAACAATAAAAATATGTTCATCCAAAAATAAATCATAAGGTGTGCAAGCAATTCCAAGCATCGCTATGGCATAGGCAATTCCAAAAAACCTTGCCATAACGGAAACTATTGGATGCTTTCCTTCGCCATCTAGATCATCGGTAAGCGCCCAATTAAAACGGATTGAAACTGTTGACACTATCAATACACCCAAAAAAAAGAAAGTCAAACTCAATAATTTGGGCTGTTGTAAAAAAGTCTTATATCGACCCAAATCGCTAAAAAAGTTTTGTAAAAATGAATAACCAACGCTATGATGATTGTTCACTGTGCCACCAGGATAGCATAACATGGCTAACCCAGTCAATATAACAAAGCCGATAGATGCCCCAATCATTGTATTGTATGTACGTGTATTGTCCATGTTTTTTTTACAAATGTAGAAATTATTTTATTGAAAGAAACAAAAAAAAGGGTTTGCATTTTTAATACAAACCCTTTATAAAAAATGAATTAAATTTTTATTTAGCTTCAGCGAATCTTCGAGAAACTTCTTCCCAATTTACCAAATTCCAAAAAGTAGAGATATAATCTGGTCGTCGGTTTTGGAATTTTAGGTAATATGCATGTTCCCACACATCTAATCCCAAAATTGGGGTACCAGGGCACTCAGAAATGTCCATTAAAGGATTATCTTGGTTAGGAGAGGAGCAAACGCAAATTTCTCCACCCGATTTTACGCATAACCAAGCCCAGCCCGAACCAAATCTTGTAGCACCTGCTTTTGCAAATTCTGTTTTGAAATTATCAAATGAACCAAAGGTAGCGTCTATTGCTTCAGCTAATGCTCCACTTGGAGCACCACCACCATTTGGTGACAAAATAGTCCAAAACAAAGAATGGTTAAAGTGTCCACCTCCATTATTTCTAACAGCAGGTGGCAGTTTAGAAATATTCGCCATCAATTCTTCAATGCTTTTGTCTGCCCAATCGCCACCTTCTAAGGCTGCATTTAGGTTGGTAACATAGGCTTGATGATGTTTACCATGATGGATTTCCATAGTTAGTTTGTCGAAATGTGGCTCTAATGCATCATGTGCATAAGGCAACTCAGGAAGTGTAAATGCCATATTTTTATTTGTTTACTTTGATTATATAATATAACTACAAATATTGAATAAAGTTAAATAAAAGACCAATTTTTTTTGTAAAAAAATTAAGCTACTTTTAACTTATCCAATTTAGATTTATCTAATTGATTGATTGCATATTCTTTTGAAACAACAAAGGATTTTATTTCTGTATTGCTCGGCAATTCAAACATAGCCTCATTTACAATGGCTTCAAAAATAGACCGTAATCCTCTGGCACCTAGTTTAAATTCAAATGCTTTATCTACAATAAAATCAAGGGCATCATCAGCCACGGTGAATTCAATATCCTCCATTCTGAATAGCTTTTGATATTGTTTTAATAGGGCATTTTTTGGTTCAACCAAAATGGCTCTCAACGCCACTTTATCCAAAGGATCTAAATGGCATAATACTGGCATACGACCCAATAATTCTGGAATGATACCGAAACTTTTTAAATCGTGATGATTTATATATTCCAACATATTATCCTTGTCTATTGCTAATTTATCAGTAGATTTTTTGAAACCAATTACGGAAGCCTGCACTCTATTTCCAATTATTCGTTCGATGCCATCAAATGCACCACCACAAATAAACAAAATATTCTTAGTGTCCACTTTAATCATTTTTTGATCAGGGTGCTTCCGTCCTCCTTGTGGTGGCACATGAACCTCTGTGCCTTCTAATAATTTAAGCATCGATTGTTGAACACCCTCGCCAGAAACATCTCTAGTAATTGAAGGGTTTTCGCTTTTCTTTGCAATTTTGTCTATTTCATCAATATATACAATACCTCTTTCAGCTGCTGTAACATCGTAGTTGCATACCTGCAATAATCTACTTAATATACTTTCTACATCTTCACCCACGTATCCTGCCTCTGTAAAAACCGTTGCATCTACAATGGTAAAAGGAACTTTAAGGATTTTGGCCACCGTTTTTGCTAATAAGGTTTTACCAGTTCCTGTTCGACCTACCATTGCTATATTTGATTTCTCTATTTCAACATCACCTTCAATATTCTGGTTCAAACGCTTATAATGATTGTAAACAGCTACAGAGATTACTTTTTTAGCCTCATCTTGACCTATAATAAAATCATCTAAAAAGGATTTTATTTCTTTCGGTTTTGGTATTTTAGCATTTGGATCCAAAATTTGGTGCTTAGCCTGCTGCCCTTTGTGCAACATTTCTTCAGCAACAATAGATTGAGCCTGCTCTACACAATTTTCACAAATGAATCCGTCAACTCCTGCTACTAAGATTTGAACTTCGTCTTTAGGTTTACCACAGAAAGAACAACTTTGCATTCCCTTTTTAGTTGACATAATTATATATTAGGCTAATTTATTTTTTATCAATACTTCATCAAGCATACCATACTCTTTGGCTTCCTGAGCTGTCATCCAATAATCCCGATCGCTATCCTTCTCTACTTTTTCATAAGGTTGTCCTGAGTGTTCGGCAATTATATCATACAATTCCTTCTTTAGCATTGTAATTTGCTTATAAGTAATTTCTATTTCACTTACTTGGCCCTGCGCACCGCCCATAGGCTGATGTATCATTACTCTACTATGCTTTAAAGCACTTCTTTTCCTTTTTCTCCAGCACACATTAATACTGCGCCCATTGAGGCTGCCATTCCTGTACAAATTGTTGAAATTTCAGGTCGTATATATTGCATAGTATCATAAATCCCCAATCCAGCATGAACACTTCCTCCTGGGCTATTTATATAAATTTGTACATCACGAACTGGGTCAACGGATTCAAGAAACAATAATTGTGCAGTAATAATATTTCCTACATAATCGTCAATTCCAGTGCCTAAGAAGATAATACGATCCATCATCAACCTTGAAAATACATCTATAGCTGCAATATTCATTGGTCTTTCCTCGATGATATTAGGGGTAAGTCCCACGATTTCACCATTATACTTCATATACTGATCTACACCATTAGATGACATTCCTAAATGCTTAACGGCGTATTTCCTGAATTCGTTGTTATTGCTCATTTTTTAATTATTTTTTTTCAAAAAATCTTCCAATGTTACTGTTTCTTTATTTACAATCAACTTGGATTCAATAAAGCTGAACAATTTTTGTTCCACAACACTTTCGTATGACTTTTTGACATGCTCTTCTTTTGCAAACATCTGATTATTGAACATTTCTATTGTCTCTTCTCCAATTTCATTGCCAGTGGTGTTGAATTTTGCCATTTGATCCCTGATGATATTTCGACTAAATTCCTTTACTTCTTCCATTTCGGGTTCAAGGTTATTTTCTGCCCTCAATTTATTAGAAATTATTGTCCATTTAAGATCTTGTGCAAATCCTCCATACTCACTATTTAATTGGTCGTCAGTAATTGGCTTTTCGTTGCTTTGCTTCAACCATTTTTTTAAAAATTCATCTGGCAACGAAAGATTTAAGGCATCTGTTATGGTGTTAACAAAGGCATCTTTATTTTTTCTAACCGCCATTTGGTTAAAATACTGTTGAATTTCTTTTTTTAATTCAGCTCTAGCCTCTTCTTCCGAATTTACTTTGCCAGGTCCAAAAGTTTTATCTAAAAATTCTTGATCCAAATCTGCTTTGTCTAGGTGGTGAATCTTAGTAAGTGTTAATTTAAAATCTTCACTCATGCCTTCTGGCGCTACGCCATCTTTAAGATTCAATATATTTTTTTTGATGCCTTCTGCATCTTTGTCAAAATCTTTAAATATATCTACTTCAATAGAATTACCAACTTCTAGTTTTTCTATTTTAGCTTTTAGTTTTTTGTCTTTTATGGTTTCCAAACTCAAAACAGAAGCAGTAGAATATCCACCTTCTTTTTCTTTGTCATCATCCATTTCTACCAAATCAACATAAATCAAATCTTTTTCATCGGCCACTTTGCTTGGATTTGTTACTTTGCCATTGCGCATTCTCAAAGCATCCATTTCCTTTTCTACATCTTGGTCGCTTACTTCAATTGTTTGTTGAGTTACTTTTAATTTCTCTATTTTAGATAAATCTACAGCTGGAGCCAATCCAATCTCATATTCAAGAACGATATCTTTTGGGTCATTAATATTGACATCTAAATTAGTGTCTTTTTGCATCGGTCGACCTAATATTTCTACTTTTCCTTCTTCAAAATGTTTGGTAGTTGCTTCTCCAACCAATTTGTTCATTTCTTCAAATAAAACAGCATCACCATACATTTTTTTTACAATGCCCATGGGTACCATTCCTTTCCGAAATCCATTAAGGTTTACATTTTTACGGTAATTTTTTAGTGCTTCTTCTACTTTAGGAAGATAGTCTTCTTTCGAAATGTTAATTTTTAAAATAGCATTTAATGCGTCAATGTTTTCTTGAACGATATTCACTTTTAAACTTTTTTTGGTTGGAAATAAAGATAGTCGTCTTTAATGAAAGAAAAAAAGTGCGGGTGGAGGGGCTCGAACCCCCATGCCTCGCGGCGCCAGATCCTAAGTCTGGTACGTCTACCAATTTCGCCACACCCGCATATTATTTCAAAAAACGAGGTGCAAAGATATACATTTTAAAATATCATGCACTATAAAAATGTGTTTTTTTTAAATTATAACATTAAAGGTCGTTTAGTTGGTAAAAAAAAGTGGAAGTAAAATTAAATCTTGATGCAAATTGTCCACTGTTGACTGTCGACTGCCGACCTTGGACAATCAGAAATACAGCCTAACTAATCAACATTTTTTATACTTTGGTAAAATGATTCCTTTATTTTCTTTTAGGCACGCAATTTGATGCATTAGTAAAAAATGCAATTTAAAGGGGGAATGAATTTAAATAAATATCTGAATAATGCTGCTTGGTTCTGTATTGGCTTGGCCTTGATTATTTCTACAAGCTGCTCAAATTCAAATGCTAAAACAAACAAAACGGTTGAACATAAAGTAACTAAGGAAGAATCACTACTGATGCTTTCTAACCAAACCTTAGAGAAAATTCAATCTGGAGAATTTAGTCAATTCATAAGTTTGGTACATCCAGTAAAAGGATTGCGATTTTCTCCTTATGGCCACATAGATACCATCAACACAAAACCATTGTCCATTAATGAACTTAATTTTTATTATACCAAGGATGATTTATTGTTTTTTGGCTTTGCTGATGGGTCGGGTGATTCGATAAATTTGAACTTAAAGACTTACCTTCAAACGTATGTTCAAACGCCAAATTACCTAAAATCACACGACATTTTTTTTAATCAAATTCATCAATCAGGCAATGAGTTGGTGAATATGGATAAAGTTTTTGTGGGCGCAGATTTTATCGAATATTATTTTAGCGGTTTTGACAAGCAATATGAGGGCATGGATTGGAAAGCACTCCGATTGGTATGGGAAAAATACGAAGATAAATGGTGTTTGGTAGGTATTGTCAGAGCTTGCTGGACAATTTAGGACGCTTATTGTATTAAGTAATTAGTACCTAGTAATTAGTAAAGAGATAGCTGTCTTTAATTAAAACTTGTGTATTTTTGTATGATGGGGTCCTTTAATTATGTTTTTGGTATTAGGTATTAAGTACAAAGTATTAAGTAAAGGAAAAATATAGGCTTTGATTAAAAAACTTGTATTGGACCGAGTCGAACGTCGGAATCGGTTAAATTTCTACTGGCAAAAGATTGGGAAAAATTTTTTAGTTGAAAACCAACCATTTTCAAATTTCCAAATCCCCAAATTATTTCATTGTTTTCTGAAATCTGAATTCATAAATCCAAAATCTCCCTTCTTACTCAATGGGTTTTTTGAAATCTGGATTATTTACAAAACTAGTATCGGACATTGATAAGAGAAAATATTTCAAATCAGCTTTCTCTTGTGCACTTAGGGCCAAACCATAGTGACCGTAGTTTTCTAATCTATAATTCGCTTTTACAATCATTATATTATCCACTGTTGGCGAATTTTTTGGTCCCAAATTATAGGATTCAATAACATCTTCTAAAGTAGCAAATCGACCATCGTGCATATAAGGCGCAGTGAATGCTAGGTTGCGCAATGTCGGTATTTTGAATTTGCCCTTATCGGCATCCAAACCATTTATTTTCCCCACTCCTAAGTCTAAAAAATCATTAGCATTACTCGCCAAATCCATACCATTATTAGTAAAAACACGGACTGGATCGGCAAAGGTTTCAACGGCCGCCAAGGTATGGCAATGGAAGCAATCGCCCTTCTCGGTTCTGAATATCTCCAAACCCCTAAAAAAAGCAGGGTCAGGATTTACCTCGCCTCTCACGTATTTGTCATAAGTGGAATTATACGAAATCAGTGTCATCTCAAATTGTGCTATCGCCTTGGCTACCAATTCTTTAGTTATCGTTTTTTCGTTGAATGCCTTGCGGAACATCATTGGATAATTGGCATCCTTTTGAAGTCTATCCGTTGCAATTGCCCAATCCAGATTCATTTCATCGTGTTGTGGAACTGGTATTAGTGCCTGCTCAGGAAGGGTGTTGGAGCGCACATCCCAAAAAAGTTTTTTATTCCAAGCTAAATTAATCAATGGCATGGAATTTCGCTTCCCCAATTGTCCATCCACACCTTTACTCGTTCGGGTATCATCTGAAAAGGAAAGTTCAGGCTTATGGCAACTGGCACACGATATGGTAAAATCTGACGATAAAATTGGGTCGAAAAACAATTTTCTTCCCAATGCTATTCCTTCTTCGCTTACAGGATTATTGGCATCCAACGGAATGGCACGCCAATCGGTAGGCTTAGGGAATAAATGGGGAGTTGGATTAAAGACAAAATTGTCATCAGATTCCTTTTTGCACGAAAAAACAATTAAAATGCTAAAGAAAATGATTAGCAAAAAAAACGAAATGCCTTTATTGCCTATTCTAAAACGCATTTTTAAAGAAATTCATGATTCTATTTCCATAGTCGAGTTGCACCTCATTTTCGCTATCATTACTATAGTGTTCGGAAAAACGGATGGTATCAGTTGTGCTATAAAATAATTCATTTATTTCAAAAGGAAGCTCTACATAATTTTTGCCTCCTGTTATTTCAAATGGTTTAAACACTTCAACCGTACGGTACATTTGATCTGTTCCAATATGTAAAGCAAATGGCTTATTAGGTGTGGTGTTTCCAGCCACGGTGGAATCAAATTTGCCTTCCAATACTACAAACCTATATTTTAACATATCCCAATAAGTTCCTTGCGAAATACTCAAAGGGTCGGTTTCGTCCACTGAATTAGGATTAGTATTATTGGTGGCAGTATCCAAACCAAGTCCGAATGAGATAGATTTGTAGTTTCCCTCTGGAATATCGTAAAAAATATCGTAATCATTAACACCCAAGTCGTAAAGCACCACCCTATTAATTTTGGTTTTTACGTCTTTCACATCGGTTACTTCGATATTTGAAATATAGAATTTAAATTCATCGAGTGAAAAATTCTTATTATCTACATCTTTTAAAATACCTCCTGCCACTACGCCAGAGCCTTTGTTGGTTGGTTTAAAAGCCACATTTAGCGATACGGGTTCTACTTCTTTTTTGCAAGCTGTAAATACTAAAGCACTTAAAAGAAAGATTGCGATGATGTTTTTCATACTTATATTTATTAGATAACGTAAATTTTTGGTGAAAGTTATAAAAAAAGGGGCAATAATGCCCCTTTTTTTAATATATGAAATGTTAAATATTAAAAAAGTTTCATCGTATCTAATACACCACATACACTTCTTACTGCTGTAGCCGACTCATTTAAAGCAGCCATTTCTTCTGTATTCAGTTGCAATTCAATGATTTGCTCAATACCGTTTTTGCCCAATTTTACAGGAACACCCAAATAAATATCATTCATACCATACTCACCTGTAAGCCATGCAGCAACTGGAAAAATTCTTTGTTCATCTTTCAAAACTGCCTCAGCCATTTGCGCAGCTGCAGCACCTGGTGCATACCATGCAGAAGTACCCAATAAGTTTACAATCTCGCCACCACCAGTTTTGGTTCTTTCGATTATCGCATCCAATTTTTCTTTCGAAATTAATTCAGTTACTGGAATACCTGCAACTGTGGTGTATCGTGGCAATGGTACCATAGTATCGCCATGTCCGCCCATTAATACTGCTTGAATATCTTTAGGTGATACATTCAATTCCTCAGCCAAAAATGCTCTATAACGCGCTGTATCCAATACACCTGCCATTCCAAATACCTTTCGACTATCAACTTTTGCAGCCAAATAAGCGCAATAAGTCATTACATCCAACGGATTTGAAACCACTATAATAACAGCATTTGGAGAATATTTTATTACATTTTCAGTAACCGACTTCACAATACCTGCATTAATTGAAATCAAATCGTCACGACTCATACCTGGTTTACGAGGCAAGCCAGAAGTAATTACAACTACATCGCTATCCGCAGTAGCTTCATAATTATTGGTTACACCTACCGTTTTGGTGCTATAAAAATTTATTGGAGCCGTCTCCCACATATCCAAAGCCTTCCCTTCGGCAGTTCCTTCTTTAATATCTAACAAAACAACTTCCTTTAGAAAATCCTTTTCTGCAAGGACATTTGCGCATGTAGCACCTACATTTCCTGCGCCGATTACACTAACTTTCATGTTTTAAATTTATTTAATGATAAAATTGCGGTGCAAAGGTAAATAAATTCTATAATTCAGCACTTAAAAAGTAAAGGTTATCTACTAAATTATTATTATTAATTTGAAGCGATTCCTGCTTCCGAGGAATCGGAAACGTTTGTTTCTTTTTTTTGCCTGCCCACCCTTTAAAACAAAAAAAGAGGATACCACTCCTTACGACCCGTCGGAGCAAGGTAATAATGTCCAACCCAAAAAAAATAAACAATTGTCCATTTTGAAGTTAAAAATGTTCGAAGACACACAAACCCTTTTTTTTCTAAAATTAACCTAAACATTTTTTTTAGTTCAGGATATATGTTTTAAAATTTTACTTTTGCCTTAAAATTGTATTTATGTACTCAATGACGGGTTATGGCAAGCAGGAATTTCAAATTAATAGTCAGAATTATCAGTGCGAAATCAAATCGCTGAATAGTAAAGGATTGGAAATAAATTTCAAAACGCCTAGCTTTCTTAAATCTAGGGAAATAGAGATTAGAAATATATTGGGTACTCAATTGGAAAGAGGAAAAATTGATATTGTTTTCTCTTTGCAGGAAACACAAAAAAAATCCTTAATAAATGATACTGAAAAATTTAAAATGCAATTTGATTTTCTAAAACAATTTGCAATAGAAAATGGTGTAAGCAGCGATACAATTTTGCCAGCTTTATTGATGCTTCAGGAGCGAGAAACGGTTTCTGAAAAGGAAGAGTTGAGTGATACGGAATGGGAAGCATATAAAATGCGTTTGTTGGATACAATCGAACAAGTATGGCAATTTAGAAAGCGAGAAGGTGTTGTGGTTTTTGACTTTTTGATGGAAAGAGTACAAATTATTTCCGCAAAACTAGTCGATGTAAAGGCTGTAGAAAAGGACAGATTTGTGCGACAAAAAGATAAATTGGCGCAAATGATATCTTCCAATTTTGGTAAAGTGAATTTTAATCCCGATCGTTTGGAGCAAGAAATGTTGTTTTATATCGAAAAAATGGATATTTCGGAAGAAATTTCTCGACTTGCAGCACATTTACACTATTTTAATGAACTTTTAGAGGGAACAACGGAGAAATCAGTTGGCAAAAAAATTGGTTTTGTGGCGCAAGAAATGGGTAGAGAAATAAATACTTTGGGTGCTAAAGCAAATGATGCGAATTTGCAACGATTGGTTGTGGATATGAAAGATGAATTGGAAAAAATTAAGGAGCAAATTGCAAATGTTTTATAAAAGATGAATAAAGCAATAATTATAACAGGGCCATCAGGTGCAGGAAAAAATACCATCGCAGATTATTTAATAGGCAAATTTTCGTTTTTAAATTACTCTATAAGTGCTACTACACGACAACCACGTGAAGGTGAAGTGGACAAAGTGGACTATTATTTTATTACGGTGCCAGATTTTAAAACTAAAATCGAAAAGGATGAATTTATTGAATGGGAAATGGTGTATACCGACATGTTCTATGGGACATTAAAGTCAGAAATAAATAGAATTTGGGCTGCTGGCAAAGCAATAGTGTTTGTGGTAGATGTGATAGGTGCGAAGGATTTAAAACAATATTTTGGAGATAGTGCGCTTTCTGTTTTTATTAAACCACCTTCGCTTACAGAACTTCGACAACGAATTATGAAACGACGAACCGAACACATCGATGCCTTAGAAGAAAGAATGAGGAGGGCTAAAGTGGAAATAAAAATGGCGGATGTATTTGATAAAATTCTTGTTAATGATGATTTGGATACCGTTTTTGGAGAAGCAGATGATTTGATCGCTGATTTTTTCAACAAAAAAATAAAATAATCTTATAAAATTACTTGCTAATTTGAATTATTAATACCATTTTTATAAAGAAATATAAATCGTATTTTTTTATGGTAACTTTTGTAACTCGAGGCATTAAAGTATCTGTTGAATCATTTTATCAGAATGAGTATTCGAATGCTTTAACTCGAGATTATATGTTTGCTTACAGTATTACCATTAAAAATAATGGAGCAAAATCAGTTAGGCTTCTAAGAAGACATTGGTTCATTGTGGAAGGATTTGGCAATGTTAAACAAGTAGAAGGCGAAGGCGTTGTGGGAGAACAACCCATCCTTTTACCTGGTGAATCATTTCAATATGTGTCTGGGTGTGGTTTGAAAACAGAAATAGGAAAAATGTATGGAACTTACCTGTTTAAAGAAATTGATGACAATAGTTTGTTTTATGTAACTATACCCGAATTTAAATTAATATGTAATGAAAAGTTAAATTAATAAAAAAGATTTGGTTTTTTAATTTATTATATATAATTTTGTTTTATAATTGTTTTAAAGAGTTAATGAAGGGGCTTTTTTTTATTGGGTCAGCGTAAGCTGGCCCTTTTTTTATAACCCATTGTCAGCAAAACTAAAATAGTCTTCGATTCCAATAATGATATGATCGAGTATTTTTATATCTAATATCTCGCCTGCTGATCTTATTTTTTTTGTAAGCTTTATATCTTGTTCACTTGGCTTCAAATGGCCGGATGGATGATTGTGAAATAATACAATACTGGGCGAAAATAATTTTAATGCATGATTGAATATTATTTTCAAGTCGCAAAGTGTTTGTGTGAGTCCGCCGCTACTGATATTTTTAATGCTCAATATTTTTCCTCTAATGTCTAAATAAATAACCCAGAATTCTTCATGATTTAAATCAGCCAGGTGAGGATAAATGGTGTCAAATGCCGATTTGCTGGAGGTAATCATCATTGGCTTCTCGATTTCAGCACTTCTTCGGCGTCTTCCAATTTCCATTGCTGCCACTATTGAAATGGCTTTTGCTGGCCCAACACCTTTTATTTCCATCAAATCTGAAACACCGAGTTTGCTTAACTTGTGTAGGTTATTATCAGCTCTTTGTAATATTAATTGCGCCAATTCAACAGCAGTAAGGTCTTTTGTGCCAGTATGTAGCAATATGGCAAAAAGTTCGGCATCGGTCAGCGCGCCCTTTCCTCTTAAGGTTAGTTTTTCTCTAGGTCTGTCCTCCTCGGACCAGCTTTTTATTGTTAGGTTATTTGTAAGCATAAAAAAAGGTGTACCCCATTGAGATACACCTTTGTATAAAATTCCACACTTTTAAATTATAATTTCGCTACTTTTTTCATTAAGCTAGATTTTAAATTACCAGCAGTGTTCTTGTGTATTTGATTTCTTTTAGCTAATTTATCCACCATTGATACTACTTTTGGTAATAAAGCAACAGCTTCTTCTTTGTTTTCAAGTGCCCTTAGTTTACGAATAGCATTACGCGTAGTTTTACCATAATATCTATTTTGTAGTCTTTTTTTAGCTGATTGTCTAATTCTCTTTTTTGCCGACTTGTGATGTGCCATTATTTATTCTTTTTTATTTGGAAGTGCAAATGTACAACTTTTTTTCAAACATAAAAATTTATTATACTAAACTTTTCTTTTCAATTAAAGGTTAATAATTATTAAACAAATGAAGTCAATATTCCAATTTTGTTTTTATTATTTAGATATTTGTGAAGTAAATTAAATTGTATGTCCATCGCTGATTATTCTTTTCTGGCAAATGCCCACCCTTCATATATTGAAAACGTATATAACGACTATAAAACCGACCCAAATAGTATAGATCCTGAATGGAAGAAATTTTTTGATGGATTTGATTATGCTATCTCTAATCATGAAAATGCTGTTGATAGACAAGGTGTTGCAACTTTCAACACAAAGGAATTTGCAGTTTTAAAACTAATTCATGGGTATAGAAATAAAGGGCATTTGATTTCAAATACTAATCCGCTTAGAGCTCGTAAAGATAGACATGCCGATATCGAACTGCACCATTTCGGATTGAGTGAGGCAGATTTGGATACAGAATTTATCTCGGGCAATGAAATAGGCATTGGAAAAGCTACCTTAAAAACAATATTGGAGCGATTAAGAAAAATTTATGTTCGAACCATCGGTTGGGAGTATAATTATGTATTGGATAGAGAGGAACGTAAATGGTTGAGGGAACAAATTGAACATGGCTATATCGCCTATGAGCACCCAATAGAAAAGAAAAAGAGGATTTTAAGTAAATTAAATGAATCGGCTGTTTTGGAAAAATTTCTAGGCACTAAATTTATCGGACAGAAACGTTTTTCACTCGAAGGTGGCGAATCCACTATTCCAGCCCTTGATGCAATGATAAATGTAGCAGCTAACGAAGGTGTAGAAGAGGTTGTAATTGGAATGGCGCATAGAGGAAGATTAAATGTACTAACGAATATAATAGGAAAAACATACGAGCAAGTTTTCTCAGAGTTTGAGGGTTTAGCACCTGATGATTTCTCCACTGGTACTGGCGATGTAAAATATCATTTAGGCTATTCGTCGCAATATCAAACCATGGATAATAAAGAAGTATATATCAAATTATTACCAAATCCATCCCATTTAGAGGCTGTTAATCCCGTGGTTCAAGGATTTTGTAGGGCAAAAGCCGATGCGATTTATAATTCTGATTACGATAAAATATTGCCAATAACCATACATGGTGATGCCGCTGTGGCAGGCCAAGGCATCGTTTACGAGGTATTGCAAATGGCCAATTTGAAAGGCTATACCGTTGGAGGAACTATTCATTTTGTTATCAATAATCAAATTGGATTTACTACCGATTTTGATGATGCACGTACTTCTAATTATAGCACTTCTATTGCAGCAACTATTCAATCACCTGTTTTTCATGTAAATGGAGATGATGTTGAAGCAGTTACTTATGTAGCAGAACTTGCCGCAGCCTACCGACAACGATTTAATAAGGATGTTTTTGTAGATATGGTTTGTTACCGTAAATGGGGACATAATGAAGGCGATGATCCACATTATACACAACCGCAAATGTATAATTTGATAAAAAACCATACAGGTGTAAGGGATTTATACAATTTAAAATTGGCCGATTGGGGAGTTGCAGGTAAGGAATTAGCCCTCAATATGGAAAAAGATTTTTGGAAAGAACTTCAAGAACGATTAGACGAAAACAAACAACATCCAAGGCCATACCAAGCGCAAGCAACCGAAATGGCGTGGCAAAAATTAAGGAGGTCGACCGAAGCAGATTTTGAGCAATCACCTGAAACGAAAATCGACAAAACCAATTTAATAAAAATCATAAAAGCACTTGTGAAGGTGCCAGAAAATTTTAATCCGCTTAAGAAAATACAGCAAATGCTGGATGCGCGGCGAGCGCTGATGAAAGAGCATTCGAATATCGATTGGGCTGCAGGTGAACTATTGGCGTATGGCTCCATTTTGCTTGATGGATTTGATGTACGAATGAGTGGGGAAGATGTAAAACGTGGTACTTTCAGCCATCGGCATGCCATGCTTTATGATGAAATTACAAACGAAGAGTACAATCGCTTGGGTTTTATTGAGGAAGAAGGCAAACAAGGGAAATTCAGAATCTTCAATTCACACCTTTCAGAATATGGCGTTTTAGGTTTTGAATTCGGTTATTCTTTGCCTAGCCCAAATCCATTAACGATTTGGGAAGCGCAATTTGGCGATTTCAATAATGGAGCACAGATTATTATCGATCAATTTATTGCCTCTTGCGAAACAAAGTGGAATCGCCAGAGCGGAATCGTTTTATTATTGCCACATGGCCACGAAGGTGCTGGTCCGGAGCATTCAAGTGCTAGGCTCGAAAGATTCTTGCAATTGTGTGGTGAAGACAATATGTTTATTACCAATATTACAACGCCTGCCAATTTATTCCATGCATTACGTCGCCAATTGGCATTGCCATTTAGGAAGCCTTTGGTAAATATGTCGCCAAAATCATTGCTCAGACATCCAAAATGCGTTTCAGATATTCAATTACTTTTAAGTGGTAAATTTGAAGAAGTGATAGTGGATAAAGTCGCTTTGCCAGAAAAAGATATCAGAAAAGTTATTTTTTGTACAGGTAAGGTTTATTACGACCTAAAAGCGCAAATGGAGCTCGATAAAAAAGAAGATATTGTATTGGTAAGGGTAGAGCAAATTTATCCAATGCCTAAAAAGAAAATGGATGCCATTATAGAGCAATACAAAAATGCAACACCGATTTGGGTACAAGAAGAACCAGAGAATATGGGTGCTTGGACATTCATAAGGATGAATTATGACAAAATAAACACAAATATTTCAAGGCCAATGACTTCATCACCTGCCACCGGATTCAGCAAATTGCATGAAAAAGAGCAGAAAGCATTGGTGGAAAGGGCATTGGAATAATTGTAAAATAAAAAAGGATTAACTTATATTGGTTAGAAAGATCTTTTTGTAGGTAAAAATATTAAGACAATAGTTAGAAGAAAGTATAGTTGTATCAATTATGAGTAAAATAGAAATAAAAGTGCCAAGTATTGGCGAATCAGTTACAGAAGTAACCCTTTCAACTTGGTTGAAAAAAGATGGCGATTATGTAAAATTAGACGAGAACCTTTGTGAATTAGAGTCGGAAAAGGCAACCTTTGAATTACCTTCGGAAGCGGAAGGTAAATTGACCATTATAGCTCAAGAAGGAGCTGATCTAAAAATTGGCGATATAGTATGCACCATCGACACAGCCGATAAAGGCCCACAAGGTGTTGACGAAAATCCGAAGGCCGAAATAGCGCCACCCAAGGAAGTGGAAAAACCTAGCACTCAAGCAGTAGCAAGTAAAGATACATACGCCAGTCAGCATCCATCGCCAGCCGCAAAAAAGATATTGGACGAAAAAGGAATCGACCCTAAAACAATAGAAGGTACCGGAAAAGACAATAGAATAACAAAAGAAGACGCTCTAAAAAGCGAAAAACCAGCAGTATCTATTGCCAAAGTGGAAAATATTCCTTTATCAAAAGGGCAATTTTCAAGAGGCGAAAAGGCAGAAAAAATGTCGCGATTGCGCCGCACCATCTCCAAACGATTGGTAGCTGCCAAAAATGAAACGGCCATGCTAACTACTTTTAATGAAGTAGATATGAGCCGAATAATGCAGATTAGAGAACAGTACAAAAAATCATTCGAGGAATCGAAAGGGATAGGACTAGGTTTTATGTCTTTTTTTACAAAAGCTTGTTCAGTAGCATTGCAAAAATTTCCCGCTATAAATGCCTACTTAGAAGACGAAAATATAGTATTCCACGATTTTTGTGATATTTCTATCGCCGTTTCTACGCCGAAAGGTTTGGTGGTGCCAGTAATCAGAAATGCTGAATCTTTATCATTTGCCGAAATAGAAATGGAAGTTAAAAGATTGGCCATTCTCGGTCGAGATGGTAATTTAACCATGGACGACATGACAGGTGGCACATTTACAATTACCAATGGTGGTGTATTTGGGTCTTTGCTATCCACGCCAATTATCAACCAGCCACAATCAGCCATACTTGGCATGCACAAAATACAAGACCGACCAATGGCCATAAATGGAAAAGTAGAAATACGACCAATGATGTATGTGGCGTTGAGTTACGACCACCGAATAGTAGATGGAAAAGAAAGCGTTGGTTTCTTGGTTACGGTAAAAGACATGCTCGAAAACCCTGAAAAAATGCTTTACGGACAAGATCCAGTAAAAGTATTATTGGGATTGTAGATTTTGGTTTGTTGGTCGGCAGTCAGTGGTCGGCAGTGGATGAATTACAATAATGAATTTTTTATTTTCATTAAATGTCAACTAAATAAACTGCGGATTAAACCAAGGGAATGCTGCTAATTGGCATTCTCTTTGAATCTTTTTGCGATAATTTCCAGATCCGAAGCTTGTAAATTAGAACTAGACTTTAAAATAGAAACAAACATAGCTACTTCCTCGTCACTTGCCGGGCAACCCATATTCTGCCCATTATCTTTTAGCGTTTTTCCCTCCTCTCGGATTAAACAATCAGCCAACAAATTGCCATCACCATCCAAAATAATCCAAAATGGAAGTCCTTTTCCCTTGCCCAAATATTTAGTTTTTAGGGCATTTCCGCCGGGTGTTTCCAATTTTATTTTTTCCTTAGCTTCCTCAACCGCAATATATTTTACGATATAATTGGCATCAAACAAGGGTTTGCATATAGAATCATTTATGGCATTTTCCATTTTGTGGCACCACTTACACCACGATGCATGAAAAATAATCAATACATTTTTGTCCGTAGCTTTTGCATCTGCACAAGCCGTTTTCACTATTTCATTGGCGGAACTGGTCGACTTTTGAGCCATTACGCCATTACTCGCTAATAAAAAAATAGAAACGACAAATAATATTTTTTTCATTTGGATAAATTGAGAACCAAAGCTAATTAAAAATCCCTACTTTATATTTACAATGTTGAAAGTTAGGAGAAGTCAATCCCTTTTTTTTATAAAAAAATCAATAACAAGAATATTGAGTTTGATGTCAGAATCATAAATCAAGCATTATTTAAGTAAAATTATATTTGAAAAATAGAATATTAATTGTTTTTTTGAAATGAATACAGTATATTTATTTTACAAAATAAATTGATGGAGAGTAGGAGGAAATTAGAAGAGAAAATTGAACAAATTAAAAGAATTGCATCCAATGAAGAAAAAAGAATTGCTGAATATAACTTATTACTTACTTTACCACAAACTGATGATGTAAAACTTCAAATAAAAAATTTATTAAGTTCATCACTTGAGCGGTATAAAAGATACAGAGAGGAATTAGAAAATTTGGAGTGGTTGAGAGATTAATAACCACTATTAATTGATTAAAAAAAACATTAAAATGACTACGAAAAAAAAAGAATTAATCGACCAATATATAAATGCTTTGATTGTTGGTGATAATGAAGTGTTGAATAAAATTGGGAACATTAAGCGCAAACTATCAGAAGATGATAAACCATATTTTAAGAAAAATTATTTGGCTAATATTGATGCCATTGAAGCACGTTTTTCAAAAGAAAACAGGGAAGCGCAGCAAATACATGATCATTTTATAAAAATAAATTCAGTATTATCTTAATTGTTTTAAACTTTTTTAATATCTTTTTTTTTGAATTAACTCATAAATAAAACGGAAACTTATTTTATTTTTTCAAAAAAACTTAAAAACAAATCACTCGAAAGCCTAATAATAAAATATTAAATCCGTTGATGGTGTTTAACTTTTTAAGGCTACACTTTAAGGGATGGTGTCAATGTTTCTTTTCATTAGGTGATACTTTAATGAGTCAATATAATTAACCATATCACTGTCGTCTTCACGATATTGTTGAATTTGTTCATCACTAAATGTGTTATATTTTAATAGCATTTGATAGTAGAATTTATCATAAATTGATTGAAACTTTATTATCGACTTAAAATCTGAATTATCTATTTTTAGATAATCGACTTCAAAGTGCTTGCTTTTAAAAAAATTATTTGGATGCATGTACAATAACGAAAACAAGTTAATATGCTGACCAAGTTGTTCATAAGTTGTTAACCAATTTAATAGTTGAGTTTCATTTTTTGGTTGTACAAATTTATAGTCTGCAAGTGCTTTGTAAGCTTGTTCATGGTATTTTAAATTATTGTATAATATTTCTATACTTCCAAAAAGATTTGAAAAATTTTCTCGATTGGTGTACAATTTACCATCAAAAACTATTGATTTATTTAAATCCTCGTATTTCTCAAACCATTCTAAATAAATTGTTTTATCTATAATGGTATTTTCATAAGGCAATAATTCCTCATAAGCTAAAAGGTATTTTTGACTGGCAATTAAAAATTTTACACTTGGTTTAAAGTCTGCTTCTTCATCATTATTTATATTAATTGTAACTTTATTGCTTGTTTTTATAATTTTTTTAGATGTTATAAGACTGCCACAACCATAAATGTCTTTTATTTCATTATTAGATTCTTCAACAATTAAGTCTATGTACATTTTTGATTTGTTGCCATAAAAAGAATAACCGCTGCAACCATTATTATTACAAAATTTTGATACACATACACCACGATATGGCATTAAACAAGTATCGCCTTTGTCAATAAATTGTTGAAAGACATCAGTAAGCTTAGATATAAAAACTGTTTTTGTAGCATCCTGATATGTTTTATGGTCATCTAACACCAAACCCACCATTTCAGCATCTAGCTTACACATAAAATACATAAATGCCTCCTTTTGATTTTGAGGAGCTTTTTGTTCTTTTGTTTCTGCAAATAACGACAATTGTTTTTTGGTATTCATATTGAAGGATTTTGTTCAGCTAAGATAGCAATTGAATAAAATAATACATAATAATAAAATATTAAATCCGTTGATGGTGTTTAACTTTTTAAGGCTACACTTTAAGGGATGGTGTCAATGTTTCTTTTCATTAGGTGATAGAATACTGTTGTGATTGACGATTTAGATATTGTTACTACTAAATGCTTTATCGAAATGCGTTCTAAAATGAACTTTGTAGTATGCACACCAATATGCAATAATTGAATAACTCAACGAATGTGTTTTAGGAAAAGTATAGTTTATCATATTTACGATAAGATTGGTAAGCGACGCCATTTCAATATCGTTTAACGTGCTATTTTTTTTGCAACCTTTATTGAAAATAGAAATAAAGGCATTTATCTCTGTATTGCTTTTATCTCTCATGATTTTTCTTCTCCATAATTCTGCTTCAGCAAAGGATATACCTGCAATTTTATTTAACAGATGTAAAAATGTTTCTTGGTAAATTAATAGACCATAAGTTTCATTTAATATATCATAAACTCTTGTATCGCTATGAAAATAATGTGTATTGCCGTTAAATTTATTATGTATTATAGTTGGAATATAATCTTTTAATCTTGGGCGGAACATTACGAATATAATAGACAAGTCGTAAATGGAATTGGGTTTAAATTGAGCTAATAATGGTTTTAATATAGAAAAATTGAATAGAAAAATATTATCTAAATCGCCAGTAGTAAATAAATTAAAAACCTTTTCATCATTTAATGGCAATTTATATGGGTGATATTTCTCTCCAATTTGATTTACTATAATCTGTAATCTATTCAGAGCTTCTTGTTCTACTAAATCAAATGTGACATCATATATTTCATCTTTTGCTTGTTGGTTTAACGCAAGGTAGTATTCTTGTTCTTCGTACAGAAATGTGTTAAGATTACTAAGTTTTTCTGTTGTTATAATAATACCCCAAGGATGTTTTTTATAGACGGTATTGTTATAAAAAACGTCTTTATAATCCGTTTCTCTTCGGAGCAAACAAGCAATAAAATAAGCGTTATATTCAGGATATTTTTGCTTTAATTTTTCAATTACATTTTTTTGGTGTCCTTTTGGAATATCAATATCTATATCAGGCAACTTTATTTGCTCTGGCAAAATAAATCTTTCAAAAATTAGATTTTCTTCGATAGGATTAATTTTGGTAATATCCAAACAATAATTTACGATTGAGTTTGCTGCACTACCTCTATTGTATGAACGTAGTAAATTGAGTTCGTTGCATACTTCAATTATTCTTGAATACGTAATAAAATAAGCACAGAAATTTTGCTTTTCAATGATTGAAAGTTCATAGTTTAAACTATCTAAAACAGTATCCGTTAAAGGCAATTTTTTACTTCTTGCACCATTGTACACCAGCTTTTTTAATTGTTCTTGGCTTGTCATCATATTGATTGTTGTGAAGGAATTGTTTTAAATAAGGACAATTTCTTTTGGGGTTTGTATGGTTCAATTTTTATAGAAAATCTTATTTAAAATAATAAAGAAGGTGTTAAAATATAACGGAAGGTGTATTATTTTTTTAAAAATCCTAAATATATAAGCAAACAAAATGATATAACTGAACCTATAAATAAAATAATCCTATTTGTTTTAATTTCTTTATTTAGTAAATTATTTTGGTTAACAATAGAATCTATTGTGGTATTAATTTTTTCAAATTGGCTTTTTAAATCCTTATCAATTGCTGTAAATTGAGTGTCGATTGAATCAAATCTATTTTTATTATTTCCTTCTGCTTGTATTAACTCATCTAAAATATTACTCTCCAATTTGTTAATATTCTTTATTGTATTACTGAAACCTTCTGAGATGCTTGTTTGTAGACTTCCTAATGTTGTAACAATATTATTTAATGTACCTGTGATTGAAGTTAAAGTTCCATTAATCGAATTAATTGCATTGAATATTTTAGACAATGTATCTTGTAAATCATTAAATCCTTTTTCTAAATCAATTTTTTCAAGACGTACTATTTCTTTTTGCAATGCATCAATTTTGTTTTGAAAATCATCAGCTTTTTTCCCAATTTTTTCTAGTTCAATTGCTATATCTTTTTTGGTTTGCTCAATAAATACTTTTTGCAAGTCCTCGAAAAGACCTGTAAAGTCAATATTTGAAATTATTTCAATTTGACTTTTTAAGTTACTAATTTCATTTTGCAATTCACCTATTCTATCTACAAAGTACTTGTTTGCATCCGATAAATATTTTCTTGTTATTTCATCAATGCCATTCGTATATGTAACTGATATTGTTTCAAGCTTTGTATATAATTCCGAAAACAAAGGAGGCAACTCCATATTGCTACCTATTTGAATTTCAATTTTTTTCCGAATATCTTCAAGTTGTGTTACTTCTTTCTTTAGAGTTTCCAACTCTTTATAACTACCTTCTATTAGGTTTTCATAGTTTTTTTCAATGCTCATTTTTATATTTTTTGTAATTGTTCAATTAATGTTTCTGCAAATTTATGATTAACGCTAATCATAATCTTATGCTTAGCCATATTTAGATATGGTAAATATTTTTATTTTTTAAACTTTTTAAATAAATGTTGCTCAAAATTTTCTATACTAGATTTCAATAAATCGTAATCTTGGTGCTGGTCGTAATAAATTGTAAAACCATCAATAAATAAATCTTCAGCTTCCTGATAATAATAACTATTATTTAAGCCAAAAGTTGCAAATGATGCTAATATTTTAAGAGTATATTCATTCTCAAAATCTTTTGTAGAAAGGACTCGCCTAATTCTCCTGCACGAACCCCTCATCATTTTGCATTCATTAATAAAACTTGCTTGTGCATTCAATACATCAGCATATTTTTCAAAATCCTCCCATTTTGAGATTTGCCCTCTTTTTGTATCATCTGTTAGGGAAAATGGCTTCCCTCCGATTGTGAAGCCTTCTCTAGCATATTTTGCATTAAAATAGTAATACATTTCATCCTTGAAATGATGATTATACCAATAATCTTTAAATGCAAATTTGTTCTCTTTTTCTTTTTGTTTTTGTTTTGAGCGGTCGAGGCTTTCAGAAATAAATTTGAATAAATCATTTACAGCATCTTTTCTTTTTTTTACAATATCCTCATAAGTGAAATTCAAAATTTCTTTTACACATTTTTAACAGTTTCAAAAACAGACAATTCTGACGTAATTTTAGTTAAATTCTCTATTTTTTGCAATGTAGCTGCCCTTGATAGTATTTCAACAAATGAGATTCGGTTTTTCTATGTAATATTTTTATCACTCTTGAAAACTTCAAGGGTAAATACCTAAATTATAATCAATGGTATAATCTTTGATAAGCCCAATCGAATATAAACGATAAATCATTTTAGATACATCAGCACTGTTTATTTCTGAATAGTACATTGCTCTATATTCATCTCTATTCTGAATATAAATCAGATTTGTTGTAATATTTATATCCCATTGTTCTTCTATTCTTAAAATAAAATCTTCGAAATTTGGAGAATATTTTATTAACGTATTTATAAATTCTTCAATAGTTTTTTTAGCATCAATTATTGGTAATATGCTCAAATTAAAATCATTGACTAGCCTATTTTCAAGATTATTATTATTAAAGGAACTTGGCACATCAAACCAAAAACTATCCGTTTCAGGTTTTTCAAAATATTCGACTAAACTTAACCCATTATTTAATCCTTTAATGATTTCTTTTTTAAGAAAATTGAATAATAAAGGTTCCGCTTTTCCACTTTCTTCCCATTCTTCAATTAAAAAATCTAAAACTTGTTGCGACCTAATTAAATCGGGTTCACTGTTTGGACCTAATCCGTTTATAAAAGCAACAGGTAATATAAAGTTTGCATAAAACCGACCGATAGCATTCCCATTGCTATTATTTATATATGCCCAGCCATTTAAACCTCCAGTTAGATGCAAATTTATTTTTATATCATCATCAAATTCTATATTATACTTTTCTTGAGATAGTTTTAATTGGGATGTGTTAATATACCCTTATTGTGATTTATAAATCTGTTTAATTGATAAGCTTCTATTTCTATGCCTTTAAAACTAGTGCTTTGTAAGTACTCGTGAATTGCTTTATCCTGATTAAATTCAATAATATCGTCGTTTGATAATTCAAATCCAATATTCTTAAATACTTTTTTTAAAGAGGGAATGTCTCTATAATATCTTTCTGATATTTTGTTAGTAAAACTTTCATAGTTCTCAAAAATTTCTCTTGTTTTTTTCTATCTTTTATGTATGGAAAAGTCTGTGAATTATTATTTTTAATGATAAAATTTTGTGCTACCGTATAATAAATATTTCTGTCAAGAAAAATTGTACAAATTGATTTTACTTTATCTCTGCCAGCTCTGCCGGCTTCTTGAATGTAGCTTTCCGGAGAAGATGAAAAATTAAGATGATAGATACTGCGGATATGTTCTTTATCGATACCCATACCAAAGGCTTTGGTACAAACCATATAATTTATTTTTCCTTGCATAAATTGTAGGAAATATTTTTGTGCATTTTCTATCGCTACTTGATTTGTTCTAACATCGCCACCCATAAAGTAACCTTTATTTTCATTCGGAATTACTAAATTATCAAAAAGTTCTTTACCTTTTGGAAATGGATTTGCGTCTTGAGTTATGCCAAAAGTACCAGTAGTATGTGGGCAAAAAATAACTGAAATGACATCATTAAAATGTTTAAATACTAATTGTTCTAGTATCATATTTTGATTTTTCTATATGTTCCTTTTGTTTTCATCCTCAAATTGATATTCAATTCAAAATCGCTAAAATGTTGTTTTAAGCATTCCGTAACAACTTCATTATTTATAGAATTTAGTTTTTCAATAATACCTTTTATTTGTTCATTGATTTGTTCTTGTTTAGCAAAGCCAATTGTATCTTTTAAAGATTGTGATAAAATTGGAAAGGTAGTAGCTTTTGTTTCATTTTCAATTACAGAAAAAAATAATTCTGGTCGTATCGTATTATTTATTGAAATAACAGCATCACTTACATCTTCAGAATTAATATTTAATTCCCTTTCAATAACTGTTAAAACATCAAAAGACGCAGTGGCAGTTAGCCCAATAAGTGAAACCTTTTAATAGTTTCATTATCTCTATTTCGTTCATCAAACGTTGAATCTTTTACTGCACTAAATAATTGTGCATTTTACCTAACATTAAATATGTTGTTCGGAAATCGTGCCCCCACTCCGAAACACAATGCACTTCATCAATTACGCAATAAGAAAAAGCTAACTCGAATTTTGAAACATCAATTGTCTTAATGATGTTTCTGAAATCTTGCATCACAAATCTTTCAGGAGAAATGAAAAGAAACATTGTTTCTCCGTAACGAAAGTCAATTAGCTTTTTGGCTTTGTCTTCTCGCCTTAGATTTGAGTTGATGAAATCGCAACAGTCAATCCAATTGAGTTTTAAAACCCTTACTTGGTCTTCCATTAAGGATTTTATTGGGTCAACTACTAAACACAAACCTGGTTGCAAAAAGTTGGCAGTTGAAAAGTCAAAGATTTTCCGCCGCCTGTAGGAAGTAACCCTATAACTGGTTTTTGTTGCAATGCTCTTGAAATGATTGGAAGTTGCCCTTCTCTGAATTCTTTTTTTCTGAAAATATTTTGAATAAAATAATTAATTGGATTTTTTATTTCTGCAATAGTAGTATATGAACCATCATCTTTTTTATCAACTAATTTTTTATATTTCAATAATTTGGCACAATACACCCTACGAGCCTTGCCTAGCGTGGTATCGTTGTAATGCGATGAACGTATTATTATGGTTTGATTGCGGTGATGTTGGTAAGTGGTTTCTTTGTAAATATTTGACCTTCGTAGTACCGCATTATCAATAACAATATCAAATACATTTTGATTGAAATAGGTTTCATCTTTAACAGTTTCACCTGAATGTAATTTTTCGTTATAAGTCCAAATGTTATTATCTCTAAAAATGTTTAGGTTTATTTTTGGTATTTTTATTTGGTTTTCCTTTTCTAATATAGCATTTATGTTTGCAAACATATCTTGCAATGAAGCTAAAGCCATAGCGCCACAAGGGAAATCACGTTCAATAACTGCAATGTTTAAGGATTTTTTATTTAGCAAAAATTCATTAGTTAAAAAAACTTCAATAATTGTTTTTTGAATACGAGCTACTGCTATTGGTACAAAAAGCAAGGTGAACACATGCTTGTATTTTCAATATTTAAATTATAATTCTTAGCAAAAAATTTTGTAAATTTCAGTTCCAATAAGTGCTTCATAATTTTTGGATGGGTTCTTTAATTTCATTCGTGGTAAATCGAAGTGTTTCAAAATTATGTTCGGCAGCTAAATCATCTCTATTAAC
>JADIYW010000020.1 GCA_016705125.1 Bacteroidota bacterium
GGCCGTAACTATAACGGTCCTAAGGTAGCGAAATTCCTTGTCGGGTAAGTTCCGACCTGCACGGAATGGTGTAACGACCTGAGCACTGTCTCGGCCGTGAGCTCGGTGAAATTGTAGCCCCGGTGAAGATGCTCAAATGTCGCAACGGACGGAAAGACCCCGTGAACCTCTTCACTATAGCTTTGTAGATTGGTTCTTGAGTAAATAATGTGTAGGATAGGTGGGAGGCTGCAGCTAGGTACGCTGGTGTTTGTGGGCTGTCCTTGAAATACCACCACCCTTTATTTACTTAGAGTCTAACTCCTTGAAAGAGGACAGTGCATGGTAGGTAGTTTGACTGGGGTGGTCACCTCCAAAAAGAGTAACGGAGTACTTTCAAAGTGACCTCAGCACGCTTGGTAACCGTGCGTAGAGCGCAATAGTATAGGGTGCTTGACTGTAAGACCGACGGGTCAAGCAGGTAGGAACTAGGATATAGTGATCCGGTGGTTCCGTATGGAAGGGCCATCACTCATAGGATAAAAGGTACTCCGGGATAAGAGGTGATCCTACCCAGAGCTCATATCGACGGTAGGGTTTGGCCTTCGATGTCGGCTCGTCACATCCGGGGGCTGAGAACAGTCCCAAGGGTTGGGCCTTTTCGCCCATTAAAGGTAACGTGAGCTGGGTTCAGAACGTCGCAAGACAGTTCGGTCTCCTATCTGTTGTGGGCGTTTGAGATTCGAGGGAGATCGACTCTAGTACGAGAGGACCGGGTCGGACTGACCACTAGTGTACCTGGTTGGCGTCAAGCTACTATTCGCAGGGTAGCTATGTCGGGAATGGATAGCGCCGAAAGCATCTAAGCACGAAAACCAACTCCAAGATTGATCTCCGTAAGGCTGTGGAAGATTACCACGTTGATAGGCTAAAGTGTAAAGGCGGTACTGTCATAGCCGAATAGTACTAATTGCCCGTAAGCTTTTAAAACTTTCAATTTATTATTGGTATAAATATTAGAATCTAATGTTGTCATAAGTCACACAACGAGTTAATGGTGGCTATATAGCAAGGGTGTTCACCTCTTCCCATTCCGAACAGAGCAGTTAAGCCCCTTTGCGCCGATGGCATGTGGTTTTCCTGGGAGAGTAGGTCGCCGCCAATTCATTATAAGAAGCCTTTTCGATATATCGGAAAGGCTTTCTTATTTTAGGAAGGTACGAGGGTAGTTTGAATTTGTAGGTGCAAATCTCTAAACCTATCCAGCCAATGTGATTTATATGGAGCCAAAGCGGAATAGAAATCTTACAGTGGCGGATTCCGATAAGAAACGGAACTATCACGAAGAAGGCAGGCTAACGCCCAAAACGGGCGGTGGTTATAACCTAGAGTATTATTTAAAAGACCATTTGTTTAGTAATAGAATTACCTTTGCTGATGTAAACGTAAACGGAAGCATAAACTCCGCCACCGAAATACTACAAGAAGAAACGGATTACCCCTTTGGGTTGCAACAGAGTGGATTCAATACAAGTATTGCGGGCGTGGAGAATAAATACCAGTATAATGGCAAAGAATTTAATGATGAGTTTGGATTGAATATGTGCGATTATGGCGCACGGTGGTATATGGCGGATTTGGGGAGATTTGGAACAAATGACAGATTTGCCGAAAAGTATGCGTCTATGTCAACTTTCCAATATGGGGCAAACAATCCATAAAATATATAGATGTAAATGGGGATAGTATTTGGTTGAGTTTGGGCAACGATAAAGTATTGTGGCAAATGGGCAATTAACCCAAAATGGCAAAGAGTATAAAAGTTAAGGCCTCGAAAGACCAAAATGGAAACGTAACTTATACGGGCTTTGCAGGTAAAACAATGAAGCACTAGATAATTTAAATAGTAAGGAAGGTGGGAAAACAATTTACTCCAAGCATTTTAGGAAGTGCTTCTACAAATTATTCAATAAATGAGAGTACTGGAGATAATCCTACAAACACAACAGAAACTGATATTTATTGAATCCTACAAATCAAAATAGTGGATTGGATCAAAATAGAGATTATTTTCTCTAACTTTTATAACCCTAGTCAGTGAATTAGGACATCTTTATGACGGACTAAAGTGGAGAGAAAAACAATGTTTATTGGGGTACACTAAATGGCGAAATTGCAAAAAAATCGGAAATATTTGCCTCTCATATTGAAAATATATTTAGAACAGAACATAATTTACCACTACGAGAATATTATTCTTCAACCAAAGATGAGGAATTTAGGTTGATAAAAAAGGGAACTTCTGAGTCTATTAATTATAAAAGATTTGTTCCAGCACAAGTTCCTTTTCGGCATGTTTATGTTCCTTTCAATTATAAAACAATGGGATTAAAAGGTACAACACTTAAACCTTTAACAATGAAGATAATAAAATTAATACTATTCTCATTTTGTATTCTTTTACAAGGGTGCAAAAATGAACCAAAAGAACTATTGGAAAATAAAATGTATCTAATTCCTATAATTTCAAATGATAGTATTTTGGTTTTTGGGAAAACTAATATTAGTAGTTCACAATTACCTCTTTTTAAGAAAGTATTTGAAATAAATGAAAAAAAGATAATAGCAGTTGAGTTATTAATAGAGGAAAAGTTTTTAAATTATTGTAAATTAAAAAACATGTACTTGTATAATGAATTAAAAAATGTTAATTTTGACCAATTAAGAAGACAATATCTTTTTTTTGAAGACACAAAAGGTAGTAAAAATATAATTGTAAGGCTTTGGAATCCAAATTTTACAATGCATCTAAAGAATATTTTAATAATTGCTATTTAAAGCCCTACACAAATAGGATATTTTCAAATGGGCGTCTTTATGTTTATAGTATAACAGTTGATTTTGATAAGATGGAAATTATAGATTATTGGTATTGGTAAACCGTGGTAAACCGATGAAAATAATGCCCCAACTAGTCCTAGTATGTCCGAAAAAATAAAAATTAGTTCAAGAATGAGGTGTAGAATATATGCGTTCCCGAAAACGGGTGGTGGCTATAACCTAGAGTATTATTAAAAAAACCATTTATTTAGTAATAGGAATTGTTTTTCGGATGTAAACGTAAACGGAAGTATCAATGCCGCAAGCGAAATACTACAAGAAGAAACGTATTACCCTTTTGGATTACAACAGAGTGGATTCAATACAAGCATTGCAGGGATAAACAATAATATCTAAAAACACCATCATTTATGTCCATTACAGCCATCTTTTTTATAAAATAGTTTTGTAATACTATGGCTGTTTTTTGATTACATTTTTATTGCCTTTATTTTTATTTGACTAATTAAATATTTTTTTTAAAAAAAATTATTTTTCTAATTCATAATAATATCTAAAAAATCATCTCCAGTTGCATCGGTATAATTGTCTATTTTTCCTTGTATAATTTCGTTCGGCTTAAAATTATCATCTAAAGAAATATTATCGAGATATACTTTTATTGTTCTAATGATTACCCAAGGAGTAGCTAATCCTAATGTAAAAACGGTAAAAACAAAATTAGTTATAGCAAGACCAAAAACATCTCCTCCGGTAAGTGTGGAATGCATTTTTATTATTTTTCCATTCTGCTCTAATTCGGTATGCTCAATTTCATAATTAAATAAATTTTTAACATACCAAAAAGAGTAAATTCCCAATGAAAACATAGTTAAGAACACTCCCTTTAAATGGATTAAAAATATTTCTAGCCCATTTGCTTTGTATGTGGCATTAATATTTCCAAGATGAAGATGTTCTAATATATACCTTCTAATTTTAACTCCAGCCCAAGCACCATAAAAACCTAAGCTTATTATTATAAGAAAAACATTAGTCAAAAATAATTTTACAAATTCTGTTTTATCTCCACTAAAACGAAAGAATATATTATTCCAAGAAGCACGAGAGGTATTATATTTTAAACTTCCAAATATAGCAAATGGAATAATGATTAATATATAAAGGTAAAAAATCACAGCGGCGATTGAAGTAAGTATTGGTTTATCAAGTAATATTACCCCTACAAGCGCCAAGTATGGAATAATAATTACGGCTATAGCTTTTATAAAACCTTTAAATAATTCCATGGCAGTGCCGTGATACTCAAAAGGGTGTTCTCCTAGGAATGTATTTGAATAAAAATATTTTCTATCCTTTGTTTTTGCCCAAGGATAGTATATGCCTAATGTGAAAATAGTTAAAAGTAGATTGCTAATCCATAGTCCAAAATACTGGCCGCCTTCTGCCTTACATTCAAAATGTTTGCTAGCACCAGCATTGTCAAGTGATTTATAATTTTCCATAGCTTTTTTTAAATAATATTTTTTTTCAATCAATTTTCTATGCAAACTGACAAACAATCCCGCCCATTATCATTAGGGTAATAAACCAATATCCGGCGTGGATGGCGATGTATTTAAAGCCTTTTCGTTCAAAAAGGGAGTTGATGCTCAAAAATGGCAATGCCAAGCCAATAGCTGTTATTCCACCATGTAATGCGCCATGTCTGAAATATCTAAATTCATTACCAAATTTAGCCATAAAATCTGCTGCATATAAGCCAATCGGTGAGTTTGGATCTTTTATGTCTGGCTGACCTTCTAATACTTGCATAAACCCAGTTTGATGGATAACAAAAAAACTAATGAAAATGCAATCATGAAACTCATGATGTAGGTAATTCCAAATATTAATATCATATTTCCACCTTTCAATTGTTCTTCTGTAAGGCCTGCGGCTTTCATCCAAGCCGTACCAAATACCTTAGGATTATACCATATCGATCCAATTAATAGTGGTACTAATGCCGCCACCGCGTAAACCCATAATTTAAATTCTCCCATAATTAAAAATTTATTATTAAAAATATTAATGTAAGGTAAAATTTATTTTTAATTAAATGAAAATATTTATTGAAATTCCTTTGTTTATATTTGTCAAAAATTATAAAATTGAGTCTTGTAAAAAAACTTGCATCCGACACTGCGTCTTATGGGCTCAGCAGTATTTTGGCTCGATTGGTTAATTTTCTATTCGGATTTTTAATCATAAAATATATCTCACCAGAAGGTTATGGTGTTTACGGAAAATTTTATGCATATGCAGGATTTATATTAGTTTTGCTTACACATGGCATGGAAACTGCCTTTTTTCGTTTTTATAATTCCACAGAGCATAAGGAAAAATCATTCTCAACAGCATTTTTTTCCGTTTTTGGTTTTACAGCATTGTTTTTTGTAATTTGTCTTTTTGCCAAAGACGAGATTGCAAAGTGGGTGGAAGAGCCGGACCATATTATATATGTCTATTTGTTTTTGGGAATAATGGTGTTTGATGTAATTGCTGCCTTACCTTTTGCAAAATTAAGAGCCGATTCTAAGGCAAAAAAATTCGCCATTTTAAAAGTGATGAATATTCTTTTATACATTATTTTCAACCTTTTCTTTTTTATTATTCTGCCATATTTTTCTTTTTCTAAAAATCCACCATTTGCCGATTTGGATAGAAATACAAATGTGATTTTTATATTTATTTCCAATTTTATAGCAAGTATAATTACCCTCTTTTTTTTACTTGATCAATTTAAAGACTTTAAAAAAGGCTTTGATTTTTCATTGCATAAAAAGATGCTCAAATATGCATTGCCAATAATGCTTGTTGGCTTTGCGGGCATGATAAATGAAATGTTGGATAGAGCATTAATGTCGAAATTACTGCCATTTAGCAAAATAGAAAACAATATTCAATTAGGAATTTATAGTTTTAATTATAAATTTAGCATGCTGATGACTTTGTTTTTGCAGGCATTTAGATACGCCGCCGAGCCGCTGTTTTTTGCAAATTCCACTAATAAAGACAATAAGATTATTTATGCCGACACTATGCGTATTTTTATCATCAGCGCTGGTTTTATATTCATGGCAATTACTTTAAATATTCCATTGATTCAAAAAATATTTATGTGGTATTCGCCCGATGCTAATATTTATTTTGAAGGTGCTAAGGTTATTCCAATTTTGCTAGTAGCAAATCTATTCTTAGGCATTTATTTTAATATTTCTACTTGGTATAAAATTACGGACAAAACACATATTGGTGCAATTATTTCAATAATCGGCGCAATAATTACCCTTGTTTTAAATATACTTTGGATTCCTACATTAGGATATATGGGTTCCGCTTGGGCAACATTGATATGCTATGGAGTAATGGTGGCACTTGGATATATGGCAGAAATGAAATATTTTCCTATCCATTACGACTTAAAAAGAATTTCATTGTATGTATTTATCTCCATTTTAAGTTTTGTTTTTTTGGATAGAATAAGTCAAATTTGGTCATTTTCATTTTTTATTCATACGCTTTCGGCATTCATTTTGATAATGATATACGTATTTGTGGTATATTTAAGTGAAAAAAAGTTAAGACAAAATACCAAAAAGGAATAATTGATGGAACCAAACCTATTAATTTTGTAAATTTGTAGCAGATGAAAGTAAGGATAATAAACAAATCAGACAATCCACTGCCGGAATATGAGACATCAGGCTCAGCTGGATTAGATTTACGAGCGTATTTAAAAGAGCCAATAGCACTAAAACCATTACAAAGGGTACTTGTGCCTACTGGCTTGTATATTGAATTGCCCGAAGGATTTGAGGCTCAAGTAAGGCCAAGAAGTGGACTTGCACTTAAGAAAGGACTAAGTGTATTAAATTCTCCAGGCACAGTGGACAGTGATTATAGAGGTGAGATAAAAATTATAATAATAAATCTTTCCAACGAAACAACCATCTTAAATACAGGAGAAAGAATAGCCCAAATGGTTATTTCGGAAGTAGAAAGAATTATATTGGTAGAAGTAGAAGAATTGAATGAAACAAAACGCGGCGAAGGCGGATTTGGTCACACAGGTATTGTATAAATAAGATGAAGATAATTATTCCAATGGCAGGCAGAGGCACTCGCCTTAGGCCACACACACTAACTACTCCAAAACCACTTGTGCCAGTAGCTGGAAAGCCAATAATTGATTGGTTAGTTTCAGATATTTTGAAAATGTGCCCTGAGCCTGTAGAGGAGATTGGATTTATAATCGGGGATTTTGGAAAAGAAGTAGAAAATAATCTCTTAAATATTGCTGCTGCACATGGCGCTAAAGGCAGTATTCATTACCAATATGAGGCTAAAGGAACAGCACATGCTATATTGTGTGCCAAGGAGCTAATGGATGAAAAAGTGATAGTCGCATTTGCCGACACCCTTTTTAAATCGGATGAGAAAATAGACACTGAGAAGGATGGAATTATATTTGTTCAAAAAGTGGCAGATCCATCCGCATTTGGGGTGGTAAAAATGGATGACAATGGAAAAATAATTGAGTTTGTAGAAAAACCAAGCACATTTGTTTCTGATTTGGCTATTATAGGCATTTATTTTTTTAAAGATGGTCCTTTGCTTCGGTCGGAATTACAGTATTTAATAGATAATGATTTAAAAGAAAAAGGAGAATTTCAATTGACGAATGCAATGGAAACAATGAAAACCAAAGGGTATCATTTTTTTCCTGGAGAAGTGGCCGAATGGTTGGATTGTGGAAATAAAGATGCAACAGTTTATACCAACCAAAGAGTATTGGAATTTAATAAATCGAAAAACCTAATAAGTCCGAATGCCCGAATACAAAACTCAACCATCATACCGCCTTGCTTTATAGGACATGGAGCTGACATTTCATTTTCGGTAATTGGTCCACATGTTTCAATAGGAGAAAAAACCAAAATAAAAGGATCTGTAATACAAAATTCAATCGTTTTAAGTCAGAGTCAAATTACAAATCAAGTATTAAAAAACTCTATGATTGGCAACCATGTAAAGGTAGTAGATACACCAAAAAGCGTTAGTATTGGCGATTATACGCAACAAACACATTAAAATGAAAAAAATAATTTTATATATCGTCATTTTCAGTTTTGTTTGCTTAAATCAACATGAATTACTAGCTCAGAAAAAAGGAAAATCCTCAAAAGGGGGAACACAAGATGATACCCAAGCCATTTTAGACAAAAGAATAAAAACAGAAGCACTTTTTTTAGAGGGATTGCAGGCTAGGTTGTTGGGAAATGATTTAGATGCAATAGATAAAATGAAACAGGTACTGAAAATAGATGCAAAAAATGCAGCTGCCTGTTACGAACTTACTCGAATTTATTTTGAAATGGGCGACATGGATAACGCCGAAAAATATGGCACTACTTCCATAAAACTAGACCCAAATAACGAATGGTATTATATTTATTTGGCCGAAACCAAAGCGCAAAAGGGCGATTTTCAGGGAGCTTCCAAAGTATATGAAAACTTAACAAAAGCCAAGCCCAAGGATTTTGAATATTATAACGATTGGGCATTTATGTTGTCTAAGCAAAATAAATTCAAAGAGGCAATTGCCGTATACGATCTTCTAGAAAAGAAAATGGGCGGTTCGGATGAAGAATTAATTTTTGAAAAAGTAAATCTCTTATTAAATATTGGTGACTTTGATAGATCAATTGGAGAAATGCAAAAGCTTATTAAATTAGACCCTCGAGAATATAGCTACTATGGTATGCTAGCAGAAATATTTGAAGCAAAAAAAGATTTTCCAAATGCAATATCGGCTTATGAAGATTTGCTTAAAATAGACCCAGAGAACACAGATGCCACAGTTGCATTAGCAAAAATATACCAAGAAAAAGGAGATCAACTAAAATACAATGAAATTATTTCACGTCTTTTCAGAAATAAATCTTTAGATATAGATTCGAAAATATTAGCTTTTATCCCCTTTATTGAGGAAATGATTGATGACACAACAAAGGGAAAAGAAACATTAAGATTAGCAGATATAATTCTGGAAGCACATCCTGATGACCCAAAAGCCATAACAGCTAAAGCAGATGTACTTCTAAATTTAAACCAAAAAGAGGCCGCAAAAGCAGCCTATATTAGTGCTACTGAAAAAGGAGATTGTCCACTTACCATTTGGACGCAATTATTAACCGTGCTTTCAGAAATGAATGATAATGCTGGCATAATGGTGTACGGTGAAAAAGCAATGGAGAAATTTCCGCAGGAGCCAATTCTTAATTTTTATTATTCTATTGGCGCCATTCAACTTAAAGAAACAAAGGCTGCTATATCTGCTCTTGAAAAGGGAGTAGCATTGCAAAATAGAAACCCACAATTGCTTGTACAAATGTACACGACGCTAGGCGACCTTTATAGTGGAATAAAAGAATATGAAAAGGCTGATACTATTTATGAAAAAGCACTTACAATAGATCCAAATAATCCTACGGTTCTAAATAATTATGCGTATTTCTTATCTGTACGGAATATAAAAATAGAAAAGGCAGAAAGAATGAGTCGCAAATCAAATCTTTTAGAAGATAAAAATTCTGCATTTCAAGATACTTATGCCTGGATTTTGTATCAAAAAGGAAATTATAAAGAGGCGAAAATTTGGATGGAAAAAGCAATGGGTAAAAATGAAACCCTAGCCAATGGTGTACTTTGGGAGCACTATGGAGATATTCTTTTTAAATTGGGAGATGTTGACAAAGCAATGATTTATTGGAAAAAGGCGTTAGAAGCAAATCCAGAGGATGAAGATAAATTAAAGGAAAAAATCAAAACTAAATCGATTCCTTAATGTATAAAAAAATTGGTTTCTATAGATTTAAAAAAATACATTTCCCTTTTTTTATTGCCTTTTTATTGCTTTTCCAAAATTGTAGGACTGCTAAATTAGCCACAACAATTCCAATTACCAACCATCAGTCGAATCAATCTATTTTTAGTCACATAGATAGTAGTTTGTTGAATTTCAAATACTTAGCATCAAAGTTAAGTGTAAAAACAAACTTAAATGGCAAGCAACAAAACTTCAATGCTAACATGAAGTGGAAAAAAAACGAACAAATTTGGCTATCATTCAGTATTTTGGGCTTCGAAGGAGTGAGAATTAGTATTACGCCTGATAGTATAAAAATTATCGACAGACTAAATAAACAATTTTATATAGAACCATTTTCATATTTGAATGAAAAAGCTGGAATGGATATTACTTTTGGAGAATTAGAAAATATATTGCTTGGGAAGACCATAAAAATGGATAATAAAAGTGCAATTTATAGCGTTTTAGAAAATGGAAACCATCAAATAAAATATGATGGCGCCACTTTTTCTAACCAAACCAATTTGGATTCAATAATGCAATTGCCGGTTGATATGACTATTTTAGATAATTCTGGAAGAATATTGTTTGTTGCTTTTAGTAATTATGTGAAAAAGGAAGGAAAGTTTTTTTCAATGAATAGATTGATTAAAGCAAATGATATGATGAATAAGATAGAAATTGATGCGAATTATGAACAAATTGAGGTGAAAGATTTTTTAGAATTTCCTTTTCAAATAAATCAAAATTATACACGTGTACACTAAAATAATTTTATTTTTCAGTTTTTTCGTTTGTATTGGAGCTTTTGGCCAATCGAAAAAGACGTTGGAAGATAAGCGAAAAAAATTACTTACAGAAATTAAAACGACTCAAAAGCAACTTGTTCAAACAAAAGAAAAACAAGAAGCATCTATAAATGAGTTGAGTGTACTGGAAAAGAAAATAACATTGCGTGAGGATTTGATTTTAAATACAACTGGAGAGGTAATTTTATTCAACAATCAAATACAAAGTAAAGGCGATAATATCCGTTTGTTAGAGATTGAATTACAAGTACTTAGGAAAGAGTTTAAAAAGACCGTTCTAACTTCTTATAAAAATTTTAGGGTAAAAAATCAAATACTCTTTTTGGTGTCTTCTAAAAATTTTAGTGATGCAATGCGTCGTTTTAATTATCTCAAAAAATACAGCTCTTTTAGAAGAATACAAGCCGAAAAGATAAAACACACAAAATTAAAAATTGCAAGAAGTGTACAAGAAATAGACAATAGAAAAAAAACAAAGCAACAATTATTAGATGAACAAACATTGCAAAAAAGATTACTAAGTAATGAAAAAACGCAAAAACAAAAATTAGTTGAAACCTTAAGAAGTAAGGAAAAAGAATTGGCTGGTACTTTAGTAAACAAACAAAAAGAAGCAGATAAGCTAAATGGACAAATTGAAGATATTATCAAAAAAGAGATTCAATTAGCCAAGCAAAAAGAAATAGAATTAGCCAAGCAAAAGGAAATTGCTAAACAAAAAGAAGCAGAGAAATTAAAAAATCAAACAGCAAATATTCCTGCTCCAAAGCCTACACCTGACAAGTCGAATACCAACACTAACAAACCAAGCACCACACCCAAACCAATAAGTAATAAGCCAATAGAATCGACTCCAGAGGTACAAAATAATTCGGCTGGGTTTTATACCAACAAAGGAAAATTACCTTGGCCAGTAGAGAAAGGTTTTATAATCAAAGGATTTGGAAGCTACACACATCCCGATTTAAAGGATGTAAAATTTGAGAATAATGGAATAGATATAAAAACAGAGCAAGGCGCTACGGTTAGGTGTATTTATGAGGGTAAGGTAGTGGGCGTAATTAGCAATCCATTGTTTAAAAACGCAGTTATTGTGAGCCATGGTGATTATTATACTGTTTATTCAAAAATGGACCAAGTTTTTGTTTCGAAAGGCGATAAGATAAGTTTAAAACAAAGTATTGGAAAAGCCTTTACTGACACTGACACACAAAGCACAGAGGTTCATTTAGAGGTTTGGAAAGGAGAAGTGAAATTAAATCCAACGGATTGGATTTTAAGGAAATAGTGAATTAGGATGTTTTGGACTAGCCTATGCCAGAAATGCCATTGTCCCAATCTTTCCATACTGGCTCAAGATTCAATTGTTTAAGAAGAACAGCAATTTCGGGAGCAGATCTTTCATCCGAAATTTCAAATTGTTTCAAATTTTCTTCTGCATTTGTGTAGCCACCAGGATTGGTTTTAGATCCTGCACTAATGGCAGTGATGCCTAATTTTACTACATTATCTCTGAATTTTGCCGATTCACGAGTGGATAAGGAAAGTTCTACTTGCTCATTATAAATTCGATAAGCACAAATTAATTGCAATAATTCACGATCATTCATTATAACCTTTGGTTCTAAACCACCCGAAAAGGGGCGTAAACGAGGAAAGGAAATTGAATATTTCGTTTTCCAATATTTTTTTTCCAAATAAGAAAGGTGTAATGCCGTAAAAAAGGAATCTGTCCGCCAATCTTCCAAACCAATAAGCACGCCCAAGCCGATTTTATGGATACCAGCGGCGGCCAACCTGTCAGGGGTATTTAGTCGATATTCAAAATTTGATTTTTTGCCTTTTGGATGATGAATTTTATAATGTTCTTCATTATAGGTTTCTTGGTAAACCAATACGGCATGTAAACCTTCACGCCTCAGGTCTTCATATTCTGATTGTTCAAGTGGTTGTACCTCAATTGAAATATTAGAAAAATATGGTTTTAAAAGCTGTATTGAATGTTTTAAATAAGGTGTACCCACGGTTTGATTTGCTTCGCCGGTAACCAAAAGCACATGGTCGAACCCCATTTTTTTTATTATTTTAGCCTCTTCAATTATTTGCTCATCACTAAGCGTAATTCTAGGGATTTTATTTGTAAAGCTAAAACCACAATAAGTACAAATGTTTTGACATTCATTGGAAAGGTATAATGGGACATACATTTGAATGGTGTTACCGAATCTTTTCCTTGTTATTGCAGCGCTTTTCTGAGCCATGAGTTCTAAAAATGGAGCTGCTGCTGGGCTAATAAGGGCTTTAAAATCTTCTAGAGTTAGTGTATTCTCTTTTGCGAGCGCAGCCAAAACATCTTCACTGTTTTTACTATAAATACTTTCACTTATGGTTTCCCATGAATGTTTAAAAAAAACATCTTTGAAATATGCATTAGCATTTATTTTTCCAGAAAACAGCTGTGTATTCATTTAATTAAATGCCTTAGTTTTCTAAAAATGCAGTAAGTGGACTAGTTGCAGCAGCATTTTTTTGAATATTTGGCAAGCCAGCTAAAAAGGCTCTTCTGCCAGCTTCTACTGCTAATTTGAAAGCAAATGCCATCTCTACTGGGTTATTTGCAGTAGCAATTGCTGTATTTACCAAAACCGCATCCGCGCCCATTTCCATTGCCTCTGCAGCTTGCGATGGACAACCAATTCCTGCATCAACTATTACAGGGACATTGGATTGTTCAATAATTATTTTTAAAAATTCGCGCGATGCCAATCCTTTATTCGTTCCAATTGGAGCGCCGAGCGGCATAACGGATTGAACACCTACTTCCTCAAGTCGCTTACACAACACTGGGTCAGCATGAATATAGGGTAGTACCACAAATCCTAACTTAACTAATTCTTCAGCAGCTTTGATTGTCTCAATTGGGTCGGGCATTAAATATTTGGGGTCGGGATGAATTTCTAATTTTATCCAATTTGTTCCCAACGCTTCGCGGGCTAATTGAGCAACAAAAATAGCCTCCTTAGCAGTTCGAGTTCCACTTGTATTTGGCAATAAATGCACATTTGGTAATTGAATATGTTTGATTAAGTCGTCCTCATTGCTTTTTAAATCTACTCTTTTTAATGCTACAGTTACCAATTCGGAAGCAGATGAAAGGATTGCATCTTTCATTAAAAGGGAAGATCCAAATTTCCCTGTACCTAGAAAGAGTCTTGAATTAAATAATTTATCTGCAATTTGTAACTTGTCCACTTTCTGTATTTTCAATTTTTTCGATAAATTGTTTGATGATTATCTCTCTTATTGGGGAAAGATTTATGCCTGAAGAAACAGCTACTCCATGTAATCCCATTTTCAAAAGTCTTTCTACATCAAATAGTTTTATTCCACCAATTGCAATTATAGGAATATTTATTTTTCTATGTTTTATCATTTCCATCATCATGGAAAAGTTTTCTTCTCCAATAACAGGCTTTAAGTTTTTCTTAGTTTCAGTATGTCTAAATGGCCCTAAGCCAATATAATCACAGCCATTATTCACTTGTTTCAATACTTCTTCAAAAGAATTAGCTGTTCCTCCAATTATTTTATTAGCGCCCAATAATTGTCTTGCTTTTGAGGGAGGCATATCATCTATTCCCAAATGCACGCCATCGGCATCTACTTCTTGGGCTATGGAAACATTGTCATTTATAATTAATTTGCAATCATAATTTACACATATTGCCTTTACTTCTTTGGCCGTTTTCAACCAATCTTCGAAAGATTTATTTTTAGCCCTTAATTGCAACCATTTAATGCCATTTTTACAAGCAATTTCAGCAAGCTGCGCATGTGTAACGGTTTCGAGGTCTTGGGTTAAATATTGAAATTTTGCAATCATTTGGTCATATTATGATATCCTAAAAGATTTTCGGAACTTTCAAGAAAAGCCAATGTGTAAATTTTGGCTTTCCTACATGCTTCTTCTAATGTCTTACCAAGGGCAATATTTGAAGCAATTGAAGATGACAAAACACATCCACTTCCATGTTTTTGGAAATTTGAAATTTTTTCAAGCGAATATTTGGTTGTTTTTCCATTAAAAAACAAATAATCGACACCTTTTTCGAGTTGATTATGTCCTCCTTTCAAAAAAATAGGACAATATTTGGAGAGCGCTTCTGCTGCTTCCAACGGTTCGGATTCTTGGAAAAGCATTTTAATTTCTTCCCAATTTGGAGTAATTAAATATAAATCTTCTAAAACACTGTATAGTTCGTTCGAATTCCATTTTTTATGAAATACAAATCCTGATGAAGAACTTAAAATTGGATCCCAAATTATTTTTACGAATGGATTTAGTTCCAAAAGATATTGAGTGATCTTTTTGAGCGATTTTAAACTCTTAACCAAGCCAATTTTCACCACTTCGATTTTAGACACCTGGTGTAATAATTTAATTTGATTTTTTATATATGCTGTTTCAAGCCAATTTATTTCTTTAAATACTAATTCGTTTTGTAATGTACTACAGGTAAGCACGCCCAAACCATAAACTTTATGAGATTCAATTGTTTTGATGTCAGCCAATAATCCAGCACCACCACTAGGGTCAAACCCTGCAATCGAAAGTACTATTGGTCTTGGATTTATTGACATGCTAATACTAATTTGTTTAATTGCATCAATGGTTCATTTTGATTAGTCCAAATATAGCCTAAAATTCCTAAACCATCAAATCCAATTTCTTTTAATTTACTTATATTGGTATTGTTAACACCACCAAGCGCAAAATAATTTCCTTTTTTTGTTTTATTTGAAAATAAATTTTTTAATTCAGACAATTTCCAATTTGTGTTATTAGACACTTTTGAAATAGTATCAAAAACAGGGCTTACAAAAACGATATCATAATCCTGGCCCATCAAAATAAAATCTTCCTTTTGATGGCATGAAACTGAAATAATTTGTTGTCTTGCTTTAGCTAATTCTTTTATTTCATTTATTTTTTTTTGGCTTGATTGATTCAAGAATGCTCTTTTAAAATGAAATCCTTTTACCTTAAATTGAGAAAAAATATTTATATCTGAAACAATTAATTTAGCCAAAGTTCTATTAGATAATTGTTCTGTAAAAGCAATTAATGAATCAGAATCCATATTTGGTTTCCTTAAAACAATATAATCAATACTTTGTGCTGCCATCTCATCTAGTAATTCAATTTCACCAATTCGGTTTTCGGGACAAGAAAAAAGAACAATTTTCATTTCTTATTTTTGAGGTGGCATGCCCATTTTTACCCATTCTTCCTGAGCAGGACCATAAACTCCAGGCACTTTTAGCCCTGCTTGTCGCATCAAAAGCGTAAGCTGACCACGATGATGAATTTCGTGTTTTAATAAAATGCCTAAAGTAAGTCCAATAGACCATTTTTGTCCGTACAACTCATTAATATCCTTTAAATTAGCGTCTGTCCAGAAATCCTTTATTTTTTCGACCAAAACAGCAGAAACGATTTCATATAATCGTTCAATTTCTCGCATCGATTCGGGCAAAAAATCCTTATCCACCTCTGCAATTTCAATTCCAGTTTGATTAATCATTTCAGGAATCGTTTCTGTAATATGCCAAGCAATTCTAGCCATAGTTCTTCCATTATTGTTTGGAAAAGTATATGCTAAATCTTCACGAATAGCTGCAAAAACCTTTTGGGTCATTTTAGTTTCAAATGACCACTCTTTCAGAAAATCTTCAATTTTAGTATATTCCATATTCCATATTTTTTATAGGTAAACCTCACTTCCTTTCTCTACAAATTCTTTTGATTTTTCTTCCATGCCTTTGGTTAGCACATTTTCTTCATCAAAATTATGTTCTGATGCATATTTTCTTACATCTTGAGTGATTTTCATGGAGCAAAAATGCGGCCCACACATAGAGCAAAAGTGGGCTATTTTGGCACCATCAGCAGGCAATGTTTCATCATGGAAAGAACGTGCAGTATCTGGGTCGAGTGAAAGATTAAACTGATCTTCCCACCTAAATTCAAATCTTGCTTTACTAAGTGCATTGTCGCGATATTGTGACCCAGGATGTCCCTTGGCTAAGTCGGCAGCATGCGCCGCTAACTTATAGGTAATGACCCCTACTTTTACATCATCTTTATTAGGAAGTCCTAAATGTTCTTTGGGTGTTACATAGCACAACATTGCTGTTCCGAACCAACCAATCATGGCAGCCCCAATTGCCGAAGTAATATGGTCATAGCCTGGTGCAATATCGGTGGTGAGTGGCCCTAAAGTATAAAAAGGAGCTTCGCCACAAACCGCTAATTGCTTGTCCATATTTTCTTTAATAAGATGCATAGGCACATGGCCTGGACCTTCAATCATTGTTTGGATATCGTGTTTCCAGGCAATTTTGGTTAATTCACCGAGTGTCTCTAATTCTCCAAATTGAGCGGCATCATTTGCATCGGCAATACAGCCAGGACGCAAGCCATCTCCTAAAGAAAAACTCACATCGTAAGCTTTCATTATTTCACAGATTTCCTCAAAATGTGTGTAAAGAAAATTTTCCTTATGATGTGCCAAACACCATTTTGCCATTATTGAGCCTCCTCGACTAACAATTCCAGTCAACCTTTTGGCAGTAAGCGGCACATATCTTAAAAGTACGCCTGCATGAATGGTGAAATAATCAACACCCTGCTCGGCTTGCTCAATTAAAGTATCTTTAAATATTTCCCAGGTCAAGTCTTCTGCTTTTCCATTTACTTTTTCTAATGCTTGATAAATAGGTACTGTTCCAATTGGTACAGGAGAATTTCTAATAATCCATTCTCTAGTTTCATGTATGTTTTTTCCGGTGGACAAATCCATTATAGTATCTGCGCCCCATCTGCAAGCCCAAACAGCTTTTTCTACTTCTTCTTCAATTGAAGAACTTACAGCTGAATTGCCAATGTTTGCATTTATTTTGACCAAAAAATTCCGTCCAATAATCATTGGCTCGGTTTCAGGGTGATTAATATTTGCAGGAATTATGGCTCTACCTTCGGCTACTTCTTTTCTTACAAATTCAGGCGTTATATAAGATTTGGGCGTGTTTGCTCCAAAACTTTGACCTGCATGTTGATGACAAAGATACTTGGCTTGCCCATTTAAACTTTGGTTATATTCATCTATTTTCTGATTCTCACGTATAGCAATATATTCCATTTCCGCAGTAATTATTCCTTTTCTGGCATAATGCATCTGGGTTATATTGCGACCTTCCTTTGCTTTTAATGGCATTTTTATGTGTTCAAATCTCAATGCATCCAAAGAGCTGTCTTCCATTCTTTCGGAGCCATAATTGGAACTTAATTCAAATAATCGTTCTAAGTCTCCTCTTCGCATAATCCATGATTCTCTTAGTCGAGGTAGCCCCTTTTTTATATCAATGTCAACCGAAGGATCGGTATACGGCCCGCTAGTGTCATAAACCGTAATTGGCATATTTTTTTCGATGCCGCCTCCATGAATTTTAGTGTCATTAAGTTCTATTTCTCTCATAAAGACATTTACTTCAGGGTATAATTTTCCTCGAACACTGATTTTCTTTGAATTTGGAAAAGGCGAACGGCTTATAGTAGACTCCATTTCAACTTTTTCATTTTTTGACATAATGTTTTTTTTAACCACCTGCTACTGCTTTAATAATTAATAAGGTATCATTTTCTTTTAAAATAAAGGAAATCCATTTATCTTTTGGTATTATATTTTCATTCACCGCCAATGCAATTCCTGTCCCTTCGTTTTTTAGTACTAAAGAAATAAAATCATAAACTGAAGTATTTTCTTCAATATCATAAGCATCTTTATGTACAAAAACAGTCATTTATTTGGCAATGTATTTTACCCTGAGCGCTTTTAGGAGCACGAACATAATCGTTCACTCATTCCCTTCGACGGCATTACCCGAATCAGGTTCAAAGGGTTTATATTCTCAGCCCAAAAAAGGACACCCCCAGAGTTGTTGGTATAAAGTTAGTTTTTTTTGACTTAAAAAAAACAAATTGGACAATTAAATTAGCGAATAATAGAAATAACGCCTACTGTAGATAATTTCCCTTTTTCGTTTTTCATTCCCTCCCAAGCAGTTCCATTTTCAAAAATGGCTCTAATTTTCCAAACATAAACGTCTTGCGGTACAATCTGACCTTTGAACGTTCCATCCCAAGCCTCAGCAGGAGAGGAGTCAATTAGCTGTTCTGACTCCCAGATTAAATCGCCATACGTAGAAAAAACCTGTACTTTGTATTCCTTTAATCCAAAACCTTTTGGCTTAAATAGGGAGAACTCAGCGCCAGACAAATCGGGCACTAAAGCATTAGGGACAAATAATTTACCTGTAAAATCAACGGTTATAATTTTTTCGATAGAATCGTTACAATCAAAATCATTAAATCCTTTTAGTTTTACAACATAAGGTTTAGGTTCATCATATATATGCGTCGGATTCATTAATGTTGAAATTTGACCATCACCAAATTCCCATAAATAAGAAGAAGCATTTGTCGAGGTATTAGTAAAATCAACCGTTCCATTCTCAAGTCCATTTTTTATTTCGAAATCAAAATCGGCAGTTACTGTTGGGAAAATTTCGATATAATTTATTTTATTTATGGAGTCAAAGCACTTTCCGCTTTTTGAAACAACTAAATTAATATTATAAAATCCGGGATTGCTAAATGATTTAATGGGGATTAAATTATTTGAAAAAGTACCATCACTAAAAGTCCAAAAAAAGTTATCAGCGCCAATACTCTGATTTTCAAATTCAAGTAATTCATTGGTGCAGGCTGCATTATTTGGCACATTAAATTGTGCGATAGGATTTTGAATAATATTAATAGATTTTGAAACGGTGTCTTTGCAACCATTAATTGTGGTGCCAATTAAATTTATTTCATAATCTCCATTAAGGCCGTAAGTATGTTGGATAGATTGACCCATGTTAATCGCTCCATCACCTAAAGTCCAATCGAAATTAATAGCAATACTACTTTGTGCAACCAAGTTTATTGATTTGTCAGAACATGCATCCATAGGTGCCAAAATGACCAAATCAGGATTCGGAAACACCTTTATAGGAAATGAAATTGTATCTCTACTACATTGACTAATGGCTACTAATTTTACAAAATAAATTCCCGCAACATCAAAAATATAAGAAACATCATTTAAATTGGAAAAGGATCCATTTTCAAATTCCCACACAACAGTTGAACCAGGCGTGCTAAAATTTTTAAACTGAACCTTTAGTGGCAAGCAACCACTATCTTTATCAATAGAATAACCTGCTTTGACATCTTTGCCTTTTACGAATATTTCTTTTACTACTGTGTCGGTATTGCATTTATTTTTAGCAATAAGTTTTATGTTAAAGATGGTGTCATTATTGGCAAAGAATATAACTGGTGAAGGATTATATTCAGTTGAAGTGGTTCCGTTTCCAAAATCCCAAATAACCTCATCTGGAGAACCAATGGAAGTATTAAAGAATTGGGCAGTAAAGGGAGTGCAACCTTCCATGTTTGGTATTCCGAAATCTGCAATAATTGTTCTCGAAACAGTAATAGTATCTTTAACAATGGAAATACCACATTGAGATTTTACAGCAAGTGTAACAATATAAATAGTGTCAAATAGGGTGCCTTGAGTATAGAATATAGGCGGCGGTATCATGCTTGAATCGGTGATGCCATTTCCAAAATCCCATGCGTATTCTAATCCTGGTACTTTGGGATTTGGAGCAAAGTTGGTCAGAAGTCCTCCACATCCATCGTCCTTTGATGCAACTATTTTAAATTCAGGCTTTGTAATAATACTAATTTTTGAAAACACAGTATCTAAGCACCCAAAAACATTTTGAGCAAAAAGAGAAATATTAAATTGTCCAGTATCACGATAAATATAAGTTATTGTTTTTCCACTAATAATACCACCATCGCCCATGTTCCAAAGTGCTTGATTTAAATTTGAATCTAATACTTCGAATTTGAAAGTATCACCCAAACAGATTTTTCCAAGGTCAGTAGGCAAATTGAAAACTGGAATCGGGTTGATCCGCACAGGTGTAGTTACTGTATCGCTACATCCATTTAATGAGGTAAAAACATAATAAATTGAAGTGTCATTTACAGCTACAAGTGCAGGGTCAAATTGCCCAGTTGCAGCATTTACAATACCTGGGCCATACCAATATCCTCCAATTGGGGATTGGCCTGTAAGGTTGAAAATTGGATTATTTTTACAAAGGGTTATAGGTGGACCAGCATCGGCATTTATAGGAGATTTAATCGTAATATTCAAATCTAGAGTGGTAAGACAGCTGACTGTGGTAATTTTATAGTTTACTTTTACTGTGTATTGTCCTGTGCCTGATGTTTGTGTCGGGCTAAAAATTCCTAAAATAGAATCAATTATTCCTGGACCAGACCATATACCGCCCAATTGATTACTTGTTAATTGGAATGGGGCTGAGTTTTTACAAACTATGGTGTCTGGGCCGAGTAAAATGGGCGATTCAATGATTGTTAGTATTTGTTTTGCTGTGTCTGTTCCACATTCATTCGTTGCCACAGCAACCACATTATAAATCCCTGGGTTATTATACAAAATATTAGTTGGATAAACGCCATTAAATGAAGCAGGGTTGGCTCCAGGGAAACTCCAATTTACTTGCGAAATAACTGAAAACCCGGAATCATAATCTACAAATGGGGAATAGATTAAATTATCACATTTGCCTGTGTCGGGGCTTATCGAAATATTTGGTGGGCCTTTTATGTTAAGCACTGTATCCCATTTAGAGGAGCCACATGGATTTGTAGCAGACAAGGAAATGGTATATTTTCCTGATTTGCTAAATAAAAATCGTGGTTCAAAGGATTGATTTGAGGTTCCATTTAGATAAGACACGCCAATATTTGGAGAAACGGTCCAATTGTAAGTTGGGTCGTCACCGAGTGAATAATTATTAAAAGCAACATTCACTGGTGCGCATGCGCCAAAATTCCCACTTGCACTAGCTAAGGCAGTAGGCTCTATTTCTAATAAAACGGTTTGTGTGATGGAATCGATTCCACATTTATTTTCCACTACCATAGTTACTTCCCAAGGGCCATTGCTAAAAAATAAGACCTTAATAGACTTTACACTATCCATAGGCCCTTGAACCAATTGCCACCCTGTATCGGGTTCTATCCGCCAATCGGCAACAATGATTGGTGAGCAGGAGCCATTTGTATTATAGTCGGAGCCCAAAGAAGTATTTGTAAAAGTGATGACCTCATTTTGACACAAAGTGCTAGGTTTGATAGAAAAACTAGGCAATGGCGGGGTGCCAATTGTAACAGGCTTTACCTCAGCTGATTTTTTACTACATACATTAGATGCTACAATTGTAACACTGAAAGCATTAGGATATGAAGGGGTTCCAGGAACATTGCTACCACAAGAGGTTTCGAGGAAAGTGTAATTGAATGTTGGAGGTGGTGGATGGTTGAAAGAATATACTTTTACGCCACCAATAAAAACATCATACTGGGTTGTGTTTAAATTCCCATCAGTTCCTGTAACTTGAAATCCAAGGTTTACGGGAGCACATAAGCCAATAGTGGTACCCAAACTAATAATTCCTACGTCAGGGTTGCTGCCATTAAAAACGATATATTCTCGGGTTACAGTATTACATGTGCCAAATCCTGTGCCTGTAACAGTATATTTAATGATAAACTGACCAAGAGTAGTATAAGTATGGTTTATATTCGTCCAAGAATTTCCATTGAATGTAGCTGTACCATCACCCCAATCGATTGAATAGGAAACATTATTAGCAATTGTTGCACTTCCATTACTTAAATTGATAGTATAATTTGGTTGAGTGGTAGTTGCTGTGCAATTTCTAAAGGGCTCACTTGCGTTTGCGTCTACCAAAAGGGCGTCAGGTGCTGGATTAACGGTTATTGTTTGTTCGCTACAAAGTGTTGTTCCATTAAATAATCTAATTTTATAGGTCATTACAGAAAGGGAACCAGGGTATGCATGAGATAGGTTAGTGCCATCTTCTTTCGGTGTGCCATCCCCAAATTGAAACTTATAATCGAAACTGGCGTCAGGATTTAATACGACGACATTAACATTTTCTGAACCACAAACATTTAAACTTGAAACGAAGAAATCACATTGACCATATGCTTTTACTATTGTTATGAATAACAAAACTAAAACGACAGGAATATTTTTTTGTAAAGTTTTTATCATTTAAAATAATCTAATTGAATTTTTTCCTCCAAAATCATAACATTTCTGGGGTTTTGAGCCCCGTGACTTGAGTGCCGATTTTAATAGTTCCACTTCAGGAAAGGTCATCCTTAAAGTAACTTCATGCACTCCTCTTGATTTAGTACCTAAGCCTGACATATTAAAGTCATAACTGTAGCCAACAATATAATTCAAGTTTTCGCCCATATATCCATTATAACCACCAGTAAATATCAAAGTTCGTGTGTTTTTATTCGTAAAGAAAGTATTGTGTTTGTAAAATAAACCAATATATATTGGGTCGTAACTGTTAAAGAAACCATATGTAAGCTCTTTTAGTCCTGCCTGATAATCAAATTTAAAAACGGGAGATAAGTAAAACATAGATTTCTTCTTTTTTGCCGAAAAATTCATGGGAAACATTCCTCCATAATGAACAGTGTAACGAATAGGTAATTTAGTTTCAATGTTTTCAAATGAAACGACAGGAGAGGTAAGATGATGTGTGGCGAACCCAACTACATTATGGTATTTCATTTTTCTATAAGTCCATCCAAATTTTAGTAAAGCTCCCGCATCTAAATCAAAGTAATTTATTTTTTGTCGAATTAGTTGCGCACCTGTTCCATCTGTTACACCTATTATTGGGTCAATTTGATCGCTAAAAATTAATTTTGATGGGTCCAAATTTTTATTTACAAATGACCCAGCTAAACCTACATTTAAATTTACCGTTTTTGACAATTTTATTATATAGCTATAGGCGCCCATTACCTGAGTTGTATTTACAATTTTAGCTTCTCTATTTTGCATAACCATAAACCCAACTCCTGAAGACAACCTAGTAGATCTCACATCTAGGGCCACACCATAGGTAGTAAATCCGCCTGGTATGGCACCCCACTGATACCTACTTACGGCGGCTATGTTTAAACCTGATTCAGAGCCTGTTGAGCCTGGATTAAGATATATTCGTTGTGCATAAAACTGGGCATAACTTGGGTCTTGTGCAAATAAATTCATTTTGCAAACTAATAGTATCCCCAACAGATACCACCTATTCTTAAAAAAGAATTTCCCCATTGGTGGTGTTTTAAAAAAAAACGATACTTTTGTTGAGATAAAAAATCAAAAATAAAGTAATCTTTAAGACAAAGTTAAATAATTATATATAATAAACAAAATTAATACAAAAAAAATGAATTTAATTATCTTAAACATTCACATAGTAGTTACAACACTTTACTTACTAAACTACTTAATCAAATCAGGTTTGTTTCTTTTAGGAAATAGAGATACATTTAGAATATACAGGAAACGAACGATGTGGGTAGAAATGGTATTTCCTTTATTGTTTATCGGAACTGGTATCTATAATTTAGTTAAAGTTGGGGGTTTTGGAAATGTTGGCACTTGGTTTCATATTAAACTGACGCTGGTATTGTTGTCAATTCCTATCGGTATAATAGGGATGAAAAAGGAAAAAAAACCATTAGTAATACTTTCTATACTAATTTTGGTTTACGTTTACTTAATTGCTTGGACAAAGAACCCTATGATTTTCTAAAACACTAAAAAAGGTTATATTTAAATTATAACCTTGATTATTAAACTATTTTTGCTTACTTTTGTTTAACAAATAAATTATATATGAAAAATAAAATTCTATTATTGACAATTGCATTATTTATAAGTCTTGGAGTAAATGCGCAATGTTCTAAAACAGAAAAAAAGGCTTGTTGTAAATCCAAAACTACTTCTGAATCACAATCAACAACAACTACTAATGGTGGTATGTCCACTGTGGATTTAAAGGTAGTTGGAATGCACTGCGGTGGTTGCGAATCTAAAGTAAAAACGGTTTTGCAAGGTATTGAAGGAGTTGATGAAGTGAAAACTGTTTCAGCTACTGAAAATAATGCCATACTTACCTACGACCCAAGCAAAGTTACTGAAAGTGAATTGGTAAAAAGTCTTTCGGAGAAAACGGGCTATCAAGTGTCAGTTAATACTTCCGCAGGTACAAATTGCACTAAAGGTACAAAGACTTGTCCTAATTCAGGCAAATCTTGTCCTGGTTCAAAACCATAATTTAAATCAAAATACTAAAAGGGTTGCTAATATTAAATTGGCAACCCTTTTTTATTTGTCCAAATGTTAAAACTCAATTTACACAACAATTAAGAAGTTAAAAGTTAATTTCCATATCTTTGTACTTCCCAAAATGAGAGACATTAGCGTTGATATACTTTTAGCAACTTACAATGGTGAGCATCATTTGAGTACCCAATTAAATTCGATAATAAATCAAAGCCATACAAATTGGCGAATTTATGCTAGAGACGATGGGTCGACAGATGCAACTAAAAGTATTTTAGAAACATTCAGAGATAATCATCCAAATAAAATAGTTATTTTAGAAGATAGTAGAAAAAACGTAGGAGCAAGAGAAAATTTTTCAATCCTAATGACTGCTTCAAAATCTGAATATATTTTCTTTTGTGATCAAGATGACTTTTGGTTGCCAGAAAAATTAGAGAAAACTCTCGAAAAATTAATTGCTCTCGAAAATCAACAACCTCAAATCCCTTGTTTCGTTTTTTCTGATCTTTCCATGGCAGATGAAAATCTTAATATAATAGCGCCTTCATTATGGAAAAAAGACAAATTAAATCCCAATGCAGTTGGTTTGGGAAATTTGCTCATGCAAAATGTTCCTTATGGCTGCGCAATGGCCATAAATAAGGCATTATTAAACCTAGGTACACCAATCGACTCAAAGGCTATTTTGCAAGACCATTGGTTGGTTTTATTAGCTGCAGCCACGGGAAAAATCAACCATTTGGCTGAGCCAACTATTTTGCATCGAATACATCAAAACAATGCAAGTAGGGCGGCCGATCCGTTGAAAAAAGAAATCGGCAATGACTTAAATAGTGTCATTTCAAATAAAAACATGATGGTCTATTTGAATAAATTGCAAAATCAGGCATTAGGTATTAAAGAGCGATTAGAAGAAAGGAAAATGGGACTTGAAAACATTGATATTTTAGATGCTTTCATAAAAATAAGACAATATCCTTTTATATTGCGAAAATATAATTTTATAAAATACAGATTTTTCAAAAATCAATTGAAACAAACCATTAAATGGCTAATTAGAATTTAATTATGGCAAAAAAAATATTAATCACTGGTGGAGCAGGATTTATAGGTTCTACTTTATCGCTTGAATTGCTAAAAAAAGGGTATGAAATTACCATTTTAGATAATTTAAGTCCACAAATTCACGGCGACCCCGAAACTTCTTTTTTATATAATCGAATAAAAGACAAAGTTAATTTTATCCATGGCGATGTAAGAAATAGGTATGATTGGGAACTTGCCTTGAAAGGACAAGAGTATATTGTACACTTGGCTGCTGAAACGGGTACAGGTCAATCGATGTATGAAATACAAAGATATATGGACGTAAATGTATCGGGAACAGGAATAATGCTTGATTTGATTGCAAACCATAAAAACGCTATTAAAAAAGTAGTAATTGCATCCTCAAGATCCATTTATGGTGAAGGAAAATACTGGAATAATACACTCCAAAAAGCAGTATATCCTTTACAAAGGGATGAAAAGGACATGCTAAATGGCGATTTTAATCCTAAATGTCCTGAAACGGGAGAGGATGTTGATTTAATGGCAACAGATGAATCATCGAAAATACACCCAAATTCAATTTATGGCCTCACAAAATATAACCAAGAACAGGCAGTATTAATTGCTTGTAAATCTTTAAATATTCCTGCAGTTGCCTTTAGATATCAAAATGTATATGGACCAGGACAATCACTAAAAAATCCATATACGGGTATTTTATCTATCTTTTCAACGCGAATTAGAAATGGAAATGGCCTCAATATTTTTGAAGATGGATTAGAAAGTAGAGACTTTGTATATATAGATGATGTAGTAAATGCTACAATTTTAGGGCTTGAAAACGAAACAGTAGAAAGTGATTATTTTAATGTTGGCTTAGGAAAGCCCATTACAGTACTTGAAGTAGCAAAAGCATTAGAGAAAAATTATAATACGACCGTAAACATTGAAATCTCGGGTCAATTTAGAATTGGAGACATAAGACACAATTTTGCTGATTTAACCAAAGTAAAAGCAAAATTGGGTTTTGAGCCAAGCGTTTCATTTGATGAAGGCATTATGCGATTTGTAAATTGGGTTAAAGGACAGGAGATTGGAGAAGATAATTATGAAAATTCATTGAAAGAAATGAAAGAAAAGGGCTTATTTAAATAATGAAAATTGGCATTGTAACAATTACTTTTAATAGCGGCGACGTGCTCATTCCATTTATGGAATGTATCAAAAATCAAACCTATACGGATTATATTCTTTATATCGTGGACAATATTTCGACCGACAATACGCTCGAAATAACGGCTAACTATACAGAAGATAAACGAATCAAAATTATTGCAAATGATAAAAATGTAGGTGTTGCCGCTGGCAATAATCAGGGAATAAAGCAAGCATTAGAAGATGGATGTGATGCATTGCTCATTTTAAATAATGATGTAGAATTTGAGCCAACACTTTTACAGAAATTAAAGGATCAACTGTTACAGCATCCAGAATATGATCTAGTTACCTGCAAAATGATGTATTTTTTCGATAAGCAATTGATTTGGTATGCAGGAAGTAATTTTGATCGAAAAAATGGCTGGTTGGTGCCTCATATTGGCATGTTAGAAAAAGACATGGGTCAGTATGACACTCCTAAGCAAATGGAATATGCGCCTACCTGCTGTGTGCTCGTAAATAAAATCGTATTCGAGCATATAGGCTTAATGGATGAACAATATTTTGCTTATTTTGATGATACAGATTTCTTTTATAGGATTCATAAAGATGGCCGACACAAATTACTTTACTATCCTTTCGTTGAGTTTTACCATAAAGTAGGCAGTTTATCTAAATCTAAAGATGGCACGCCCCAAAACTTTAAATTTGGCGAGTTTCATATCAAATTAAGCACTAGAAACAAGGTTTATTATTTACGAAAGCAACAATCAATCTATGCTTGGTTAAATATAGCATGGTTTTTTATACGAATGCAACTTAGGTTTGTGGTAAGTGGGAAATATAATTTAAACAGCAAAACATATATTTTACTGCTAAAATCTTTTTTTCAGGGATTAAAAATGAAAATTTAAGTAACAATAAAACTGGAAGGAGCGCAATTTATTGTTGCGCCTGAAGTGCCCACAAATTGTTCAATATACACTTCATCACCTATTTTGGCATAATCTAATACTCTTCTAATGTCCAAATTACTGACTTTAATAAACCTTAGATAAATTGGAGGTTCATTTTTTTTATTCAAATTGGTTTTTAAAGTAAGGTTAAAATATATTTTTTGATCATCATTGTTTTCAACAGTAAGCGTACCTTCTGCATCTTGCGACACTCCTTTTCCATTTATCAACTTCTCGTTTAAAAAAGCAGAAACACATGGAGGAAGTTTCTTTTTTTCTATACTTTGACCAATTGGTGGGTCTTTTGCCAAGATCATTGTGGTGCCGGCAAAAATATTTTTTGCAAAAAGTAAAATGATTATAAATATAATTATTCGGTTCATGGCTTATTATTCAATACAAAAATAGTAATTTATTTATGAATGCAAAATTTAATAAAATATTGTGTTCAAGGGTTAAAAACAGTTAAAATAAAAGGAAAGTTCCAAATTTGTAAAAAAGGAATGGGCAAAACACTTATAAAATTCCTTTTTATTTTTAAAATCTTTCTTTATAACTTTGGCTATACCCTCAATAATTCATTTCTTTGTGTTCAAATATGAATAAATGAAAATAAACGTTAAAAGCATTTCTATCCTATTAAACATCTTATTTTTATGTGGAGGCTTATATCTTATTTACTTTTTCAAAGATAAAATCATAAAGAAAATAGAATCAAAAAAACAATTCGATGTAGTTCTTTATGGAGACTCATTAATTGAAGATTTTGAATGGCAGCCTAAAAACAGGGAAATTAAATTAACAAATATCGGATATGGAGGAATAACAACATCAGAATTAGTATGGTACATAAAAGACAATGTTATTTTGAAAAAACCAAAAATTTGTTTTTTAGAGGGAGGAATCAATGACCTGACAAATGGTATTCCAATAGAAAGAACCATAAGTAATTATTCAGATATGGTAGACACCCTTTTACATTATGATGTTAAACCTATAATTATGGGTACCGTACTTACAAGGGGATATTCAAAATTTATTACAGATCTAACTCCAACGAATCAATTTATAGACACTTTGGATTTATTATTAGAAAAATTGGCGAATGAAAAAAAAGGATGTGAATTCTTAAATATCAATAAATCGATGTCCAAAAATAATAATTTGATAAGTACTTATACCGACGATGGTATTCACCTTAATAAAGAAGGATACAAGGCGTGGTCGGGAATAATTGAAGCATATTTATTAGAAAATGATTATAAATAGTCAGACTTTACATGTAAAAATAGCAGATTTCTTAGATTTTAATTAGAATAAAATTCAATTTATTTCTTTATAAATTTGGCAAACTTCAAAAAAATTGTACATTTGCACTTACCAATCAAATTGGTCGGTTGGCCGAGTGGCTAGGCAGGGCTCTGCAAAAGCCTCCACGGCGGTTCGAATCCGCCATCGACCTCACAAAAAACGCACTTCCAACGAGGTGCGTTTTTTATTTAATCAAAATTTTCCTATTTTTCCATCATGAGTTCCACACTTACAATTTGTACCGCAGCTGCTGGTTCAGGAAAAACCTTTTCATTGGTAAAAGAATATTTAAAAATCATTCTTCAAAATCCAAGAAATTACCGCAATATCCTAGCTATTACTTTCACTAATAAGGCTACCGCCGAAATGAAGGAAAGGGTGCTCAATGAATTGGAGATTTTATCAAGTAGCGAAATGAGTCCTATGAAATTGGCGCTAATGGATGAAGATGAAGCTTTGGAGAAACTCAAGATTGAAACCAATGCTAAGTTAGCCATACAATATATTTTACACGATTATTCGCAACTATCCATTATGACAATCGATAGTTTTTTTCAATTACTCATTAAATCTTTCGCTCGTGAATTAAAAATTCCAATTGGTGTAGGCATCGATTTAGATACGAATTATGTAATGGACAAAAGCGTAACTTGGTTGATGGAAGACATAGGAAAAAACAAAATCTTGACGGATTGGCTTTTGGATTATGTAAAAAATAGAACAGATGATGGCAAAAGTTGGAATATAGAAGCTGGAATAATAGAAATTGGGGGGGAATTGTTTGGAGAAAAACTGGGTGACTCCATGTCCAATTTTTCGCTTGAAATTATTGAATCGCTAAACAAAAAGATAAAAGTCGAAATACAAAAATTTGAAAAATCGATAAAGGAATTGTGCAAGAAAGCCATTTTTATTCTACAAAAAAATAATATCCAAAAAGAAAACCTTAAGGCAGGCATTTATAGTTTTTATGAAAAGGGCATTTCTAATTTAGAGGAATTTTTTAAAGGGGGAAATAAAACAATTTACAGTTGGGTAAGTGGAGAAGGCACTGCATTAACTAAAGAAAAGGAGAAAAACGCCGAACTCGTTTCTAGTTTAAATGCTGCAATTAATGATGGAATTATTGAAGTTACAACTGAAATACAAAACATAATTGAAAATGGAATTATAGCATACAATTCAGCTATCGCCTTACATAAAAACATTTATAATTTGGGGATAATCCATTTTTTGGCCGAAAAAATAAAACAATATAGAAGTGAAGAGAATACCATGCTCATTTCGGATACAAGATTATTGCTTAAAGGACTAATTGGAGAAGAGGAAACACCATTTGTTTTTGAAAAAATAGGCAATCAGTTTCAACACATCCTACTTGATGAATTTCAGGATACTTCAAATAGTCAATGGGAAATAATTTATCCGTTGGTTATCAATATCCTTGGTCAGGGTGGAAAAGTATTTATAGTTGGAGATGCAAAACAAGCCATTTATAAATGGAGAGGAGGAAACGTACAATTAATAGTAAGTCAAATTTACAACGATTTAGGTTTTTTTAATCCTCAAAAAAAGACATTAGAAACGAACTATAGAAGTCATAAAGATATAATCGAATTCAACAATTTATTGTTTTCCAAATTCCAAAGTCATGAAACACTACAACATGTTTTTCAACATTGCAGTCAGCTCGTTCCACCGCATTTAAGTAATAAAAAGGGGTTTGTGGAATTTGAGTTTTTCGAAAAACCTACAAAAGGTGCTCCAGTTGATGAATTGGAAACTAAGGCCTTCGAAAAAGCAGCGGCAAAAACTTGTCAATTGGTTTTAGACCTTCTTGCTGAAGGATATAAGCAAAAGGATATTGCGATATTAGTAAGTAAAGGGGCTGAAGCCCTAAGCATTGCCCAATTATTAAATCAAAAGCAGGTAAAAGTAATTTCAGATAATTCGCTTGTATTTGCTAATTACGAACCCATAAAATTATTGATTCATACTTTTAGACTGCTACTTGACCCTAAAGACAAAATCCATTATACCCATGTTTTGTTTTTATATGCCAAACTCAAAAACTTACCATTTAGTGATGAGGAACTCCTTAAAAACCATATGTATTTAAAAGGAGCAGACACAAATGCGCTTATTTTATTTCAACTATTTCCTGATTTTTCGCCTGAAAATAAAAAGAACTGGAATGAGAAAAACATATATGAATTGTGTGAAATACTCATTCGAAAATTTGATTTGCAAACAAATACAGATCCTTTCTTACTACAATTCTTGGACGTAGTATTAGGTTTTTTTCAGAAAAAGAGCTCTTCAATTTCAGTCTTCCTTGAATGGTGGGATTTTTTCTTTGAAAAATTTAGTCTTGTTGTATCAGAAGATGCAGATGCAGTTAAAATACTAACCATTCACAAATCAAAGGGATTGGAGTTTCCTGTGGTAATTATTCCTTGGGCTGATTGGGATATGACGCCAATGACAAATAAGATAAATTGGTTTAAAACCGACAATACGCCCTATGAGGAATTGGATATTGTGCCATTAAATTTCACACAAAAATTAGCCACTTCTTTTTTTAAAGAACCTTATGAAACGGAATTAGAAGAAACTTATTTAGAAAAGGCAAATATTTTATACGTCGCATTTACAAGGGCTGTTGAGCGTTTGTATGTTTTTTCAATAGAAGGAAAGGTCAACAAAATGGGTAATTTTTTATGGAAAACATTGGAAAATATAGCTTCAGAAGATAGCAGATTGGAGAAAGACCATTTAGTTTTTAGGTATGGAGCTAAGGATTTGCCTATGCATAAAAAAGAAAAAAAGGTTAATGCTTTCACCATGACACTTCCTCAAAATAAAGAAATTGATCGCAAAAAACTAAATCAAACATTTAAAAATAGAGAGATTTCGATTGGTGAAATAACCCATGAAGTGCTTTCAAAAGCGAATAATAAAGCAGAAATGGATAAAATATTGGCACAAATGCAATTTTTAGGCTCCATTTCAACAGCGCAGGCTGAAACAATATTGAATAGTTTGAAATCGATTTGGGAATTGCCCGATTATAATAAATGGCTTTCTAGTTATTCTATTATTAGCGAAAGGGATATTTCGGTAAATGGACAATTATATAGGCCGGATAAAATTTTTTACAACGAAGAGGAAACGATTATTGTAGATTTTAAAACGGGTAAAAAAAGCAGTACACACAAAAAACAAGTAAGAAACTATATAGAAACCATTGCAAAAATGGGATTTCCAAATCCTAGTGGTTGTTTATTGTATTTATCCGATATTCCAGAATTGGAATTTTTTACATAAAAAAAGCGCCCTATTGGCAACAATAGGACGCTTTTTTGTTTTACAATTTTACTATCTGTTAATAATAAATTTATCGGTAATATTTGTCATACCTGCGCCACTTATTTTTACAATATAAGTACCATTCGATAAATCAGCTACATCGATTGCAATATCATTGCCTTCGGATAAATCGGTTTGAATTGACTTTACAGTTCTTCCTGTAACATCAAATAATTGAATGTCTGCATTGGTTACACCTTTTCCGAAATAACTTAAATTCAATACTGAATTGGCTGGTGATGGGAATAGGGAAATGGAGTGCAGTATTTCTACATTTTGTGTATTGGTCAAGCCATTTAAGCTAGCAATAGTATTGAACTCTACAATAGAAGAATATGCTGTAAATGTTGAACTTCCTTGGCATTTCGCTTTTACACGTACTTGGTAAGTTTTATTGGCCGTTAATCCTGTTAAAACGGTAGAACTAGCATTTACGCCCAATGTTTTGTTCTTCCATGTAGAAGTAGATTTTACTCTATAAGAAACCATAAAATTGGTTGCTGTGGTTTGTGGAGCCCAATTAATGGTAGCTGTATTTGTTCCTATAGCAGAAACAGTTACGCCAGAAGGTACACCACAAGTAATTACACAGCCAGTTGTTGTAAACGTAATTGCTGAGGAAGCAGTATTGCCTACAGTGCAATATCCTACAACCCTAAGGCTATAAGGAGTGCAAGTAGTTAATCCACTGATTGCAATTGGCGAGGCAGTTCCTGTTGCTGTAGGAGTGTAGGTATTACCACCATCAGTACTAATTTCTACTGCGTACGAATTATTTGTTGCACCAGGTGTAAAGCTAACAGAAGCTGTATTGTTTGTAATGCCACTAACTGCAATATTAGTAGGCGCACCACAAGAAGAGGTTCCTCCACATGCAGCTCCAACAAATACTGCGTACCAAGCATTTTCTACTGTACAAACTTCAGGTGAACCAGCACCATATAAATCGATTGCTGCTTGAATGGTATATGTTCTAGCATTTGCATATTTTGTAGATGCTGTCATATATACATCTTCAGCTCTGAAAGTGATAAGTTCTGCTTTATTGAATCCAATGCCAGTTACATTATAAGCAAAACCCTTATCGTTTGTACCGCTACCGCCTTGAGAAACTAGATAAAACCAATAATTCATTACACCACTATTGGTATGTACACCGCCATTATCAATAAACGAACCAGTATTTGCCCATTTAGACCCTTTGTAGGTGTCTGGTTGGTTTTCTGATTTTGGATTACTCATTGAACGCAATCCATTACTACCTGAGCGCTTATCAATGTCTTCCCCTATTTGCCAAATTTCTTTTTCGGGAGCTGCAAAATATTCAACAGCTGCACCCCAAATATCACTCAATCCTTCATTTATTGCACCTGATTCTCCTTGATAAGTTAAATTGGCAGTATTAGTACAAACACCATGTCCAATTTCATGACCACAAACATCTAATGATGTTAGTGCATCAAAAGAAGAAGCACCATCACCATAAGTCATTCGCGAGCCATCCCAAAAAGCATTTTCATAGGCATTGCTATAATGAACATAACTTTTTATGGTAGCACCATTTCCGTTATAGCTGTTTCTACCGTGAATAGTTTGCCAATAATCCCATACTTTTTCTGCGCCCCAGTGGGCATCTAAACCTGCATTGTCTTTTGCCGTATTTGCAAATTCTCCTGCCGTCCAATTATTGTCGGCGTCTGAAAATAAAGTAGCACTGCCATAGTTTGTGCCTTTTTTACAGTTATAAGTTTCGCATTTTCGGTTTCCTGTTTCTTTGGTTGTATAATTTGTGCCATTAAAATCTGTCGTTATGTCTCTTGTCCCTGAATATCTTGTTTGGGCAGAACCTAATGCATCTACATGATGAATTTGAGCATTTACAAATAAAATAGCACCGTTTTGAGCATCAACATAAACATCACCTCTGCTGATTGGAGCTGAAGCATAAATATCAAATTTATATGCTAATTTTATCTTACCCGAACCACCATAAAAATCCTCTACAAAAACCAATTCTCCTTTTGGATAAAAGGTGGCTTTTGCATCGCCAGTTTCCATTTTAATGAATTGTTCTTCTTCTGCAATTTGCCATTTGTAGGTGTTGGCTCCCACATGCTTTAGTGCATTTTGCAAAGCGCTATTTTCAGTTAAAGTTGGAGTGGTGGAGGTGCCTGCATCAATAGGCAAAAAATCGCCATTTGCCATTAAAGCCTTTCCGTTATTATAGTGAATATTATAAGTAGCAAATTCCACTTTTATTCCCTGATAATATTGTTGCAATTTTTGGTGTTGAAATCCTTTGGTGTCCGTTCCTTGACGATACACAACATATTCATCTGAAGCGTTTAAAGGCAAAACTTGTTTCAAAATTTCCTGACCAGTTACATTCGTTTGTCGCAATGCAGCATTGTCTTCAAATCTTATAAAACTTGGATTACCACGTTGATCCAATTCAGTAAAATTGTTGCCAGCAAAACTCGAAGAACTTAAAATAAGTCCTAAAACAAGTAGACTAAATTTAGTTAAAAACTTTCTCATTATATTTGGTTTTTGTTTGAATAACAAAGCTAGTTAATATAAAATTAAACTATTCACTTTTTTGAAAAAAAAGAAGAATAAAATTTTATATATGTAAAATTAAAATTGTTGGTTTTGACTAACTCAAAATACAAGCGTTTAAATTAAAATCGAATTGATAGAAAATAGCATTATTAATTCTATTTTCTAGAGCCCTTTTAAATACAATTGTGCAAAGGTGGAACGGACAGTTTAATTTTATTTATAAACTCCCAACGATTAGTAAGTAAGTTCATTTTTCATCTGATTTTCTTTTCTATTACACCCATAATTACTCCAAAATTTCCATCGGTTTGCATCCATTTTTTTTCTGGAAGGTAGGTTCTGGATACAAAACCGTCAAGAAATAATGCGTTTTTGCAGCCTAAATTTTTAAAGAATTTTGCAAAGTCATAAAAATTAATTGCTGTCTTTGACATTGCAAACACCACTTTGTTGTTAGGCAAAATACCAACACCATTACGGATGTTCAGGTTTGTTGATCCAGCTTTAAATGCAGAATGAATTTGTCCGTCAATGATTAACATTGGGCCTGATTGTGTCGCAAATTTTATTTTTCCATTATCTACAAAATCTGTCGCTTTGCAAACAATAGGGATATTGTCAGTTGTGATATAAAAAACACCGTTTGGCTTTAAATAGAAATTTCCGTTTCCATTCGCAGTATCTAAAGCAACCATTATTTTTTTGTTTTGAATAAAAAGTCCTTTTGGCGAAAAATCATTATTGAACATTCCGCCGTTCATGGCAAAGGTCAGTATCAAATTTTTTTGATCAACATAATTTTTTAAATTTTGAATACTTTTCAGCGTTTCTCCATTTTCGTTCTTCCAATAGAATTGCAAATCTTTTGTTTTGGGGTCAACCGTATAAGCCAAAATTTGATCTTCATCTGAATTACCTATTGTTTTAAAAGCAATCAATCCTGCTGTTAGCAGAAGTAATAAACCCAACAATATTATTTTCCCTTTCCGTTTCAATTTTTTATTTTTTTTGAGTTTGAAGTGATTTTATTTTAGTCTTGATTTTTTTGGTAAATCAAACGTTTATATATTCGTTTTGATTTGTAAACTTATCCTTTTGTTTTTAATTTTTCATCAATTTATTTCCTTTGAATAAAATTCTGTTTTTTATGTGAAGCTTATAAAAGTTAAAAAAAGAGGCAAATTAGGAAACTGCAAAAGCCATATTTGAAAAGAATATTTTATGCGACATTTTTTTACATATCAAATTTCAAAGCTTATAATGCAAGTTTTATTTTTAATTAGCTCGTTGTCCTCCCTGTTGTTACTTAGGTCGTAAATTATTTTTTCAATTTCTATTTTTTCCAATTTTCTTACACTACGAATTAATGTAATCTGGGAATCATTTGATTTACTTAGGGAGGTTTTAATTGTTGCTTTAGTATTTCCTTTTAGCTCAAAACTATCAATAACTAAAGAAGAAGTATAGTTCATTCCATTAATTGTAATAGAAAAAGTACCAGAAGGCAATGTAGTTGAAATGAAACCACTTTCATTTAAAAGAAATAATGTATCCTTTTTACCAAAACTATCAATAATGATTTCTGCAAAAGGAAGAGGTTCTTTCTCATAGTCTAAAATTTGAAATGTCAAATTATTTTTATTTATGGCTAAATTGGAAGAATCAATTTCGGTTGTATAAGAAGATGGTTGGTTTATTAGACGATCTTTATACTCAAATTTGTATTTCTTTTGTCCAAACAATATTGTTGGGAGTAAAAGCAATGTTAAAATGATGAATCTTTGTTTCAAATTGTGGTTTAATTTAAAAGTGACATAAGGCTCTCCTTAAAAACGCATTTACAATAATTAGAATTCTGTTTGTCCCATTAAAAAAACCAAGATAGTAGAAAAATAGTTCCAAATGAAATCTCTTGATTGGACTTGTAAATGTTTAATGGTTGTTCTTGGTTATTTCCAAACAAAAAGGCTATCAAAAAAAAGAAATATTAATTTTTTTATTTTTTCCAATCGATTATAATTTTTATTATTTCCTTCAGTTAGTTTGAGTTTTATAATAGTCACTATTTAATAATTTTCTAATTCCAATAAAAACAAAAATCATTAAGGAGTACACTAAAAAGAATGAAAATATATATTTTTCAAGTTTCAAAACAAGCATACATGCGATTATAAGCAATTGAAACCCCAAACCACATGTTGAAACCAATGTCATTAACCAATTGGGAATAATTGTTCCTTTGTCTGCATTTTTGTCTAACTGATAAATAATCAAGTCGAAAGTGCCATAAAGGAAATTGTATAATCCGAATAAAACATTTACATGCTTTTGATTTTCGTTGCCTAATGCTATTGGAGAATGCGCTTCAAACACTCTGCTGGTTGTATCTCCATCAAATTTATTTCTAAGAATAACATAGTAGTAGTTGTAAAGAGTGCCTTGTAATTGTAAACCCAAAAATGCCAAAACGCCCATCCAAATGGAGGATTCTGTTATATACCATATCGCAATAAAAAACAGCGCATTAAGTATAATATCTGATACAGAATCTAGGTATCTTCCGATATAGCTTGGCTTTTGATTCATACGAGCTAATTCGCCATCGGCAGCATCTAAGATAGATTTTAAAATTAAAAATAAAGCTGCAAACCAAAAATAACTTTGAAGCATACAGTAAATGGCAATTAAACCAGACACGATGAATCCAATGGTTAAGTGTATTGGAGTGACGAAAGAATTTTTTAATGCGTTTGCAATAATTTTTGCTGCTGGTCTTCCATAGTCTGAAAGATCTAAAAATTTATTTTCCTTGGGTAATTTTGACATATATTGTTTTATTAAAAAAATACAATAACATTTATAGAATGTTATTTTTACTCAAAAACTACTTTAGGAGTATTGAGGTAAACAACTAATGATGTTGGAAAGTTTTTGCAAGACTCATTTAGAATTCTGAATTGCGGCCAACGTCTGATGTAAATAAATGCTCCACAATCTTTTTGGTAAGAATAAGCTAAAAAGGATCAAAATTTTGACTTTTTTTAAAGGGTAATTTTATTGGGTTGAAAATTTGGTTTGTGCTTCTAGGTTATTTGTGGTTCGCTCAATAGGAATTTATTTTGTAATTAACCATTAAAAACCCAAAGGTTCACGACTTGTATGTCTTATTCTGATAACTCGAATTTCTCTAGTGTCAACTTTAATTTGATATGTAATTCGGTAGCTATATACTACAAATGTTCTGAATTCTTTGCTTTGTGGGTCTTTTAATTTGTCAGTTTCGAAAATTAGTGCATTTTTTTTACATCGTTCAGGCGAGATAACATTCCATTTTTTACAATTTTTGGAGCTTGAGAATTTTGTTTAGATAAAAATTCTAAAATATCTTTGAAGTGGTCAAGCGCAATTTTATCTCAAATAATGGAGTACTTTTTAGTTTACCATTTAGATAATTCCTTAAGAGCCACTTCATTTTTAACAGAATTTCCTTTTTCAATTCTGGCAACTGCATCAATAATTTCTTTGTTATACTGTTTTCGAGTAATTCGTTTCTCGTCTTTATCAACGTTTAAAAAATTCTTTACTATTTTTAAAAGCAATTCTTGCTGTTTGTTGGTCAACACAGGTAAGTATCCGTCAAATTGTTCTTTAATCGCTGCCGTTGTCATCTCAAAATATTTTAATAATTAAATTTACAAAAAATTGAATTAAACTCCAAAACAGAAAAATAAATTGTCTTGGATTTGAAAGAAAACGTTTTTAATATAATATCAGGCTGGATAGGTTGTGAAAAAACTGCTGAAAATTTTTGAAAAAAACTGCTGTTTATTTTTTTTCTTAATTTATTAGACGAGTTTTATATTTCATAAAAAGGGATTTGAATTTTATATTTGATTAATATGATAACGTTTTTCAATCTTAATTTATTGCCCTTTTTTTAGACTTACAAATACCAAATATGGACTAAATCAAGATTTGACATTTTTGCCTCTTTACAAATTGAAATTAACTTTGCTACAGCTTCAATAGCATCCTGTGTAACTTCTAAATCTTCATTATGTGTACTTATCATTTTGTCAAACCACTTGTTGGTTAGCAGATTCCCTTCTTTATTATTAAAGTCGGCAAAAAGATCTTTTATAATTGGGTTAACTAAATATGCCCCAAATTCTTCTGAGTCAAAACAAAATATTTCTGTGTCTAAATACTCTCTTAATCCAAAAGTGGCAATATTCCTTATCTCTGTGGCTGAATTTACGAGCAAGTTCAAGTCATTTGGAATTAAGTGAAGGCTAAAATCTGCTAAAAGGTTTTGTGCTTCCATATTATCAAAAAAATCAAGATCAAATTTTTCAGCAGCATTTATAATTGTACCCTTATTTCCAATTGCAAATTGTAATGATAATCCCATATTTTGATTTTTTTAAAATCGGTTTTATTTCATCAGTTTATAAAAATACTAAAATTGATAAACATTTATAATCAATTAAAAAAATAAGGATATTTGATTGATTAAATATTTACTTTTTTTCTGAGCTACCAATAAAAGTGAATTTATATAATCATTGTTAAACTGTATTGTTCTGATATTACAGCTTAAATGGTGGCATAGTCGTTGACCAAATAGCTCTAGGATTTAAATAATCAATTTTCAAGTCGTTACCAGTTATGCTTTTTACCTTACCCAACCAACAAGACTTATGAGTTCTCATGTCAAATAGAAATAGACCAAATTTGTCCGAAATATACGTAATTATTGTTTTTAAGTCTGTTAAGGGAATTTTGTCCTTTTGTGTTGGTTTTTCACCTCTCAGGTCAAGTATTTTTTGAGTAAATCTTTGCTTTTCATCTCTCTTATTGTCTTTGATGAATTTTGTATTTAGTATTATATAGCCGTTAGCAACATAGTCATCTGTGATAAGTTTCATTAAAAGCCAATTTTCAGAAAAGTCAATTACATAACCTGTATAAATATCTTCGCAGTCTATATACTGAAAAGTAAAGGCAAAAACTTTATTCAATATGTTCTTGTTCATAGGCCATTTGTTTCTATTTTTTCATTATGTACAACAATGAATTTTGATTTTTTAAAATATTTAGTAAAAGTAGGGTAATTAATGTATCATTTTCATTTATAAGTAAATTCTAGAATCCGTTATCATACTTTTTCGATTGTAAACAGGTAATAGAATCTAAAAAAAAGAGATTAAATCTTTTTTTATTGGTTTTCTTCCTTTCTATCTGAATCATTTTTGTCAAGTTCGGGAGTTGAAAAAATACCCATAACAAGCCCTAAAGTTGCAATTGAAATTCCAATTATGAGCCTTGTAGTGGTCGGATTTGGAAAAAAAATAATAGCACCTATTCCTAGTCCAAAAAGCAATGGAGAAGCTACAATTTGCAACCAACCAATTACCTTGGTTAAATAATCTAATATTTTATGCATCATCCTTTAGCATCCGAATAAACCACCACAGAGCCTATTAAATGGTCATGTATGGCCCTCTTCTTCTCATTGCCCGATACTGTAACTAAGGAAATGATACCCAAAAAAGCTTTAAAAAAATACCTTATTATAGCCAAATGGAATTGTATGTTTTTTTGTTCATCCGATTCTCTTTTAACTCGAATTCCAAGCAACATGTGACCGATAGTTCCTCCAAAAAAACTTGTAAAAATTGGATCATAAAGAAAAAAGATAAAAACGAATGCAATAATTTGGACAGAATCAGGGATGGTTTCAAATAAGGAAAAAACATATGAGGCTAGATAGATAAAACCGACAACAACGATACTATCTGTCAACATCGCCTTAATTCTTTCCGAAATTCCTGGGTAATTTTCTTGCATTATAAATATATTTTTAAAAAAAGAAATACAAACCTCAAACCAAAATTAGAATTTAATAGCTTTAAAAAAAAACTATTCTCACTCTTTTCTAAAAAATTGAATTATTTATATTTTTTAATTTAAATTATGAAATCTATTTTTAAGCTAAATATTCCTTTCAAAAGTAAATTTACTAAGTCGGTTTAAGGTTTAAAGTTTTTTTTGGTGTCATTTTTTTTATCGTATAAGAAATTTCGTTTCACTTCTGGATTTTAATTTATTTTTCAAGGCTAATATTGCTAAGACCAAAAGAAAAAGATATCCAAAAATAACTTTAACACTTCCAAAATTTGCTATTATAAGTACAAGGCCTGCAATTCCAGGTTTTCCGTGACTAACAAGTTCATATTCAACACCTTTTTCAATCTCAAAAGCTAAATATAATGACCATAAAAAAATTGCAGTTATGGCTAGTAATGCAAATAATTGTGGTTTAGCATAGTTTAAAACAGTTGGGATTTTAGTGTTATATGTCAATTTTGGATTTTCGGATTTTATAAACTCGAAAATTTCGTTTTTTGTTTTTTCGTCCTCAATATTTAATTGTTCTTCAGAGTCATTTCCAAACAATATTTTGATATAATTTTTTCCTTTTTGGTTTTCAATTTTCTTTATGTAGGAAAAAGGAATACTGAATAAGTTATTTAGGTAGATTGGGTCAATGGTTTCTAATTTTATAAAATTTAAATCAATATCTTTTGGATTTCCTTTATAGATTATTTTGTCTTTTATTAAAATTAATTTATTTGATTTAGAATCATTAAATTTCCATATTTTATTCATCAAAGTGTCTTTTTTTATTCTTTAAACTCATTTTTTGACAATCCTAATTTAAAAAGTTTGCATATCAATCACTTTTAATTTTCAAATCTTCATTATTCAATACAAATTCATTAGTTTGTTTTACATTATTGACCTAAATGCCAATATACGAATTTAAACGCTCAAATGAAGTTGGTGTCATTTCATAAAGTTGCTTTGTATCTTCTTTGCTTTTGAATAATGCTATATTGGTCCGATAATTAATTATCTGCTTTGCTAATTTTTGAGAAATATAAGGATGGCGCTCCAATTCCTCAATAGGAGCAGTATTAAAAGAAATAGGTTCTACTTTTTTTGGATTACAGGTTAAATAGACTTTTATCCTTTCGTAGGTTTCTTTGTCTACACCATAAACCTCTGCAATTTGCTCTATTTTATAATAGCCACCCAAGGCACCATTTAACTTAACAATTCTTTGAGCTAATACAGGGCCAATACCAGGCAGTTTTTCCCAATCCAATTGCCCTGCAGTATTAATTTCTATTTTTTTTATTTGAAATTTAGTATATGGAACATAAGTTTTATTTTTTACCTTCGAAGAATAATCAATAAATTCTTTCTTTTTAGTATAATTATTTTTGTCTCTTTTTTGGATTATTTTACCACTATCTAAACTGTTTCTGATTTTAATCAAGGTTAAAGAATCTGACTTTAATACTTGCGCAAATCTTTTGGCTGACTCCTTAGAATTGTAGGACAAAAGGGTCTTCTGGGCAAATAGGCAAAATATAATTAACAGAAATATGGCTAATATTCCATTACGTTCTAAGTTCTTTAATAAAAAAGCATTATTGGGTTTCATGTTTTTTTCTTTACCTTCAAAGGCTACTTGATTTTGCTTGTTTTAAATCTCGCATTATTTTTCACTTATTCTTATTTCACTTCTTCTATTTTTTGCTCTTCCTTCTTCGGTATTATTATCTGCTATTGGTTGTTTTGATCCATTCCCTTCAATGCTAATTCTTTTGGCATCAATTTTATTTAAAACTAAATAATCCAAAACTACTTTGGCTCTGAGTAAGGAAAGTTTTACATTAAAATCTTCGTTCCCAATATTATCTGTATGCCCAATAATTGAAACTTTATAAGTCGGATTCTTTTTTAATATTTCAATTAATTTATCTAAAATCTCTTTAGATTTATTATTTATTGCAGTTTTTCCAGTTTCAAAATTAAGCGAATTCAACTCAATTTTTTCTTTTATTTCTGCAACCACCTCTTTTATTGGACAACCACCATTGGACAACGGCCCGGCCTCATAAGGACATTGATCAGTTTTGTCAGCTATGCCATCCTTATCAGTATCTATTTCTGGACAACCATTATTTTCTTTTACACCAAAAATTGTAGGACAATTATCATTTATGTCCACTATTCCATCACCATCTGTGTCTATTGGTCTTTCAGGACAGCCGCCCAATTTTGAAATTCCCTTTTCAAAGGGACATAAATCTTTTGCATTCGGAATGCCATCTTCATCGCTATCTGGGCAGCCGCCCAATGCTAGCAAGCCAAATTCTTCAGGACAGGAATCTTCACTATCTCTTGTGCCATCTCCATCAGTATCAGGACAACCATTAAATGTTGCAATCCCAAATTCTGTTGGGCAGGCATCATATAAATCTATTATACCATCATTGTCCGTGTCACTTGTAATTATTTTCTCTACTTCTATTGACACCTCTTTAGGTGCTTTCTTTTTAAGATCTGCAATTATGCCTGTAGAATAAAAGATTTGATTTTCAAAATTACCCGATAAGCCAAAGGTATAGCCCGCCTGAGTTTGAAGAGCCAAATCATCTGTCAATCGCCAATTGATTCCAGCACCCAATGGTAAACCAACTCCAAATCCTTTATTGCCTTCTGGATTAACGCTAATTAAAGAGCCTTGAACTTGGGCAAAAATATAAGGAGCAACTGCTGCCGTGGTTTTAAAAATATAACCATTGTTGAGTTTGTAAACAACTCCTATCGAAGTATTAAATTTATAACTATTTACAGAGGGTAATGTAGCATCTATTTCCTTTTTACCAAATAAAGCAGACAAATCAACACTTACGGAAAAAGAGGGGTTAAAGTTTTTCCATACAAAAGCCCGTGGACCAAAGAATATTGGATTTCGAAAACCATACTTAAATTCAGGCTTGGGTGAAAACAAATCAATACCCTGAATACCGCCACCCACGCTCCATTTTCCGTCTCCTACATTGCTTTTTTGTGCATTTATTATTGGAAAGGTAGAAAAAAGTACTATTAAAACTCCAAAATATTTTTTCATTTGTATAACAAGATATAAATTTTCTCGAAACAAATTTAATTAAAAATCCTCAGCATTGCTATTTCATTCATAAATAAAAAAAGGGCTCTTGTTTTCACAAGAACCCTTTTCTATTTTCAATCCCTTAAATTAGTTAGGAATATAAAGGTTAAATTCTGTTCTTCTGTTTTGAGCTCTACCTTCTGCTGTTTTATTATCAGCAATTGGTTTAGTAGCACCGTATCCAGCAGATTTCATTCTACTTGCAGAAATTCCTTTTGAAACCAAATAATCGTAAGCAGCTTTTGAACGAGCCTCAGACAATGCTTGATTTTTAACTGGATCTCCACTTGAGTCTGTATGACCATCTATTGTAGTATTGTAGTAAGGATATGCTTTTAATATAGAAGCAATCTCATCTAATACTTTGTAAGAAGCTGGTTTTAAAACTGATTTACCTGTTTCAAACTGAATGTTTCTAGCAGCAAATTCTAATTTTTTCTTTTCTTCTTCTTTCATTTCAGGACAGCCTTTGTTTGATGCTGGACCAGCTAAGTCTGGACATTTGTCTTTTGCATCTTCTGTACCATCTTTGTCTCTATCGCTGAAAGGACAACCTTGACCTTCAAACGATCCTGAAACTGTAGGACATTTATCTTTTGAATCCACAATACCGTCACCATCACTATCAGGATCTGGACATCCACCAAATTTAGCCACACCTTTTACACTAGGGCAAGCATCTTTAGCATCAGAAATACCATCACCATCTGAATCTGGGCAACCATTGAAAGAAGCTAATCCAGCAACTAGAGGACATTCATCCTCACTGTCTTGGATACCATCAGCATCACTATCAGGACAACCATTAAATGCTGCAACACCAGGTACATTAGGACATGCATCATCTAAATCCAAAACGCCATCGCCGTCTGAATCTATTGGTTGAATCACTTCTTGAACTACTTCAACAACTTTTTTGTCTTGTCTTTCTAAATCTACCATCACACCAGCGGTATAAAAGATATGATCTTCGAAATCCTCTGTTAACCCAAAAGTGTAACCAGCAGATGTTTGAAATGCCAAATCATCAGTTAATCTCCAATTGATACCAGCTCCTAAAGGTAAGCCAACACCCCAGCTTTTTTCAGTATTGTAAGGTGCTTTGCCAATGTAAGACCCCATTACTTGAGCAAACAAATAAGGAGCAACTGGCGTGGTTTCTTTCATAATATAACCATTGTTTAATTTGTAAATCACTCCTAAAGCTGGATTTACAATGTATTGATTAGTTGCAGGCAACGACGCATCGTTTTCCTTTTTACTAATTAGGGATGAAAGATCCAATCCCAAAGAAACTGAGGAATTAAAATTTTTCCATACTGAAACCCTCGGGCCAAATTGCAATGGATTTTTAAATCCATAGTCTATCCCAGGTTTTGGGGAAAATAAATCAGCAGCTAACAAACCGCCTCCAAAGCTCCATTTTGCGTCCCCAACGTTGCTTTTTTGTGCCATAATTGAGCCCATAAAACTCATTACGCATAGAAATAAAAAACCGACTTTTCTCATATTACTCAAAGTTTTAGATATTAGTTGCCACAAATTTAGTTAAAAAAGTTTAATTACAAATTTATTGTGAATTTTTGTTTAAATTAATATGCTTTTTTTTTCATTTAGTTTCAAAAAACCCTTGGATTTGCCTTTAAATATGCCATTTTTAAATTTCACATGTTTTTTAAAAAAAATAAAATCACTAATTTTAGTGAGCTAAATTTTAGGCTTCTCTCTTCGATTTATCTATTACCTTTGCAAAAAATATTTTTATGGACTTTGATTTAAAACAAATTGCTACGGTGAGTTTGGTATTATTTGCAGTAATTGATGTTTTGGGTAGCATTCCGGTCTTAGTAGATCTTAAAAGGAAATTAGGGTCGATCCATGCTGTTAATGCCACCTTGTTTTCAGGGGTGCTTATGTTTTCCTTTTTATTCATAGGCAATAGCCTTTTAAAGTTGATTGGCTTAGATGTGGCTTCCTTTTCTGTTGCTGGTGCTATAATTATTTTTATAGTTGGAATGGAAATGACTTTGAATAGAACCATTTTCAAACATTATGAAGATGATTTAAAAGGATCTTCAATTGTTCCAATTGCATTTCCGTTAATTGCCGGATCGGGAACACTTACTACCCTTTTGTCTTTACGTGCCGATTATCACTTGATAAATATAATAATTGGTATTTTGATTAATTTGCTTTTGGTTTTTCTTGTCCTTAAATTCATCCCACTTATTGAAAAGAGATTGGGTAATTCAGGAATTAATATTTTGCGAAGGGTTTTTGGTGTCATCTTAATTGCTATTGCCATTAAAATGTTTACAACCAACTTGGCGATTTTATTTCACAATGCAGTTGAATTTTAGTTTATAAAAATTATGCTTTTAATAAAGTCAAATCTTTATTATATTTAATTGCTCTATATTGTAGTTGTATTTTGTATTATTCCCGCCTAAGGGGAATCCTTTTATAATGAATTGTCTACTTTGTAAGTTTTTTATTTGCCTGCCAAAGGCTTATCTACATTTACTTTTTTAGGATATTATTTTTTCAAAAATCATTTAGTGGTTTTCTATCAAGATAAATATTTTTTGGTAAATTTGAATGCCAAACAAAACCAAATATTTGATTTTGATGAAAATAAAATAGTTGATTTTATTACAAATAATAAAAAAATTAAGCTGTAATTGAGTAATTTATCCACCAAAATAATTGCGTTGTAAATGGTTAAATCATTATTGCAATTTATTCTTATTCTATTTGGCAGTTTTGTAGTCATATACAATATTGTTGTTTACTTTGTAGATTCTTTTCAATATACACTCACTCACGATGGTACCAATCCTGAAGATTATTTCTACACCAGATGCATTTATGCAGGTGTTGGTTTTGGTGCAATTATTGTTGCTTTATTCTTAAAATATTACAAAAGAAAATGAAAATTAAACTTATTGTATTTGTATTAATGCTTAAGTCTACGCTTTTTGCCCAGGAAAAACCCTTGGGATTTGGACTTGAAATGTTCAAAAATATAGAGCAAATAGAATACTGCTTGCCTTTGCCATTGGCAGAAATAAAAGAACTAAGTGGTTCGGAGCGTTGCAAACATTCATTTGTAGACAAAAAAAATAAAAACACCACCATAGATGTACAAGGATTTTATAGGGAAGACACTACCATTAGTTTAGAAACCTATTTTGGCGAAACCTATAACGAAGAAACGGAGGGAAGTGGAAAAATTGTTACCCAAAAAGAAATTTTAATAGATAAAAGTTGCTATTATGCTATAGGTTATTACAACAATTTCTTAGGTAAATACGAGTTTGCCGAAATTACTTGGGTACGAAAAGATGAAGTGATGAAACTTCAACTTCAATATCCAACTAAAGATAAAGATTTGTGGTACGAAAGGGTAAAAATAATTATTAAAAATGCTTATTGCAGATGAAAAAAATAATTTTTTTTTAGTTATTTTTCTTGTTAGTAAAGTCTCTTATGCCTGAAATCATTCAAAACAAAGTAAAAGAAACGATGACCAAAATTGGCAAAGATAGAAATGGTAGTTTTTCTTATGATTGGGAGAAGAATATGAACCTTAAAAAATTAAAATTTGATGTGCACTAAAAAAAATATAATCCAATTTCTTGCATTGCTTTTTTTTCCATTTTTTTCATGGGCACAAACTATAGAAACAATCGAAGATGATTTGCTTTTTAGTATAAACCGAATAGATAGTTTTGCTTATTTATCCCTGCGAACGGATGAAACCGCTTTTGATAGTTTGGTTACTGAAAACGTAATTTTAAAACAAAAGATTATACAATATGCCTTGGCGAATAAAGAAATGTTGACTTTTGATTTCCCTAAACTAAAAGGTTATCAATTTTACAAAGCCACATCTCCCGATAAAACATTTTGCATCTTTTCGTGGAATTTAAGAACCGGTGGCAGCATGCAATTTTACGATAATGTATTCGTATATCAACAATATGACAAAATGTACACCAAAACTGTCGAAAGAGAAGAAGGCACTCCAGGTGGTTTTTATTCAGAAGTTTTTCAACTTACCGATGAATTAAATACGTTTTACATGGGTTACGAAAATCGCATTTTATCTGGTAGAGATTGCTACCAAGCCATTCATATTTTTGATTTTGAAAAAAATAATTTTGATTTCAATTTAAAAAAAATAAAAACCAAAGCGGGCTATACCAATACACTTGGATTTTCTTATAATTTTTTCTCGGTAGTAAAACATAAAGAAAGACCAATAAAATTAATTTATTTCAATAAAACTCAGCAAACAATTACTATTCCATTAGTTGATATCAATGGAAATGTAACTTCTAAAACTATAGTTTACAAATATGATGGTGATTATTTTTTAAAACAGTAGCAGAAGAAAGAAACAATTAAAGAAAAATAGTAGACCAATATTTAATAAATCATTTCCAAATGTTCCCCTTTATGAAGCGCAATTAAATTTCCAAAACGTACATTACCTTTACTAAAACTGGTCGTTACCAAATTCTCTTTTTGCTGATAATGAAAAATGGTGTCCGAATTTGACGTTCCTCCAATAGAGTTATTTTCAAGACAAAATATTTTATTATCGAGACATATCATTTTCATTTATTTTATTGGTTAAATTTTGCTTTACTCCACCAAACCATTCCTCTTTTAAAATACTCAATACAATACTAGCTCTTCTTCCGCCTTCAATTTTTGGCAAATGATTCCTTAAAACGCCTTCAACTACACATCCAATGCTTTGCATCGCAAGTTTGCTTCTTTCGTTTCTGTTGTCGGCTCTAAATTCTACTCGCTCCATTCCTAATTTTTCAAAGGCAAATTCTAATAAAAGCAACTTACAGTTTTTGTTTACATAAGTACCTTGAAATCCCTTTCCATACCAAGTATATCCCAATTGTAAATATTGGTAGGCTAGTTGAATATCATAAAAACGCGTACAGCCTGCATATTCCTTTTTCTTTTTGTCAAATACTATAAATGGATATTCCTTTCCCTGTTTTCTGTTTTCAATGGCTTGTTCGATATAATTTTTCAAATTTTCAACCGCTGTCATTTGAACCAAACTGAATTTCTAAATTTCTGGTTCTTCGATTATGAAATGTTGTAAATGTTGTAAATCGTCTTCTAATAAAGGGCGAAGCAAAACAAACTCGTTTTCTAAAATAATAGTTTCGTTAAACATACCCATTTTAATTTTTTGTTTACAAATGTAACTCGTATTTATCTAAAATATTTTACTATTTGAAAAATTGCTGTACAGATAATTACTATCAAAACCAAATATCTAAAGATTTTTTCAGGCGTTTTTTTGAGAATTAGTTTCCCGATATAACTCCCAATAATGCTGATTCCGATTAAAAAAGGGATTAGGAACAAATGTTCCTTTTTAAAGTAGCCATTGCTTGTGTATACAATCGCTCTACTAAAATCTACACCCAAATCAATAAGCGCGGAAGTAGCTATAAACACTTCTTTAGGCAATTGGAATGCTGCTAGGGTAATGCCTCTTATAGCACCACCTGTACCTGCAATGCCAGCCAAAAAACCAGAAGCGGAGCCACCCAAATATAAATTTGCATTGGTTTGCTTTAATGATTTATTGAAGTTTATAGTTAAAAACAGAGCAAGAAATACCAAAACTACATTCATTATTAATTCGATGTTTTTTGTAGGTAGAATGGTCGTTATATATGCTCCAATTATTACAAAAATGATAGCTGGTACGCCTAGTTTGATTGCTACGTCCTTTTTAATCCCTTTTCTAAATAGTGCAATTTTTGACAAATTACTAAAGACGTGAAAGATGGCAGTAACTCCCAATACAGTTTTGAAGTCAAAAAACATAGCTGCAATAGGAACAAAAAGAATGGAGGAGCCAAACCCAGAAACTGTTCCTAAAATTTCAGCTACAAAAGCTAATAAGAAAAACCACCAATATTCATTTTCCATTTCTTAATTGTCTTTTTTTATAGCGTTTTTTTTGTGCAGGTATTTTTTCGTTTCTGATTTCTTTTGTCTTTTCTCAGTACCTATTGTTACCTAAAAAAAGGAAGGAACAGTTTTTAATCCTTATTTGTTAAAGGTTAATAGTAATTTATGTCGTCGATTGAAGATTTATCAAAGTTGCGCCATACTATTTTTTCTGAAATGGCTCTAAAACTAGTGTCAAATGCTGTTTCGTCTTTGTAAATAAAAACTTCTTGGTAATTATTAATTTCTGGTCTTTTTAGTTTCATAGAAATATCCATTCCGTAAACTCCACACTTGTCACTAATATTGATAAAATTAGATTCATTTATGCCTTCATCTTCTATAAATGCAGCTATATTCAATAGTTCTAAAATTTTGACCTCGTTAGCATCTTTTATATTAACAAAAAACAATTTTAGGTTGTCCCCAGTCAATCTTTTACTTGTAAAACGGTAGTTTTCAATATTGATTTTCAAAACTTTTCTTTTTAAAATATTTATAAACTATGATTTTGTCAATCTAATAGCCACAATTTCGGCAAATATGTTGTGAAAAAAAGTCTGCAATCCTTTTAATCCTAATTTGGCTAAGTAGTGTTTTTACTTCATATGTAGACGACTTTAATAATTTACATTTCTATTGAAATTTTCACTTTTCCACCAAATCCTTTTTCAACAATGTCATAAAGGGTTTTCAGTGTCAAATTACCGCCGTTGTTTTCTATTCTTGAAATATACTCCCGTTTTTTGTCAACAAGTTCTCCAAGTTCTGTTTGGGTTAAATGTTTTTCTTCTCGAGCTTTTTTAAGAAGAAGCCCTATTTTAAAACCGCCGAAATCACGTTCTAATTCATCACGTCTTTCAGTTCCTTTAACGCCATAAACGTTGTCTTTAATTTCTTTCCAACTTTTAGTTTCCATTTTCTTCTGATTTTTCGTTATAATACATTTCCATTAATCGCAATGCTTTTTCAATTTCGTTTTTAGGTGTTTTTTGGGTTTTCTTTTGAAAACCGTTAAGAAGTACGACAAGTTTACCACTATCAAAAAAACAAAAAACTCGCCAAATGTTTGAAGCTAGCTGAATTCTTGCTTCATAAATTCCATTAGTTTCTTCTAAATGTTTTAAATAATTAGTCGGAACTCTTTCAAGTGTTTCTATAGCTTCAATTATTTTAAAAATTTTGCCTTGAACCTTTTGAGGTTGAGATATCAAAAAATCTTCGAAATAATTTTTATATGCTATTACTTCACGTACTTTCATCATGCAAATGTAACTTATAAATTACTAATATGCAATTTTATTTTTTTAAATTTCACAATGCAAAGGAAATAAAGATGGACAAAACAAGAAGTTGTGAAA
>JADIYW010000021.1 GCA_016705125.1 Bacteroidota bacterium
AGGACAATGGTTTTTTCAGAGATATATAAAACACCTTCCTACGAAAGGAGAAATTGTTTTATTTGATAGGTCATGGTATAATAGAGCAGGAGTTGAAAGGGTAATGGGCTTTTGTTCTGATAAAGAGTATGCTGAATTTATGCAACAAACGCCTGAGTTTGAGAAGAACTTGGTACAGAGTGGTATTCTATTGTTTAAATTCTGGTTTAGTGTATCTAAAGATGAACAAAAGAGAAGATTTAAAGAAAGAGAAACCCATCCTTTGAAGCAATGGAAATTATCGCCTGTGGATATGGCATCACTAGGTAAATGGAAAGAGTACACAATTGCAAAGGAGCAAATGTTTTTTTATACAGACACCTCAGATGCGCCTTGGATTGTTATCAAATCTAATTGTAAAAAACGCGCTCGATTGAATGCAATGAGGTACATATTACATAAGATATCCTATACACCGAAAAACCTAATGGATATTGGAAAGTTAGACCCATTAATTATTGGCCGATCAAGTGAAGTAAATCTAAACATAGTTACAACAGAGAATTAGATTTAGGTTCTATTATTTTAAGGCTTCTTATATTATTTAGTAAATAATAATTGTAAATCCTTTTTAGTAAAATTGGATTTTAAAATTTTTTTATGGGCAATTTTAGTATTTATATTTCAAAGGAATGTAGAGAAATAGGTTACTTGCTAAAATATTTTTTTTTACCAAATTTTTTTTACCAAATTTTTTATATAAGTTTGAGTTGCGAAATGAAATACTTTTTATTTATTTTGTATGTATAAAGGTGTTGAAATTTTAACGTTATCAATGGACTAATTTTAAGGTGAAATTAATCCAAGAAAAAAAAGGTAAAAAGAAACATAAAAATATTTTTAATAAACTTAAACGATTAAAATTATGGCAGCAAATGCAAAAAATCCATTTACTTGGGTTGAAATTTATGTGGAGGACATGAGCAGGGCTCAAAAATTTTATGAAACCATGCTCGAAATTAAAATGTCCGAACTTCCAATGCCAGAAGGAATGGGAGAAATGCAAATGATGAGTTTTCCGTGGGCTGAAGGTGACAATAATATAAGTGGCGCATTGGTAAAAATGGAAGATATGAAACCTGGTACTGGAGGAACTTTGGTTTATTTTGCTTGTGATGATTGCGCTGTTGAGGAAGGTCGTGTTGAAAATGCAGGCGGTAAGGTATTACAACCTAAAATGTCTATTGGTGATTATGGATTCTGTTCTGTCGTAATGGATACCGAGGGCAATTCCATTGGACTACATTCCAATAAGTAGAATCAAAATTATATGGAATAATAAGGTGCATTTTCAACCAATTTAACAACAAGGTAGAATAAAAACCACAACGAATTGATTTAACCATATTTGGTGTAGTTTAGATTGTTTTGTAATAAAAAGAAGAACAAATCTTTTTTTAATTTGCCATCTTATTGCAGTATTATATTTTATTTTGGCATAATTGTTAAAGAAAGAGGGAAATTAAATCTTTTTAGACTATTTACATTTATTTACGCCCCAAACCCCTTTATTATGAATTAGTTAGACTTTTGGCTGAATAATTTTTTGATTGTTTATTAAAATAAATACTTGGATAATAGATAAATATTATAATTTTGTCCAAAATTTTGATTTATCATGTCAACAATTGCAGAAAGAGTTAAGAAAATTATCATGGAGAAATTATTCACCGAAGAAAGTGAAGTGGTGCCTGAGGCTAGCTTTACAAATGATTTAGGTGCTGACTCCCTAGATACAGTTGAGTTAATTATGGAATTCGAAAGAGAATTCGATATTAATATTCCTGACGAGCAAGCTGAAACAATCACCACTGTTGGAGAGGCAATTGCCTACTTAGAGGAGAATGTAAAGTCTTAAAATTTCCTTTATGGAATTAAAAAGAGTTGTCGTAACCGGAATGGGAGCACTTACTCCAATTGGCAATACGTTAGATGCGTATTGGCAGGCGCTGAGTGAGGGCAAGAGTGGCTCTGATTTAATAACTAAGTTCGATACAACACATTTTAAAACCAAGTTCGCTTGCGAGTTAAAAGGTTTCAATCCAACCGATTTTATTGATAGAAAAGAAGTTGGTCGGCTCGATCCTTTTGCTCAGTATGCAATAGTGGCTAGCGATGAAGCTATTCAGCATTCTCGTATATTAGAGTATCCCAATTTGAATAAAAATAGGGTAGGCGTTATTTGGTCATCCGGAATTGGTGGACTGAAATCCTTTCAAGATGAAGTAACCGCCTTTGCTACTGGCAATGGAACACCTAGATTTAGTGCGTTTTTTATTCCCAAAATGATTTTAGATATTGCATCAGGTCATATTTCCATAAAGTATGGATTTAGAGGGCCAAATTTCTCGGTGGTATCAGCCTGTGCTAGTTCCACTAACGGAATGATAGATGCATTTAATTATATAAGACTCGGTAAAGCAGATGCATTTGTGGTGGGTGGCTCCGAAGCTGCCATTACAGAAGCTGGTATGGGCGGATTTAATGCCCTTAAAGCCCTTTCAGAACGGAATGACGACCCTGCAACTGCATCACGACCATTCGATCTTGATCGTGATGGTTTTGTAATGGGAGAGGGCGGAGCAGGCTTAATTGTAGAAGAATTATCACATGCCTTAAAACGAGGAGCTACAATTTATGCCGAAATAATAGGAGGAGGCATGTCGGCTGATGCATACCATATGACCGCTCCTCATCCTGAAGGACTAGGCGCACTTAATGTGATGGAAAATGCGCTTGAAGATGCCAATATAAATTTAGAATCAGTCGATTATATTAATGTGCATGGCACTTCCACTCCTTTGGGCGATATAAGTGAAATAAAAGCCATTCAAAGTTTTTTTGGAGAACATGCCTTTAATTTGAATATTAGCTCCACGAAATCCATGACAGGACATTTATTAGGTGCTGCTGGAGCTGTTGAGGCCATAGCCACCATTTTGGCCATTTACAAGGGAATTGTACCACCAACGATTAATCATTTCACTGATGATCCTATTTTTGATCCTAAACTTAATCTTACATTCAATAAGGCACAAAATAGAACGGTAAATATAGCTTTAAGTAATACTTTTGGCTTTGGTGGACATAATGCATCCATTGTAATGAGGCGGTTCACAGAATAGTTGTTAAGAGGCAAGATAATTCGAATCAAGAACTAAGACTTTCTAAATGTTGAATGCTTAATTTTTAATGTTAAATGGAGTCAAGATATTTAGGACCAAGAATGAAGAAAATTTGAATTAAAACCCAAATTTCGGTGAACTGTCAACTTCTAAATTGTTAAATGCTTAATGATAAATGTTGAATGAACAGCCAATAACCAATAACTAAATTACTCCCAACTGTGGACTGTCGACTAAAAACCGCGGACTCATATCAACTAATCCAAAGCAAATACTTCCTCACTCAATGATTCCATAAAACTATCCATAAAGCTAGATAATATCCAATTTTCCTTATCAAGCGTTTGTAATTGCAATTGAATTTCGGGATAATAGCTAATAAATCGTTTGTATTTTGAAACTTTAAAATCCAGGTTCTTGACATGTACAAACAATGCTTTTAGCTTCTTTTTTTTGTCTTTTAGAATAAAATCAACCGATGGATTGTCGGTAGAAGCCCAATACTGAATGTCTTTAATGTCATGTAGCTCTAATAATTGTAAGTATAAAAAATTGGAAAGCAATTGTTGTTTATCTGTTCTAAGTGCAAATGCATTAAAATTCTGTAAAAAGACATTTCGGATGCCCAAATCATTAAAGTATATTTTGGGCATTTTAATGATTTCTTTTGGTTTGGAATGGTGAAAAGGAGAAACTAAATAAAGGTGACCATTTCTTTTTAATACATTGGTATGTCTTTCAAGGGTAAGCGAACCAAGACCAATATTTTTGCTAAATAAATTTTTGTTGTAAAGTGCCCCATTATTTTGCGCCAGAGTGGTAGCCAATTGCGCAAATTTATCTAAATGTTCAATTTTGCTTTTAGTTCCTTCTTTTCTAATAATATTTAGTTTGTATTGCTCTAGTAATTTAATTTTTGTTGCTTCTTTTTTAGCAAATACAATTTCTGGAAGAGAACCAAAAATTAAATACTCTTCCATCAATTTTTGAATTTCTTCCATCCTACTCGGAATGGCAGTATTGTCTAAACCATATACTTGAATTAATCTTAAAAGATCAATTCTATTTTTTGCTTTTAAGAATTCGTCAAAATCAAAACCACGAACTCTAAATATTTTTTTCTTTCCTGGTAACGCATCTTCGTCAATCGAGTTTAGATAAAAATCCGATGACCCAGCTGCAATTACTTTAATCTGACTTTTGAATTTGTCGTATAAATAATCTAGTAGGAAGTAAGGTTGTTTTAATTGTTGCAAATTATCGAGTAGTAAATAAAATGGTTTTTTCTCTAATTCATCTGGATGAGGGATAAAACGAAAAATTCTTTCAGGAGATTCATTGAGATACATACTCATTGAGATATTGTCAAAATCAAGGAAGAAATTTGTGAAACCATTTTTAGATAAAAGATTTCCTAGTTCTTTCAAAACATAAGTTTTGCCACTTCCCAATTGACCAATCAAAAGACTTAGTTGTTTTTGGGGAAGGTGGGCGATAATATCTTTGGTTATCTTTCTTTTCATTTTTAATTAGAGTGTAAATTTAAACAGATTATATTTATTTTTTTTAAATAAAATAATCAGATAATTTATTAAAAGACAATTTAAAAAACATTAAAATTTTATTTTTATATTATATTAAAATTAGATTTTATTGTATATTTAATTTAAAAAAAATAGATAAAAATATTATTTTATAATAAAAAAATCTGAAAAAATGTATTGTACTTTATTGTATAATATTGATTAATAGTTATTTATTAAATTAAAAAATATTAAAAAATAAATTTTTTGTTTATTTTAAATATAAAGTTAATTAAATTTTTGTATTTTTTATTAATAAATTATTGAAATTGGATTTAAATTTGAGTATTCTATTGAATTGAAAAATAAATTACAATGCACTAATTGTGGAAAAGTGCGGGTTTCGATATGGGGTAAATTTTAAATTGAACCAAATAGTTTGCGATCCTTAAACCCAAATAAAAGTGGAAATTACATTAGTTGAAACTAGGGTAAAAGCCCTGTTTAGGCCTCTTTAAAATAATGAACCAAGGAAATCAAATAAGCTCTATAGGAGAGAGATAAATTTAAAAAACGAAAAGGAAATAAAATCCCAATTTGTAATGCGGATTATGGGTTTTATTCAAGTCAAATACATAAAAAAAATATTTTTATTAGTTTAAAATCACCAAAAAAAAGGCTTTATGAATTTTAATTTATGAGTAAAAAACACCCTAAATCCATTCATACATTTTGCCTGGTAGACTTTTTATATACCCTTTCATTTCAAGTGAAAATAGAGTGGCAGATAAGGTACTTATAGGCAAAAGAGAAAGATAACTGAGTTCATCCAATTGGATTTTTGGTTTGGTTTTAAATTGATCAAAAATGGCATTTTCTTCTTTCGAAAATTCGAAAAATAAATCCTTTTGAATGGCATTTTTTGGTTGTTTTTCTTTAAGGTCTGCCCATCCTAAAAATTCAATTAAATCATTAGCTGATCGAAGTAAATGTGCTTTATTTTCTCTAATGAGTTTGTTGCAACCTGCTGAAAATTCTTGATCCACATTTCCAGGGAATGCCAAAACGTCTTTATTATAATTATTAGCTAGTTCTGCAGTAATTAAGGCACCACCAGAAATTGCAGACTCTACTACAATTGTGGCGTCCGTCATGCCTGCAACTATCCTATTTCGTTTGGGGAAATTCCCTTTATCTGCAATTGTTTTGAATGCATATTCGGTAAGTATTCCACCCTTTAATTGCATTTTTTCTGCAATACTTCTGTGCTGAGCTGGATAAATAGTGTGCAAGCCATGAGCCAATACACCAATGGTAGGTAAATTATGTTTTAGGGCAGATTTATGTGCCGCTATATCAATTCCATAGGCCAGACCACTAATGATTGAAACATCGTACTCGGCTAAGTCAGCGATTAGATTTTCTGTAATTAATTTACCGTATTCTGTGGCATGTCTTGTGCCTACAATACTGATTAGTTTTGAGGGATTTAGGTCTAAATTCCCTTTTCCATATAATAAAATTGGTGCATCATTACAATATTTTAGTTTTTTAGGGTAATTTTCATCTAAAATAAAGAAAGTTTTAATGTTCTCCTTTTCTATAAATTGTATTTCATTTTCAGCTATTTCAAATGCTTCAATATTCTTTTTAATCGCATTAATAGTACTTGGCCCAATACCAGGTATTTTGGATAATTTTGCTGCGGAAGTTTTGAAAATTGCATCCGCACTTCCACAATACGAAAGCAATAATTTGGCTGTTGAATCGCCAATTCCCTTTAAGTTGGAAAGGGCTATCTGGAAAAAAAGGGATGTGTTCAAATTTTAATTGTATCGTGCAAATGTATTATTTAAAATGGATAGGATTTGCTCTTTTTTGTAGCATTTTTAGTTTTTTTACAAAATAAAAAAATGCTATTTCTATTATGGATTTTGCTAGTACAATGCAATAAATAATTCTTCTACTTTTTTTCGAGCCCATGGTGTTTTGCGCAAAAAAGTGAGGCTTGATTTTATACTCGGATTTTCATTGAAACATTTAATATTTACATGTATGCCCATTGTTTTCCACCCATAATAATCTACCAAATATTCTAAAATGAACTGTAGTGTTTTACCATGTAATGGATTGTTTTTTTGTGGCTCCATGTGGCTTTCTAATTTTGAAAATAGAATTTAGAAATCGGTATATCTATTAAATAATCCTGTCTTAAGTGTGATGCCAAATACAGCATTTTTTTCCGTCCCCACCCTGGTTTTTTTAGTGCGATAATTGAAAAATCCTTCGGCCCTTAAATTGATACTTTTGTTGATTAAATAACCCCCTTTTAATCCAAGGGAAATTAAGTTTGTTTTAGAGCCTTGTAAGAATTTATTGTCATAGGCATTATCTAGATCCCCAAAGTTGATGACAAAATCGCTGACAAAAATATTGTTTCCCACGTGTTGTCCAAACTCATCTACGCCTTGTTTTGCATACTGAAAACTAAAATCTGCTGTCCAATTATTACGGTTATATCTCAAGAAAGTTAGGAGTTCATAAAAATTTGCATTCAATGGGTGTGCAAGCGATTGATTGAAATTGGTGTAGTTTTGTTCTGCTATTTTATGTGCAAAAACATAGGGTCGAACAAGGTTAAATTCTGACTGTAAACTGAGTCCTTCAACCTTAAATAAATCGAAAGTTTTATAACCAATTTGTGCTGCTATTTTTGTTCTATAAAATCCTTTCCCACCTCTTATTTTTTTGATATCTAAATCGTCTAATAAAAACTGACTATAAATTACATGTTTGTCAACAGGTTTGAATTTAAAATTCATACCCAAAGTGACATTGTCTGGAGATCCAACTGCAAACTCCACAGGTCGAATAAAAACCATAGGATTTAGGTAATTCCATTCAACTCCTCTTACACCATTGGTGTCTGCTCTTTCCCAAACAACACTTTCAAAAAATCCCCATTGGAAGGTCTTTGTAAAATCGACACTTAGGTAATGCATTGCCGAATATTTCGTTCTTTTATCCTTAGTAAAATCGAATTTAAATACCGAATCTAATGGTTGATAGTTCATGAAATTAAGCAAATAGACGTATTTTATTTTCCAGAAACTTGCAGATAATCTCAAATAAGGATTATTACTGGCATTATCACTCAAAAACATCGACCTATAACCATCACCCCAAAAGTTTTTGTCATTTCCTACTTGAATATTGAAATTTTTTGTAGGCGAATAGGAAACATAACCCGAATACATAATAGACGAAAAAGCATCATCGTTTTTATTGGCTTCTCTATAGCCTGGCACTACTTGGGTTTCGTTTATGAAATCTTCAACATAATCTAAAGGTTTATCTAAAACCCCTTGTACATTGAATCCAATGCTCACTTTCTTGCCAAAATTAGCTTTTAATTCGGCTCCATAACCTGCGCGATAAAGCAATTCTTTTTTTGCAAAATCATATCCAGTTGTAATGTCAATTAAAGGATTTATACCAAAATAAATTTGTTTTTTTCTAAATTCTAAAATATCTCCCTTGCTAAAATTGACATGAAAACCTGTATCGTGGGGATGATTAAGGGTTGAGTCCATATTTGTCCACATTTCTACCTCAGATTGTAAATATGGCTTGATGGCAGTATGCATTCTGCTGTTTTGTAGCTCTAATTCAGGTTGTATTTGATTTAAATACTCCGGATTGAGGGAAAGGTTTAATTGTTGTCCAAATGCCAAAATTGGAACTAAAAAGGCTATTATTAAAAACTTTATTCTCATTTATGGATAAATTGATGGTCAAATGTAACGAATCTCCCATTTAATTGTTTCATTTACGACCTTTCAAGTTGCATTTAACTTTAAATTCAAATTGTTTTATCCAAAATACAGATGTTTGGCTTTATATTTGGGATGAAAACTAAAATTATTTATGTTTAAAAAATGGTTCTCTAAGCAAACGAACGCAAAATTTATTAATATTTACCCTCCATATTTGGGTGCAGGTATTAAATTAAAATCAGTGAATGAGGAGTTTACTAAGATTGTCGTTGAAATGCCGCTTACCCGATTGAATAAAAACTATGTAGGTACTCATTTTGGTGGTTCTCTATACGCAATGTGTGATCCTTTTTTCATGTTGATTTTGATTGAACACTTGGGTAATGATTATATAGTTTGGGATAGTGCAGCTAAAATAGAATTTAAAAAACCCGGAAAAGATACTGTTACTGGTGTTTTCGAAATTCCCTTAATTAAGATTAAAGAAATAAAGGATGAAGTTGATGAAATAGGGAAAAATAATTATGTTTTTTATGCACAGGTTAAAGGGGAAGGAGGCGAAATAGTTGCAGAGGTAGAGAAAACAGTTTATGTAAGAAAAAAAGATTTTGTATTTCATAAAATTGAAACTAAAAGCAATCCAGAATTGATTTTTGATCGTGAAAATAGCTGAGAAAAAATGAATTTTCAATCCATTGAAATACAAAAAAATAACTATTGTATTTTCTTTTGAAATAATGCTGTTTTAAAAAAAATTAGGGACGATTTTTATTATTTATATTATCTTCTTTTTGAAAAAAAATCTTTCAATAATTGTTCACTTTCCGCTTGCATAAATCCACCAATAATTTCTGTCTTATTTAGGATTTCTTCTATTTTGTATTCATACATTTTTTTTTGTTCAAAAGCACCAAATACGATTGTTTTGATTCTTGCATGTTTTATAGCTCCAATACACATTAAACAAGGCTCCAAAGTAACGTACAAAGTGCAATCATCTAGGAATTTATTATTTAAAAAATTTGAAGCTGCAGTAATGGCTATTATTTCGGCATGCGCCGTAATATCATGTAGCAATTCAACCTGGTTATGCCCTTTTCCTATAATTTGATCTTGGCATACAATGACTGCACCAACTGGCACTTCTCCCTTTTTGGAAGCTATTTTTGCCTCTTCAATCGCTTTTTGGAAAAAGAATGTATTTAGGTTTAACATTAATTTTGTTTTTTACTGCAAAAATGGTAAATAAAACGGTTACTTTTGCTAACTTATTTTTATTAAAATGAAACAAATTCTAATTAAGTTTTTTAGTTTCCTTTCCTGTTTTATACTATTGCTGCAGGTGGGAAACGCCCAAGAAGAGTGGACATTGAAACAATGTCTTGACTATGTGGAGCAGCATAATATTCAATTGAGACAAGGCCAACTTAGTGCAGAAATGGCAAATATGCAAGTAGAACAAACTAAATATAGCCTGGGGCCAAATTTAAACAGCAATGTCGATTTAGGCTTGAATATTGGACGAAATGTTGACCCAACAACCTATCAATTTGTTAACCAAACAACGTTTACAAATCAATATGGATTGTCGGTAAATCAAACCATATTTGCTGGATTAGCTAAGTTAAAAACAATTGAAAAGGGCAAATTGGATTATAAAGCAATAAAGCTCGATAATGAAGCTTTACTAACCAATATTCAGTTGAATGTATTAACAGCATATTTAAATATTTTAAATGCGGAAGAGCAGATAGTTAAAACAAAAAACACCCAGAAAAGTACACTTGCTCAATACGAAAGAACCAAAACCTTGATAAAGGCTGGTGCTTTAGCCGAAAGGGCAATTGTAGATATTGAAGCCCAAATGGCAAATGAAGAATCCACTTTGGTTGCATTACAAAATCAACTAGAATTTGCTTATAATAGTTTGAATAATTTACTCCAATTGGGAAATGATAAAAATATTAGAGTGATAAAACCAAATTTCCCAGAAATAGATATGAATAAGGAAATCCCATCTACTTACAATGTTTATGTAAAAGCATTAATGACACGACCTGAGATAAAAAGTCAAAATATAAGGATCGAAAGTGCAAAAAAGAGTATCGAAATTGCAAAAGCAGATAAAATGCCGACGATTTCATTTTTTGCAAATTCAAATACTGGTTTTTCTAATCAAGCAAGACAATTTTTGTTTAATCCAGTTGACCCCCAAAATCCAATTGTGTCTAAAGTTAAATATGGGAAACAATTAAATGATAATTTTGGTTTTAACACTGGTATACGACTTACTGTACCTATTTTTAATGGAAGAGCGCCTTATTTTAGCAATAAATCCGCACAATTTGGTGTTGCAAACGCAGAATTGAATTTAAAAAATGCAGAATTACAGTTTTATCAAACCATACAACAAGCCAATCAAAGAGCTGAAACAGCACTTAAAACATATGAGATTGCCTTAAAAACACTAAAGTCTGCTGAAAATTCTTTAGCTTATGCAAAAGATAGGCTGGATAGAGGTGTCCTTACTCAACTAGAATATAATTTAGCAAAAAACAATAGGGATGTTGTTGAATCACAAGTTACACAGGCTAAATACGAATATATATTTAGTACAAAAGTATTAGATTTTTATATGGGAAATGATTTGACTTTAGAATAAAACGATAAAATAAAAATGAGTAAAACGATTAAAATTACCTTGGCATTGGTTGTAATTATATGCGCAATGATTGCCTATTCGGTGGTAGTAAAGAAGAAAAAAGAGAAAAAAGGAGTTGAGGTTTCAGCTGAAATGTCTTCTCTGCAAACAATCGTAGAATTGGTAACAGCGAGTGGAAAAATTAACCCAGAAAAGGAAATAAAAATAAGCTCAGATGTTTCTGGAGAGATCGTTTTTTTAAGTGTAAAAGAGGGCGATGCGGTGAGCAAGGGACAATTGTTAGCGAAAGTAAGACCTGATAATTATCAGGCCCTTTTGGAGCAAACTATGGCAAATGTAAATAATTCGAAAGCCAATGTGTCTAATGCTAAGGCACGTCAAAAACAAATTGAAGCGCAATTTGAAAATGCAAAACTGGCTTATGAAAGAGCAAAAGAATTATATGACATTAAAGCTTTGAGCAAGCAAGAATTTGAGCAAGCACAAGTTAGTTTTAGATCAGCTCAAGCAGAAGTAGAAGCCTCAAAATTTACGATTGAAGGCGCACAATTTGCGGTACAAGGAGCTGAAGCATCTGTAAAAGATGCTCGAAATAACATAAACAAGACAGCAATTTATGCTCCCAACTCAGGAAAGATATCTTATTTAGGCGTTGAGCAAGGTGAAAAAGTAGTAGGTACACTTCAAATGTCGGGAACTGAAATGATGCGAATTGCTGATTTGGATAATTTAGAAATTAGGGTGGATGTAAGTGAAAATGAAATTATTAGAGTTAAAGTTGGTGATTCGGCAGACATAGAAGTTGATGCATATATTGGTCGAAAATTTAAGGGTTTGGTTGCTGAGGTAAGTAGTTCGTCTAAGGGGATGGGTGCTTTAGCAGGTGCTGTATCAAATGAACAATCAACCAATTATGTGGTAAAAGTAAAGTTATTGCGTTCTTCATATGAATATCTATTGGTTGAAAATCCTGTCCCTTTTCGACCGGGCATGTCGGCAACGGTAGAAATTAAAACAAAAAAAGTGAGCAATGTAATAGCTGTGCCAATACAAGCAGTTACTACCCGAATTGAAAAGGATTTGCCTGATAGCGAACCTAGAGAAGTGGTTTTTGTAATTGAAAATGGAAAAGCTAAAATGAAATATGTTGAAACTGGCATTCAGAATGATACTTATATTCAAATATTGAGTGGTTTAAAAAAGGATGAACGAATTATTATTGGACCATATGATTTAGTGAGTAAAGACTTAGAAGATGGAGATATTGTCACCATTATAGATAAAAAGAAATTAGCCGAGAAAGAAGCCAAAGCCAAGGAAGAGGAGGAGTAAATTTGTTATTTAGTTATTAGGTTATTGGCTATTCATTAAACATTTATCATTAAGCATTTAACATTTTAGAAATTTTTTCTTGATTCTTGCATCTATGCTCTTGAGTCTATAAAACATAAAACATTTAAAATTCAACATTACTATTCATTGAACCAATTTTTTAAGATACACTTAACCTTATAATTTTTGGTATTTGAAATTAATGTTTAAATTTGCGAATTATTTTGAGAATCGATTTTTTTGTAAACAACGTAAATAGTTGAAAATTAATAACTTATGAATGAAATTGGCCTTAAAAATCCTAATGCGAGTTTGAGTAATTTGGGTTTTGGTAAAACAACAGCAAATTGGAATTTAAGTCGTGAAGCATTGATTCAAAAAACTCTGGACCTTCAGCAAGGCGTTTTAAGTAGTGCAGGTGCCTTATGTATTGATACCGGTGAGTTTACTGGAAGATCCCCTAAGGATAAGTTTTCTGTAAAAGATGCTATTACTACCGATGCAGTAGATTGGAACAAGATAAATCAGCCAATTAGTGAGGCAAATTTTGATCGATTAAAGGCAAAATTAATTGCTTATATGGACACTCAAAAAGAAGTGTTTGTAAGAGATGTTACTGCTTGTGCTGATCCAGCTTATCAATTAAAAATTAGAGTGGTTACAGAGACACCTTGGGCAAGTCTTTTTGCAGATAATATGTTTTTAAGACCTGAAAAAAAGGACTTGGAAACTTTTGAAAACGAGTGGTTGATTCTATGTTGTCCATCTTTTCATGCTGACCCTGCTGTAGATGGAACAAGGCAACACAATTTTTCTATAATTAATTTTACCCAAAAAACTATTCTTATCGGTGGAAGTGGTTATACTGGTGAAATAAAAAAGGGAATTTTTACAGTGCTTAATTTTGTTTTGCCACATCAAAAAAATGTATTGTCGATGCATTGTTCGGCAAATATTGGAAAAGATGGAGACACAGCCTTATTTTTTGGATTATCGGGAACTGGCAAAACCACCCTATCTGCCGATCCAAATCGAAAATTAATAGGTGATGATGAGCATGGTTGGAGCGATAATGGAGTATTCAATTTCGAAGGTGGTTGTTATGCAAAAACAATTGATTTATCTGAAGAAAAAGAACCTGACATTTATAGGGCAATTAAGTCAGGTGCCATTCTTGAAAATATAGGCTTTTATGATGGTGGCAATGTGGTGAATTATGAGGATGTAAGCCGTACAGAAAATACTAGAGTAAGTTATCCAATCGACCATATTGATAATATTGCAATACCATCAATTGGAAGCATTCCTAAAAATATATTTTTCTTGTCCTATGATGCTTATGGAGTATTGCCTCCAATTTCTATGTTGGATGAAAATCAAGCAATGTATTTGTTTATTTCAGGTTATACTTCAAAAGTAGCAGGAACTGAGGCAGGAGTTACAGAGCCACAGACTACATTTAGTGCTTGTTTTGGAGCGGCATTTTTGCCACTACATCCTACAAAATATGCAGAGATGTTGGGCAAGAAAATTAAAGAATCTGGTGCAAGAGTTTGGTTGATTAATACTGGAATGTCGGGTGGTGTATATGGTGTTGGAAAACGAATGAGTTTGAAATATACAAGAGCGCTTATAACCGAAGCTTTGAATGGAGATTTGGATAAAGTTGCTTTCGAAACATTGCCTATTTTTAATTTTAAAATTCCAACGAGTTGTCCAGGTGTACCAAGTGATATTTTAAATCCAAGGAATACATGGAATGACAAAAATGAGTATGATAAAGTTGCAGGCGATTTAGCACAAAAATTTGTTACAAATTTTGAAAAATACAAGGGATTGGCAAATGCTGATATTTTGAGTGCTGCACCCAATGTAATGTAATTTCTGTTTTATAATTCTTAAAAGGGGATATTTGGTTTTTTTACAAAAAAATTAATTATCCCATTTTTTTTCTGAGGTGATGAATTTTTTAGAATATTGTCTTAATGTTAAAATCAATGACATCTTTTAACAATAATTAGTACCCCGCTTATTTCTATATTACCCACTTTTACAGCAAATTTTTGTAGAGAAACACATTATATTTAATTTTAATTCAAATCTTTTTTCAGCCTTTTTTTTGATAATTTTTGATAATTTTTGATAATTTTTTATTTTTTTATTTTTTATTTTATTGCATCTATTTTATTTTACAATAAATTGATTTTCAATTCATTAGCATATTTGCCAACAATTATTAAAATAGTTTAATTAAAGCTAATAATCTACTGTTTATCAGCACATTAAAAAAAAGGCTTGTATGGATGATTTAAATTGTTTATTTTTGCACTTCATACTTATTTATAGGTATGTCTTTTAAGTTCAGTTTCATAACACCCTACGAAACTTAATGCTCTGAAAGTTATTTAAATGTTTTGCATTTATTAAGTATTTGTATATTCTTAATAAGATAAATTAACTGGAACGGTTTTTGGCATCTAAAAATGCTTTTTCCACAAATGGTTAATTTTTTTGTGAAATGATTAAATTAAAAAAATGTATTAATGGTTTTTTGGAAATTGAAAAAGAAGATAAACAAAGAGTGAATAAAGTAAAAGGATAATTATTGAAAAATATTATCAAAATTAATGAAAGCAAATAAGTGAAAAGAAGAAAACTTATTTTAAATAATGAAATTACAATGGTAGCTGATATCAATTTGATGTCGGCTTTATCTATTTATACAAGAAAAAAATTTATAAAAATTAATTTATAATTGATGACAACGACAACAAATTTCAAAAAGTGGGCTGGTTATTTATTATTAACTGGTATCTTTTTATTGTCTGGATTTAGCATTACTAATGCTCAGGATCTTGGAGATGGAGGAGGAAAGGATGGAACCAAAGGAGAACAAATTACGGACATTTGTATTCCTTTTAATACAAAATCCTATACTCTTGTTTTTCCTACAATCAATGGTTGTACCAGAGGTACAGTAACATGGACTTATCAAGGAAGTCTAAGGGATTCTGTAGTAATTGGAGATGGGTCAGCCACTATTAATGTAATTGATACTAGCAAGATATATACATTTATTGGTTGTTGTAGGGGTCTTGAAAATCAACTTATTTGTGATACAATTAATCTTAAATTAGGGTTTGGTTTTGATCCATATAATGGTCCTTCAAATTATTCTATTTGTATAGGCGCTGGTAGTATAAATATTTCGGGTTTATCGTGTGAAGTACCTGTATTTAATTTACCAGCCGGATTTTCAAGGTCTGGAAATAAAATTAATTTTGATGCAAGTGTGGGTACTGGCATTTATCCAATTGAGGTTTGTTGTGGTGCTTGTTGTGAGACGTTTACTATTTCTATAACGAATGGCCCTGATGCTGGCCCTGATCAGCAATTATGTGGTATTCCTTTTTTAGTTTATTTTGGAGAAGCCTTACCTGGGGATTCTTGGTTTTTTATTAATGGGCCAGATAATGCGACAATAGATCCAAATTTGGGTTCGGCTACTTTAGGTGCTGCATTCGGAACATATTGTTTCGGTCTATCAATAAAAGGTGGAGAGTGCATAGATACTGTTTGTGTTACAGTTTGTGATCCATTAGATTTCCCAAATATTATTGCTTGTGATGGCGTTGCAACCGTTTCTACCTCTGCTAATGTTACATATAATGTATTGTCTGGACCAAATACACCAGTTTATGGTGGAAATAGTTTTGGAATGCTTATTCCTGGAGTTTATACAATTGAGGCAATTAATGATGATTGTCGTAAATGTTCAAGTACTTTTACAATTACGGTAAATCCAATTACAACCTCTGGAAATTTATCTTCAACAACTTGTGGTTTAAACAACGGGCAGGTTACTCTTGGTAATGTAAGTGGCGGCAACGGTGGGCCATATACATTTGATTGGTCACATCTTCCTGGTACAAACGATCCGCAATCAGTTTCTGGTTTGGCTGCAGGAAATTATACCCAAATTATTACAGATGCTTTGGGTTGTTCGAAAAGTTTTAGTTATACTATTGGTGCTTCAACTGGAATAACTAGTGTAACTGGAAGCATAACTCAAACAACTTGTGGAAATTCAAATGGGCAGATTGATATTACAGTAAATGGAGGCACAGCACCTTATACCTATTTATGGAGCAATGGAGCTACCACACAAGATATTATCGGTTTGGCTGGAAGTACTTATTCAGTAACAGTAACTGATGCAAATAATTGCACAACCACTTATTCAGGGAATTGTAAATGGCTCATCCCAAATATTCTAAGCGGAGGCAATGGCAATTGATGTATCAAATACTACCTGTGGACCTTAAATAATGGACAAATTAATGTATTTACAGTTAGAGCTAGTTTGACTGCTCCACATTACAACTTTTGATTGGTCACACCTCTCAACGTTGACCAAAAAACCATACTCCTCCACATCAGTAAGTGGATCTTACACATGGTACATATACATTTACTGGTGGATTTACAGTAGATGGAATATGGTTGTACAACAAGTATGACAAATACAATTTTACTTCAACTGGTATAATAAGTGGTCTTTGTAAGTGGTTCAAGTCCAGTTAAATACCAGTATGCAACAAATTCCAATGGTACAAATAGAAATTACAGTAAATTAGGGAACAGCTCCTTATACCTATTTATGGAATGATGGAGCTACCACTGAAGATAAAGTGGATTAGCAATTGGTACTATACTGTTACAGTTACAGATGCAAATAGTTTCGCTTCATCAGAATTTACAATAAATAAAATAAGTGCGCCTAGTCTTTCCCTTAAAGGTGTTACAGATGAAACTTGTGGTCAAGGAAATGGTGGGATTGGTTTTAATGTAATTGGTGGCGTTTCACCTTTTAGCTATTTATGGAATGATGGGGTTACGGTTGGAACTAGAAATAATTTGTCTGCAGGAAATTATACTGTTACACTTACAGATGGTAATGGATGTCAAGCTTCATTGAACGCAACTGTTTTAAATATTAATGGCCCTACACTTAATTTTACAAAAGTAGATGCCACTTGTGGTTTTTCTAATGGAAGTATAGATTTAAGTATAAGTGGCGGAACTCCAAATTATTCTTATTCTTGGAGCAATGGAGCAACCACAGAAGATATTAATGGATTAGCTAGTGGTACATATAATGTAACTGTAATAGATGATAATGGATGTTCAGAATCGCTATCAATTGTAGTTAATAATAATAATGCAGCTTATTCTATTTCTACAAGTGTTCCTGCTAATCCAATTGGAGAAGGAGATATTTTAATTTTAAATTCAGCTGGCTCACCTGCAGCTCCTTCAAGTGTTTCTTGGTCTGGACCAAATGCCTTTAGCTCTAGTTTAGAAGATCCAATTGTATCCTATTCTAGTCGACCAAATATGTCTGGAATATATCAAGTAAATGCTACTTATGGAACTTGTTCATCTTCTGCAAATTTAAATGTTACAGTAAATGAAAAGCTTTGTGATTTAGAAGTTGTTGTGTTGAGTTCTTTATGTGATGATAAGGGAACTCCTGACCCTTCTGATGATGAATTATGTTTAACTATTTCAGTTTCTGGACTACCAGTAGGTGAAAATGTAGATATCGATGTAAAAACAAATAGTTCAGGTACTAATAAATATTTACTCACCACTTTAAGTAGTAATGGAACACATGTTTTACCATGTATTCCAATTCAATCAACTGTAGCTGGTTATGAAAATCAAAATGGGTTTGTACTTTGGTATATGCTTGAAAATAGTTTTACCTGTTTAGGTGATATTTGGGTTTTTGCTAGTCCATGTTCAGATGGATGCATTAGGGGAATAAGTGCAAATCCAGTATTGCCAACTTGTAATCTAAATAATGGTAGTATTGATATCACTGTTATTGGAGGTACTGCACCATTTACCTATTTATGGAGTAATGGCGCAACCACTCAGGATATTACTGGCTTGGCTAGTGGAGCATATACAGTAACCGTTTATGATGCAAACGATTGTAGTACCTCATTTTTATTTAACTTAATAAAAGGAGTTTGTTGCGAAATTAGTGCTAATTCCTCAACTATAAATTCAACTTGTGGAAATAATAATGGGTCTATTAATTTATCTGTCGTAGGTGGAACAGCTCCTTTTACTTATTTATGGAGTAATGGGGCAACTACCGAAGATATTAGTAGCTTATTGGCTGGTACTTATTCAGTATTGGTTACCGATGCAAATGGGTGTACAGCTAATAATAGTGCTACAATAACAAATATAGCAGGACCAACTTTGAGTAATTCAAAAATAGATGCTACTTGTGGAAATAATAATGGAAGTATTGCATTAACGGTAAATCTTGGAACTTCGCCATTTACTTATTTATGGAATAATGGCACGACCACTCAAAACTTAAATTCATTGGCACCCGCAAATTATTCTGTTACTGTAACAGATAATAATTCGTGTCAGGCAAGAAGTTCAATTACTATTCTGGATAAATCTGGTCCTACTTTGAGTACAACAAAAGTAGATGAAAACTGTGGGAATTCAAATGGTTCAATTAATCTTATAGTAACTGGTGGCACAGCACCTTTTAACTATTTATGGAGTAATGGTGCAACCACTGAGGATATTAATGGACTATCAGCTGGAACTTACACAGTAACAGTTGTTGATGCTAATAATTGTTCAGTTTCAACTAGTGTTACCATTATAAATTTGCTAGGTCCATCTCTAAGTTCAACAACTATGGATGCATCATGTGGTAATAATAATGGAAGTATTGATTTAAGTGTTAGCGGTGGTACTCCAGGGTATTCTTATTCATGGAGCAATGGCGCAACCACTCAAGATATAAATGGATTGGCAGCTGGAAGCTATACCGTTTCAGTTACTGATGCAATTGGTTGTGTAAGTACTCAAACTATTACAATTGCTTCTAGTGCCCAACTAGAATTAGATTATAGCAGCACTAATGTATTATGCTTTGGTGGAGTGAATGGTTCAATTGATTTAATTGTAATAAGCGGCACACCAGGTTATACTTATTTATGGTCTAATGGATCTACAACTGAAGATATAAGTAATTTAACTGCTGGCAATTATACTGTAAATGTTACAGATTCAAAGGGTTGCACAGCTTCACAATCTATTTCAATAACGCACATATCTGCCCAAATAACAATAGATCCAACAGTTGTAAATGCCACTTGTGGAAATTCAAATGGCTCAATTACGCTATCAATTAATGGAGGCACAGCCCCTTATTCATATAATTGGGGTGGTGGTATTACAACTCAAAACCGAATAAATTTACCAGCTGGTGCTTACGCTGTTACTGTTACCGATGCAAATGGTTGTACTGGAAGTGCGAACATAAGTGTTAGTAATATTGGTGGCCCAACTGTAACTTTTACTAAAGTAGATGCATCTTGTGATAATAATAATGGAAGTATAACGGTAACTGTAACTGGTGGAACAACACCATATACCTATTTGTGGAATGACGGTGTTACCACTGCAAATAGAGTAAATTTAATAGGAGGAACTTATTCAGTTAATGTTACCGATGCAAATGGTTGTGTAGGTAGTATTTCTGTCATTTTAGGTACAAGTCCAGCATTGGAATTAGATTATAGTAGTTCTAATGTATTGTGCTTTGGTGGTGCAACTGGTTCAATTGATTTAATTATTTTAAGTGGAACACCAAATTATACATATTCATGGTCGAATGGAGCTACTACACAAGATATTAGCGGTTTAGTTTCTGGCTTATATACTGTAAATGTAAGTGATTCAAAAGGATGTACTAATGCGCAAATAGTTAGTATTATTCCAACCAAGTGAAATCCTTTCTGCAAGTGCAAGTGCAACAAATGCAACTTGTGGAAATAGCAATGGAAGTATTACAGTAACTGTTTC
>JADIYW010000022.1 GCA_016705125.1 Bacteroidota bacterium
GGTACATGACAGAGAATGAGACGTTTGATACAGACTTCCCAAATATCAATGACAACGATGGAGCACAAGATTATAGATTGTTTGGAGGCAATGCATTGCCAAATAGTAACACAGTCTATACTGAATCGTTTAGTGCTCGATATAGAATGACTAAAAATTTTAGTCAGTGCGGTGCTTATTCATTTACTGTAGGTGCGGATGATGGGTATCGGTTAATTATCGATGGTACTACATATATAGACAACTGGACTGATGGTGGATATCGTACCACTACGGCCGTTGTTTATTTAACATCCAGTAATCATAATTTACAATTACAATACTATGATGGAGGTGGAGGTAATCGATTTTCGTTTATATTCTTCGCTCGATACTTGGACTGCTACAGCAAACGCGTCTGCTACGACAGTGTGTTCAGGTGGAAATATTTCTCTTTTAGGAGGAACCACTGGAATTGTGACTGCTTGCAACACTCGTGTAAACACACCTAATGCGGCAATACCAGACAATAATATAAATGGTGTTAATGGGTATATTCAGGTCCAAGGAACAGGTATTTCGGCGTAAGCAATAACAAGCGTTACTAAATATTTCTCATAACATGGAACTCTGATGTAACAGTAACTTTATATGCACCTAATTTATCTAATATTGTTATTTGTGGCGCAAAAGGTGGAAGTGGTGATAATATCACAGCAACCTTAGTTACAACTGGGACTGCGTTACCCACAACAAACACTACTATAAATGGAACTTTTCAGGTACAAACAGCTTTTAGTGGGTTAAGTGGTTCAGCCGATGGGTTATGGAGGTTAAATGTAAAAGATGGAGCTAGTAACGATGTTGGTACTTTTAATTCATGGACATTAACTCTAAATTCAACTTGTCCTGTTAGTTATTCATGGTCTGGTCCTAATAGTTTTAGTTCAACCTCTCAAACCCGACGTCCGAATGTAACAACTTCTGATGCAGGTACATATACTGTTTCTGTTACGCAGGGTGGATGTACAAAAACAGATGATGTTGTTGTGACAGTAAGACCAGTCTTCAATGGAGGAATAATCGCAAGTAGTTCTCAGATTGCGTGTTATGGCACACAACCTGCAGATATTACTTATACAACAGCTCCTTCTGGTGGAACAACTCCACGATACCAGTGGTATAAACAAACTGGAGTAGTCAGTTGTCCAAGTGGTTCCTTCAACGGTACTGGATGGACGGCAGTCGGTACATCAAGTACGAGTACGCCAACATTAACTGGTGCTGTAATAGGAAACATAACCGCAACAACTACATTTGCTCTCAGAGTTGATAATGCAGGAACACCTGCATGTTTCGATAACTGGGCTGGTAATTGTCACGTGGTGTATGTATCAGGTGAAACGGCTCCTATTAGTGGAGATGTGTTAGCAACAACAACTAGTTCCCGTACATGCAGTAAACGACACATTGTGGCATTATTTTAGAAATACATCTAATCAAATCATTGCTGCAATTAATAGTAATGGACAAAACTTGGGAGATGTTACAATGACGGTTACCATTGAAATGGTGTTCATCATTCAACTTATGATTCTCCCAAACATGGAAATGGTGGAGTAAGGATTTGGAGTTTGTCCTTGGGCAACCAGAACTGTCTATGAGACGATGGTACACCATTACCCCACAATTTCAACCTGCAGCTGGAAGTCCATCTAACATCCGATCTGTTCTTTACAAGGAGCAGATTATAGCAATTATGCGATCCGAAATAAGGTCTTGGACAACCTTATCCAGCCCAATTATCAAGCGTGCTATGGAACAACAACCAGCTGTAGGATCTTGTAGTATCAAAAAATGAACGTCAGTGATATCATGTAGCTCAATTGCTGTGAGTGGTAGTAGGACCAAATACAAGTACTCAATACGAACTGTCAGTTCCAACGTTTTCTACATTTAGATGGCACACAACTGGCGGTTATGGACAACCATTACCTCTTGAGTTAATCTCTTTTACTGGCTACAATGCTGGGAATTACAATGTATTAAATTGGGTTACTGCATCTGAATTAAATACAAGTAAATTCATCGTAGAAAATCGATCGATGGATTTCAGTATGGAAATTCAATCGGAATCGCGCCGCTGCTGGCAACAGTAGTATACAGATACAGTACGATTTTAATGATTATTCACCTATACAAGGGAATAATTATTACAGATTAAAAATTATTGATATTGACGGTACAGTTTCATTCAGTAAAATAATCAATATTCCATTGGGTGTAAAGGAAGACAATGGTTTTGCAAGGGTTTATCCAAATCCAACGAGTGGAAATTTGAATGTAGAAATACAATCTACAACAAATTTTGAAACAAATGTAATTGCTTATGATTTGGTGGGTAAAAAAATATATGATCAAAAAACAAGCATCGAAAAAGGATTAAATACCTTGCAGATTGATTTTTCTAATTTTGCAAGTGGAGTTTATGTACTTCAATTTTCTGATGTTAAAGGAAAAATTCGTACTACAAAATTCGTAAAAGAATAATTTTTCTTTCTTTTTGTGAAAAAACCTCGCATCTTTTTGCGAGGTTTTTTTTGTAGATACAAACCAAAAAGAACAATATCATTTATTATTATAATATAGTCCATTTAAACAAACTAAATCGAAATTAAATGATTTTTAAACTATTTATGATTTTTTAAAAGAATGGGAATGTTTTTTGATTTATCTTTAAAATTGTAAAAAAATAAAAGAATAAGATGCAGCAAATATTTTTGAGATTAAAGCAATACAAAAACTTAATAATTGTGGTATTGTTTTCGTTTTTTTTCAATAATGCAATTGCCTCCTATATTTTTATTCCGATGGATGAAGGGCAAACCGACCATTTGAAGGCCTATGGAATCGCTTTTTGGACACTTGAAAAGGGCAGTACTTGCGATTGGTTATTGAATTATAAAGGAGGAAGTTTTGCCTTGCCATATATTAAGGAATTTGAAAAAGAATGCCTCATACGAGGTGTAAAATATGAAGTAATCACAGATGGGCAGATGGCCAAAATAACGGCCGAAATAGCAGAGCCAACTGCAAATATGGATGTGATGAGATTGGAAAAAGCGCCAAAAATTGCCGTTTATTCCCCCAAATCGAAATTGCCATGGGATGACGCCGTAACACTAGTGCTTACTTATGCCGAAATTCCGTATACGCTAATTTATGATGAGGAAGTGATGCGTGGCGATTTGGGTTTATACGATTGGTTGCACCTCCATCACGAGGACTTTACGGGTCAATATGGAAAATTTTATGCCAGTTATAAGTATGCCGAATGGTATGTAAATGATGTTCAAAATGCGGAAAACAATGCAAAAAAGCTTGGTTTTGATAAAGTGTCAGAATTAAAGAGTGCCGTTGCCCAAAAATTTAGAGATTATGTGATGGGTGGCGGTTTTCTGTTTGCCATGTGTAGCGCTACCGATAGTTATGATATTGCGCTTGCGGCTGAGGGAGTAGATATCTGTAGTGCCGAATTTGACCACGACGGCATGGACCCACAGGCACAAAAGAAATTAGACTATGAAAATTGTTTTGCATTTGAGAATTTTAAAATAAGTACTAATCCTTATGAGTATGAGTTTTCGGATATCGATGTGCCATCAAATAGGCCAGTACCTGAAGACATGGATTATTTTACTTTATTTGATTTTTCGGCAAAATGGGATCCTGTGCCTACTATGCTAACTCAAGATCATGAAAAAGTAATTAAAGGATTTATGGGTCAAACCACAGCCTATAAAAAAGCGTTAATTAAGCCAAGTACATTGGTATTGGGCGAAAATAAATCCTTGGATGAAGCCCGTTATATTCATGGAGAATATGGGAAGGGCACTTGGACTTTTTATGGAGGGCACGACCCAGAGGACTTCAGGCATTTGGTTGGCGACCCACCAACGGAGTTGAAATTACATCCTAATTCGCCAGGTTATAGGCTTATTTTAAACAATATTTTATTTCCTGCTGCTAAGAAAAAAGAAAGAAAAACGTAAGAATTACACTTCTTTTACCTCAAATTCAAAAGATTCCATCACTGGATTATGCAATAATTTTTTGCAGGCTTCATTGGCAATATTTTTTGCCTCTTCCAAATTATTCGCTTCTATTTCCATGGTAATCCTTTTGCCAATTCTTACCTTGTCGGTTTTAAAACCTAAGTTGTGGAGGCCATTCTCAACGGCTTTTCCTTGAGGATCTAATAATTCTTTAAGCGGCATTACGTGTATTTCTGCTACGAACATGTTTATTTTTTTGCGAAGATAAGCAATTCAATAATTAAATAATTCAATAATGAAATAATGTGGAGATTTGGAATTAATGTTAAATGTTGAATGATTAATGTTTAATTTCTCGTTTTAAGTTTTTAAACACAAAATTAGCAAAGGTTTCCAACGTTAAATCTTGATTCTAATTGCTTATTTTCTCCTCTTTTTTTTTCGATTAATTAAAAAATTTGTACCCAAATAAAATAAAGAAACTAACTTATCTTTGTAAAAAAATTGATAACAATTTAAAAAAACCAATTATGAAAAATAAGATTTATACTTTATTATTATTTGCCTTTATGGGCAATATTGCCAATGCGCAATATGTTAGTATTCCCGATGTTAATTTTAGGAATGCCTTGAAGGCAAAATACCCCAATTGTTTTAATGCAAGTGATAAGATGGATACTACTTGTAGTGCAATTGTGAATGAGGATAGTCTTGATGTGTCTCAAAGAACAATTGAGTCCCTTCAAGGTATTAAATATTTTGTAAATTTAAAAAGTTTGGATTGTTCCCCCAACATAATTGTCAGTTTGCCTACTTTGCCTAGTTTTCTTACTGAATTAAATTGTGATAATAATAGAATGTCCCTTTTGCCAAGATTACCGAGTTCACTAACTAAATTAAGTTGTTATCATAATAATCTAGTCAATTTGCCAACCTTGCCGAGTTCGCTTAATTCTTTAAACTGTAGTGATAATAAACTGAACAATTTACCTAGCTTGCCGAGTTCACTTTATTATTTTAACTGTAGTGATAATCAACTGAGCAGTTTGCCTAGCTTGCCGAGTTCACTTAATTCTTTACACTGTATTAGAAATAAACTTAACAATTTGCCTAGTTTGCCGAGTTCGCTTGATCGGCTAAACTGTTCTAATAATCAACTGAGCAGTTTACTTGGCTTGCCGAGTTCGCTTAGTTATTTAAACTGTAGTTATAATCAACTGAGCAGTTTGCCTAGCTTGCCGAGTTCGCTTAATTATTTACACTGTATTAAAAATAAACTTAACAATTTACCTGCCTTGCCGAGTACTATTACTGATTTATCTTGTTCCTCTAATCAACTGAGCAGTTTACCTAGCTTGCCGAGTTCGCTTAGTTATTTACATTGTAGTGAAAATAAACTTAACAATTTACCTAGTTTGCCGAGTTCGCTTGATCGGCTATATTGTTCTAATAATCAACTTACCAATTTGCCTACCTTACCTAGTTCCCTAATAGACTTAGATTGTCAGGATAATCAACTTACGATTTTACCTAGCTTGCCGAGTTCGCTTTATTATTTAAACTGTAGTGATAATCAACTTACCAATTTGCTTAGCTTGCCGAGTTCACTTGCTATTTTTTCTTGTTCTTTTAATCAACTGAGCAGTTTGCCTAGCTTCCCAAGTTCGCTTGTTCAATTATGGTGTGAAAATAATCCATTAACTTGTTTACCCATTTTGCCTAAAAGCTTGGATTATCTATATTTAAAAGGAACAAATTTAAAATGTTTACCCAATCTTCCTGTTAATCTATTGGAATTTGACACCATTCTCCCCATCTGCACCAACCCATCAGATATTTGCCAAGTAAATGCTTTTGCAAAAGGATTGGTATATAATGATGCCAATAATAATGGAATTTTTGATTCAATTACAGAAACAATAATTTCGAACCAAATCATTAATGTTTCACCAAATGAATGGAAAGGAATTAGTGATATAAACGGCACCTATTTGGTAAAGTTAGATACCGCTATCAACAATACTTGGAGTTGTAACACTACCTATAAATATGCTACAATAACTCCAAATTCTTATTCCGCTACTCCAGATTCTTTAGGTTTATTACCCAATAATTACAATTTCGGCATTCACTTTACACCTAATGTAAAGGATTTGGAAGCCACATTGGCTGGTACGGCAGTACGGCCAGGGTTTACTACAAATATTGGCGTAACTGCAAATAATATTGGTACGGTAAATCAATCCAACATCACCATAAAACTCAAAAAACCTGCTGATTATAATGTAATAGCAACATCAATTCCACCAACAAGTAACTTAAATGATACTTTGTTTTGGGAAAATGTTTCTATCGATTTTCTTCAAAAACAATCGTTTTATGTAGAATTACAAGTGCCTGTAAGTGCGGTGCTTGGTACTGAAATTGTGTATGAGGCTTGGGTAAATGGCATACAAGGTGATACCACTCCAATTGATAATTATGCCAAATGGACAGAAATAGTGCGTGGTTCCTTCGACCCGAATGATAAGTTGGTGAGCAAAACCACCCTTCCACCTGCTTACGATGTAGAAAAAGATAGATTGATTTATACCATCCGCTTTCAAAATACAGGTACTGATACCGCATTTTATGTACGTGTAAAGGACGAAATGCCTGCTAACCTAAACCTTAGCACACTTCGTGTAATTAATGCCAGCCATGCTTACCAACTCATTGTACGAGAAAAGAATATTGTAGAATTCACTTTTCCAAATATCAACCTACCCGACAAAACCACCAACGAACCCAAATCACATGGTTTTGTACAATTCTCCATTCAGCCAAAAGCAGGTTTGCCTATAAATACCAAAATAGAAAACAATGCTTCGATTTATTTCGATTATAATGCGCCAATTATTACTAATTTCGCTACTACAGAAGTGAAACTAACGACAGGTTTGGCGAGCAATAAAAACCTCGATTTCAAATTATATCCCAACCCAACCAATGGTTCTGTTCGTATTGAATTGCCTTATAGTGGCGATGGAAATTGGATATTGAGCGATATCAGTGGCAGACAATTAAAAGCTGATAATATTGCAAACAATGAAAAATTAATGGAATTGAATTTGAACGATTTACCATCAGGCACATATTTTATCACCATTCAATTGGGCGGAAATGTATCTACTGCGAAAATTATAAAAATGTAGGAATTTTGGAATTTCAGAATTGAGATTTATGATTTCAGAATTGGGAGAATTGGAGATTTGGAAATGTGGAGATTTGAAAATTTATAGATGAGGGAATAAGAAAGCTTTTTTAAGTATTTAATTTCAAAGTTCTCACTTTGCTTACGCTCCCGATTTTTTCGGGAGTTCACAAAGGTGTAGAAAGATTAATCTCCTTCTTCTTTGTGCCTTCTTTGCGTATATTTTCGTGCTCTTTGTGGTTAAGTATTTTTATAAAATCTGTTTTTCAACCACCAAGTTCGCACTTTTCTCGATTCTTTCATTACACTTCTCATTTCTAGATTCTTACTTCAAAATGCCTTTTATAGGTTTTCCTATACAGCCATTTGGTTCTTGAATGTGCAAAAGTGCAGCGATGGTAGCGGCGATATCTGTCATTTTTATATCCGAAAAATCTTCTTTTGCCTTTATTTTCCATCCATAAAAAATGAGTGGAATGTGTGAATCATAATTGTAGATGGTGCCATGGGTTGTCCCTTTTTCGTAACCTTCGAACCAAGCGGGTTCAAAATTAACGAACAAATCTCCAGAGCGATTGGGGTAATAGCTGTTTTTTATATTTTCCAATAATTCGGCAGGATAATTTTCGTTTGCAATATTTTTTAAATCAAAAACATTTGCAACACCTGGCAAATTTTGTGTATAATCCAAAAGCTTTGTTTTTATTTCTTCTATATCTTTTTTTGAAGTGGAAATCAATTCTTTATTTAGGTAAATGTGTTGATTTTCAAAAGCTAGTATCCAATCGCCAGGACCATACCAAAAATTCATTTGTTTGTCTAGTATTTTCTCAAGTGTATCATAAACAAATACACCGGCTGGGATATTTTTTGTTTTTAAGTAATCAGGAATATGTGCGGCGCCGTGGTCGGCAGTAAGAAAAAATAGATAATTATTTTTGCCATAAGTGGAGTCGAGGTAACTTAAAAAAGTAGAAATTTCTTTATCCAGTCTCAAAAAATCGTCTTGTTGTTCAACGCTATTTGGGCCAAATTGGTGTCCAATATAATCTGGAGAAGATAAACTGATGGCAAGCAAATCGGTTTCGCCACGCATGCCTAATTGTTCGCCTTCGATGGCTGCTTTTGCAAAATCGAAAGTAAAATTATTGCCAAATGGTGTATATCTGATGATTTCGGTGGAGGTTTCTGTCGAAAGTTCGCTCACTTTATGAATAAAACTAGCTTTGGTTTCGTTCTTAAATGGATTTTCAAATGGCATATCATCTTCGGTACTTTCGGTATATTTCATTTTATCGTACAGTAAATCCCAGTTTTGTGATAAATAGGCAGCGGCTAATTTTTTATTGTTAAAATCGGCAACCCAATTAGGTAAAGAATCCAAATAATAGGAGCTAGACACAAAATTGTGTGCTTTGCCGTCGTACCAAAAAGCAGCGTTTGCGGCGTGTCCGGCAGGTAAAATGGAGCTTCGGTCTTTTAGTGCGATGCCTATTACCTTAGATCTGAAATTGGTTGCCAACCGCAATTCATCACCGATGGTGGTCGTTTTCATGTTTCTTGGCGACATTTGTCCTGCGGAAGATTTTGTGCCCTTTCCTATATAATTAGTGTCGGTGGTACAATATATTTTTTGATTGTATTTATAATCATACCAATCGTTTCCGGTAATGCCATGCAAAGCGGGAACTGAGCCTGTATAAATGCAGGTGTGCCCACACGCAGTAAAAGTGGGAGAGTAGTTGATATGCGTATTTTGACAATTATATCCTTCTCTAATTAGGCGTTTAAATCCATTATCTACATATTTACTATAATATCGGTATAAATAATCCCACCGCATTTGATCTACCACAAGTCCAACAATAATTTTGGGTCGTTCAATTTTATCGGTAGAAATTTGCTGTTTATAATTTACGTTTTTTTGGCCCTTAGTGCCATTCATTTGGGCATTTCCCATTTGGAAAAAGCAGAGGCATAATGACAAAAATAGTATATTGAATTTCATATTTTCTTTTTGCCCTAAAGTTACAAAAATTGGATGAAATAAAGGAAATGTTTTAGTTTTTGCGCAAATACTTGGTCAAAATAACGATAGTTTGTCCTTCTATTTTGCCTTCAATCTGTTCTGTATTATCATGTACTAATCTTATATTTCGGACTACAGTTCCTAATTTAGCATTTAGGCTTGATCCTTTTACATCTAACGATTTGATAAGGACTACACTGTCGCCATTTTGTAATAGATTGCCATTCGAGTCTTTATGAAACTCAATTTCACTCGAATTTTCGTGATCACCTGTAGCTTTTGCCCATGCCAAAGTTTCGTCATCAAAATAAAGCATATCTTTTGCATCCACTGCCCAACTTTCGGAGCTAAGTCTGCTTAATAGTCGCCAAGCCACTACTTGTACCGCAGGAACTTCGCTCCACATGGCATCGGTGAGGCAATCCCAGTGAAAAGGATCCAATGCTTCCTTTTTGTTTAGTTGTGCGCTACACTTTTCGCAAACAAAAATGCTATCTTCAATTCTTTGTTGTGGGTTTGGCGGCACATCGTAGATGCTAAGATTTTTTGTAGAAGAACACAATTCACATTGATTATTACTTCGTATAATTAGTTCTGATGCTACACTCATGGCTTAAATTTGTGCAAAAGTAGGGATAAAAAGCGGTAGAATGTAATTTAAAAAAAACGGGAGGGATAAAGGGAGATAATAATTTGGAAGGGTGATTTTGCCAAATGAATAAGTTAAGGTTTAAAAATTGGGATAGTGGAGGTGATTAAGATTGGGGAAGATTCAACAACAGTTTAAAACGCAATTTTTGCAGTAGCAAAATCAACGTTTAAACCTTATATGTTACCTGCTGCCATTCTACTATCCTATAAAGTCTGAACGGTTTGCCCTTGGGTCATACTGAATTTTTAAGTCTGTTCCGTTCCAAATTGCTTCACAGCTTTCAAGTCGGTAGGTGTCGCCTTGGTTCCAACTTGCACCAATATAATCTTCAATTAAGTCTTCTATGAAAACTCTTTCACCAATTTTAATATCTTTGGGTATTAAGTATGCTGCAAACGGTGACTTGAAACTATGAGGATAATAAAATGTCCAATCAATTACAGTTTCAAAATTATTATTGTCGTCCGAATAAAAGCCTCCCCGATAATCCCCAACAATTTCAATTTCTCCCGTTTTCTTGTTTTGAACCACAGAATACTTTGAACGAATTTTGTCAGAAGGTTCGACCTTTTTTATTAATGGATTAAGTCCACTTTTTGCAGCCCTATTTATACTGTCCTTGTCACGTGCAGTCTTTATAACACGTAATTCTTGCGAGTTTTTATTTCTGTCCCAGAATGGCATTTGATATTATTTTTATATTGAGTTGATTTAAGTCGATTTTTAAACAAGTGTCGGGATTTTGTATAACAATTTTTAGAAGGTCGTCATCTGTTAGACCTTCTGTTTCAACTATTAAGTGGTCGCAATTTGCACATTTTCGCAAAGTTGAACTTGTAGCTTCTAAATTGTCCCAACTCATTTTATAGGGGCAATTCATCGTCTTCACAAATTCGTCTTTGTCTGTATAAATATCTTTTGTTAATGGGTCAAATTTCATTGCTCTTGTCATTTATGGTTCTGACTAACGTAATTTTATCTATTTGTAAATCAATTATTTATAATATTCAAATCTTCATTAGTCAATGCAAATTTATCAATTTGTTTTTGAATTCTCCTTACTATTCCAAGTTTTCCTTGTTGTTTTTATTTTTTATGGTATTTGTAATATTTTTTGGCTAATTTCTTTTTCTAAATTTTTTTTTTTTTTTTGACAATGAATTAATACGAAAAAAACTTCGGTAAGTTGGTCTAAATTTAATTTGAGGAAAGTTTTCCCATTTGGGAATCTACAATTTCCCTCTCTTTTGATATTGAAAATAATAAATAAATGTTCTTATAAATTAATTATGTTTATTCGTTTAAAAAGTTCAATAAACAGAAAACAATAAAATAAACAGTATCTTTATTTAACCATAAAAATAAACTAATTTACAATTATGATTCGATATATACTTTTGTTTTTTGCTATGTTGGTTTTCAATATTTTACCAGCCCAAAATTGGCTCGACTCATTGGATAATTATGCTAGAGAAAGAATTAGTCCGCCTCAAACTTTTTTGCCTGGTTGGCAAAACGCTGCTTTGTTGCATTCCATGGAATTACAATATGAAATGATGCCCGCAACCGAAAAGCAGAAATATGTTGATTATGTAAAAATTGCGTTGGATAAAAATCTACCGATATTAACTGGCTTGTGGCCAAATCCAACTTCGGCCAGTAATGGTCTAGGTTTTTGTATAGAGTGACACAAGATCCCAAATATTTGCAAGTCGCCAAACGAGTTTACAATCAGTATTTGAATATTTTAAGAACAATAAATGGTGGTGTGTCTCACGTGCCATACGCGCCCGAATTATGGGACGATACGGTCTATATGGTAGGTGTTTTTCTTTTATCGATGTATAGAGCCACCAATGACGAAACTTATATTTTAGAGCTTATAGATCAAGTAAAAAAGCATAAAGAAAAATTAGTAGTGGATGAATGGGGACTTTGGGTACATGGTTGGGATGGTAATAATACCTATAATTTTGATTTTTGCTCACAAAGTGATTGGGCAAATCCGACCACGCGCAGAAGTGCTGAAATATGGGGAAGAGGAAATGGTTGGGTGGTGCTTACCTTGAGTGAAATTTTAAACAATTTGCCTCGAAATCATCCTGAATGGCCAATTATGGCTAATATGCTAAAAGATATGATTATACATTTGCCCGAATTGCAGGATGCAAATACGGGTCATTGGTATCAACTTACGGTCAGAAAGGGAGAAGCAGGTAATTATTTAGAAAGCTCATCAACGGCGATGTTTGGATATGGAATTTTAACTGCCCTTAAGTATGGCATTGTAGAAGGTGATTCATTTAAAAATGCTATGGATTTGGCATATTATGGTCTTAGAAACAATAGTGTTGAATTGGTTGGCGACAATGATAAACCTTATTTGAATACAAAAAATGTTGCTTTAGAAACTTGTTTGGGTGATAAGGAATACTATTATGATATTGAAACGGGTGGTGATAAAGCCTATGTTCAGCTGTTTTGTTATTTTTGGAAGAGCGTATGAAATTTATAAAAATGGTGGAGTAACTGGTATTCAAAATATAAAAAATAACCAATATGCTGTTCAAGTATATCAACTTTGTAAAAACTTCCACCGACTTGAATATTAAATTGATAGCTCCAAAAAATGAAACAGTACAATACGTTTTAATAGATATGCTTGGAAGAATTGTGCAACAGCAACCGCAGTTTTTATCATTTGGTGAGAATCAAAATAAGTTTGCTCTGAATGTAGCACAAGGCGGTCAATATATTTTTATCGTAAAAAATCAAAAGGCAGAAATTGTAAAATCATTTCCTATTATTATCCAATAGGGAAATTTGTGTTTGAGTTTATTTTTAATTGTTCGAGGCTAAGCTTGTGCTTAATACTACCACTTGTTTTTTCTTTCCACTTCAAATTTGTAAGGGTTTTCAGAATCATATTCCCCATCGTGGTATATTAAAAATTCAGCGTGTTTTTCATCAAATTTAACCGTTTCAATTTTGTTAATTCCTTTTAAGCATAGGTTGTTAAATTGAAAAACTTTTTTGTCAAAAATTCCTAACTTAGATTGGGAAATATAAATGATTTCTCCACACTCTAAAAATCCATCTTTTGTAACAGTTATTTTATTTATTTCGTCAAGTTCCTGTTCAAAAATTGGTTGA
>JADIYW010000023.1 GCA_016705125.1 Bacteroidota bacterium
AATTAATATACATGGTTCCATAGTCGAATGTGGAGTTTTTCGCGGAGGCGGTTTGATGACCTATGCTCAATTGAGTGCTATATTAGAACCTTTAATCATAATACGTAAAATAATGGATTTGACACCTTGGTGGTTTTACTTAACATAAGTCAACAGGACGAAAAGTCAACATCTATTTTCACAATAAAGAGGGAGGTTATTTTGCAGATTCTTACGATGATCTAAAAAAGAGTATTGAGGTATTTGACAAGGGTCAGTCTAGAATAGTTATAGGAAAGGGTGGGAATTAGTAAAGGGTGATATCTTGGAAACGATAACGAATTATTTAGAAGAAAATTCAACCTAATTGTTAGCATGCTTTATTTAGATGTGATGTTCATGAGCCAACAAAAAGTGGCTATTAAACATTTATTGCCAAGAATGCCTAAATGAGCTATTATTGCATTTGACGAATTAAATATGAAAACATTTCCAAGGAAACCATTGCCGTTTTAGAAGAGCTCAATATAAATAAATTAAGGATAGAACGATTTGCATTTGGCACAGCTATTTCCGCACGCAATTATAGAATAAAGTAATTTTAATATTGCATATTCCAAAAAAAAGATTAATCTTCAAATATATATTAATTTTTATTAATTTGTTGTTTTTAAAACTAATTGTTTTTTTTTTATGTCCGCAATCTATCATAATCCTGTGATATTAGCAATTACAAGTCTTTCAAAGAGTTTTTCACCAAAATATCTTCTATTTAACTTGTAAACGAATTCGTTTAGATATAATTGCAAGTATTTTAATTGAATTTTATGGTGGTTTGCCAAAAACTGTCTTTTAGCATTAGTAATTGCTATATGTACCCATTTTAAGGATGTTTTTGTGGTATTCTTATTTGATTTTTCGACTAGATGAATATCTACATAATCGCTTATGTTTACATATGAGTTGCTTTTGTCAGATATTACGATACTTTCTTTTCCAATACCTTTTTTTAAAACCTCATCGACGGATTCTGCATCATGTCCATCAAGTACTTTTGCTTTGAAATATCGACAATGCGTAGATTGTTCACCTGTTTCAATATCCTCCAAAGGTGTAGATTCTGCTAGAATTGCTACATTTGATTTTCCCACAGCTCCTTTTCCTCTTACGCCTTTGGCGAGTTCAAATTCACTAGCTTCAATTGAAAAAAATCCCTCGTCCATCTCGATCATTCCCTCTAAGGTATAACGAGCATCTCGATTACCCATAGCCTTACGTAATTTGTGAACCATTGCCCAAACTGGCTCATATCGTTTAAGTCCTAATTGCTTTTGAATCTCTTTACTAGAAAAACCTTTCTTGGTTACACTTAATAAAAACATCGTTTTGTACCACACCAAAAAAGATAAATTAGAAGACTGCATAATCGTTCCACTACGTAATGAGGTTCGGTGATTACATAACTTACATTCGTAACTCCATCTGCTTTTTATCCAGTAATGAGTAGTGTTTTGGCAGTTTACACACACCACACCAATCTTATCACGTTCAAGTTTAAAATGATTACGACAACTTTCTTCACTTGTAAACTCAGCTGAAAAATTAAATAGATTCATCCCTTTTTTTTTGCAAAGATAAGAAAAAATTACAATTATGGGTAATTACGGACATGCAAGTTTTTTTTTATTTATTCCATAAAATTGTTTTTTTTTTTCGATTTTTTGTAATTATATTGTGTTAAAATAAAAACAATATAACCATGTTTAGAACTAAATTCCTATGCTTAGCACTTATTGTAATAAGTTGCTTTAATGCCAATGCCCAACAAAATAATCCACCAGTTTGCGGAAATCATGGAATAAGTGAAAACTACATCAATGATTTATCAGAGTTGAAACAAATAAAACCTAGCTCAAATTCTGCTTTACGGATGATGGATTGTATGCTTGACCCTACAAACAACACTTCAACAGCAGGTGTTTTACTTTTGTATTGGTCTGATTTTTGATGACCATCCAAATTAACTTTTTTGCCGACCCAATAAATGGAGATGCTCGAAGAGCAGTTATCTGTAAAAAGTATTTCAAAATGTGTCAAATTTTTTGCAACCACTAAATGGATATAATCTTGGAAAGGTAACGATTGAAATAAAAGGTGTTGACGACCCAGCCAGAAAATATGCGGGTTTGGGTGGTTCTAACTTTGATAAGGAAACAGGTAATTATGTTTATCAACAGTTAAACTTCTCTACTTTTCCACCAACTACAATTTTTGGTGGTCTCACTATAAATTTTAATTATGATTTTATCACTGATTTTTAATCATATTCCTACTGGAGTTGAAATTGATCTTTATAGTGTAGGACTTCATGAAGTACTTGCATATATTTATTTACAGTGCTCAATTTAATTTTTCGAGTCCCGAAATTTCACATATTTCTCCATTATCTCCTCATATATATGTAATACCAAATAATGTTCCATTATTTAACGGCATTGAATTGAATACAGATCCTGTAATTACCTCGAGTCTTAATACAACAAATTGTACAGCTACTGGACCATCAGTTATTGTTCGGACTTGTAGTAAGAATATTCCTTTGGATATGACTTCCACGAGCCACTTACAAAGAGAATGTAATGGAAATTTTGAGAATTATGTTATGGGAAAAGTGTTGTCAATAGGAATTAATACCGGAAGAGCTCCACATCAAGATGAGGTGAATATATTAATTCGTATGGGATATAATGTGGCAAATCATTTTGGAGAAGTGGGTGAAAATAATTATAGAGTTTACCAAAATAATGATCATGTATCTATACAAATTGCAAATGATGATAATGCAGTAGTACCATTTAATGCTGCTTTATGTGGAAATATAGAATATAAATCTATTTGCATTGATAATATATTGCAGCCAGTAGATATCAACCTAAATGATTTAATGGTGAATGATATAAATGTATCTTCTATTAATAATCTAACAGTAACGGATAATAGTGGCACATTAGAACAAATCGATGGGTCATCGATTTTTAGATTTACTCCATGTCCATTCTTTAATGGGAGGGCTATTCTTTCTTATGAAATGAGTTATGAATAATAATACTTGTTTAATAAATACAAGAAATTCGGCATTAGTTTATATTACTGTTGGAAAGCGCAATATCAAGTATTAATCTAGTATCAACTTGTAATGGAAATGAATAATCCGGTAACCGCAAGCCCATTAGGGTTTAAATCCATTTGAATTATCAATTTCTTAACCTCTTTAGTATTAAATAATAGCGGTGAAATAGACCAAATAGCAATACTTCTTTCCGATTTATTCCATGTCCTTTTTTTTTGGTAGTGCAGAATTATCTTACGAAATTAATTCTAATACCGACCCCAATTGTAGTACAATAACAAACATAGCAAATGTTAATGTAGATAATTGTATATCAATTATTCTTTATTTCTATTTTGTATTGGATCAGTAAACCAGCCAGTGATCATAAACCCTATGGGTTCAAATCCAAATGCTATAATAGATAATATTAGCATGATTAATAGTTTTAGCACTATTAATCTATTACCTCCAAATTCATTCAATTTACTCCATTTCCTAATTTCCATGGTATTGCAACGCCAGTTGCTGATATTATACCAAGTTCTCCAATTTGTCCCATTTTTCTAATAGTGTGAATGTGACAGTTAATAAATGCGCTACCACATCCACTAATTATGATTTATCCCTGCGATTTTACTACAAGAGGTTGGACTGATTGTGGTACAAATTTGGATTATAATACTGCCTCTAATCCATCATTATTACAATTACATGAAAAATTTACCTTGTAATTTAGTATGTAATCCTGAAATATATCATGATCATTTAGCAATAATTGATAGAGATGCAAGAGACATAAGCTGTGGAACAGTAAGACAAAATTTCCTTTTGGGACTAAAATGAATCGTTTAGATAATCTGATTCCCACTGGAGAGCAGTCCCTTTTGGCATACCCTGACTATTGGAGTGACCTTGGAGGATGCCTCCTTTCATATAAGCCTCCGAACTAATAGGGATGACCCATCTCCAATTCATATTTTTGACGATGAAACATTTACAAGTGATCAATATCAGCGGTATATTACTAAGTTAAAATTAAGAACAATACCAAACAATCGTGATTTAGAAAGGATTCATTTTAAAATAGATGATGGGGAAAGAGGCGCTTATGTTACTTTCGATCAAGTTGAATTAGTGCCTGACAATTTTACAGCTGGACCTGATAGAACGACTCAATGCGGCACATCTCTTATTTTGGGATGGATATCTGTGGTGATTTATCCAATACCCTTTATGAGTGGTTTATTGTAAATAGTGCTGGCATTGAAACCTCGGTAAGGGCTCCATCATTAGACCCAACTTTTGTGGTTTCTCCTTCTACTAATACTACATACAGGGTTAGACGAACCTTTAGCACATTTGATAATGGATTGAATAATATTAATCCAAATGTAAATATTTATGAAAAAGGAGGCATTACAACCAATAATATAAACATGCAAGATGAAGTGAGAGTGGTTGTCACTGACCAACTTAATAATTCAGCTGCAAATTTTAACTCTGATAACTTAGGTTCTTGTGGTAATCGCTTTGTTTTTACGGCTAGTAGCAACCCAGCAGGCAGTATTCATACATGGGAAATTATTAGAAATGGCGTTATTGCAACATCAATTGAAAATCCTTTTACCTTTAATTTTCCCCTTTCTGGAAATTTTAAAGTTAGGCATACAATATCTGTTGGTGGATGTGCTACAACTAGAACAATAGATATAAAAATTCTCACTAATCCGCCAAATTCAACTTTTGAAGTTGCAAATAGTGGATGTAATACTTTTAGCTTGCAACCAAATTTTGTTGGTGGAAATAACATAACACATTCGTGGATTATTAATGATAATGGGGTAATCACTACCTTTAATACACCCAATGTTCCTAGTATTCAATTTGCATCAAGTCCGTCAAGAACGATTACCGTTACCCATAGAATTAGAAGAAATAACAATGGATGTTTTTCTGAACTAATTAAAAGTATTGAACTAATTGAACTAGATCCTACTTTTGAGGCTAATTTCACTAGTAATTGCAATGAATATAACTTTATTCCTAGTCAAGACGGTATTGGATTTGAACATCATTGGGATTTTGGTGACGGAACAACAAGCAATTTAGCTCAACCTACCCACCAATTTGCTTCAAATCTTTCTAACCCTCCAACTGTAACCCATACAATTACCTATAATGGTTGCTCAGAAATGGAAACAAATGAGCTAGACATAAATCTATTAGACCCATTATTTACCTATGCCTCATCTGGAATCTGTAATAGGTATAATTTTACACCAAATGATATAATAGATATTCATCAACACCATTGGGATTTTGGCGATGGAACTGCAAGCGAAGAAGCGAGTCCTTCGCATCCATTTCCTCTACTCAATCAAGACGTAACTTATTCTGTTAATCATTTCATTCATGAATTGTATAATTGTAATGCTTCTGTAACATTGTCTGTTTTTGTTCCTGCAATTCCAGATCCCTCATTTACCTATACTGAGAATGAAACGAACTGTTTTATAAATGATTTTGTAAGTACTGAAACAAGAGAAGAAGTTGTTTTTAATTTTGGTGGTGTTGAAACCCCTATAGATGTAGAGCACACTTGGCTAGTAGATAATGTACAAGTAAGTACCGTTCCGAATCCAAGTTTAACTTTTACTCCTGGTTCGCATAAGGTTACCCATATTGTAAAAATAGCAGACTGTGAACGGATGGAAAGTCAAATAATTTTTGCTGGTGTTGATGCTAATTTTGACTGGGAAAATGTAGTTATGGAAAATTGTATAATGCTGTCAGTTCACTTCAAATTATAATCCAAAGCCATTAAACCATTTTTGGGATTTTGGAGGTGGAAATACCTCGATCCAAGCCAATCCACTTTATACATTTCCAGAAGGAAATGCTAGTTATGAGGTAACACATACTGTTACTGAAATTGGAGACGAAAGTTGCACAGATACAAAATCATACTTTATAATGATACGTAACCCAGATTTTACCATTGTTAAATCAACTATTAATTGTGATGAGTACACTTTTATCCCAGTTAGTGCGCCTTCTACACCAATTATAACACATAGTTGGTTGGTGTTTGATGGTACAGCTTGGAATCCTGCGACAAACCCCCAAGTTCTTCCATCTGGTGGCACATATCAAATATATCATCAAATAAATTATTCAGATGGAGGTAACGATTATTGTGAAAGCATAACGAAAACTTTGACTACCGAAACGTTCGATCCCTCTTTTACACATTCTAATGTTTGTTCAAATTATACTTTTCAATCCACAGGCATATTGCCAGCTGGCACTACTCATTCTTGGAGTTTTGGCGATGGATCAGAACAAACTTCTTATTCGATATCCGCATCAACCACACATGATTATGGTTCATATACTGGCAACCCCAACCTCAATGTTTTCCATTATATCAAAATTGATGCTTGTATTTATCAACTATCACAACCAATAACTATAAATGTTAACTCTGCTCCATTTACTCTGTCAGGAGATTGGTCGACACTTACTAATGCAGATAATGTGCCTGCAAGTTTATTTACAGAAAAGGAATGTATTATTCCAGGAGAATGTGGCTCACCTATTCAAACAAGTGCAGCCAACCCCAATGTGTTTTTTAGATTCCAAAATCCTGCATCAAAAGGTTTTCAACTTATTTTTAAGTATGGCATTATCGATGGAATAAATTATGGAACAATAGCAGCACCAACTTTCAAATTATACAAATACGATGCAAATGATAATATCTTAGTCCCAATTACACAAAGGAATTATACCATTAGCAATAGGTTGAAAATTTCTTATTATGATGACGACCCTAATGCAATTTTTATGTTGAGGCATCTAATCTCCAAACATCATTTGGCTCCTTTACAGTTTGTTTTAGTAATGTGCCAGGAAACGATGTTATTCAAGGCGCATTTGAAATAACTTCTGAAATAACTTCTGGTATGATTTCTAATGATTTTAACGTCTTAATACCTTTAAATAGATCTACTACTCCTATTACAGGCCTTGGTCTTCCTAACGAAACAGATAAATTTTTAACCTCATTTGAAAATAAGAATGCTGATTGGTATAATACACAAATAGATGGGGAACAAGATGGTAAAAACGTATGGTTCAAGTTTTTAGCTAAAGCGCCAAATATAGATATCCAACAGCTTAATCGGAGTCTCAATGTGGGTTCTGATAATACTGACCCTGGCAATCCGAGGCTAAGTTTGTTCCATTGGAATGATGATGGTAATAATTTGATTGATGTAGGGGAAATGGTACTTCTCGACTCAAAATCATTTAATTATGAAGGAATTCGGGTCGGTTATTCTGGGTTAACAATTGATAAGGAGTATTATATTTCAGTAAGTGATTTTCCTGGCTATGAAGGGAACTTTACATTGCGTCT
>JADIYW010000024.1 GCA_016705125.1 Bacteroidota bacterium
AAAACAAAATCAAAAACCCAATCAATATTTTCCTAATTATTTTCATCTAGTGCTTTTTCATTTTTTAAACCTATCAAAAACTTAAAACCTAACTCTGCACTAATGAAATTAAATTTCAACTTTTCAGAATGTTGTAAATTAAATGCAGAAACAAAATAATCATTTTTATATCTCCAATGATTATACTCTAACCCAATATCAATTCCAAATTTATGATTGAAAATATAAGAATGCTCTAAACCAGTATTGATTAAAAAACGTCTGCCAGCACCCTGAAAATAATTATTACCAATATAGCTGCCAAAACCAAAATAAGGGTATAACTGTAGCTCATGTATTTTATTCTTAGATTGATAATAATGCCATGAATAACCCATAAACCCACTAACTAAAAAAAGAGTACTCTTTCCACTTCCAATTAATGAACTTTCTGCAACAAAGATTTTAAATCTTTTTATATCATGGGCTTATAATTCAATTCCAATGTATACTTTATATAATTCTACGCTAATCTTTATCCCAAAACTATATAATGGATATGGAGTACTTAAGCTTATTCTCGTTTCTATTAATCCATACTGAGGAATCTTCAAATGCAGGAAAATATAACTCTCTCCTTTACCTAGTTCTTTATATTTATTAAGTGGAATGATTGGTGCATAATTTAAATCAATATGCTAGTTACAATTATTGATCTTAGGGGACTTAATTTCTAAATCTTGTGAAAAAATACTTTGTTTTAGTGTAAAAAAAGAAATTATTATAAGAATTATAATTTTGAAATTCATCATACAAATATGCAGAAATAATAAATAAAAAAACAAAAAAAAGCCACGCAAGGTTGCGTGGCTCTAAATATCACCAAAACAAAATTTATTCTTTCACAAATTTTCCATCAAATCTTCCACCGTTTTCTCCAACGAATTGAAGAATATAAAGTCCGTCGGCAAAATCAAATGTGTTCATCTCAATAAAGTTAATACCCGCGGCGAAATCAAATGTATTTTCTCTCACCACCTGACCGGTTGTATTCATTACCCTCATTGTGAAATTCTCTTTCTCACCCGATAAGAATCTGATATTCAACATGCCATGCGTTGGATTAGGATAAATACCTAATATTTGAGACCAGCATCCAACACCTACATTGACATTAATAATTCTGCTGTACTCAAAAGTACCATCCTTGTCTATCATTTTCAATCTGTAATAGTTATCACCTAATGAAGGCTTAGTATCTACCAAATCGTAATTAAGTGTTGTAGTTGAATTTCCAGCACCTGCTTTTTCACCCAAATAAGTAAAAGAGGATCCATCCAAACTTTTCTCCACTACAAATCTGCTTGAATTAATTTCGGCTGCAGTTACCCAATTTAAATTATTGGTATAATTATCTGCATTATGATACCCAGTAAATGAAACCAACTCAATAGGTAGCGGCGAATCATCATCACCATTACCAGTAGCCCCCGTACCACCTGAGAAACTTAATAGATTTTGGTACTCCACATAATTAATATTATTACATGAAAGTTGATTATCTTAGCACTTTTGAAGCTTTGGTACTTTGTAGTTACACCTGATCCATATTGCGCTATAACATATTCTGGGTCAATATGAAGGGCAGGATTAAACGCTACGCCATCAAATGATTTAAACAACTCAAATCCTTCCTGCGCTCCTGTACAACCATTAGAAGCAAATGTAATCATTTCCGCAATAATTTCAGCTTTTCTTCAGGAAGATAATAAAACGTATATTAACTGGATTCGTATCAGCTATACTACCAGAATCTATTTTAAAATTCCAGTATCTTCTCATCACCCATGATGCCTCAATACAACCATTAGTAGCAGAATAAAAAGTATTTGATGGGTTATAAACTAGACTAACCGTACCATTAAATTTATTTCCATTAGGATCTAATGAAAATACATATTTGTCATCTGCAGTACCTGCACCTTTGGGATCATAATAATGTCTCCAACCAGTTCTATCAGTACAATATTGATTAGTTGTAATTGAAGCTGGTGCATATTCCCAAGTTCTTCCTTTACATCTACGACCTACTTCAATTATTCCATCTAAAACAACTCTACTTTCGTAAATAATGTTGTCTATCTTATAATCCAATACAATATAATAGGTTGTTTTAGGCAATAATACATCACCTGTTCCCAAATTAAACCAAATTGTATCATTTATTAATCCTGAATTTCCGTGTGGTCCAGTTTCATTTGCTGCTAAACCACCACTACCACAATCATTCCAAGTTTTACAATAATCTAAAACATCATTTGCAGGACCTGTTGTACAAAATGTACCACCGCTTAATACTTGATGTAATGACATATTGAAAGAAACTGATGCTGATAAACCAACACATCCATGTGTAGTACCCGAAGGTAATAGTTTAGCTAGAGCGTCCGTTTGTATATATATATAATAATCATCGCAGAAATTAGTAGCGGAATCTGTAGTAAATTTAAAATAAGAAGAATGTTGTGGTACTTGAACTTCCAAAACAAGTATTTAATCCAGAACCAGGAATATTTTGATTTGGCGTTTCTCCTCTATGTGATTCTACGCTCCAACAATATTGTTTATCTAAAGTCATATCTGTAGCATCTACACAGTCATCAGCACTTTTCTGTTCAGAAACACAAATTTGAAAATCTTTACCAAAATCGTTTCCATTTTGATCCCAAACTTGTAAGTAAATCCAATCACCTGGTTTGCTGCGATAGAAAAATCTGGATCTGTTCCAGACCACCACCACTCATTTTAAATAAGTCAAACTAGCACAAGCCCCAGTTGCTGCCTTTATAAGCTGCGATTGCTGAGTTTGAAAATCATCTAACTCAAAACTAAACTCATCATTTCCTTCTATTTTAAGAAAGCTTTTGTGTTATTAGCACAAGCTGCGAGCTTGAAATTTATACCAAATATCACCACAGTTATCAGTACAAGCTGATGGATTGTTTCAACCCATTAATGATGGATTAGACCAAGTAGGATTCTACCAAGAATATCCATTGTTTGCCAAGCACCATTTCCATATTGGCAAGTAGTAGGATTTACAGGCACAGTGGTTGCAGTAGTGCCTCATTGTTCACTGGACCAGTATAACCAGTTTGATTATTTTTAATACGAATATCAAAAAAACCATCTAATCCAATACCATTAACTCCATCAACTTGAACATAATATGTATAATTTGGTTTCAAACAAAGTGGAGTCATTTCAATTGTTGGATATAACCCATTTGCTAGTGAATTAGGAATCGATTTTGAATCGTTATATAATAATTTTGCCCATTCAAGTGCTGTTGGAGCGGCACAAGTTCCTATTTCTGTACCAGGTGCAGCAAAAGTACCATTATCAACCTCCCAAATAGTTAAATCTGGTAGGAAATAATCTGTTGAGAAAGGCAATAAGGAATTTCCTTTAACCTCAATAGATACATCAGCTGAAGTGGGGGCAGTAAATTTGTACCACACCGAACGTTGAGTTCCACCAGGTACGGCTTGATTTTCAAAATTTTCAAGTGTTGCACAAATATTATTGTCATTTAAGTAACCAGACCCTGTATAAGTGCCAGCACCTATTGTTAAGGTTTTGGCAGAACAAATATTGTCATTTGCAGGACTTCCAGAAGTGCCATGTTTTCCACTTCGATTGTAAAATAACCTTGCTTATTTAAGCCACTACCGTCAACAAGAACATAGAAATCAGTATTTTGAGGTAAGCAAACATTTATTGTAGAATTAAATGTTAAAACGTTGTCTGCCGATTCTATTGGTGTAAGTGAAGTAAATGTAGTTGAAGCACTAAATGGACAAGTAGGATTACCTTGTAAAAGTAACATTTGCAAATCAATTTGATCTCCCACATTGTTAGGGTCATTTAAAGCACGTATTTCAATATTTCTATTGCCACCAGTTGCTGGTGATTTGAAGTGGAACCATACCGTTTGGTCTAGTCCAAAGGCACCATCTGTCATCAAAGTTGATTCATTGGTTTCCACAGTAGAACAGAAATTGTGCCAATTCGTAGTAGTATTACCTATTTTATTACCAGTTGTACCACCTAAAACACCTAAATATCCATTTGCTGGTGTTGTACCAACTGTACAAATATAATCATTGGTTGGAAGTGGATGCGGTGCAATACGTTTCAATATCAATATTAAAATTTCCTTGTTCGTTCAATCCAGAACCATCTACCATTAAATAATACTTTGTATTTTGCTCTAAGCAATGAAATTCAAAGATTCATAAAAGGAAGACCTAATACACTATAATCATCAATTAAAGTAAAACTAGAACCACACGCACCATTTGATTTATATAATGCAATTTGCGGATCCATCGCATCTCCAAATGGAAAGGTAAACCACTGATAACAGTAACTTCAACTGCGTGCGGTGCTGCTGTATTGGGCGTTGTAAATTTATACCATACATCAGCATCAGTTGTAAATGTAGTAGGCATAGGATAAACTGCTTGAACATTTGCACATCTATTATTTTGACCTCTGAAAGTAGTTGTTGCCCCTATTGAACTAGGGTAAGTAATTGTTGGCACCAGCGAAAGCACAAATATCATCATTTGTTGGAGCAGACGTTGGTAATACAGCTTGTACTTGCACTTCAAAATAACCAGTAGTGTTGACACCCGCACCATCAACCATTAAGAAATAAGCCTTGCCTGGGTCTAAACATTTTGCAGTAAGGTTATTATTTCCATTTAAATTAGGGATTCCCTCTGCTGCCACATTTACCATTGTACCAGTACAGGTATTATCTGAAGTTTCAAACACAGCAATTTGACTATAGATTAAATCTCCCTAAGCCATGATGGATCGTTATAAGCATCAATTCTAACCTCGCCTGTTGATGGGGCAGTAAATTTATACCAAACGGTAGCATCTGGAGAAAAACCACTAACAAGCGTTCCTGCGGTAAGAGCAGGTTCACCAGCTGTACCAGCACAAAAATTATTTTCTGCTCTCATACATGTGCCAGTTCCGGTACGAGGGCTACCATGTAATGAGCCTGGGGTTGGTGAAGAATTTGGATAACCACTACTAGGCGAACCATAAGTGCCAGCTCCAGCAGCTGGTGTAACTTTTGTATCATAGGCTGTTGGATTTGTCCAAACTGCTGGAGTTCCTAAATCTATGGCATTGCAAATTAAATCATTTGGTGCAGCTCTGTCTCTTGGGTCTGAATCTAATTCTAAATAAAACTCTCCTTTTTGGCAAGTAGGACACCCTAAACTACCACCATAACCATCTACTGCTATATAATAAATAGAATCTGGCATTAAACATTCAATTGATAAATCTTCGTCATGAGCTAAACCTGCAGGATCTTGAAAATCATCACCAACTAATATTAATCTATTTTTATTGTCTACTAAAGTAGAAGCATCTAATGTACCTTCATATCCACGAGGTAAGAAGAAAACTGCTAATGCCAAACTAATTTCTGGTTCGCCAAAAGGTGTAATTAGATCTGCTACAGAATTTTTGGCTCTTATTTCTAATTTTCCAGATTTTGGTGCTTTAAATTTATACCACACAGGAGCGTTTAATTCACCCCAACTTGATGGTTTCCGCCTACCAATGAACTAGGAAAATCATTACTAGGATTAGCACAATAATTATTTTGTCCTGAAAGTGTTACAGTTCCATCATAATTGCAATCCGTCCATGGTGCACTATTTGTAGCAGTAATATCTATTGCCTGGTATAAAGAAATTATTTATAGTATGAACATTGTAATTTGTCATTTTTATATCATAAAAACCTTTGGTATTTAATGGTCCTCCATCTACTACTAAATAATATTCAGTATTTGGTTGTAAACAGTTTGCTATTACATATTCATCAGAACCAGTTAATGGATCACCACCTTCTAATGGATTATAATAGCTTGATTCGACATAATGAGCACTACCACAAGCACCTGCAGAATAGATAGCCAATTGTAAATCTATATCATCACCAGAATTAAATGCATTTTCTAACATATCCATGTTACCTCCAGGACCGCCAAGGCCACCAGGAGTTGCATAAGTAGATTCATCGTAGTAAGGATTGGTAAAGGCTTCTATTTTTACAGAAGCTAAACCATCTGCACCTGCTGCAGGTGTAGTAAATTTATATACTACTGCATTATCGAAAGCAAAAGAAGATGGTGGAGGAAAATTAGTGATGGATGAAGTACCACAAATATTTGATAAATTTTTAACAATGAGCGATCCAGTAGCTGGTATTGTACCTAAATTTTCGGCATTACAAGCATTGGTTTCGCCTTCTTCTGGAAACCATGCTTTAAGAGAGAAATTACCTTCTTCTAAAGCAGCAGCAATACCCAAACAAGTTGGATCAGTAATCAGCTCCATCAACCAATAACCAATAAAACAAACCTGTATTTATATTTAAACAAGTAAAATAAGCATCTTCATCATTAGATATAATATTATTTTTCTGTTTGCACTAATGTTTTATTGCATTGCAATCGTTGGTCGTTGTTGAATATAAAGCAAATTGCAAACTGATATTATCATCACTTGTGAACTATTACCATCAAGCACCATCGTTCTCCCTGGAATGGCTCCAATTTTATACCATACACCAGCGTCATTGTCTTGGCAGGTTTCTGGACCCAATCTGGGTCGGGTTCATTACAATTAGAACCTTTTATAATGGTTCCGGTTAGTAAATTTGCCGAATTATAAGTATACTGAGGTTGACTTAAGTTTTTTTGCATTACAAATTAAATCATTGCTTGGATTATTATGCCTTCAACCTTGATTTTAAATATTCCTTGTTCATTTATATCATATCCTGTTACTTGTATGTAATAAGTTTTGCTTGCATTAACACAAAATGTTCCATCAATATCACTAGATAATCCAGTTAATGAACCTTGCTCTAAAATAAAATCTAAACTCTGAAAATTAAAAGATGCACCAATTAGCATGGTGGTTGCTGGTGTTCCTTTACCTACTCAGTATACTCATACACATTAAATATTGGTGTAATATATCACCATTTCCACTCCCATCAATATATATTTTGTAAGTAGATGATAAAGTAGCACCAGCACTTGGTGTTAAAAAATTTATACCAAACTGACCTATCATTTCCTGTTACCCTTGGCTCATCTTTTACATATTTCTTCAATTGATGCACCTACAGTTGAGCCCGTTTTTTCTGCTGTTGTTGTACCTTTTGTAACCACTCCAAAGTCATAAGCAACATTTGCATCAGCAACGCAAAAATGATCGTTAGTAGGAACTGTATTATTCATCTGAACAGATAAATTAAAAGGACCACCATTTCCAGCAGTAATTCTATCTACTTGTACATAATAAGTTGCATTAGGTTCTGGTATAAAATTAACTTCTGCATCGCATGTAACAAAAAGACGTACGCAAAGCGTGTTATTATCTTCACCAATTTCTGATAATTTTGAGAAATCTGTAGCTGGACATAAACCAGGACATCCTTTATATACACCAAGATATGAATCAAAACCACTTGATGCATCTACTGCTACTTTTACATTTGTTCCAATAGTTGTGCCTGTTGTAAACTGATGCCAAACAGTAGTAATAGGATTATTTGGTTCACCAGCTTGTGGTGTTGCACAAAAAGTTGTTAGTGAGTTTTGTGTCAATGTTTCATTTCTATCTAATGATGCATTTGAGTTGGTCGTATTTAGATTTGTTGAATTACAAACATTATCATTACTTGGTGGAGATGATGAAGCATTTTCTGTTCTTATATCAAGTCTAACTGTACCTGAAGAGCCGTTATGTCCATCTATTTGAACATAATACTATTTTACCTGGTATTAAACAATCTGCATCAATTTCTGATGCATAATTAATTCAGATTTATCATCATTACATCTACTTCTGAAAACTGAGCAAAATTTCCGCTGCCTTTTTGACCACCATAATTGCATTTCTGTATCGAAACTTCTTTGTTCCATTATCTGTTGTTAATATAACTCTGTTTCTTGGCGCAGCAGGTGCCTGAAATTTATACCAAATAAGTATTATCTGTTGTTATATTAGAACAATTAACTGTTGCTTCTACTTCACCTGCTTCTTCGCCACAACAAAATTATTAGAATTGGCTGCAGAAACAGTACTACCTGCAGTACATGGTGTAATTGTAACGGCATTGGCAATCATATCATGTGCCTGATAGAATGAGCCATTGGATGTAATTTGCACACGATAATTACCTGTTCTATCATTATTATCATCTCCATCTACCATAATATAGTAACGTGAGTTTGCTTCTGGGCAATCAAAACCTACATTTGCATCCCCAATAGTTGGATCTTCACCGCCTGTAACAGCAGGCATTGTATTGGGTGTTGCAGGACATGCTTTGGAAGGTGCTTTGAATACACGAACAACTGGAGATACACCATCACTCTTTATACTTACATCAATACGGGTTGGAACTGTGTTAGAAGCTGCCGTCGGTGTTTCAAAATAATGCCATGTGGTATTGCTTTCATTATCAGCAGCAATATCCGGATCATTTCCAGATACACCAGCGCAAGTATTATCAGCAGAAGGAGAAGTGGTATTATTGTTTTAAAGCTATTGTACCTCTATTTTCGGCAGAACATTTGCATCTTCTGGAATTGGAATAAATGAATTTGTTGCTTCCCATCTTATAAAATATTTTAACACAACGCTTCCACACCAATTGTTTGTTGTTGCTTGTACTGCTATATCAGGTCCATTACCACTCCAAAGAAGATGAAGGATAACTTAATGATTCAGTCCTATTACCATCACTACCTGTTAATCTGCCAGCCAAACATCACAAGTATTACATTCTGCCCAATAAAAAGTGTAATTAATGGTACCGGTTGGCCAGTCTGATGCACAATTATATGTATTATCAAAAGAACTTTAGTTATATTTTGAGTATATGGAGCATCAACATTATCATTTCCATAACATTGATCACTTACAGTACCTCCAACTCCATCTTCCCAAGACCAATAAAAATCTTCTGATCGTGACTTACAACTTCCACCTATTGCCTCAACCTTATAAACAACAAGTTTTAAGTTTTTTTGAGCAAACAATACATTTGTATTAAAAATCAACAACAATAGAAATAATTTGTATATATAATTCATAAATACTTTTTTTAAAAATTCAGAAATGATTCTTTAGAAGTTTTAGTTAGTTTGAGCTGAATTCGCTTGGCATTTTCTTCAAATTTTGAAATCAAATTGGTCATTAATAAAATGGCAATTATATTTTTACAGCGTGAGTTTTATAATTCTTCCATCCTCTAACATATACTTTACAAACCTTGGAAATAATGGATTAGAATCGTAGTTGTTTTCCAACTCATAAAACAACACCTTTTGGGATTCCATTTCTTGAGGTGATATGTAACGGATAAGTTCTTTTAGCTTTGGAGTATTGCGCTTATCTATTTTTTCTTCGGGTTTTAAAGGTGTATTATCTAAAATAATTTTTGGCTGTTTTTTTTGCGTTTGGGTGCTGTCTTGTGCCAAAGTAGTGGCATAGAAAGCACAAAAGCAAAGTAAAATGTACAATTTTTCATTGGTAAAATTTTATTCGTTATAAATATATTAATGATTGTATTTGGCTGTAATCTAAATGAACTAAATTTAAAGTTTGAGTAGATGTTAAATTATCTACTACACTATTGGATGGTTGTATTTGTTGGCTTTCTGTTGTATTTTGTTGCCTATGAGCGAAAAAAGAAAGCGATAAAAAGAGCAAAAAGAGTGTAAAAATTTTATTCATAATTTTAATTTCAAAGTAAAGATACATAAAAAAAACATTGGTTGTATATTAAATTTTATTTTTTATCCACAATTTTGGATTTGGAGGTTTGGAGAGTAATTTAGATAAAATGCAAAATCTATAGAAATATTATATAAATTTGAGAACTTATGATAAGTATAGATATTAGATCCATAAATGCATTTAGAATACTACTTGGAATAATTTGTATATATAATTTTGTTTTATATAAGATACATTTTTTTGAATATTTTGATGTAGAAAATGGGCCGTTTTGTTATGAAAACATAAAACAAATAAAATCGGGTTTAGGACTTCTTACATCGGTACAAAACAATTTTGTATTGATAATTATAATTGTCCTCTCAATAATTGTATTTTTTTTATTATCCATAGGTTTTTATCCTTCGTTGATGAGTTTATTATCATTGATTGCCTATACTGCATTTACAGAGCGATATTTTCCTTATTTTGACGGACCAGATAATATTATTATCTGTTTTTTATTTATAGCTATTTTTTTATTTTATTTTGCTTATCCAACAAAAAGTAAAGTAATAACATGGAAGGATAATCCTTTTATAATTGTGGTATTATTTCAAATTTTTGTTATTTATTTTTTTGCAGGAATAAATAAAACATCTATAGAGTGGTGGAATGGAAGTGCTATAAGTTTGGTATTAAAAAATGTAACACTAAACAAGCCATTGGCATACACGCTTATAAAAAAGGATATTATATGTAAAATATTAACGTATGCAACACTTGGCTTTGAAATAATAGGTAGTTTGATTTTTATTTTTAATTTACAATCAAAAAAGGTAAGGTTTTATTTTGGAATACTAATTTTATTATTTCATTTAGGTGTAGATTTTTTTTTAGACGTAGGATTTTACAAATACACTGGAATTTTAATTGCAAGTTTACTATTACCAGATTATTTTTGGAACAAAATACAATTAAAAAATATATCCTTTAGGTATTATATAAAAAGCATGAGTAGATTAATGTTTTTAGACAAGCTAAAAAAAGAAATCAGTTTTATATTATTTAGTTTAATTTTAATTTTTTCGATATTTAATTCAGTTAGTAAGCAACTCCAAAATTATGATGTAAAAGCAAATAATTTTTTAAATTTTTATGAAAAAATAAAACCAAGCAATTTATCGCCATTTAAACAATCTTGGAGTATGTTTGCACCAGGAGTAGGCAAAACGAATGGTTTTATTACTTTTGAAAAAACAAATAAAAAGACTAAAAAAATAGAGTATATAAGTGCAATTAATCCATTATTAACAAAAAATAATTATAAATCTTATCCGATGCAACATCCATGCAAGTTTTTTATGGAATTTTGTACTTTAGATATGTTGAAAAAAAATAGTGATAAAAATATTTTAAATTTTAAACTACAGTGTATGTTTGAATATGAAATATTAAAAGATATAAAAATGAACAGTAAAAATTATAGCTATCAATTAATTTTTAATATAAAAGATAAGCATAATAAAACAAAAAGAACAAAAGTACTTGAGTTTGATAACCCATAAATAAACTTTAAAGTTTGTAAATTTATAATAATAATAATGAAAAGAAATGCTATAATTGTTGTATTAATTTTATGTATTTTTACATTAATTATAAGTAAGGAAGTGGAATCCTTACATCCATTTAATTATAAAAGTAATTTATATTCTAATAATTTTAATTCAAATCAATCTACTACCAATTTAACAATAGAAGGAATTGCTTTGGGTAGATTATTGTTTTATGATACATTATTATCAGGTAATAACAAACAATCGTGTGGAAGTTGCCACCAACAAAAATATGGATTTACAGATGGTAAACCAACTTCTGTTGGTTCTACTGGCGCAATAATAAAAAGAAACTCCATGTCGTTACAAAATTTGGCATTTCAAGATCACTTTTTTTGGGATGGAAGAGTTACTACATTAGAAAAATTAATAACCATACCAATACAAGATAAAAAATGAAATGAACCAAAATATGAATGAACTTATTCAAGAATTAAATAATCATCCATATTATTCTTTATATTTTAAAACGATGTACAATGATTCAATTAAAATAATATATATAGAAAATGCTATTAGTCAATTTTTAAAATCTATTGTAAGTTTTAATACAAAAATGGAAGTTTTTCAATTTGAAAATCCATTAGAATATTTGAATGAAAATGAAAAAAAAAATAAAGTTTTTGTTCAATTTATAACAGAACATAAAAAAGGAAAAATGGGAAAAATTGTAAATATTTGTGGCAATTGTCATGGTGATTTAACTTATGGAAATAAAAAATTTAGTACAAATGGTTTTGTAGATACAAGTACAGAGAAAGGCTTATATGGTGTTACTTTAAAAGATGAAGATATTGGATTGTTAAAAGTACCAACATTACGAAACATCAAACAAACTGCTCCTTATATGCACAATGGTAGTTTAAAGACATTAGAGGAAGTATTAAGGCATTATTCAACACATATACGAAAAGTTCCTACCAAAAATTTATCATCAGAATTTAAAGATGCAAAAGGTAATTTGATTTTACCAAAATTAAATAAAAAAGATATAGCACATTTAATGCAAATGTTTGATTATATGACCGATAGTATTTACTTGAATAACGAAGATTATTCGAATCCATTTGAAAATAATTTTTCTTGGGATAACTATAGTAGTAAGTATTATTTAAGTAATCAAAAGTAGTACCCAAGCTGGCGCAGGTAAGCAGTTTGGCTTATTGTAGTTATGTTTGGTATTATTTGGTAAAACTATATTGAATTAACCAATTGAGAGAAAAAAACTAAAATTCCAAATTAGAATTCAATGCAATAAAGTCTATTTCTTCCTTTAACGCACTTTCGGATTTGGTATGTATAACCACTTTATAGACGGCAAATGGTCTGAGTACTTCAATATAACTCGGAGTTTCAAGATATTTCATTATATTATTGTTATAATAAAAATCAAAAAACTGATTTTGAATTAGTTTTGTGAGGTTTTGTTTGAAAAAAGGTTCTTTATTGAAATAAACTGCTATTCTAACTACATTTTGATCATCTGAAACATCATTTACTAGGTCGGAGGCAATTTTGTGTGAAATGTCATATGAATCTTTATGGATCATATATGCATTCGTATTTTTAGGTTTTAAAATAGCGGTAATTTTCAAAAAATCAGAATCACTTATCGCACTAAATGAGGTATCAGTCTTTTTAAAATCTAGGTAGACTTGGTTTATGCTATCAGCGTTTGAGCTCACCTGCAAAGTTTGTATTTTTTTAAATTGGTTTTCAGTAAGTTTAATTTTAGAAATTTGTGCCTCCAAATTAAGAAAAACAAAAAGCAAAAGAGTTGTAAAAAGTTTATTCATAAAATTTGATTTAATTTTTGAAAACAAATATAGTGCTAGAAATTGAAATTGTGAGAAAAATTCAACCTGTCAGGTTCAATGGACCTGACAGGTTGAAAAAAAATGAATACTAATTGTGGAATTTTTTCAATTAAGTATCTCAATATAAAAAAAACAATGCACAACAAATTTATTACCGAGTTAAACCCAGATTGTTTCTATCATATTTTTAACCATTCTAATGGGAAAGAAAACATCTTTAAACTCCAAGACGAATACAATATTTTTCTTGAAAAATTCAAACAATACATAAGTCCTATTGCCGAAACATTCAGCTATTGCTTGCTGCCCAATCATTTTCATTTTCTGATAAAAATAAAAGAAAAAGACGATTTGTTATTGCTTTTTAAAATCAATCCAATCTTATTATCAACCTGTCAGGTTGAAAAAATAATTCAAATTAAACTATCACAACAATTCAGTAATTTCTTTAATAGTTATACCAAAAAACATAATTTAAGGAATGAAGGAAAGGTTCTCTTTTTTTGCAGGCCTTTTAAAAGAAAAGAAATTACATCAACTTCGTACTTAATTGACTTGGTAAATTATATTCACAATAATCCTGTGCATCATTTATTAGTTGAAACACCTTATGATCCGCACCCCTCCTTTTTTTTTTCCTTTTAACTGGAAAAGGAAACCCCCCTTCAAAAGCAGGCTGTTTTGTATTTGGTTTGGAGGGTAAATAATTTTTTAGTGCAAAAGACAATTAAGCAAAAAAATAAAGAAATAAGTTTTGATATTTGGGAATGAGAAAATCCAACCTGACAGGTTGGATTAAAAAATGCAAATACTATTTATATTATAAAATAAGATTTACCTTTGCGCCTCAAATTATTTTATGAAAATTACAGAAAATTTAGTAGTCTCCTTAGACTATACCTTACAAGTGGATCAAAACGGTGAGAAAGTTATTGCTGACAAATCCCAACCTGGGCAACCTTTGGCCTTTATTTTTGGTTCTGGCATGTTGCTTCCTGAGTTTGAAAGCAATATAGCTGGTAAAGAAGTAAATGATGCCTTCGACTTTAAAATAAGTGCAGAGAATGGATATGGCAACTCTGACCCACAGCAGATTGTTAATATTCCTATCGATGCGTTTAAAGATCCTTCAGGAAATATTGACCAAAATATGCTTAAAGTTGGTAATGTTTTGCCTATGCAAGATAATCATGGCCAACATTTTAATGGATTGGTAGCTGAAATAAATGACGAGATAGTAACTATGGACTTTAATCATCCATTAGCCGATAAGGAATTACACTTTACAGGAGTTGTAATTGAAGTACGAGAAGCCACCGAAGAGGAATTAGCTCATGGACATGTTCATGGGCCTGGTGGTCATCAACACTAATTTAAAAAATGTAAGTCTATTTATTGAAAATAAAATTTAGTGCCTATTTTTTACTTTCTTTTTGCAAGATAGGTCGGTATAATTGTGATTATCACTTAAATAAATCAAATTTCTTGTTATAAAATAAGCAAAATTTTTGATTGAAAAATACTGAGTTAATCTAATTTAACAAAATTGTCAAAATAGTGTGTAAAATCCATAAATATTGGGGAAAAATAAGTATTTTTAAAGGCAACTAATAAGCCATTAATTTGTATCTTTGGCTTTTGATAAAAAAAGGAATGGAAGAAGATAAAAAAAACATTAATGTCACCAATTATGGTGCAGATAATATAACGGTATTAGAAGGATTAGAAGCTGTAAGAAAAAGACCAGCCATGTATATTGGCGATATCGGCTTTAGAGGTTTACATCATTTGGTGTATGAAGTAGTAGACAATTCAATTGACGAAGCATTAGCAGGATATTGCTCTGATATAAAAGTAGATATCTTGCCTGATAATTCTATAAGAGTAGAAGATAATGGTAGAGGTATTCCAGTAGCAATTCACACCAAAGAAAATAGATCTGCTTTAGAAGTGGTAATGACAGTGCTTCATGCAGGAGGTAAATTTGACAAGGACTCTTATAAAGTTTCGGGAGGTTTGCACGGTGTGGGCGTTTCTTGTGTTAACGCACTTTCTGATCCATTAATTGCAACTGTTCATAGAGATGGAAAAGAATATCAGCAGGAGTTTTCTATCGGAAAACCAAAACATCCCGTTAGAGAAATTGGTCCATCCACAAAAAGGGGAACTATTATTCAGTTCAAACCCGATGCTACTATATTTACTACAACTGAATACAACTATGACACTTTAGCAGCTCGGATGCGAGAATTGGCATATTTAAATAGAGGTATTAGAATTACAATTACCGACCAAAGAGAAGTAAATGAAGATGGTTCATTTCTTTCTGAATCTTTCTTCTCTGAAGGTGGATTAAGAGAATTTGTTACCTTTTTGGACAAAACTAGACAGCCTTTAGTTCCAGAACCAATTTACATGGAAGGAACAAAGGAAAACGTTGTGGTTGAAGTGGCTTTTCAGTATAACGAAACTTTTGTAGAAAATATTCATTCTTATGTAAACAATATTAATACAATAGAAGGTGGCACACACGTTTCTGGATTTAGACGAGCACTTACAAGAGTTTTTAAAAGCTATGCAGTAAAAAATGACTTATTCAAAAACCTAAAATTTGAAATTAGTGGTGACGACTTTAGAGAAGGCATTACATGCATTATTTCTATAAAAGTACCTGAACCGCAATTTGAGGGACAAACCAAAACCAAATTAGGGAATGGCGAAGTACAAGGTATTGTAGAGTCTGTAGTTGGCGATGTTTTGGGTTACTATTTAGAAGAGCATCCCAAAGAAGCCAGAATTATAATTAGTAAAGTGATTTTAGCGGCAACCGCTCGGCATGCTGCCAAAAAAGCACGTGAGTTGGTACAAAGAAAGAGTGTATTAACTGGTTCTGGCTTGCCTGGTAAATTATCAGATTGTTCGGAACGTGACCCTGCAAATTGTGAAATATACTTAGTGGAAGGAGATTCGGCAGGTGGTACAGCTAAGCAAGGTAGAGATCGTCGGTTTCAAGCTATTTTGCCTTTGAGAGGTAAGATTTTGAATGTAGAGAAAGCGATGGAACATAAGATATACGAAAACGAGGAGATAAGAAATATGTTTACTGGTTTGGGTGTCTCAAAAGGCACTGAAGAAGACCAAAAAGCATTGAATATTAAATCATTGCGATATCATAAGGTAATTATTATGTGCGACGCCGACGTAGACGGTAGCCATATCACGACGCTTATTTTAACCTTCTTTTTCCGACACATGCGTGAATTGGTTGATGCAGGACATATTTATATCGCCTCTCCTCCATTGTATATGGTAAAAAAGGGAAAACAGTTTGAATACTGCTGGAATGACGACCAAAGACTTTTGGCTATTAAACGATTGGCAGGCGAAGGAAAAGAAGATAGTGTGGCTACACAACGATATAAAGGTTTGGGAGAAATGAATGCCGAACAGTTATGGGAAACAACTATGGATCCTGAAAAAAGAACATTAAGGCAAATTACCATCGAAAATGCAGCCGAAGCAGATAGAATTTTCTCTATGCTAATGGGCGACGAGGTACCACCAAGACGAGAATTTATTGAAACGCATGCTAAGTATGCGAAGATAGATGTGTAAAGCAAAAAATTAAAAAGGGTGGAAAATTAGCTTTCCACCCTTTTTAATTTATAAAATCACTGATCCCTTATTTTTGCATAACAACATTAACTTATTTTTCAAAACAATTAAAATATACAATATTTATTGCAACCAAGCTGGAATTTCAATCGGAAACTTAATTCTTAAACCATTAAGCTCTTCTGATATTTTTATTTGGCATGTAAGCCTACATTTTCCAGTATAACAAGGTAGGTTTTCTAACATGGCTAGTTCATCATCGTTGATACAATCGATACCCAATTCCTTTTGATTTAATACCTCCATTCTACAGGTGGCACACAATGCCATTCCGCCACAGGTAGCCTCTATGGGATAACCTTCACCTTTCAAAACTTCCATCAAACTCAATGAAACACCCAAAGGAATTTCAAGCGATTTTGATTCGCCATTATCTTCTTCTATAAAAATTGTAATACTTTCCATATTGTTGTTAAAATCCTTGAACCCCATTTACAGTTGTATATTTCACCGTTGCCTTTTTATTGGGATTGATTATTTCATAAGCACTATGTGCCATCATAGCGGCCTCATGGAAACCGCATAAAATAAGTTTCAATTTCCCTTCATAGGTATTAATATCTCCAATGGCATAAATGCCTGGAATATTGGTTGAATAATCTCTTGTATTTACTTCAATCGCAATTTTATCCACCTTCAAGCCCCAATTGGCTATCGGGCCCAATTTAGGACTCAATCCGAATAAAGCCAAGAAATAATCTGCTTCTTTCTCTGATTTCTCACCCTCCAAGGTCTCGATGGTTACACGCTGTAATTTACCATCACCCATTAAATCGGTAACATTTGATTTCAACACCAAATCTAATTTCCCTTGTTCATGCAGATTTTTTATTTTCTCTGCCGAGTCAGGAGCCCCTCTAAATGTTTCGCCTCTATGAACCAAGGTAAGTTCGCTCGTAACATCCGCCAAAAACATAGCCCAATCTAAAGCTGAATCGCCACCACCTGCTATTACCACTTTTTTATTTCTATACTTTTCTGGGTCTAAAACCATGTAATCCACCCCTTTGGTTTCATAAGTCGGCAAAGAAGCAATAGCTGGTTTTCTTGGTTCAAAACAACCCAAACCTCCTGCAATTACCACTACTTTACATTCTACTTTAGTTCCCAAATGAGTTATAATCTCAAATCCATCCTCCGTTTTTTCTACCGTTTCAACCCTTTCTCCAAATGTAAAGGTGGGATGAAATGGCTCGGCTTGTTTCATCAAATTATCTACAAGTTCCTGAGCTCCAACTATTGGATAACCTGGGATATCATAAATCGGTTTTTTAGGATATATTTCTGTTAATTGTCCACCTGCTTGAGGTAGATAATCTACTAAATGACACTTCATTTTAAGTAATCCAGCTTCAAAGATTGCAAACAATCCAACTGGACCAGCACCTATAATACAAATATCTGTTGTAATTTGATTAGACATAATTTTAAAAATTGGAGACTAAATTATTAAATATAATAAAAACCATCTACCTATTCAGCATTAATAATGCGTTATGAATGAAAAAAAATATTTATTTTCTTAAAATTCGATAAAATATTTTGATAAAATAATTGGAATATGGTGGATTATATATGATATTTGAGTATGAAAGTTTGTATAATTGGTGCTGGTTCTTCAGGAATCGTAACTGCTAAAACATTATCTCAGAGTGGGATTGATTTTGATTGTTATGAAAAAGGGTCATTTATTGGAGGCGTTTGGAAATACAATAATGATAATGATTTATCCTCAGCATATAAATCATTGCACATTAATACATCAAAACAAATGATGTCTTTTTCTGATTTTCCAATGCCCAACAATTATCCAGACTATCCCCATCATAGTTTAATTTTCGACTATTTTAATGAATATGTAGATTATTTTAACATCAGAAAAAGTATACAATTTAATACAGAAGTTGAAAAAGTAGAAAAAATTGCCACCTCTGAATACTTAGTCAGTCTTTCAAATAAAAAACAGATAATATATAATGCGGTTATAGTGTGCAATGGTCACCATTGGAAACCAAAACACCCAAATTTTGAGGGTATTTTTAACGGAAAAACACTTCATGCTCATTTTTATAAAACACCCAATGAGTTTGACAATATGCGTGTCTTGATTGTAGGCATTGGGAATAGTGCTGTAGATATAGCTTGCGAGTTATCTACTAATGCAAAAAAAGTAGTTATTTCTACTCGAAGTAGTGCTTATATAATACCCAAATATCTATTCGGAATTCCGACTGACCATATTTCCAAACCACCATTGGCATTTTTTCCATTAGAAATACAGCGTTTGTCATTAAAAACTGCCCTGCTATTAAATTCTGGAAACCAAGAGAATTACGGTGTGCCAATTCCAAAAAGACCATTATTAACAGAACATCCAACTATTAGTCAAGATTTTTTGAGTAAAGTAGGACATGGAAAAATAAAAGTAAAAGGAAATATAAAACGATTTAATCAAAAAGAAGTAATTTTTGAAAACGACGATGTAGAAGAATTCGATACGATTATTTTTGCAACAGGTTATCAGATTTCATTCCCTTTCTTTGATAAAAACTTTATTTCCATAAAAGATAATGATGTGAGCTTTTACCACAAAGTGGTGGCTACCGAACATGCGAATTTATTTTTTATTGGTCTCCTCCAACCTTTAGGTGCCATAATGCCACTTGCCGAAATTCAGGCAAAGTGGGTGTCTAAATTACTAAACAAGGAAGTAATACTGCCACCGAAAGAAGTTATGGAGAAAACCATCAAGAAGGATAAATTGGCTATGGAAAAAAGGTATGTAAAATCGAATAGACATACAATTCAAGTAGATTTTTATCCCTACAAGAAAATAATTGAGGACGAAATAAAAAGCAAAAGATCATTTCGTAAAAATTAGGGTAGATTTCCAAATTAGTTATTTCAAATAAATTCAAAAGCGCTTTCAAATTGAACTTGAATCATTTTTTTGTAATAAAAAAATAAGTTCGCTAATCATTATTTTACTGAAAATAATTCCTTATGCAAAACAACAATTAGATAACCCATTTAAACACTTTATTAATTCAAAAACCAATATAAAATTCATTTTTAAAAATTGAAAAATATTATAATTCGACCGTTGAGAAAAAAAAAGTTTAAAATGAAAAAAAAAAGTGAAAACATTTGGTAAATTTTCCAATTAAAAATTACTTTTACCCTATAAATAAAGTAGGACTTAAAATTCAATAATTGTGATAAAGAAAAGAGTAATTGTAGATTACAAAAATGTGCCCGAAGAGGTACTTCAGGCATTACATGAAAAATATCCTCATGGTTATACTAAAGGGATAATTAAATTTACGAACGCCAAAAATGAAGTGATTTCTGCTGTCTCTATCGAGATTGATGATGTTGCTTATATGGTTAAAGTAAGTACGCAATTGCAAAAAATGGTAGACAATGTTGACATTGATGACGATTTTGACCCATTGGGTGATGTTGCACTTGATGATTTAGGCGATGGACTTAAGGATGTAGAAGACGAATTAGAAGATGATGATGACATGGCCGACGACGGATCTGACAGTTTTGACGAAGCATTGGATGGAGACGATGATGACGATGACGATGATGATGACGAATAAATAAAAATAAAAGCAATCTTGGACTATATAAAAGCCAAGATTGCTTTTATTAATTTAATAGTTATCCATAAAGAAAACCCAAAGAATAGTAAAAAAAATACACCTATCCCAATAAACAATTTATAAGGTTGTCCTTTGTGTTTACCTTCAACGAAATGCGCTTTTGCCAGTGCCACATTCCTCTTGTTGCTTTTATAATATATATTAAAAATATTGCCTAAAACTGGAATCTCTCCTATAGTGACATCTAGCAATAAATTTCCTAACATTTTAGCCACTACTTTCCCAGAAGCTCCCTCTCGTACAATTGCTACAATAAGCCCGATAGATATTACTAAGCCTGAAATATCTCCAATAACGGGTAAAAAACCAATTATTCCATCAACACCAATTTTTATTTTAGTGCCTGGTATTTGAAATTTACTATCTAAAAGAGTAGCAAATTTATCAATTCGCTCAAAGTTTTGCTTTGAGGGCTCTTTAATTATTGCCAAATTCAATCATTTTAAGCCCAACCAAATGTGCTTCTTCGGATGATTCCTCAAACATACCCAAAAATCCTCCAGATGCTTCTGCCACACCCTTTGCCAATGTCCTCCAATTTTGCAAAAGAGCATTTGCATAATTGTGGTCCATCTTTGGAAGTATTTCATTCAACTTCACCAATTCTTCCGTGATTTTACTATTGCGTTCTAGTGCATCTCCACTATATCTTTCACTTAAAATTTGAATTTCATTTTCAAATGTTTCTTCTACTAAATTAAAATATTCAAATAATAATGGATCTCCTGTTGTTTTTCGAAATGCTACAATTTTCTTAGCCCTTTCCTTTTCTTCATTATCAAAATTATTATCTGCACCTCCAATCAATAAAGAAACTAAAGCTGGTGTATTCAGTACCAAATTAACTTCCTCTGTGCTTAGTTGACTTAAACTCGCTATACTCATCTTTTAATTTATTTGGTACAAAATTAATTATTTTCTCAAATAACCTTTTTATTTAAGTTGATATTTGCGTTAATTCAATTTAAATATTATAAAATAGAAACAAACATTCATATTCTGCCTTATTTTTTTCGATTTTTGTATTTTTTTGTATTTTTTAAAACGTTTATTTTATACTATTTTTGCAATAACAAAAGTTCTTACCCCAATAACATTCCTTGTTTGGCGAATTTAATTACTCAGAATTAAATTCGCCTTTTTTTTTATTTAAAAAATATGCATTTCTTTGGTTCAAAAAATACATTGATAAAGGCGCTTATATTTGATTTAGGAAATGTTATCCTCCAGCTAAATGATGAGGAAAAATGGGAATCCGAAATTTTCATACCACTTTTTGAAAAAGAAAAATATTCAATTCTAAATAACAACAATTTCTTTGAACGATTTGAATGTGGCCTTTTTGACGAATCCTTTTTTATACAACAATTGCAGGAAATTTCAAATCAACCTATTGAAACCGAAACAATAATCGATGCTTGGAATGCAAAAATCTCTCATTTTCCTGATGGAAATATTGAAACAATCAATGCTTTAAAATATAGATACCGGATTTTTCTTTTAAGTAATACGAATAGTATTCATGAAAAATATTTTATAAAACTATTGATTTCAAAATTTGGTGAAAATATTTTTGATGATTTATTCGAAACTTGCTTTTATTCCCACCATTTAAAACAAAGAAAACCCAATCCCGATATCTTTGAAACCGTTTTAAAATCAACCCAACTCCAAGCCAATGAATGTTTATTTTTGGATGATAATGAGGCAAATATTACTGCGGCTCTTTCCTTGGGATTTGAAACAATTTGGATAAAAAATAGTACACAAATACAAGAATTATATGAATAAAAAAGGGGTTGATTGCTCAACCCCTTTTCTTTCCTTTCACTTTTCCCTTTACTTTACAGCTACTTTTTTTGCTTCTTTTTTCTCTTCCTTCTGAAATTTAGGCAAAGAAATATGCAAAATACCTTGTTCATACTTAGCTTCTAGATTTTCTACATCTACCAATTTCTCATTTACAGTAAAATGTCTTTCAAAGGAATTGTAGGTAAATTCTTTTCTAACAAACTTTGTTGTTTCGTCCCTTTCCTCTTTTTCAGTTTCCTCTGAGTAAGAAATTGCTAAATCGTCTTGATTAATTTCAATGTTAAAATTTTCTTTTTTAAGCCCCGGTGCCAATACTTCAATCTCAAAAAGTTTATCTGTCTCCTTTATATTTACCGGTACAGATTTATTGAAATTAAATTCTGGATTTCTAAAAGTATCTCTTGAAAAGAAATCATCAAAAAAAGTTGGTTCGTTTCTGAATGCGTGTTTAAATTTAATAAGTCCCATAATTATTTGTTTTTTTTGTTTAAAAATAGTTTCTAACTAATATTCAATTTTTATTCCATTAGAACAAAGAAGCTAAATTGGCATAATTTGAAAAACAAACCAGACATATTGTCATTTAATTGCGTACAAAAATGTCATTATGGCATATTTTTTATTTTGAAAAGCATTTTATAAATAAAATCTTTTGCTTAATATTGCAGATACAACTATGTTGGTCAATTATTATTTTCCGTTTTCGTTATCAGCCTATCGGCTTGATAAGTATCTAGCATCTGGATGGTTCAGAAATTGCAATATGCTTTTTAAGGCAAAAGTTTTATGCTTGGATGGCCAACTGAATAATGTTATTAATATAAGGTTAGACATAAAAAAGCAAGATGATTTTACCAAAAAACAAAAAAAAATCTATGCATTAGCAAAGAATAGTTTTACCATAAAAATTCAAAATGCAATTATTACTCCCGAAAAAGAAAAATTGTATTTAAATCACCAAGCAAGATTTAAAGGTTATATTTATAAAACCTTGAGTCAATTTTTATTTGGCGAATCTCCCTCAAGACTCAATATATATAACACTAAAGAAATTTGCGTTTATGATGGCGAGCAATTAGTCGCTTTTAGCTTTTTTGATCTTGGGAAACAAAGTATTGCAAGTATCCTTTGTGTTTTTGACAGCCAATATTCAAAATATTCCCTTGGCCATTTTACAATGATGGAAGAAATAACGTATGCTAAAGAGCATGCTTTCAAATATTACTACCCAGGATATATTCTAGATCAATCGAATACTTTTGATTATAAATTGAAAATGGGTAAATTTGATTATTATGATGGTGGAAAGTGGCGTTCATACGAAAGCATAAACTATGAAAACCTAGATGGCAACTTAATTATTGGAAGGTTAAAAGAATATGAATCTAAGCTTATAAAAGAAAACATCGAACACAAATGGAAATACTATCCTTATTTTTCTTTGGGTTATTTTCAAGATATTATACATCCGTTTGTAAAGTCGCCAATACATTTGGTACTTGAGGAAGATAAAGACGAGGGTCGATACAAAATAGTGGAGTATGATATTGAAACAGATTACTTTAACATTACTGAAGTAATTGAATGTCCTGAATATGATTTTATTTTAAAGCAACAAGACAAGTTGATCAATCAAAACGACTCTAATCAATGGGAAAAAGTATTGAGATATAAATAAAAAAAGGTGCCTTCGAATAATCGAAAGCACCCATTAAAATATCTATAACAATTAACCGTGAATTTGAATTTGTGTGGGTACTGGCGAACCAATACCTGCTTTAGTGAGTGCAATTCTTGTTTGTTCTTGCGTTTCAAAAAACACCTTCCAATAGTCTCCAGGTAAGCAATATGGATTTACCACCATTACATATCCTGCATCATTTAATTGCTTTACATTTACACTAGCTTTTGGCGTTTTCAATACTGAAGGATGGTTGTTTAAAACTTCCATTACCACAGCCCTTGTTTCCTCTATGGCAAATGAATTAGAAATATGAATATCAAAATCAACCCTTACACTTCCTAATGCCGAATGATTAATAATATTTCCATTCGACAATGGCCCGTTAGGTATGATTACCAATCGGTTAGTGCCAGTAACAATATGTGTTGTAAATAGAGAAATTTCTTTTACATGACCTACATTTCCCTGCGCTTCTATTAAATCGCCTACCTTAAATGGACGAAATAAAAGTATAAGTGCTCCTCCTGCAAAATTACCTAATGAACCTTGCAAAGCCATACCGACTGCCAATGACATAGCACCAATAACGGCAACGAAAGAAGTAGTAGCAACACCTAGCATACTTGCCACACTTACAAAAAGCAATACTTTAAGTAACGCTGTAATCAAACTCAAAACAAACCCACTTAATGTTGGATCGGTTTCTTTCTTTTTTAAAGCCTTTCCGGTAACTGCAGCTACTTTATTAATAACAAAATTACCAATAAAGAATACTAATAAAGCCGCTAAAACTTTAGGGCCAAAGGTTAAAATGCCATTTACAATGCTTTCTGATATTTTAGTAAAATCCATCTTTTTAATTTTAATCTACGTTTGCAGGAACTTTTCTTTCTATTACTTTATTCACGTTATAAGCAAATCCTACGCCTATTACATCTCTGAACTGAACACCTCTATCGTCGGCAATTCCATTTTCATTTTTATCAGTTGGAATTAATACATCGTAATCATAAATCAAATGAGTAAATACATTTGCAGTGATATAATTAGTTACTTTCAAACCAATTGTAGTTTGCCAATCTATATCAATATTTTGTGCAGGACCTTTTAAATAATCTTTATAAATCTTCAAAACAGAAAATACATTCACATTTTTAACTACTTCTTGTTTGTAGGTAAAAATAGCTGTAGCTCCAAATTCTCCTCTAAAATTCTTAAAATCATTACCATGTAAATTCAATGCTGCAATTTCATCATTTGCTACTATTGTCATTTTAGCAGCAACTGGAGACAAGAACATTGAAAAATATTGATTAGGAACATAATCCATACCTAAAGCTCCCTCTGCAAATAAAGGACTTGCAAACCTAGAGATTACTGGAGGTGTAATAGTATCGGCTACCGCAAAATTCTTTGTTTTTGTTAATTGAGTTCTCAAGTTGGCATAAGTACTCACATACCATTTGTTTGAAATTCGATATCCATATTTAGTAAACAATTCGATACGGTCTGCGCTTTTTCTAAAAGGCTCTTTTCTTAATTTCTGCATACCATACTCAATGGCCAAACGGCTTTGAAATAAGTTTTTTCCCCTTTTTAAATCTGCATAACCATTTATCAAACCTAATAAACCTATACTAGGACTTCCACCTGCTGCCCAATTCTTTAATCCTACTTGATTAAATGTCAAGGTACTTGTACCACCTAATTTCCAACCATCAGGATTTGTAGCTTTGGCTACGTCATCGGCAGTTTCTGCCTTAGTTACTTGTGCGCTTGCAATTCCAATTGCCACACAAAACATAATTACTGTTAAAACAATTTTTTTCATAAATAATTTAATTAAAGTGCAAAAATATTTTTTTTATTTTAAAATGTCCTACTGTTTAGAATTTAATAATATACACTGATAGTCAATTTATTATATAATATTTTTTTGTAATTTATAAATTTTCTTCTATATAATTTGTCATTAAAGAAAACAAATGCATCCTTGTTTTTCCTCCACTAATTGAATGGTTTTTGTCGGGATAAGACATAAAATCGAACTGTTTTCCAGCTTCTATTAGTGCTTTTTGCAATTCAACGGTATTCTGAAAATGAACATTATCATCGGCCATACCATGGATTAACAGCAATTTTCCTTTCATCCTTTTTGCCCCATCTATCGGATTAAAATTATCATACCCACCTTCATTCTCTTTCATGGTTCCCATATACCGTTCACTATATACACTGTCGTAATATTTCCAATTGGAAACAGGTGCAACACTAATGGCCATTTTGAATTTTTCGGCTCCATAAAAAAGGCAATTTAAAGCCATAAATCCTCCATAACTCCATCCAAAAATTCCAATTCTTGTAGAATCGATAAATGGCAACTTGCCAAAGTATTGTGCTGCACCTATTTGGTCTTCCGTTTCGTATTTACCAAGATTTAAATAATTTATTTTTTTAAAATTAGCGCCCTTACCTCCCGAACCTCTATTATCAACACAAGCAATTATATATCCTTTTTGCGCCAAAACCTGAAACCATTGCTCGCGAAATCCACCCCATTCATTCAAAACTTCTTGCTTGCCAGGACCACCATAAACATAAAACAAAAGTGGGTATTTTTTATTAGGATTAAAATTTGAAGGCTTTAAAATGTAGGCAGACAAACTTACTCCATTTACATTTATTTCCATAAACTCCCGTTTAGAAAATTCATTTCCAATTAATTTTACAAGTGGTTCATTGGTTTCAAGTGGTATTAATTTTGCACCATCAACTGAACATAAATTATATTGATTAGGCAATTTATCTGTTTCGTGATTAGAAATAAAAAATGTGAAATTGGAATTAAAAACGGCATCATTACAACCCTCATTATCAGAAATCAATTTACTTTTTAATGTTTTTAAATTAATTCCATAAACAAATCGCTCATAAATATTGCCTTCGTTCGATTGATAATATACCCAATTGTCTTTTGGATTTACACCATATATTTTCAAAACCTCCCAAGTTCCTGAAGTTATTTGATCCGTTTTAATGGAACCATTTTCAGTATTCAATAAATAAATATGATTAAACCCTTCCTTTTCGCTGGTAAATAAGAGTCTATTTTCATCCATTACCACCATTTTTGGTAGGTCAATATAAGTACTCGATTTCTCTTCATAAATTAAAACTTTATGATTCAAACTTGGATCAATTGCAAATAGTTTAAGAATATTCTGCTTACGATTCAAAGCTGTAATAAGCACCTTATTGCCCATCCATTCAATTTTGGGCATATAAACATCACCATTTATTGGTGTTATCTCTTTTGTTTTCTTTGTTTTTATATCATATACAAAAGCCTTAATGGTTGAATTTTTTTCACCAACTTTCGGATATTTGAAAGTTTCAATTCGTGGATATAATTCATCAAAAAACGTAAACGAAAAATCAGGCACCAAAGATTCATCAAATTGCAAATAAGCTATCTTTTTCCCATCTGGCGACCAAGCATACAATTGCGTAACCTTAAATTCTTCCTCATATACCCAATCACTTGCACCATTAATGATTTCATTAGTTTTGCCATCAAAAGTTATTTGAACCTCTTTCCCGCTCAACAAATCTTTATAAAAAATATTATTCGATCGAACAAAACTAATTTTGGAACCATCTGACGAAAAATCGGGATACATTTGCTTTCCATTTGAACTCAAAGGCACCACACTTTTTTTAATTGGGTTGACAATTAAAAAGTTGCTTCTATATGATTTTCTAAAAATTTGCTCTTTGTTGGTCGCCAAAAGCAATAATTTGTCATCGGGTGAAATAATATAATTGTCTATTTTTTCTATTCCCACCTTCGACCAAGTTTCTAAGTTGTTTGTGCTCAACCAGGTTTCTATTTTTTTGCCATCCATAGTGTATTTGTTCCAATCAAATCCACCTTTATTATTGCCTTCTAGCGATAAATAGTTATTGGACTGATTAAAAAAATGAATGTCTTTTGGACTTTTGGCAACATATTTGTACTTTAAAAAAACATCCTCTAAAAGCGGCTGTGCGAACAAATTTGATTGACAAATTAGAACAAAAATTAAAAAACAAGATGTGATTTTTTTCATATTTTGACAATTGATAACAAAAATAAGACCATAAATTCAATTCAAAATTATATTTTTACCCAAATCGTTAATTAAATAATTATGCTTAGAAGATTAGCTTTAACTTTTACCCTATTAATTTCTTTCTTTATTTGCTCATTTAGTCAAGATCAAGAGGAAATTTACAAACCAATGGATACTCCTAATTCGGAACAGGAAGTTGTTGACACAGCGAAACAAAAACGAAACAAAGAAGACAAAAAATGGGATTGGAAGCAATTTAGAGTTGGGGGTAACTTTGGGATGCAATTTGGCAATGTAACTTATGTGGATATCTCTCCCACCTTTGGTTATTTTGTTATTCCTGAAAAATTACAAGTTGGAATTGGTACAAAATTTATTTATTACAATCAGCGTGGTGGTTCGTATCTCGATCCAAATTCTGGCATAGTCTATAATTTACCTGACTATAAAGATGCCATTTATGGAGGTGGTATTTTTTCCAATTATACCATTTGGAGAGGCATATTTGTACATGGCGAATATGAAATGGTGAGCAAACGACCGTATAATGCTATCCGATTTCCTGGCAAAAACCGCATAAACGTGGATGCGCTGCTATTAGGTGGTGGTTATAATCAACCTATTGGAAATGCTGGTAATTTCTATATCTCAGCATTAGTTGATGCGCTCAATAACGACGAATCAATATATACTGGTACTTTTGGGTCTTTTCCATTAATACTTAGAGTTGGTTTTGGATTCGGATTTGGCGGTGGGAATAGGTAAGAGATAATGGTTATAAAAAAAATTTATCTTAGTTTGTTTTTATTGCTTTTAGTTTGTTGCAATACCAAGAAAAAAGAAAAAACGTTTTCCAATATTCCCCAAAAAAAAGAAAAAAAGATAGTTTCAGAAAATTTATTTGACACCATAAAGGTGGTGGGAAAAATAACCGATATAGCTTATGGATATTGTGGAGTGTTTTGTACCGGAGGAATGATTGAAGTTAAAATAGATACCCAGAAAACAAAACATGTTGATGATACTCTATATATTATAACGGCTTGCATGAGTCAAGATGTAAAAAAAGACACCAAAATAAATGTAATTGCAACAAGGTTAAAAATTACTGATAGCGCTTGTTATTATTTAAATTTTTCGAAAATTGATACGATTTTTCATGATTATTTAAAACTTGACGAAATTGAATCAAGAAAAATTGGTAATTAAAAAAGTCTTTTAAAGGTATAGTTTTTATTAGTTATACTTTCTTTTTTCTTATTTTTACAAAAAAAAATACTATGAAAAAAATAGCTTTTATTGCATGCCTCTTTTTATGTGCCACAAATGTTTTTGCTGGCGGAAAAGACAAATTCCAGTTTGGCGTTAAAGTAGGCTTAAACCTGGCTGACCAAAATTTTACTGGAAAAAAAGAATTTGACCAAGCCAACGAGGGAAGTTGGAATTTATTGCCTGGTTTTACGTTGGGATTTATCGGAGAAATTCCTTTAGCTTCATTTCTAGAAATTAGATTAGAGTCCATTTTTGCTTCACAAGGACGTCAATTTTCTTATAAATTAGACAAAAACAATTGGGAGAAAAATTCAATTGCTTACGGCTATGTCCAATTTCCAGTTTTACTTAGAGGGCAATTTGGTAACGAAAAAATAAGAGGTTTTGTACATGCTGGCCCGCAAATATCTGTTGGTGTAATTGGACTTTATCGCGATAAATTCAAAATTGATGGCACTCGTGATTCAGAAACGGAGACATTTAATTTTAAAGAAGAAGATTTAAACAGACTAGATGTAGGCATAGGTGGTGGAGCGGGTATTGAATTCAAAAGATCTGGTTTTGAAATAGAAGTACGTTATTATAAAGGCTTTACCGACATAGTGGATTATGGCGATGGAGAACGTCCTGATGGTGTAAGCAAGTTTACCAACTCAGGTATTAGTGTAAATTTAGGATTCAAATTCTAAAAGAAAGCATCTTTTGTTGAAAGATGCCTTTAGATTTATAAGTCGGGATGACAGGATTTGAACCTGCGACCACACGCCCCCCAGACGTGTACGCTACGGGACTGCGCTACATCCCGATTTTTTGGAATTGCAAAAATATAAATTCTTAGAATTAAAATATTTTTTTTCAGATTTTATTGGCTAAGAATTTCCAAGTAAAAAATTTTTTATAATTTATACAGTTTGTTATAATAAAAAGAGAACTTTAATACCAAATATAACTACAATTGGTATAAATTATCATCCAAATTTCATTTTTTGAATCCTTACCGCGTTTAAAATAGCTAATAATGCTACACCAACATCGGCAAATACAGCTTCCCACATAGTTGCTAAACCACCTGCACCTAAAATAAGAACAATGGCTTTAACAACAAATGCAAGTATGATATTTTGCCAAACAATTTTTTTAGTTTGTTTGCCTATATTTATTGCCATTGGAATTTTATGGGGCTTATCATCTTGAATAACAACATCAGCAGTTTCTATGGTAGCATCGCTTCCTAATCCACCCATTGCAATACCTACATTGCTTAAAGCTACAACTGGCGCATCGTTTACACCATCGCCGACAAAGGCTACTATTTCATTTTTTGCAATGATTTCTTTTACTTTATTTACTTTGTCTTCGGGCAATAAATCACCAAAGGAATTTGTAATACCTAATTTTTCAGCTACAAATTTTACAACCGTACTTTTATCTCCACTAAGCATCATGGTTTTTACATTCAAGGCTTTTAGTCTATCAATAGTTGTTTGAGCCTCTTCTTTAATATTGTCGGCAATGGTTAAATAACCCACAAATTTCTTATGGTAGGCAATTGCAATTAGTGTATAAACTATTTTAGTTGGGTCCAAATCATAGCTAATACTAAATTTATCCATTAGCTTAAAATTACCAACTATTAATTCTTTTCCATTTATATTGGCTTTCAAACCGTGTCCTGATATTTCTTCAACATTTTCAAGCTTAATATTGTAATCTACTTTGCCAACATATTGATGAATGGCTGTTGCAACTGGGTGTGTGCTTTGGCTTTCAAGAGCATTTACCATTTGCAATATTTCATTTTTATCAAACTCAGATTTAATAATTACTTCCTGTACTTTAAAAACCCCTTCGGTCATAGTCCCCGTTTTATCCATTACAACATTTTGAATATTGGCAATAATATCTAAAAAATTTGACCCTTTAAATAAAATTCCATTTTTACTAGCTGCACCAATTCCTCCAAAATAACCTAATGGAATACTGATAACTAATGCACATGGACAGGAGATTACCAAGAAAACTAATGCTCTATAAATCCAGTCATTAATGTTAAATGTTGAATGATTAATGTTTAATAAATCAATTTGAAAGTAACTAAATAAGAATGGAATCACTACAATAAGTGAAGCCAATAGAACTACAATCGGGGTATAAATTTTTGCAAATTTTCTGATGAATAATTCGGTTGGGGCTTTTTGTGCTGTGGCGTTTTGTACCAATTCTAAAATTTTGCTCAACTTGCTGTCGGTATAAGCCGTAGTTACTTTTACTTGTGCAACGGTGTTTAAGTTAATCATTCCTGCCAAAACAGTTTCGCCTTTTTCTTTGGTATCGGGCTTACTTTCGCCTGTAAGTGCAGATGTGTTAAATGATGCAGTTTCTGACAATAATTCACCATCCAAACCTAATTTTTCACCTGATTTTAGCTGAATAATATCGCCAATTTGTACGGCTTCGGCTCTTATTGTTTGGGCTTGATTGTTATTTAAAATGGTTACTTCGTCTGGTCGTTGGTCAAGCAAACTTTTAATATTTGCTTTGGCTCTTTTTACTGCCAAAGTTTGAAAAACCTCGCCAACAGCATAAAAAAGCATTACTGCAACGCCTTCGGGATATTCGCCAATGGCAAAAGCACCAACGGTGGCAATTGTCATTAACAAAAATTCAGAGAATATTTCGCCTTTACCGATACTTGTAATTGCTTCTTTTATTACTGGAAAACCTACTGGCAAATATGCAACGGCATACCAAATAATGCGTACCCAACCTGTAAACCAAGTTTGAGGAAAATAATTGTCTAATCCAATAGCCAAAAGCAATAAAACTAAGCTAATAATGGCAGGTAAAAACATTTTAAATGTACTTTCATTTCCACCCGAATGGTCATGTCCATCATCATCGCTGTGTTCCTCGTGGTTATGTCCGTCATGTTCAGAATGGCTTTTTTTTAACAATTCAGATGCTCCTGCTTTGTTATAGATTTTTTCTTCTTGGGTACAACAAAGTTGTTTACCTTGTGCATCGTATTTATGTTGATGTTCCATTTTTAAATTATTGTTTTGTTTTAATGTGAATGTCCTTCTCCTTTATTAGTCAATTTTGCATTTACAAAAAATGCTCCTTTGGTTACAATTTTTGCTCCTGCTGGAATATCGGTTACAAAGGTTACGGCTGTGTAACCCATATTAGAAAAGCCTTTTACCACTTCTATTTTTTCAAAGTTGGTCATGGTTTCTTTTTCTACATTATGCGTTTCGTCTTCTTTGTGTTTATGTTCATCGGCTTCGGCTGTGCTTCCGTGTTCGTGTCCGTGTTCGTCTGCACCTTCTTCTTCGTGGTGTTCTTCGGGTTTTTTATCGGTTACTACAAATACAAAATATTTTCCATCAGCTTCTACAATAGCATCGGTTGGTACTGCTGGGGCAGTAACATTATTCAAACTCACTATGGCAGTAATATTCATTCCGTCAATCAAGCCAGTTTTATTGCCTTGTACTATAGCGTGAACAGCAACAGTTTTACTATCATCTTCAAATGAAGAACCTATTGCATATATTTTAGCATTATAGTCTTCAACTGCATTATTTGTTATTCTAAAATGAATGGTTTGCCCTACTGTAAGCATGGGTAAATCTTTTTCAAAAACATTAAGGTCTAAATGTAAACTGCCATTGTCAACAATTTCTACAACAGGTGAAGACACATCTACATACGAACCAATTTTTGCAAATACGTTGCTAACAGTACCGCCAATAGGACTTGTAACTACCAATATCGATTTTAAATTTTCGTTACTTACGCTATTGGGGTTAATGCCCATTAGCTGTATTTGCTGTTGTAAAGAAGCTTTACGAGTTCGCAAACCATTCAATTCGGCTGTGGCACTTTGTAGGTTTTTCTTCGCTCCTGCATTGCCTTCGTTGAGTTCTTTTTGCCTTGCTAATTCTTGTTCTGCAAACGTAATTTTACTTGCCGTACTCAAATATTCTTCTTGCAGTTGGATAAATTGAGGATTGGCAATCGTAGCTATTACTTGTCCTTTTTTTACATAAGAACCTGTTTGTACATTAATCGTTTTTATTACACCACCATATAATGAAGTGGCATTGGCTTTATTATTGTTTGGTACTTTTAAATTGCCATTTACTTTGAGTGTGGCTGTGAGTTGTTTTTGCTCAACTGTGCCTAATTGTATGCCTACCGTTTTTATTTGTTCGGCTGTGAGTGAAGCAATGGTTGGTTCCGCTTCTTCGTGGTGTTCTTCTGCTTTTGTTTCAGTTGTACCGTGGTCGTGCCCGTCACCTTCTTTGTGATTGTGACAAGAAGAGAATAAAATGGTTAATGATAGAATGATTGATAATAAATAGGATTTAAAATTTTTATCATTAAAAATTGGAAATTGGAAATTATATATTGATTTCATTGTGTGAAAATTTATTTATTGATTAAAAAATTAATGTTTGTAACGGTTTGATTTATTTGTTGAATGGCTTGTAAGTACTTTAATTGTACATCGGTTGCTGTTTGCAAAGCATACAAATATTCTACATAGTTTATTTCGCCAGTAGTATAACCCAATTGAGCAGATTTGATAATTTCATCTGCATTGGGCAAAGCGTTTTCTACATAATATTGGTATTGTTTTACATCTTGTTCGTATTGCGATAAGATATTTTGCAACTGCGTTTTCATTTGGCTTTTTTGATAATCAGCCATAGCCTCGGCACTTTGCTTTTGATAGTCCAAACTTTTTATTTTGGCTTTGGTAGCCCCAAAAGTTAAAGGAATAGCAACACCAATATTTACAACGTGAAAGCGATTAGTTCCTCCAAAATATTTTTCTTGATTATCAATAGTTTGAAAACCAATTAAAGATTGATTGGAATAACCCAATTTGAAATCAGGCATACCTTGTGCTTTTTCTACTTTTTTAGTTTGTTCTAAAATGGTAGCTTGTTGGTACAAGGCTTGAATACCGGGATGGTTGGCAATGGTTGAACTATCCAATAAAGTGCTTATTTGCAAAGGTTGGTATTTATCGGCTTGTTTAATTTCAATACTTTCATTTGAATGAAGTAGGGTTTTAAAATTTGCCAAAGCATTTTCAAGATAAATTTCATTTTGCTGATACAATAATTTGATTTCACCCTGCTTGGTTTCGGCTGTACTAATTTCAATTTTTTTAGTATCGCCTGTTTTGTATCGCAACTTGGCTAAACGTATAAATTCAATATACAAACTATCTAAATACTGCAATTTGATTTTATTGTATTGCAAATATTGAATTTGATAAAAATAGCTTCGCACTTGGCTTTTGAGTTCATTGATAGAAATTTGTTGTTGCCATTCTTTGCCTTTAATCTCTGCATTTATTAATTCTTTTTTTGCTCCAAACAAAGTAGGAAAAGGTATCGTTTGCGACAATTGAAAGGCATTATCAAATTTGATGCTATTGTATTGCCCTAATTGTGCATTAAAATCCATTTTTGGCAATTCATTGGCTGTTTTTTTCAAACTTTTTGTTGCTTCTACATCTAAACCTTTTGCTTTTATTGACTGGTTATTTTGTAAAGCAATATTTATGGCTTCATCAACTGTACTAATTTGAGTTTGTGCATTTAAGTTTATTGTTGAAAATAAAAACAATAAAACAGAGGCTGTAATAATGGGTTTCACTTTTGGTTTTCTTTTTAATTTAATTTTAGAATTGAAAATGATGTAAAGCAATGGCAATACAAAAAGCGTAAGGAAAGTAGCCGTGATTAATCCTCCAATTACAACTGTGGCTAATGGTTTTTGCACTTCTGCACCTGCACTACTGCTTAATGCCATTGGCAGAAAACCTAAGCTGGCAACAGTGGCCGTCATTAGTACTGGTCGTAACCTAATTTTTGTACCTTCTATTACTCGTTTTATTACATCTGTCCAACCTTCTTTTTCTAATTGATTGAAAGTGCCGATGAGTACAATGCCATTTAAAACAGCTACACCAAATAAAGCAATAAAACCGATACCTGCACTTATGCTAAATGGCATTCCACGAAGTAATAAGGCAAACACACCTCCAATAGCACTCATGGGGATAGCCGTAAAAATTAGACTGGCTTGTTTCATTGATGAAAATGTAAAATAGAGCAACATAAAAATTAAAAGTAGCGAAATAGGAACAGCAATCATCAATCGCTGACTGGCTTTTTGCAAGTTTTCAAAAGTGCCACCATAGGTAAAATAATAACCACTTGGCAATTTTATATCCGTATTTAACTTGGCTTGAATGTCTTTTACAACACTTTCTACATCTCTACCTTTTACATTAAAGCCTACTACTACTCTTCGTTTTCCTGCTTCACGACTTATTTGTGCAGGACCTAATTTATAAGCAATATTGGCTACTTGTGAAAGGGGGATTTGATTGCCTGTTTGGGTAGGTATCATCAAATTATTTACATCTTCAATACTACTTCTGTACGTACTATCCAAGCGAACCACCATATCAAATTTTCGTTCGTTTTCATAAACTACACCAGTGCTTTTTCCTGCAAAGGCAGTACTTACAATATCGTTTACTTCTTCAATATTTAAACCATAATTGGCAATGCGTAATCTATCGTATTCAATATTTATTTGTGGCAATCCTGCTACTCTTTCTACAGATGGAGAGGTGGCGCCTTCAACTGTTTGCACTATTTTGCCAATCTGATTTGCATATAACAAAAGGCTATCCATATTTTCACCAAATACTTTTACGGCTACATCTTGCCTAATACCAGTCATCAGTTCATTAAAACGCATTTGAATGGGTTGGTTTTTTTCAAAAAATACCCCAGGAATGGCTTCTAATTTTTCGTTGATTTCATCGGCTAATTCATTGTATGATTTATCATTTTTCCACTCTTTTTGAGGTTTTAAGATAATCATCATATCTGTGGCTTCGGGTGGCATTGGGTCAGTAGGTACTTCGGCACTGCCTGTTTTGCCTACTACCATTTTAACTTCATCAAATTGCTTGATAATTCTACTGGCTTGCATAGAAGTTTCAATGCTTTGACTTAGTGAACTGCCTTGTGGCAAAATGCAATGAAAAGCAAAATCGCCTTCGGCTAATGTGGGTATAAATTCGCCTCCCATTCTTGAAAATAATAATAGACTAATGGCAAAAAGAGCCACCGTACCACTCACCAACCAATATTTTAGTTGAATAGCTTTTTGTAGTAAAGGCTGATAAATTCTTTGGAAAAAATCCATCATTTTGTCCGAGAATGTTTTGTTGTGATTGATTGTTTTTGGTAAAAACAAGGCACACATCATTGGGATATAAGTCAAAGACAAAATCAACGCCCCTACGATAGCAAAACCAACGGTCATCGCCATTGGACTAAACATTTTACCTTCAATACCAGTTAAAGTAAGAATAGGAATGTAAACAATAAGTATGATAATTTCTCCAAAAGCAGCACTACTCCTAATTTTTGAAGCAGACACAAAAACTTCTTCGTCCATTTCGCTTTGGGATAATTTGCCAACGTTTTTTCGCATTCCTAGATGGTGTAATGTAGCTTCTACAATAATTACTGCTCCATCTACAATTAGTCCAAAATCAATAGCTCCTAAACTCATAAGGTTTGCCGAAACACCAAAAACATTCATTAATCCTAATGCAAAAAGCATAGATAACGGAATAGCAGAAGCAACTATTAATCCTGCTCTGAAATTTCCTAAAAATAAAACCAATACAAAAATGACAATTAAAGCCCCTTCTATTAAGTTTTTTTCAACCGTACTCATAGCTCTTTTTACTAAATCGGTTCTGTCTAAAAAGGGTTCAATCACTACATCTTCGGGTAATGATTTTTGAATGGTAGGTATTTTTTCTTTGATACGATTGACCACTTCATTACTATTCTCGCCTTTCAACATCATTACCACACCTCCTACGGCATCTACTTCTCCATTGTAAGTCATTGCTCCATATCGTACAGCGTAACCGAAGCCTACTTCTGCTACATCTTTAATAAAAATAGGAATACCTCCTGTGGTTTTTACGGCAATATTTTTTACATCTTCCAAGGAAGTAACCAAACCTACTCCACGGATAAAATAAGCATTTGGTTTTTTGTCAATATATGCTCCGCCAGTATTCTGATTGTTTTTTTCTAAAGCAGTAAAAATATCGGGGATGCTTACACCCATGGCTTTGAGACGATTAGGATTGACAGCTACTTCATATTGTTTTAGTTTTCCACCAAAACTAACTACTTCGGCTATGCCTTTTGTGCCATTAAGTTGTCGGGCTACTATCCAATCTTGCATAGTACGCAAGTCCATTGCTGTGTATTTACTTTCGCTTCCTTTTTTGGGATGCAAAATGTATTGATACACCTCGCCAAGTCCTGTACTTACAGGAGCTAACTCGGGTGTACCAATGCCTTTGGGTATTTTTTCTTGGGCTTCTTTTAGTTTTTCATTGATGAGTTGCCTTGCAAAATAAATATCTACATTGTCTTTAAACACTACGGTTATTACTGAAAGTCCAAATCGTGAAATACTTCTGACTTCTTCTAAATCGGGCAAATTAGCAATGCTTTGCTCTATAGGAAAGGTAACCAACTGTTCTACTTCTTGCCCTGCTAATTTAGGACAAGCCGTAAATATTTGAACCTGATTGTTGGTAATGTCTGGCACGGCATCAATGGGTAGTTTTGTGGCACTCCACAAACCCCAAACGATGAGCAATAAAGTCATTAAACCTATAATGAATTTATTTTTAATACTGAATTTTATGATTTTATCTAACATTAATATTTAATTGAAAATTAGAAATTGAAAATTGTTAATTTGCAATAAGCAATAGGCAATAGGCAAAAAGTGAAATTTGCTTATTTAAAATTGCCAATTGACTGCAAAATTAATTTGCTAAATAATTTACAATTAAATTTTAGGTGGTTGCCAAATGTTTCCGTAAAAATTGGAAACACAAGAAAAATTATGATTGGCTATTTTTACATCGCTTTCTATAAATAAGTTTTTTATTTTTATTGAAGTGTTTGTAAAATTTATAACCATAACTGTTTGACAACAATCACATGAACAAAAAGGAGAACATAAATCGTTATGGTCTGATTTATGATTGTGATTTTCGTTTTGTGTAATTTGAGATTTTGTTTTGAAACTACTGCAATCATTATGCACATCATTACAAGGCATTATTGATAATGCCAAAATATGGAATGCCATAAAAAATGCAAACAACTTCATTTATTACAAAGTTAGTGATTTTTCCAAATATTCTTCTTTTCTTTTTTATTTTTTTGCAAGAATAATGATACAACCCTTTTAAATATTCCCTTTTTTACCATAAATTGAAAAAATTGGTATATTTGATTTCTAAAATCGATAAATTGAAAATTCAAAGGCTATTTATTAAAGTCCTCAACAAAAGTGGATTGGCAAAAAAAATCAATCTCATTTTTAACCAAAATTTTTATAATACTATTTTCAAAACACCTTTAATTAATGGTGTTGGACTCATTCATAATGAACATTATGAGCCTTGGATGAATAAGGTATTACAAACGCTATTAAAGATAGACAGCAGAGACTTTATAGATGTAGGCGTAAATATTGGTCAAACCTTACTTAATGTAAGAAGTATTGATAAAGACCGCAATTATATAGGTTTTGAACCCAATCCAACATGCATTAATTATGTAATGGAATTGATAAAAATAAATGATTTTAAAAATACCACACTAATTCCTTTTGGAATAGCAGGAAATGACGGTGTTGAAGTATTGCATTTTTTCGATGGTGACACATCTGATAGTACCGCTTCCATTTTGACAAATCAGAATGATTTAAGCAAAATAAAAAAGACTATATTTGTTCCTGTAGCCACATGTAAAACAATAGCTGAAAAAGTAAATCTACAAAATTCAGGCATTATAAAAATTGATGTTGAAGGAGCTGAATTAGAGGTTTTGACCTCGATGGGCGAATTGATTAATCAAACCAAATCATATCTTATTTTAGAAGTTTTGCCTGCATATAATGCTGAAAACAAATACAGAATTGATAGACAAAATAAAATTTACGAATTTATTGAGGCACAAAACTATTTGCTTTACAGAATAAAGATAGATGACAACAACCATTTAAATGGATTTGATTTATTACAAGGGTTTGATATTCACAGTAATATGAAACACACAAATTACGTTTTAGTTGCAAAAGAAAACCAAAAAACATTTGAGGCTATTAGACTCTAATTTTTGAGTTGGCATTAAATAAGAAAACTCCCAGACAAGTCTGGGAGTTCACACACAAACACGATAATAACTTATTCTTTTTCAGTTATTATTTCCGTTAATACTATCTATTCGTAATATTTTTTACTTCCTGGAATCCATTCTACCCAAGTTGTTGTCCAATCGGTTGTTCCAAATGCACCTTTATAAGCAACACTTGTAAATTGTGAAATTCCTGTAAAATCTGCACCACTCAACAAACTTGAACCTGCAATTGGTAAAACATTAGGATTCTCTGCTCCAAAGACACTTGCATCTACTCCTACATCACCATATTTATCTACTAAACTATTGGTGGTTTTAAACCAATCTTGTATAGTCCATGATGCGTCTGTTGTTTTAAATGGCAAACCCTTTGGATTGGTTGGATGCGATTTTCCAATTAATACTGAATCGCCAGGCGTACCCGTACTTACTTTTTGAGTACCTACTATTGCATTTACAAATACTCGACCTGTATCACCAAATCCATTTCCTCCCCAATTTTCAACACCTGCCAATACAAAATTCTTTATTACTAACTCGTTATTTTTAGCTGCGTTGATAGCGTTTGTTCCATCTATAAATATCCCAGAAGGATAAGCTGTACCAACAGAATTGTAAATTTTTATTTTACAACTTCTTCTTAAATGGGCTAAATTCTGAAATTGAATGTTTAAGGTCGTTTCTCTATTTTGTTTTGGCCCGATTAAGGTAATATTCGAAAACGAAGGCGATGTAAATGGTGTATTTAAAGAACCAGAACCGTCATTATCTACTTCAAAGCCATTTGAACCTGATTGATCTGCTAAGTTAGGGTCTTTCAAACTCAATACAAATTGTACATTTCCTCTAAATCCATTATCGCAATCCATATCATCATCCAAACACCTATAAGCTACTAAGTGATCGCAGTTTACGGTGCCACCAAACCATTCAAAGGCATCATCTCCACCATAAGAACATTGAACATAGCTAATTAATGTACCTGAACCAACACTACCAAGTGTTAACGAATTTATTTCTTGATTAGGGTTAACCGGAATTCCAGCATACTCAATACGAACATATTTTAGTTTTCCGCTATTGTCTGTATCATCATTTCCTCCATGGAAAGCACCATATCCGCCTTCCAATTCGGCTGAACCGCCTGGGAAATTATTTGTTGCCTTCCCGCAAATCACTACTCCTCCCCAATCACCTGGATTCTTTAATCCTGGCCCTTTTTCTGAAGTAAATATAATTGGATTGTCTGCAGTGCCTTCAGCTAATATTCTACTGCCTCTGTGAATAATTAAGGTTCCTTTTGTTTCTCTGTCCCCCAAGATAACAGTTCCTGGCTCAATTGTTAATATCCCAGTTTTAGTAGGCGTTCCACTTAATGTTAAGTCTTCTCCTACTCTTACAAAACCCTTTAGTAAATAAACAGAATCCTTGTCCAAGGTTCTATTACCCGATATAGTTCCACTAAGTTCTACTACAGATTTGTCAGTAGGTTGGTCAATTGGTTTCTCTTCTTTTTTACAAGAAACCATGGTGATTGTTGCTAAAATAGCTACCATCATTTTTTTTGCATTCATCTTTAGATTCATTTTAATTGTTTTAAAAATTTAATTTATAATGTTTAAAAAGTATATTTTATTCCAAAATTAAAAACTCGACCAGGCACATAATTCTGTATCTGCTGGTCATTTGTTCTACTTAATGTTCCATCATTATTACCATCTTGTACCAATAACACGGATTGATTAATAAGGTCTGCAACTCCTGCATTTATTTCCATCCCGAATTTAAATTTGTAAGAGCCACTAATTTCTAGTCCATGTCTGGCTAGTTCATAAATGTCTGGATATTCATCAAACCCAACAAAAAGAATTCTTTTCCCAGTTACATTATACAATACATTTATTTGAAAATTTCTGTCTTGATCGCTATAATAAATTCCTGTATTTACAATATATGGTGATTGGCCTTGTAATGGTCTATTATTGGATTGACCAACGGCATCCGCATCGCTTAATTTAATTTTACTATTTATATAAGACCCATTAAAAGATACCCCTAGATTTTTAAGAAATGGATTTACTGTATTTACAAATCCTTTTTTTAGCTCTACCTCAACTCCAAACAACTCGGCAGTTTCTGCATTTGCATAGGAGAAATTTTTGGCGCCTCCTGAGCCTCCACCTGGCACAGCTACTACTTCTATTGGATTAATAAAGTGCTTATAAAATCCGCCTACATTTATTAAATCGCCAGCATTTGGAAACCATTCCCATTTTACTTCCGCATTATGAATTGTAGATGAACCCAAATTTGGATTTCCTTTATACGTAAAATTATAGTTAAAGTCATAAAATCCAAAAGGTGCAATTTCTCTAAATTCTGGTCTATTTATGCTCATTCCATAAGCCGCTCTAATCAACATTTCCTCTGTGAAATTATAACTCACATTTAGCGATGGCAATATTTGTAATACTGGATTTTTTACCTCAATTGGCCGATCGGTAAAATCCGCAGATTTTAACTCCTGAATATTGTATTCCAACCTTGCTCCAGCTATTACCTTAAGTTTTTTATACGGCAATTCCACATTTACATAAAAAGAATTTAACATATTTTGTGCCTGGTAATTGTCGCTTGGATTTGTTTGCTCATCAATCATTACACCAGTTGTCGTATTTATATTATTTGGTTGAAATAGATTATCAATTCCTCCATTTAATAAATCATTGTCAAATGAGCTAATATTCCCTCTTACAAATCCTATGTTTCGTGCGTCAAAATTCCTGTTTTTGTATTCCAAATAATAACCAGTAGAAATGGTCGGTATAAACGATTTTCCTTTTTTATAACCAATTTTATAACTAAAATTACCCAAAGCGGTTACTATATTTTCTTTCATCATAGAATAAAATCTACCCAAAAAATTCGCTTGAGCTGACCCAACTGGAACATAAAGGGTTGTTGAACCCGTTTCGGCATCTTTATCCGACCTATATCTTTTATAATCTGGTTGATTTCTGAAAGCATTGCTATATCCTACCAACCAATCTATTTTTGCAGCATCATGCATTATTTTATGCGAACCTGATAATTGCCCTGAGTATAAACCTTTAAATATTTGATCGAAACTGTGGTTGTTTGGTAAATAGTTGAATTCATAATCTTCGCCCTCTCTAAATACATACTGCCCGGTAGCACTATAATTTCCGATGTTTTTGAATTCAATTAAATGGTTTTTAAATTTAAATGACCAATTATGCAATATATTAGTTCTTGTATTTACTGTATACTGGTTATCCTCGAAATCATAAATCGGCGAGGATTCATTCTTTTCAAAATCAAAGATGTTAAAATCGGAACGTTTTATTCTGAAAGTTGTTCTAGAATTAGAATAATTTAAAGCAGTTATGCTTCCAATAAGTCCATTTTTTGTCTGAATTCTAATGCCTTTTGCTATTCCAATTCTTTGGTCTGGAATACCTGATTTTTCAGAAACAGTCCAATTGTTTTTTAAGCTCTGTCCAACGGCTACTAATTCCTCTGCAGAATTTATAGATTGAACATCAGCAGGAAATGAAGCTGGTAAACTATGGTAATCACCATTAAATCCTGCCCAAAATCCTTTTCCATGTTGTTGTTGTTTAAATGGCTGAAAGGAAGTACCTGTCCTGAATGAAGTATTATAGGTAAATGAAGTATAATTACTATCAGGAATGCTTTTAGTATAAATTTTCACCAATCCACCAGCAAAATCTGAGGTTACTTCCGATGAAGGGCTTTTGATTACAATTATCCTATCTAATTGTCCTGTAGGAATCATATCAAATGAAAATGACTTTACATCAGTTTCCAAACTAGGTGCCACTGCACTTTGTAGCATTACATTATTATATCTTGGATTCAATCCTCGAATATTGATAAAATTACCCATTATGGTTATTCCTGGGATTCGCTTTACCACCTGCGCAGCATCTCTATCCAAAGATTTTGAAATTTGTTGACTTGAAATTCCACTTGCTATCGAATTAGCCTTTTTTAACTCCATAGCAACGGCTGTTTCTGTATTGGTCGTTCTAAATGAAACTACAGTTACTTCGCTTAAAATTCCTTCTTGTACGCCAAGCAAGATGTCTAGTTTTGTAATTTCATTTGCTTTTACAACTACATCATTAATAATTTTTTCCTCATAGCCTAAATAGGATATTTTAAGACTATAATTGCCTGGAACTACATTTTCTAACAAATAAGTGCCTTCAAAGTCGGTGGCTGCACCCATTTCCGTTCCTTCAATTGTAATAACGGCACCTATTAGTGCCTCTTGATTTTGTTTGTCCAAGATTTTACCTTGAACGCCTCCATTTTGCGACCACCCAATAAACGGTAGCCACAGTAGGAGCATAACTGTGATTAATTTCATAAAAAAAATATTTGTGTGTGTGTGAAAAAATGTGTCTGTTTTTTTGGATTGAAGCAAAACAAGGGGCGTCAAATTGCTTTTGTTTGATATAATACATTTAATGCTTAAAATCATGTTGCAAATGTATATCCTTCCTTTTTCTAGGGTTTTAATACCGTATGGATTTTGGGAGGTCTTTTCTTTATACTTGGGTAAATAAAGGGGTATAAGTTGTGTGTTTTTTGTGAACGAATTGATAAAATCACACCAAATTTGGATTTGCAAAAAAAACCAAAAATATAGGCGTTTGTATATGAGCAACTTAACTCAATTACTTAATTTTCGTTAAATTCACATATACTCAGGTTGACGATTTTAAAAGCAGAATGATTATTTTTAGCAAATGATTCCGTTTTTAAAAATAATTGCCGACCAAATACCTGAAAAGGACTTGCAAGATTTAAAAAATCAGACTTTTCTATTCCCTTCGCGAAGAGCAGGTCAATACTTTAAAAAATACCTAATTGAACGTTTTCAAAATGATACCTTTTTTCTTCCTAATATAAGTAGTATACAAGATTATATAATTGAACAATCCAATTTGGTTATTCCAAATGAATTGGCTTTAATGGGCATTTTATACACTCATTTTAATAAATATATCGAAGAGCCTTTTGAACAATTCCATTTATGGGGAAAAATGATTCTGGATGATTTTGATGAAATAGATAAATACTTGGTTGATGCCAAACAATTATTTGAATCTATTGAATTGCAAAAAGAAATTGATGCAAACTTTGAACTGGATCCCGAAAAATTAGCTTTTGTTATTGGTTTTTGGAAAAATGTAGAAAAAGGAAAGATAGAAAACAATTTGAAGTCCAATTTTATAGAGACTTGGAAAATATTGGGCGATTTATATATCTCCTTTAAAGATACACTTTTAAAAAACAAGCAAGGGTATGAAGGAATGGCCTATGAAGTATTTTTCAATGCGCTTAAAAATAATTCTTTTAAACCCAAAGGAAAACTAACAATAGCTGGTTTCAATGCCTTATCGGTAGCTGAAGAGGAGATTTTTTATTTGCTTGACAAAAATTATGGCGCCCAAATCCATTGGGATGCTGATATTTATTACCTTAAAAACAAATTTCAGGAAGCAGGAAATTTCTTAAGAAGATACCAAACTCGTTTCAACTCTTCCAATAACCATTGGCATATTTCTGATAGTTTTCACCATAAAAAAATAAATATATACAAAGGACCATTACAATTGAGCCAGGTAAAAACTGCCATTAAAATTATTAGTCAAATCCCAAAAAAGGAATTGACAGCAACCGTTTTATGTAACGAAGCTCAATTATTTCCAATTCTCTACAATTTGCCAGCAGAAAATAATGCGCTCAACCTAACAATGGGTTTCCCGCTTAAATCATCACATTGGTTTACGTTGTTATTTAATATAATTGAATTGATTAAGTCGAATGGCAATAATAGTATTAACAAAGATGGGCTAATTGTACTTATTCAAGACCCAATTATTCAGAAAATGTACTCGAAAAATGATATTGATGTTTTATTGTCTTTTTTAAAAACAGAAAACAATATAAATATCCAAAGGGGTGATTTATTCAATAAAACAAACATCAAAGAAACGGTGATTGGTCAAATAATTGGGATTGATAAAGCATTTCAATCATTTGTTTCTACCATTAACAATGTTTTTCATAAAATATATTATGAGCTCAAAGAAATATTAAATGAGGAAGACAAATTGCTGTTTTTTGGAATGCTTGAAAATATCAATCAATTCAATGCACTATTGATTCAAGTTTCAGAACCACTTTCTTTTGCGTCTTCTTGTAGATTATTACATCAATATTTGCAAAGGATAAAAATTCCATTTGAATATGCCGAGACAGATGCTTTGCAAATTATGGGTTTCTTAGAATCTCGTTCCTTGGACTTTGAAAACCTTATTATTTTGGGGGCAAATGAAGGAAATTTGCCTGCTGGAGGCAAGCGGATGTCGTTTATCCCTTACAACTTGCGCCGTGGCTTTGGATTGCCTACTTTCGAAGAACATGATGCAATTTATGCATATCATTTCTATCGCTTATTGCAAAGAGCAAAAAACATTTCACTGATTTATGACACGCAACAAGGCGAAAATAGTAAGGAAAAAAGTCGATTTATACTTCAATTACTCAATGAATTGGACAAAAAAGACAATACTATTGAAACGTTTTCTATAGAATTTGAAGCAGAAAACTTTGAAGCAAACCACCTTTTAGAAGAAATACAGAAAACGCCTGAAACTATGGCAATTTTGGAAAAAATGGAATTCAGCCCTACAGCTTTAAGCACATATATTTCGAATCCTATGGAATTCTATCTAAAATATATTGCAAAACTAGATCCGACCCAACAGAGTAATACCAATCTAGATCCATTAAATATTGGAAATTTGATTCACAAAACCATGGAAAATATTTATTTACCTTTTAAAAATAAGGTAATTGAGGTCAAAGATTTTGAGCAAATGGAACAATCTGATTTTATCTCGCAACAACTAAATATTGCGGGGAATTCTCCGCATATAAATATTAAATTGGAGAATATTAGTGGAAAAGATATACTTGCAAAAAGCTTTATGATTTCTTCTATTGCCAAAATAATAAAAAATGATAAAAAATTAGCGCCATTTAGTCCTATTTATTTAGAAGAAAAGATTGGAAATAGGGATTTAAAATTATTGCTAAACAACGGAAAACAGGTTTTTATTTCTGGTAAAATTGATAGAATTGACCAATTTAATGAGAACAATGAGCCTGATTTTAGAATTATAGACTACAAAACAGGTGAAGTAAAATTGCCAAAATATAATGAAAAAACACCTTTTGATATCAATGTCTATTTTGATGAAAAATTTAAATTTGGATTCCAAGGACTTTTTTATGCCTATTTATTATTCCGAAAAACAGAAGGAACGCTTACACAAGTAAGTTTTTATTCGCCAAAATCAAAAGAAACTGATCTAATTTCTATCGAAGGAGGAAATCAAATTTCAATTGCAATGTTAAAAGATTTTGAGCATAAATTAAAAGATTTGATCGAAGAGATTTTAAATCCGGCAATTCCATTTATTTCTAAAAAAGGGGAAGAGGATTATAAAAACAGCAATTTCAGAGACTTGATTGGCATCTAATTAAATCTCCATTTGCAATCCATCATAAGCCAGTCTTATATTTTCGGGAAGTTGTGCTTCCACCACTTTGTGCATTCCTAATTTGTGGCTTATATGTGTCAAATATGCAATTTTAGGATTTACTTTATTTATTATTTCAATGGCCTGTTCAACATTAAAATGAGAATAATGAGGCGCCCATTGTATCCCATTTATAACAAAAATTTGAGTTCCTTTTATTTTTTCAATTTCTATCTCTTCAATGCTTCCAGCGTCAGTAAGGTAAGTAAAATTGCCAATTCTAAATCCTAAAACAGGCATTTTGGAATGCATAGCTCTGATTGGAATTATTGGAATACCAAAAATTTCAAAGACTTTATTGCTTATGGTATTTATTTCCAACTTTGGAACTCCTGGGTATGGATCTTTTTTGTTGAATGCATAAGGCATTTCTCGTTCTAAGGCAGCTATTACATAATCCTCCGCATATATAGGAATGGATTTATTGTTAAAATAGTTGAAAGGCCGCACATCATCCAATCCACCTACATGATCCTTATGTGAATGGGTAAACAATATTGCATCCAAATCTTTTACTTGAGCATTTAGCATCTGCGCTCGAAAATCAGGTCCTGTATCAATTACAATTGTTTTGCCTGCAATTTCAATCATTATAGATGCCCGCAATCGTTTGTCTTTTGGTTCGGAAGAGACGCAAACATCACATTTACAAGTAATTACGGGTATTCCAGTAGAAGTGCCAGAGCCCAAAACAGTTATTTTCATGCCTCGGGTTTTTGAGCATTTAACAGTCTAAAGAATGGAATTGATTTAGCATCGAGTGCCGATTCATTTATTTCTAATTGTGCCAAAATATCTACTAGCGTATTTATCCTTGCCTCTGTATCAAAAAATTTATTTACAACTATTACTTTTTTTTCTTCTAACACACAGTATCCCGAATTAAACCGTCCTTTCTCGTATCTGACAATATAATCGGCCTCTTTAAATAAGTTTTCAATTTTTTTTAGTGTATGATTGCTATATTTAAATGACATTATCGTATGCCTTGTGCAATTTTTTCATAATCATGCTCAAACATAGCATATACCGAAGTAATCCCATCTTTCAATTCTATCCCTGCTTTCCAGCCCAATCCATTTATTTTAGAAACATCTACTAATTTGCGTGGTGTTCCATCTGGTTTTGTAGCATCAAAATTAAGACCGCCATCAAATCCAACTATATCCTTAATCATTAGAGCCAAATCCTTTATGGTAATATCATTTCCAACGCCAATATTCACCAGTCCTTCTTCAGAATAATTTTCCATAAGAAAATAACAAGCTGAAGCTAAATCATCAACATGTAAAAATTCGCGTAATGGCGTGCCTGATCCCCAAATCGTTACTTCTGGTACTTTATTTATTTTTGCTTCATGAAACTTTCGAATTAAAGCAGGCAAAACATGGGAATTATTTAAATCGTAATTGTCATTTGGACCATACAAATTTGTAGGCATTACGGATATATAATCACAACCATACTGTCTTCTATACGATTCACATAATTTTATACCTGCTATTTTGGCAATAGCGTAAGGTTCATTTGTTTGTTCCAATAATCCTGTTAACAAATATTCTTCTTTAAGCGGCTGTGGTGCCATCTTTGGATATATACAAGTACTTCCTAAAAAGAGTAATTTCTTCACACCTGCCAAATAGGATGCATGAATAACATTACATTCCATCATAAGGTTATTGTATAAAAATTCTGCTCTAAATGTATTATTAGCATGTATTCCACCTACCTTGGCAGCAGCAAGAAATACATAATCAGGTTTCTCTTCTCTCATAAATTCGTTCACATCTTCTTGATTGACCAAGTTTAGTTCTTTCGAATTTCGAGTAATGATATTGACAAAGCCCTCTTTTTCCAATTTTCGAACTAAAGCCGAACCAACCATTCCTTTGTGTCCTGCAATATATATTTTGGAATTTTTTTCCATAAAAAATGTGATTAAAAACTGAAAAGTAAAGATAAATTATTCGTGGTATTCAAATATTTTGTGCCCACCTTGTTTTAGGTATTGGTCTCTTTCGAACAAGGTAATATCCGAAGCCATCATATCTTTCACCAAAGACTTTAAATCATGTTTTGGCTTCCAACCGAGTTTTGTTTTTGATTTTGTTGGGTCACCAATTAATAAATCTACTTCTGTTGGTCTGAAATATCTAGGATCAATCGCAACTACTTCTTTACCAACCTCTACTTGATATTTTGGATTAGTACAAGCTACTACAAAAGCAGTCTCTTCGATTCCGGTGCCTTTAAATCCTACTTCGATTCCCAATTCGGCAAACGACATACGCACAAATTCTCTTACTTCAGTGGTTACACCAGTTGCAATTACATAATCTTCAGGTGTGTCTTGTTGCAAAATAAGCCACATCGCTTCTACATAATCTTTTGCGTGTCCCCAATCTCTTTTTGAATTCAAATTACCTAAGAACAATTTATCTTGTAATCCCAATGCTATTTTGGAAACAGCCCTTGTAATTTTTCTTGTTACAAAGGTTTCGCCACGCAAAGGACTTTCGTGGTTAAACAAAATACCGTTACAAGCAAACATCCCATAAGCTTCTCTATAGTTAACTGTTATCCAGAAACCATACATTTTAGCCACTGCATATGGTGAACGAGGATAAAAAGGTGTAGTCTCTGATTGCGGAATTTCTTGCACTTTCCCATACAACTCAGATGTAGAAGCCTGATAAAGCCTTGTTTTTTCTGTTAATCCAAGTAATCGGATTGCCTCTAATAATCTTAAAGACCCAATTCCGTCTACATTTGCAGTATATTCTGGTGTATCAAAACTTACTTTTACATGCGACATGGCACCCAAATTATAAATTTCATCAGGCTGAATCTCCTGAATTATACGAATTAGATTCGTTGAATCCGACAAATCGCCAAAATGCAATTTAAATCTGACGTTATCGACATGCGGATCTTGATATAAATGATCTATCCTATCGGTATTAAATAAGGAGCTTCTTCTTTTAATACCATGTACCTCATATCCTTTGGATAATAATAACTCGGCCAAATAAGCGCCATCCTGTCCGGTAATTCCTGTTATAAGTGCTTTCTTCATCAAATAATTCAATTGAAATGCAAATTTAAACAACAAATTGGTTTTTTTTGTAGTTGGATTTAATAAAGCATGAAAGAAAAAGTAAATTTAAGTATTTTTATTTCTGGTGGTGGTTCAAATGCTATTCAGATTATAGAGTTTTTTAAAGACAATAAACAAATAAATATTGCCTGTTTATTATCAAACAACCAACAATCGGGAGCTGAAAAAATAGGAAAAACGTATGAAATTCCTTACTTTATTTTTTCAAAATTAGATTGGGAAATTCAACATCCAATTGAAAAATATTTAGAAGAAAAATCTGTGGATTTAATCATTTTAGCAGGTTTTTTAAAATTAATCCCCAAAAGCCTAATCCATCTATTCCCAAACAAAATAATCAATATTCATCCCGCCTTACTGCCAAAATATGGAGGAAAAGGAATGTATGGACATCATGTACATCAGGCCGTAAAAAATGCCAAAGAAACCACCTCTGGCATTACCATCCATTTGGTTTCTGAAATATATGATGAAGGCCCAATTCTATTCCAAAAAAAATGTAAAATTAATGAATCGGATGATGCAGCTTTAATAGGAAAAAAAGTCCTTGAATTAGAACACAAATATTTTAGTCAAGTTATTGAAAATTACATTTTTAAAGAATTTAAAAAAAACGGACAAATCACCTAAAAACATAAACAAGTATTAACATTTAATATACATTTATGCATTATTTCTGCTATTAAAAAATGTATTTTTGTGCCTTAATAACAAAATATCGTTCCATTGCAAAAAATTCATTCTGCTTTAATTTCGGTTTATTACAAAGACGGCCTAGAATCTTTAGTAAAAACCCTTGTTAGTCAAGGTGTTACAATATATTCAACTGGCGGAACCCAATCATTTATTGAATCACTTGGGTTTGATGTAATTCCTGTTGAGGATTTAACAGATTATCCATCCATTTTGGGCGGCAGAGTAAAAACCCTCCATCCAAAAATTTTTGGTGGTATTTTGGGTAGAAGAGACCATAAGGAAGACATTGAGCAAATGACGAGTTATGAAATTCCTGAAATTGATTTAGTTATTGTGGATTTATATCCTTTTGAAGAGACATTGTCAAAAACAGATAATGAGGAAGAAATAATTGAGAAAATTGACATTGGAGGTATTTCACTAATAAGAGCAGCGGCTAAAAATTTTAAAGATGTTGTTATTTTATCGTCTAAATCGCAATACGCAGAATTAGAAGATATTATCAAAAAACAAGAAGGTCAGACGAATCTTTTACAAAGAAAGAAATTTGCTGCACAAGCATTTGCAGTCTCTAGTCATTACGATACCGCCATTTTTAATCATTTTAATAAAGATTTTGCATTCCCATATTTAAAAGTTAGCCATTTGGAAGGAGAAACCTTACGATATGGAGAAAATCCACACCAAGCCGGTATTTTTTATGGCGATTTGGAATCTTTTTTTACAAAACTAAATGGAAAAGAACTTTCGTATAATAATTTGGTGGATGTTGATGCTGGGGTACAATTGATAAATGAATTTGAGGAGCCAACAGTTGCAATATTAAAACACACCAATCCATGTGGTGTGGCATCTCGAAACAATATAGTTGATGCATGGGAAGCCGCTTTGGCTGGCGATCCTGTTTCAGCTTTTGGAGGAGTGATTATTACCAATTCAACTATCAATAAAGCGGTTGCTGAAAAAATAAATCAATTATTTTTTGAAGTATTAATTGCACCAAATTATGATAAAGATGCAATTGAAATACTTACTGCGAAAAAGAACCGAATTATTTTAGTTCAAAAAATATTTAATACCCAAAAAACACAAATAAAAACCTTGTTGAATGGCGTCATTGCCCAAGACAATGATTACAAAACAGAAACAGAAAGTGATTTAAAGGTAGCGACTTTAAAAACACCTACTAATGAAGAATTAAGCGATTTAATCTTTGCAACTAAAGTTGTAAAACATTTAAAATCGAATACTATTGTTTTTGCAAAAAACAAGCAACTACTCGGTATGGGATGCGGACAAACTTCCAGAGTAGACGCTACAAAACAAGCCATTGAAAAAGCAAGTACTTTTAATTTCGACCTAAATGGTGCTGTGATGGCAAGCGATGCCTTTTTTCCTTTTCCAGATTGCGTTGAAATTGCATTTAATGCTGGCATTAGATCAATTTTGCAACCTGGAGGCTCAATAAAAGACCAAGATTCCATAGATTTTTGCAATAAAAAAGAAATTTCTATGGTAATGAGTGGCACAAGACATTTTAAACATTAACTTTACAAAATAATTTATACATAATACAATGGGGCTGTTTAGTTTTTTCAATAAAGAGATTGCAATCGATTTAGGAACTGCAAATACTTTAATCATTTATAAAGACCAAGTGGTGGTAGATGAGCCATCAATAGTTGCAATCGACAAAAGAACAAAAACGGTTATTGCTGTTGGAAAAAAAGCAATGATGATGCATGAAAAAACACATGCAGATATAGAAACGATTAGACCGTTAAAAGATGGTGTAATTGCTAATTTCCAAGCTGCCGAAGCAATGATTAGAGGATTCATTGGCATGATGAACGAAAAAAATAGTTGGTTCAAGCCATCTCTTACCATGGTTATCTGTATTCCATCTGGTATTACTGAGGTAGAAAAAAGAGCAGTATTTGACTCCGCTGAACATGCAAATGCACGTGAAAGATATTTAATACATGAGCCAATGGCAGCTGCTCTTGGTATAGGACTTGATGTAGAACAACCTGAAGGAAATATGATTATTGACATAGGTGGTGGAACAACAGAAATTGCTGTTATTGCTTTGTCGGGTATTGTAGCCGATCAATCGATCAGAATCGCAGGTGATGAATTTACCCAAGATATAGTAGAATATATAAAAAGACAACACAATATGCTTATTGGTGAACGAACTGGTGAGGCTATAAAAATAAATGTTGGGTCAGCTTTACAAGATTTGCCAAATCCCCCAGACGATTATTTTGTTCACGGTCGCGATTTGCTGACAGGTATTCCTAAGCAAATTTCGGTTTCTTATCAAGAAATTGCTGGTGCTTTAGATAAATCAATTTCAAAAATAGAAGAAGCAATTATGAAGGCGTTAGAAATTACACCTCCTGAGTTAGCATCTGATATTTACAGAAAAGGACTTTATCTTACAGGTGGAGGTGCTTTATTGCGTGGCCTAGATTTAAGATTATCTTCTAAAACCAAACTTCCCGTTCAAGTGGCTGACGATCCTTTGAGAGCAGTAGTAAGAGGAACAGGATTAGCCTTAAAGAATAGAGACAAATACACTTTCCTTATGAGTTAATCAAATGAGAAATCTTCTTTTTCTCCTATCGAAAATACATGCATTATTGCTATTTATCGTATTAGAGATAATTGCTTTTAGTCTTATTTCAAAATCCCACACCTATCAAGGTGCCTCTATTTCCAACACAAGCAATTGGTTTACAGGTTCTTTTTATAATTTTTCAGAAAATTATACTCAATATTTTGGATTGCGAAATGAAAATATAGCATTACAAAAAGAAAATGCTCGTTTGAGAGGACAACTCAAATATTTTGCCAACTATCCCAAACAAGATTCAATTTATCCAAAAAGGGATTCCCTCTCTAGTTATATTTATATCCCAGCCAAAGTAATTAATAACACTATTTACAAAACCCATAATTTCATTACCATTAACAAAGGAAGTAATGACGGGATAAAAGTTGACATGGGTGTAATGAATAGCAATGGAGTTGTAGGAATAGTTTCAAAGGTCTCGGATAATTATGCTTTAGTAATGTCGATTTTGAATACGAACACTTCTATAAGTGTAAAACATAAAAAATCAGGTGCTTTTGGTAATTTTAAATGGAAAGGATTTAATCCTACTATTGTAAATGTAGAGGACATGAGCAAAACAGCCAATGTAAAAAAAGGAGATACCATTGTTACCTCTGGCTATTCCACCATTTTTCCACCTGATTTCCCAATTGCAATCGCCAAAAATGTTAAAACGATTAAAGAAAGTGGATTTCAGAAAATTGAAACCACACCTACAGCGGATATAAATAAAATAGACTATGTTTATATAGTTGAAAAAATAGAGAAAATGGAAATTGATTCATTGGAATCGGAACTATCTAAACCACAATTAAATGACAGGTAGGTATATTTTTCCAAATACGATTCGATTTATCTTGGTGCTTTTGCTTCAAGTATTTGTATTGAATAATATAAATCTATTTGGATGGGCAAGTCCGATGGTTTATCCTTTTTTAATTTTATTACTTCCTATCAATTTACCTGTTTCAATTGTATTACTTTCTGCATTTTTTGCTGGATATACAGTAGACTTTTGGAGCAACGGAGGTGGCATACATGCGGCAAGCCTTACGTTAATGGCTTTTTTGCGCAAACCATTACTTACGCAGCTAATGCCGCAATCGGGATATGAAAAAGATGAGCTTCCAACATTCGTCAACCAAGGAATTGGATGGTTTTTTATCTATTCGGGCATTATGCTATTTATTCATCATCTAATGTATTTTGTTTTAGAAGCATATTCACTTAGTAATTTTGGACTTACCCTTTTCAGGGTTTTAGTAAGTGGAATAGTGTCGATAATGCTTTATTGGATCGTAAGTTTAACTGCATTGCCAAATAGAAAAAAACAACGATAATGGCAATATTAAGAGAAGGAAATAGTAGTTTGCTGCGGCCTGCCATAATTATCGTTGCAGTTATTTATCTTATTCGCTTATTTATTCTTCAAGTGGGAAGCCCAACTTATAAAATGCAGGCTACAAACAACGTAATTAAAAAACAAACTATTTATCCCTCTCGTAAATTGATTTTAGATAGAAAAGGCAAAGTATTGGTATATAATGAAGCATTTTATGATATTTATGTGCAAAAAAATGCTGTAAAAGATTGTGACACCCTTTCATTTTGTGAACTTTTGGGGATTGAAAAAGCTACATTTATAAAAAAAATGAAAAACATTGCAACTAGCCAAAAGCCGACTGTTTTTTTACGACAAATAGCACCCTTGGATTTTGCAAAATTTCAAGAACATCTTTTCCGTTTTCCTGGTTTCTCCTATAAGATATCGGAAATGCGCCGTTTTCCTTACCGATCTGGAGGAATGCTATTTGGTTATTTGGCAGAGGTAGATCAAAAAATGATAGATGAATCGGACCATTATTATGAATTAGGCGATTATGCTGGCAAAACGGGGATGGAATCCTATTATGAGGAAATTTTAAGAGGTATTAAAGGCTCTTCATTACAAATTGTAGACAACTTAAATAGACCAAAAGGGGTTTTTAAAAATGGTGAAGAAGACCAAATGCCTATTTCTGGGAAAGACCTAGTAACCGGCCTTGACGCTGAACTCCAAAAATATGGAGAAGAATTAATGAAAAACAAAATGGGTTCAGTTGTGGCCATAGACCCCAGAACGGGTGAAATACTAGCCTATATTTCCGCACCCACATTCGACCCAAACATCCTGACAGGTCGCTATTTCGGAAATAATTATAGGGTATTGAATGGAGATAAATATAAACCATTATTTAATCGACCGATAATGGCGACCTATCCACCAGGCTCTACTTTTAAATTGGCTGGTTCGCTCATTGCATTCCAAACAGGCACAAAAATGCCAGAAGATGGTTATTCATGCCACCATGGTTTCAGAATTGGCAGGCATACTATCAATTGCCATAGCCATGCCTATATTAAAAATGGACAAGAAGCCATCTCGCATAGTTGTAATGCCTATTATTGTCAGGTTTTTAAGGATTTAGTGAGCAATGATAGTGCTTATGGCTCAGTAGAAAATGCCTATAAAGTGTGGTGGGATTTCATGAGTTCTTTTGGTTTTGGGCATAAACTGGGAATTGACATGAATTCAGAGAAATCTGGAAATTTGCCAACGGCCAATTATTACAACAAAGTTTATGGCAAGAAAAACTGGAAAGCTACAACTATAATTTCAATTGCCATTGGGCAAGGAGAGGTATTGGCTACTCCACTTCAAATGGCTAATGAGGTAGCAATGATTGCCAATAGAGGTTATTTTTATGCGCCACATATTGTAAAAGGATATGTAGAAAACGACACCTTAAAATCATTTAATTATCCAAAAACAGTTGTTCCGATAGACAAAAAATGGTTCACGCCGGTAATTGATGGAATGGAATTGGTAGTAAAAAGTGGAACTGCAGCAAAAGTAAACATGGAAGAATTGCATATGTGTGGCAAAACAGGCACCGCCCAAAACCCTCATGGAAAAGACCACTCTATGTTTGTAGCATTTGCACCTAAAGAAAAACCAACCATTGCAATAGCGGTTGTAGTCGAAAATGCAGGATTCGGAGCATCATTTGCTGCACCAATTGCCTCGCTAATGATAGAAAAATACATGAACGACACCATAGCCAAAAAAAGAAAGCCCCTTGAAAAAAGAATGTTGGAGGCTAAGTTGATTTATAAAGAAACACCAAAAAAAGATAGCATTCCTATAAAGAAAGACACTTTGAAACAAACAGCAGTTAAACCAAAAACAGATTAAAAGTGAGATCTAAAAGTCAACTTTATGGGCCGGTGGATGTGGAAGTAATTTTACTTTACATGGCATTGGTATTTATCGGATGGATTTCTATTTTCTCTTCTTCATATGATGGAGAAGGATTTAAAATATTCGACCTATCCAAAAATTACGGCAAACAATTGCTTTGGATTGGCGTTTCTGGATTTTTATTTATTACCATATTAGTCATAAATAAACGAGTGTTAACCGTAATTCCTTTTCCTATATATCTTTCAACGATTATTCTTTTAGGAATTGTATTTGTGGTTGGAAAAGCGTTAAAGGGAGATGCCAACTGGATTGATTTAGGTTTTTTTAAGCTGCAACCCTCAGAATTTGCAAAACTAGGGACAGCACTTGCTTTGGCAAAATTTTTAAGCCTCCCCAACGTAAAATTTTCAAACTTTAGAGATAAAGTAATTGCTATAGCATTAATCGGATTACCTGCTTTAATGATTTTGGCCCAGGGCGACGCAGGCTCTTTTTTAGTCTATATAGGTTTTGCTTTTGTTTTAAATAGAGAAGGACTTCCAGATGGATTTATATTTTTAGGTCTTTACGTTATTTTTATAAGTGTATTGGCTTTGGTTGTAAACAAATACATCCTAATAGGCATTATTGCTTTAGTCTTTTCAGCTATTATTTATTACAAATGGGTACAAAAGGCATGGGTAAAAGTTTTGGTTGTGGCTATGGTGCTTTCAATGACTTATTCTACTTCCGTAAATTTTATTTTCAACAATGTGCTTGAAAACCACCAAAGAAGTAGAATAAATGTAATTCTAGGAAAGGTTACGGACAATTCAGGCGCAGCCTACAACCTAAATCAATCAAAAATTGCAATTGGTTCGGGTGGTTTTTTTGGCAAAGGATGGCTTCATGGCACTCAAACTAGGTATGATTTTGTACCCGAATTGAGTACCGATTTTATTTTTTGTGTAATCGGTGAAGAATTCGGTTTTTTTGGTGTATTTGTACTTATTTCTGTTTTTGTAATGCTGCTCATCAAACTGCTCAATTTGGCCGAACGACAAAACAATACTTTTAATAGAGTATATATGTACTCGGTTGTTTCGATTATCTTCATGCATTTACTCGTAAACATAGGCATGACAATTGGTTTATTGCCCGTAATAGGCATACCGCTGCCACTGATTAGTTATGGAGGTTCTTCGATGCTAACTTTCTCAGTTATGATAGCTATAGCTGTAAAATTGGATAGTGCGAGAATATTAAGGGCTGGTGCTTAGATATGGCTATTGAGTATTCTTTTAAAAGTGAACTTCCTTTTCTCAAACACACTAATTAAACATTAATAAAATTCATCCTTAAGCCTTAAAAGAACTGCCACAACCACAGGTTTCCTCTGCATTTGGATTATTGAATATAAAACCACGATTATCCAAACCAGCCTTAAAATCTAATTCAGTACCTTGTAAATACATTTCTTGGGCTTTATCAATGATTATTTTAACACCATCAAGTTCGTAGATATTATCCTGTTCTTTCTTTTCGTCAAAACCAAGAATATAGGAAAACCCAGCACAACCTCCGCCTTTTACGCCAATTCTCAGGTAACAATTAGAGGGTACATTAAGCGAACTATATAGATGTACAACCTCAGCCACCGCATTGCTGGTCATACTTAATGGACTTGTAACTATTTCTGTCATAAAATACTTTTCTTATATAAACAATTAAAACTTAAAAAAGTGCAGCAAATTTACAACCAAATTTAATATAAATACACAATTTAATTTTTTGCTAATAATAATTAATATTTCACAGTTTACGAATTGTTTACTGCTTCTTTTCTACCTTTGTAAAAAATAATTATTTAAATGGAAACTGTTTTAGAAATATTGAAATTTACCATACCATCCATCATCATTTTATTAGGTGCTTACTTCATGATAGGTTCTTTTTTTGAAGAAGAAGGAAAAAAGAGAAGTTATGATTTGAGAAGAATGCTCAGTATCGAAAATGGAAAAATTTCACTCCCTTTAAGATTGCAAGCTTATGAAAGAATTTTGGTTTTTTTAGAAAGAATCCATCCCAATTCGCTCATTACAAGGGTTAGAACTGCAGATATGTCATCATCGGATTTGCAACTTATGCTTGTAAAAACGATCAGAGAAGAATACGAATATAATATTTCGCAACAATTATATATAAGTAAAGAATCATGGATGATGGTGAATATGGCGAAAGAGGAAATGATAAAATTAATTAACCTAATCGGTTCCAAAATGCATCCTGAAAGCAATAATTTGGAATTAACTAAAGCAATATTTGAATACTTTATTTCTACAAATCAAGAATTTCCCACCCAATTAGCTATAAATTTTTTGAAAGAAGATGCGAAAAGCCTATTTTAGTTTCTACTCCATTGCATTCATTCTCTTATTGTTGGGATGCAAAACTTTTTCATTAAGTCTAGAACAAGATGGCTTAATAAATATTAAAAATGCAACTGCTGATTCCACCATTTTGGAATTATATGAGCCCTATAAACTCCAAATAGACAAACAAATGAATGTCCAAATAGGCGTTTTAGAAAATGATCTTTTAAAAGAAAAACCAGAATCAAATTTAGGTAACCTATGTGCTCATATCGCATTGGTTCAAACGCAGTTGTACTTAAATTCAAAAATTGATTTTGCTGTACTAAATTATGGAGGATTAAGAGTGCCTTCAATAGCCAAGGGAAATTTGCTAACTGCTGATATTTACAAATTAATGCCTTTCGATAATTCGTTGGTGAGTATAGAATTAGATGGGCCAACGACACTAAAAGTGATTGAAAAAGCAGCTGCCGAAGGTGGATGGCCTGTAGATGGCATACGTTTTAAAATCGCAAATGGTTTGCCAAAAGAAATTTTAATTAATGGTGAACCATTCGACTTATCCAAAAATTATACCATCGCTACCATAGATTATTTAGCAAATGGTGGTGATAAAATGGATTTTTTGAGAGAAAAAAAACAAAATATGACTGGTGTGTTTTTTAGAGATGCTATTATAGAGTACATTAAAAAGCAAACCCTTAATGGCCAAACTATTAAAGCAGAAAAAGATGGAAGACTCAGCAATGAATAATAGAAGAACGTTTATTAAAAAAACCATTTCGGGGTCATTAGCCATTGGTGCCTTAGGTTTTCCTTTGGATGCAATTGGCGCTTCAAAGACTGAGAAAATAACCATTTTACATACCAATGATGTGCATAGTCAAATAGAACCATTTCCATCTGACCACAAAACCTTCCCCGGGCAAGGTGGCATCGCATATAGGGCTTCCATTATCGAAAAAATAAGGAATACTGAAAAAAATGTTTTGCTTCTAGATGCTGGAGATATTTTTCAGGGTACTCCATATTTTAATTTATTTGGTGGAGAAGTAGAATTTAAATTAATGAGCAAATTGGGCTATGATGTCGCCACTTTAGGCAATCATGATTTTGATTTGGGCATAGATAATTTAGTTAAGCAATTGCCTAATGCATTGTTCTCATTTGTTAATTGCAATTATGATTTTTCCAAAACTGCCTTAAAGGATAAAATATTGCCATATAAAATAATAAAAAAGGGGAAATTAAAAATCGGAATCATGGGTGTTGGGATAGAATTAAATGGCTTGGTGCCCGACAAACATTTTAAAGGCATTGTTTATCAGCATCCAATTAAATGTGTGCAAAAATATGCTGACATATTAAAGAACGACGAAAAATGCCATCTTATTATCTGTCTTAGTCATTTGGGCAATAAATATGATGACAAAGAAAAAGTTTCTGATGAATGGCTTGCACAAGGCACTCGTAACATAGATTTAATTATCGGTGGACACACCCATACTTTCCTTGAAAAGCCAATTTCGTATAAAAATTTGGATGATAAAACTGTAATTGTAAACCAAGTTGGATGGGCAGGAGTGAATATGGGAAGGATTGACTTTTCTTTTGAAAAAAAATTGAAAAAAAATTCAGTTTTTGGTCAAACTGTTATTGTGGATAAAAAATCAAGTACTAATGAATTTTTTTTATAGGTATTTTTATTTCATCTTTAACCTCCCTATCATTATTTACTTACGAACTAAAACGATTACTAATTATGCAAAGCAAATGGAACCTTGTGTGGGACAATTGTCTGAAGATTATCAAAGACAATATAAATATCCAAAGTTTCAAAACTTGGTTTGAGCCAATAAAACCTGTAGCTTTAGACAATAATGTATTAACTATTCAAGTACCCAGCCAGTTTTTTTATGAGTGGCTTGAAGAACATTATGTAACCTTGCTGAGAAAAACAATAAAAAGAGAATTAGGCGATGACGCAAAGTTAGAATATAGAATTCTGATGGAAAGCAATACCCAATCTACCAATCCTGCAACTGTTAATTACCCCAATAGCAGGGAGAGTAGCAATTACATGAATGAGATGAATATGCCTGGTATTTTTTCTACACCAATGGTAAAAAATCCATTTGTTATCCCAGGTTTGAAAAAAATAAATGTTGATTCGCAGCTAAACCCAAATTATACATTCGATAATTATGTTGAAGGAGATTGTAATCGACTCGCACGTTCGGCGGGAATGGCTGTAGCAAAAGCGCCAGGAGGAACTGCCTTCAATCCTTTGGTGCTTTATGGTGGTGTAGGTCTTGGAAAAACACATTTAGTTCAAGCCATAGGCAACTTTATAAAAACAGCCAATTCGAACAAATCTGTTTTATATGTTTCATCTGAGAAATTTACTAATCAATTTGTGGATTATCTAAAAAACAATAACGTAAATGATTTCATCCATTTCTATCAAATGATAGATGTTTTAATCTTGGATGATATTCAATTTTTTAGTGGCAAAACTCGTACACAAGACATCTTCTTCCATATTTTCAACCATTTACACCAATCGGGAAAACAACTTATTCTTACATCCGACAGAGCTCCTAAGGACCTAGAAGGAATGGAAGAAAGACTTTTGTCGAGGTTTAAATGGGGATTGTCAGCAGATTTACAAATACCAGATTTCGAAACAAGAATTGCTATTTTGAAGAATAAAATGCATGCAGATGGAATCGAAATACCAAATGATGTGGTAGAATTTGTAGCCTATAATATTAAGTCAAATGTGCGAGAATTAGAAGGCGTTTTGATTTCTTTATTAGCACAATCTTCTCTTACTAGGCAAGAAATAAACTTAGAATTGGCTAAGAAAACCGTAATGAGTTTTGTAAAAAGTGTATCCAAAGAAATCTCGATGGAAACCATACAAAAGACCGTTTGCGACTTTTTCGAGGTGCCAATCGACAAATTAAAAGAACAAACAAGAAAGCGCCATGTGGTGCAAGCTCGTCAACTTTCTATGTATTTTGCCAAAGAATATACCAACCAATCACTAAAAGCAATTGGCTCACATTTTGGTGGCAGAGATCATAGTACAGTAATACATTCGTGCCAAGCGGTAAGAAATTTAATCGACACAGATGAAGAATTCAAAGAATCGGTGGATGAATTAAAGAAAAGAATTCAATTATCTATTTAATTCTATGTAATTGATTTGGAAATTAGCTAAAGTTTGCTAATTTTGTCCCGCCTTTAAAAAAGGCATCAAAGTTCTGATTATTTTATTTATCAAAACACTGAGGTTTAAAATAGAAAAAGATCTATTTCAGATAAAACGGTGAGATGGGTGAGCGGTTTAAACCACCAGTTTGCTAAACTGACGTACGGGAAACTGTACCGAGGGTTCGAATCCCTCTCTCACCGCTTTAATAGAAAATGATAAACAATAATTTTCGGGGCGTAGCGCAGTCCGGTAGCGTATCTGGTTTGGGACCAGAGGGTCGTAGGTTCGAATCCTGCCGCCCCGACACAAAAAAAAGGTTGTCTAATTTAGGCAACCTTTTTTTATTATACCAAAATACATTTTCAAAGTTGGGTAATAAAATAATCCCATAGCTCATCTTTTCCCTTTGGCAAAGAAATAATAGTCATCATTTCGTTTTTAACAGGATGATTGAAAGATAAATAAAAAGAGTGCAGCGAAATATTTCCATCATCGTTCGATCTCGGAAATCCATATTTCAAATCCCCTTTTATTGGACAACCGATAGCTGAAAGTTGCGCCCTAATTTGGTGATGCCTTCCTGTTTTAAGTACAATTTCCAATAAAAAAAAATTGTCGCTTTTTGCCACTACCTTATAATCCAATTCGGCACGTTTTGAATGTGGAATTTCTTTCAAATGAGCTTTTGACATATTCTTAGTGCTATTTTTCAATAAAAAATGCACTAAAGTATCTTCCTCCTTTGGTGGTTTGTTTTTTACAATAGCATAATATTTTTTTTGGGTCTGCTTTTCCCTAAACTGAATATTCATTCTTTCTAGCGCCTTACTCGTTTTGGCTAATAGAATTACACCAGACACCGGTCTATCTAATCGATGAATACAACCAATAAATGCCTCACCAGGCTTGTTGTACTTTTCTTTTAAAAATGTTTTCACCTCGTCCAATATGCAGGTATCGCCAGTGAGGTCTTTTTGGGTAAGCATTCCAGCCGGTTTGTTTACAGCAATCAGGTGATTGTCTTCAAATAAAATATCGGATGTTGTTATCATTTGCCTACAGTTGGGTGTCAGTTGTATTTTAAATTTTTACTTTTAAAAATAATGGTTTAAATTTAGCAATAAATTAGTTTTAGGATGAAAAAAATAATGAAATTTTTAGGCTTTTTGATTTTGGTAATTTTAATTGCCTTTATATTTATGCTCAAAAAAGATATACCAATTGCTGATTTAGAAAAAAAATATACCGACCAAAACTCCAAAACAATTGACATACAAGACATAAAAATATATTATAAAATTGAAGGTACTGGCAATCCAATTTTACTCATACATGGCACAGGTTCTTGTTTGCAAACCTGGGATGACTGGACGAAGGAATTAGTAAAAGATAGTTTTCAGGTAATCCGACTTGACTTGCCAGGTTTTGGACTTACCGGCCCAAATCCAAATAATGACTATTCTATCACTTTCTACAATAATATTATAAATGAATTTGCAGAAAAACTAAAATTAGATTCTTTCGATATTGCAGGAAATAGTTTGGGTGGCCAAATTGCTTGGAGATTTGCAATTGATTTCCCTAAAAGAGTAAAAAAGTTAGTTTTATTAGATCCAGGTGGCTCACCAAATGCGGGTGCTAAAAATGAAGTTTTTATCTTTAAGTTTGCCAAGCTCCCTATTATTTCAGACCTTGGCACTATGATTGACCCTAAAATAATGGTGAACAACACTTTAGAGGGTGTCTATTTTGATAAGTCCAAAATAACAGAAGAAAAAAGAGCATTATACTATGACATAGCACTCAGAGAAGGAAATCGGAAAGCATTTGTCCAACGAATTAAACAAATTTCAACCGATTCAAATGTTGCTATTAATAGAGTAAGCCAACCAACTCTCATCCAATGGGGCAGAGAAGATAAGCTTTTAGTTGTAGAGGAGTCGAATGCATTCAAAGCAATTCCTAATCATATTTTACAAATATTTGAAAAAGTAGGCCATTCTCCCCAAGAGGAAATTCCTTTAGAAAGTGTGCAAAATGCTATCCAATTTTAAAAAAGACTATTTAAACCATTTATGTTTCTAGATTTTTTTTTATTGCTGAAAAAAGAGGGAATCCCCGTAAGTATTGGTGAATATTTAGACCTACTAGATGCTTTAGACAAAAAGGTAGTTGCCTATTCTTTAGATGATTTTTATTTTCTATGTAAAACGGTTTTAGTAAAACACGAGCAGTATTTAGATCGTTTTGATTTATTGTTTGGCAGGTATTTCAAAGGCGCTTCTTTTTTCGACGATATAGATATTAGTGGAATTCCGAAAGAGTGGCTCGAAAAACAATTAGATCACATTTTTACAGAAGAAGAAAAAGCTCTAATTGAAAAAATGGGTGGTTTAGATGCCCTATTAAAAAGATTTGATGAACTCCTAAATGAGCAAAAGAAAAGCATCAAGGTGGCAGCAAATGGATAGGAACAGGCGGAACAAGTCCTTTTGGACATGGTGGTTATAACCCTGAAGGCATGCGAATGGGTGGTGATGGAGGTCAGCGATCGGCAATAAAAGTATGGGAGAAAAGAGATTTTAAAAATTATGATGCAGATGTTGAATTAAATACCAGAAATATAAAATTAGCACTAAAGCGCCTTAGAATTTTAACAAGAGAAGGCATACAAGAAGAATTAGATTTGCCTACCACGATTGATAAAACTTGTAGAAATGCGGGATATTTGGACATAGAAATGCAAGCAAGCAAAAAAAACAGGGTAAAAGTTTTGCTTTTTATGGATAGCGGTGGGTCAATGGATCCAAATATGGATCTTGTATCGCAATTGTTTTCAGCTGCCAAAACAGAGTTTAAACATTTAGAGTACTTTTATTTCCATAATTGTATTTACGAAAGTGTGTGGAAAGACAATAGACTTCGACACAGCGACAGGATTCCGACATTTGACATCATTCATAAATACAATAGTGATTATAGGGTAATCATTCTTGGAGATGCTACTATGTCGCCACACGAGATATTAAGTGCCGGTGGATCGGTGGAACATTTTAATGATGAATCTGGAGCAGCGTGGTTGCAAAGAATCAAAGATCATTTTCCATATACTATTTGGTTAAACCCAACTGGAGAATATTATTGGGATAGTATTTATTCACTCAATTGGTTGAAAGAATTTTTTTGGTGGAAATATGTTTCCGATGACGTTGGATGGCTTGTCAAAAGCTATGAAAACCTTAAAAGGCAAAAAACTTGAGTATAACAATGAAATAATTAGCGAATTAGCTTATGAAGAAAAAATAACTCAATAACTTAATAACCAACAAATAAATAACTAATTACTAGGCTAAAAAATCTACATTTATCACTTAATTCTAATAACAATTACTGCTATTCTTTTATCTTCGCTTTTAATTATCAAACTATGAATTTTCAATCTACTGATTCTTATATTTCAACCGATGAGTTGTCGATGGCCGTTAATGCAGCCATTTCTTTGGGCAAACCTTTAATTATCAAAGGAGAACCTGGTACTGGAAAAACATTACTAGCATTTGAAATTGCAAAGTCATTACAAATGAAAATGTTTACTTGGTATGTAAAATCTACTACAATTGCACAACAAGGCTTGTATGAATATGATGCAGTTGCTCGATTAAGGGATGCTCAATTCGGAGATGACAAAAACAAGGAAATTGTTCATTACCTCAAGCCAGGCCCGTTGTGGGAAGCTTTTGAATCAGACGAACAAGTGGTGCTACTCATTGATGAAATCGACAAGGCAGATATTGAGTTTCCTAATGACTTATTGCTAGAATTGGACAAAATGGAATTTTATGTGTATGAGTTGCAAAAAACTATAAAAGCTAAAAAAAGACCTATCGTGATTATTACTTCTAATAATGAAAAAGAATTGCCTGATGCTTTTCTGAGGAGATGTTTTTTCCATTATATTAGATTTCCTGAGCGCGACACGATGACAAAAATTATAGATGTTCATTTTGAGGGTCTTGACGAAAAACTAATGAACGACGCAATGACTGTTTTTACGCCATGCGCGACGTAAATGGCTTAAAAGAAAAGCCATCCACTAGTGAATTATTGGATTGGATTAAATTATTAAAAATAGGAAAAATAAATGCGCTGGAGGCAAATCAGGGCGAATTGCTACAAAATATGCCTCCTTATGCTGGTGCATTACTTAAAAATGAACAAGATTTTGAATTATTGGCACGCATTAAAAAAACCTTTCAACAGAAAAAGTTTTATTAGTCAATATCCTAATTAATTACTTGCTTTACCAAAAATAGCTTTCCATTATATGGTGGGTAACGGAGAGGCACATCAGGCCAAAACACCTTATTCAATATTGCTTTTCGATGTGTAAAAGTATCAAAACTAAATTTTCCATGATACGCTCCACTCCCACTTGGGCCAATTCCGCCAAATGGCAAATTGTGGTTGACTAAATGAGAAATACAATCATTTATACAACCTCCACCAAATTGCACATTATTGATTGCCTTTTGTTGATTTTCATAATTATTGGAAAATATATAGAATGCTAATGGTTTGGGGAAATTTTTAACTATGCTTATCGCTTCTTCAATACTGTCTATTGTAAATGCAGGTAAAATTGGTCCAAAAATTTCCTCTGACATAGTTGAATGGTCAAAATCAATGTCTGTTATTAAAGTAGGTGAAATATACCTATCTTCAGCATTTGTGTCACCTCCAAATACGATACTTCCTCCTTTCAACATTTTACTCAAACGAATAAAATGTCGATCATTAATTATTCGAGGATAATCAGGACTATCAATAGGGTTTTCACCATAAAATTCTTTTATACATTTAGTCATTTCTGCAAACAACCTATCTTTAACGGCAGAATGGACGAGCAAATAATCGGGTGCAACACAGGTTTGTCCAGCATTGAAAAATTTGCCCCAAACAATTCTTTTGGCAGTAATAGCGATATCTACGGTTTGATCAACGATACAAGGGCTCTTTCCTCCTAATTCAAGTGTGGTAGGAATTAAATTTTCGGCGGCTGCTCTAGCCACCACTTTTCCAATTTCAGTTCCTCCGGTAAAGAAAATATAGTCATACTTTTGATCCAATAAATCGTTATGGTCTACATTTTCATCCGGCCACTGCAATATAACGCTCATCAAAATTTTCTCCAATTAAGGTGGCAATTAATTTTTGCAGTATGCAATGCGGTTCTAGAAGGTTTAAAGATTACGGTATTGCCTGCCGCTATTGCCCCAATTCCAGGTGCAATGGTTAGTTGAAACGGATAATTCCATGCTCCCATCACAAGGGTTACACCAAAGGGTTCTGGATAAATATAACTTTTAGAAGGAAAATTTGCGATATCTCCACCAACTAATTCTGGCGCAGTCCATTTCTTTATGTTTTTAAGCATTACGCCTATTTCCGACAATACCAAACCAATTTCAGATGTATATGTTTCAAAAATTGACTTTCCGAAATCTGCATTTAGTGCCGAATATATGGCTTGTTCATTATCTAAAATGACTTTTCTAAACTTCTTTAATTGCTTTATCCTTTCAGAAACATCTTTTTGTAGCGCCCGATTCAAAAAGTCTCTTTGTTTTGCTACTAATTTAGCAATAGCCGTTTTTTTACTTCGTTCTGACACTTCAGCGTTGAATTTCGTTTGATTCATTTGATAAATATTTTATCTGGAAAATAAATTATTTTACTTTTTTTATCGATTTTTCAGGCATCATCTCTTCTTTTGGTCTTCCCTTAAAGGTGTCCATAGATTTGGTAACGCCTAATATATTGGCAACAAAATCGAAGGCACGAGTAGGTAAAACCCCTTTCAAGAATGGAACTACATTTACCATATCTGGAGCACGAACAAATACCTTGTCCTTTTTTACACCATCTATTATTTGTTTTACCATCTCCTCTGGTTTTACTAAAGGAAATAAAAGTGGCGCACTAACTCCTTTAAACATTCCAGTATCGATATAACTTGGCGTTACAGTTGTAACATGAAACTCCCCTTTTTCTTGTTCTAGTTCAAGCCTTAAACTTTCACTAAACCCAATACAGGCCCATTTGCTTGCTACATAAACAGCCATATTTACATTGGTAATAATACCTGCAATAGAGGCTATATTTACCACATGACCATGACCTTGCTTTAACATATCGGGTAAAAACACCCTTGCTACATGCATTACACCATTAGAATTAATAGCCATTGTTTCTCTATATCATTTCGAGTATGCTCCCAGAAACGCTTGCTTCCGGCCACTATTCCGGCATTATTAAACAAAATGTCTATATTCCCAACATCTAGCAACACTTTGGTTGCTGTTTTTCAATATCATCGATATCCGAAACATCCACTAGGTAAGGGGGTTACATTTTAAACCCTTTTTTTGAAAATTCGACAATTGTATTTTTTAAGTTGGCATCATTAATGTCCCAAATCACCAAATGAGCTGCGCCTTCCAAAAGACACGACTCGCCCATCAATTTACCTATTCCGTTTGCACCACCTGTAACTAATACATTTGCACCTTTAATTCTTGACATAATTTTCTTTTAGAACAACTAAGTTAAACAATTTTTATAATAAATTTATTATTTCACCAATTTTTAACCTTTGCTAATTAAGCATTTTCAAGGTATCAAAACCGATTTTGTGAACAAATGTCTGATTTGCCCTTCGGAACTTAAATGGTGTCCGTCTTCAAATAATTCGGGCTGATCGATATAATTTTTTGAATAGTCTAAAATAATTACCCCTTGATTTCTTGCTTTTATTTTTGTTTCTAAAATTGGAAAATATTCCCTTTCGGTAAAACATTTTTGCAAGTTTTCAAAATAATCTCTTCTATATGGATATTTTATCAAAATTAAATCAATATCATTTTCTTTACAAAGATCAAATATTCTAAAAAAATAAATTTCGGCAATCGAATCTATTATTTCTTTGGACAATTGGTTGAATTATCTGACAACATAACTTGATTTGCTTGCCCATTAAAATTCTCCTCTTTCAAATTAATTGCTTCCCAAACAGCCATGGATTGTCCTGAATATGGCACAAAATTGCCTTTTAGGTATTTAAATAAATTGTCAGAATATTCATTTGTATTTTTAGCATAATCTATAAAATCTATGTATTTAACCCAAAAATCTATATTCAGGTTTGGTATTTCATGGGCTGAAAGTGCTTGAAAATCAAATGGCAAGATAATTTTTTCGATTTTACGACTTTTCAATTCCAAAACCTTATTCAGTCTATAATAGGTTTGAATTATATTTTCACCATAGGAGCAAAACAATACAGCTGAATCTTCTGGCCTGGGACGAATGGCAAATGCATGAAATTGCCAAGCACTAAATGCTTTACAGGTTTTTGGATTGATAAAATTCTTTGTCAAGTTGGTTTATTACTCGACCTTCCATCTCTTTTCTAAAAGATAAGAAAAATTCCATTGAGTAATATAAATTACTACAACTGCTAAAACAACTCGGTTGATTTTTTCCAATTCATAATTTAAAATTGAAAATAAATAAAATTCCCACCTTCCCTGCACACCTGCAAAAGAATAGAAAAATCATGAAAATAAATATAGACCACCTAAGTGCTGTAGGATACTTTGAAAGAATATTGCGGCTAAATTTTCTTTTTTTGTAATAGGTGAAAAACTCAAGAAACAAAATACCACATACTGCGATAATAAATTCAGGCTTATTATGCCTAATACTAGTATTTGGTCTTTATATTATTCAAATTTATTTTTGGAATTCGAGCAATAATTTCAAAAGCATCGCTTGTGGTTTTTGCCTAAAATATCCATGCAAAACAAACTAAAATATAAGTAATTATCATCTCTGCGAAAACCCTAACAATCGAGGTAAATGATGTAATCCAAACATTTTTGCATCTTAATTCTTATTTCATTGGTAAAAGTGGCAAACACAAGATAAAACCCGCGTAAAGCGCCCCAAATAATAAAAGTCCAGTTGGCCCATGCCAAAACCACTGACTAAAAGGTAAAAAACAGATTAAAATACCACCTATGCTTTGCCACTTTATTGCCTCCCCAAAGGAATATATAAATAATCCGAAACCAAGTAGACAATGAAATATGCCATCTTTTCCAGAATTCACTTATAGATTTCGAATAATAAGGAACTCTAAAATTATCCATCAGCTCAAATCCCATAATTTTGGCAGCACCAATTGCAATATCTGAATAACCAGAAATCGTAATAAATTTGAATGGAAAACAAGATAGTGGCTATTAAAACTGGAATGCCAGTGAATTGTGGGGATCATTATAAACAGTATCGACCATTGCTTTGATATTCTATCTGCGATGACTACTTTTAAACAAGCCAATTATCATAAATTTTAAACCTTGAAATAAATTATCATAATTAAAATATTTTCTTTCATGGAATTGGTGCGGCATATTTTGTGGTCTCTCAATCGGACCAGCCACTAACTGTGGATAAAACACATTACATACAATGCTAAATTCCAAAATGCCTTTCCGCTTTATGGTGGCCTCGATAAACTTCGATAGTGTAACTCATGATGGAATGAAGGAAAACTTAAAAGCCTATGGGAAGTAAAATATTAAGATAGGGGATCTGATTTTGAGATGCCTAAACTGCCAGTTAATACACTAAAATTGTCATTGAAAAATTATAGTATTTAAAAACCCCAAAACACCAACATTTGCTATTAAACTTGCAATCAAAATAGTTTACGAGATTTGGGTTTTTTATTTTTCTAAACCAATACCGCAAAATACATTACTATGAAGTAAAGCCAAGAATTAAATATAAACCGCACGAAACATATAAGTAACAACTTGCTGCAATAAAGTAACTTCATCTTAATTTGTGGGGAAGCACAAAATATAATCCTGTTCAAGGTACCCAAAAAATGGCAAAACTGGAAGAGTTAAATAGCATAATTTAATTTCATCATTACAAATTTAAGGCATTGCAAGCAAATTTTCGATTTCTTCGATTTTTAAATAGTAAGAATTCGCCTCTGCAAATTTTCGTCTTCTTAGTTTCTCTTCACTATTCAAATCTTCTAGATTTTCGTGCATATTTAAACAAGCCTTCAATTTCTTTCTCCTCATCAGCCATCAACAAGATGTCTTTTTGTCTTTATATTCATCAAAAAATTGGACACTGTAATGCCTCCTGCATAAAAATAACCCATCATTTTGTGGGATTACAATGAATTATCTTCTATCATCCTTAAATAAAACCAAATTGATATCAAAACAAAGCAAATAACTCATCAATTTATTTGAAGGCACACTTCCTATAAAAAAACGTTTTTCATTGCTTTCAATTCTTCAAGTCTTCATTAGAAATTGTAAGTAAATGAGACAAATTACTTTTCCATAGGTCCAACCATTATAAATCAATATTTAGATTTCTCAATGCTAACTGCTTTAATAAATCATAATTTATTTGATTATGGAATGTACCTACATAACCTGCTTTAATTCCATTTATGCCAAGCAAAACGACCTCATTTAAATTTGCTTTAACAAAACTATCTATATCTACTCCATGTCCCAAATTATAAATAATTAGTTTGTATTAAAAAAAAGAATCATTTACCAAATCCGTTATGCACTTATCAATAATATCAGCATCTTCACAGGCATGTTTTCAAATTTTGCAGGATGAACTTGTGTATAAGATACATCTTTTGTGGTACTCCTTAGCTTAAATTCCACTAGATCATTGGATAAAAATGACCAAACAATAAAAGATTCTTTATTTCAAAGCTCCAAGAATCCTTTTTATTTGAATTTTAAATAAGATGTCTTGGACAAATTTGGGTAAATAATTTAATCTCAAGAATATTGGCCATTTCAACTAATAATAAATTGGGGTTTATTTGCCTTGTTTCAATATTGGTTGAAAAAAATTTTAAACTCCATTGGCTAGTGGTTGAATAAAATAAACCAAATATTTCGTTGACAAAATAATTAGTATAATGATGCTTAGAAACAAAATTATTGTCCCAGTATTCAACAAGGATATTAAAACACTATTTCCCCTTCCTCCTTCCAACCCTCTTTTTATTAAACTGAATTTCTATATCTTCTCCATCTAGTAATTAAAGGAAGAAATATTTTTAAACCTGGAAACGTTTGTAAAGTGGTTTTTCTTCACCAAATATTCTCCAATCCTGAGGAGGTACATTTCATTAAATTTTCAAATGAAGCGTCACTCCCCCGGCATTTAATTTGGAACTCCTTGCCTTCAAACACTAATGCGGGGTATCACAAAGGTTTTTTCAATTCTAGTGCTTCTGCCTTAGTTATTTGTTTCACCATATTAAATTCATGTTGTTTTGTCTCACCTAAAATTTGTAGGTAATATATAACCTTGATAAATCTTGTAAAAATAGATCTGTGTGCTTCTTGCCTCCATAATCTTTCCAATCTAACTTTTCTTGGATTTCTTTTTTACTTCAGCCTTATCATAAGGCAAAAAAATTGCTGGAGTTACCCTTTATTCCTTAATATCAATATAATACTTACCTTCAAATCCATAAATGGGAAGGTAGTAAGTGGTATTTCGAGCCATATTTTTTGTGTATGCTCTTAATATTTACTTCGTCAAATTTATTATGAATCCAACTTTCTGGCAAGAAACTTTAAGTAACAAAACGATATGGGACTAATATATATTTGATATTATTCTGACCGCCAATTTATACATTGCAGCAAAAATGGCATGATCAGTGGGTACTTCAATGTCAATAACACTTGCTTTAAAATAAGCAATTTGTAAATCTCTAAACCCTTCCCAATTGATTACATAAGTATACAAATCAAGACTTAATTTACGAACAATATTCTCTATGTTTTGACTGCTAATTCGAGTTCCATCCATTGTCAAATCGATGCTTATCGGCCTTATTCCCCATTCTTTGCACTTCAAAGCCAAATAGGTGCTACCTTATGCCTCCACTCAAACCCATTATTACGTCGTATTGCCTTTTACCATCTTCTTTTATTTTTTCAATGGTTTAGGCCAACTTTAATTCTCCTCCTTCCCTTTAAATACGAATAATGGCTTTCCTTTCTTTAAAATATTTCTTCACAATGACAACAAACTCCCTTGAATCAAAAGTAATTAATTTATCATCATGGGGAATCCATTATTACACCACTAGTGCATATTTGAATGGATTTGTTCATTTATGCTCTAAAAATACATTTTTTTAATAAAAACATGCTTATAATCTACTTTTGGTTTTAATAAATTTTTTCATACAAACTTTCTTTCAATTCATTTTGACTTGATAAGAGATAAGTACCATTTTGGTGTTTTCCAATACAAACAAACATGCTACCTGCTGCTACTGCCGAGGCATGCCCCCCATTTATTGCTTTAAAATCATCGATATTCCTTGCACCACCCGTGGCTACTACTAGTATCGAAACCGATTTGGCAACCAATTGATAAGATTTAGGTCAAACTTTATACGTGAACCATCCCTATCAATACTATAAATCATTATTTCACCAGCACCCAAATCTTCTACATATTTGCAATAATCTTGCAATTTCATCTTATTTTTTGTGCCACTATGCGAAAAAAGCTACAGTTTCAAAAAACGTTTAACATCTATTGATGCCACTATCGATTGGAGCACCAAATGCATTTGAAGCTTCTTTTATCAGCGTTGATTTGTTGTAATGCGGAATTAACAACCGTTACCTTCTCGACGCCTGAGTATAGTATTTTTTATTTGTTCGATATTAGTAATTCCTCCACCATAAGCAAGCGGCATAAAATATTCGCTTTGCAGTTTGTTCAATCAATTCAAAATTTGGAGTTGTTTGTTTGTAGCTGATATGTCTAACAAAACCAATTCATCTACTTTTTCATTAAATATTTTTATTGCATTTATCGGATCTCCAATATATGTTTCTCTTGTCAAACCCAACAGTTTTTACTAATTTCTTGGTATTGACTAAATAGTACCGGAAATTCACTTCAACTTTTCATCTATAAATTTATAAA